>NZ_JBSGAQ010000005.1:0-446663 GCF_053600815.1 Mycobacterium sp. NPDC004974 | reverse complement strand
TGCGCCGAGGGCGGGGCGATCCGGGAGGCCACCGGTGGGCTCGGCGTGGACTCCGTCATCGACGCGGTGGGCATGGACGCCTCGATCAACGAATTCTCGAGAATTTCCGCCACCACGCTACGAGCGTGAACCGCGTTGGCCTCCGGCACTCGGGCGGGGCGCTAGCCCAGGTTCAAACCGGTGTAGATCTGGTCGAGCACTGTGGGCAGCAGCGCGTTGGCTGTCGTCTTGCCTTCCGGCGACAGTGTCAGGTTCGTCCAGATCGCCAGCGTCACATCGTTATCCGGATCCACCCCGATGAACGAGTTGAACCCCGGCATCTCGCCGCCGTGGTAGTACATCGCCGCGTGCGGGCCGAATCGCTGAAAGCTGATGCCGTAGCCGTACTGCTGGCCGTCGGGGTGGTCCGGATCCTCGGGGCGAAGGCTCTCGCGCCATCGCTGGGTGAACTGGTCGTCGAACACAGCGCCGGTGACGAGCGCCCGGATCCAGATCGCCAGGTCGTCGGCGGTGGAGATGGCACCGCCGGCTGCGGTGGCATACGACGGGTTCTGCTGGGTGTAGTCGATCGGCTGCAGCGTGCCGGCTCGCGCGGCTGCCACCAGATCCGCTGGATAGGGCTCATCGACCAACGCGTACAACGTCTTTCCGTACATGTACCCGTGCGAGTAGGGCTGCGGCAAGGACGTGTCGTTTGCCGCGGGCAACGTGGTGTCGTGCATGCCGAGCGGACTGAACAAGCGACGGGTGAACTGCTCGGCCAGTGGCGAGCCACCGGCCTTCTCCGCGACCAGGCCCAGCAGCGCGTAGTTGGTGTTGCAGTATTCATACGTGGTGCCGGGTGGCGCATTCGGTGGATGGGAGAACGCGATGGCCAGCACCTGTGCCGGGGTCCAGGCCTTGGCCGGGTCGGCGTCGAGCTGGGCGGAAAGTTCGGGGTCGAACGTGTAGCAGTACAGCCCGCTGCGCATCGTCAGCAGATCGGCCAGGGTGATGGCGCTGCCGTTGGGGACGTGGGGCACATACTCCGAGATCGGATCGTTCAGCGTGACCTTGCCGTCCTGGGCCAGCAGCAGGATCAGAGCGGCCGTCATGGTCTTGGTGTTGGACGCGACCCGGAAGCGGGTATCGGATTGCGGCGGTGAGCTTGTCCCCAGTTCGGTGGTTCCGGCCTTGGCGATGAAGGTGCCCTGCGGGGTCTGCAGCAACACCAGTGCCCCCGGCACGCGCAGCGTGGTGGCGGCGTTCTCCACGATCGTCTGAAAGCGGTCGCCGTCGATGGATTTGAGGGCAGGTGGGGCGGGCGCTGAACAGCCCACGATGGCCAGTGCCGTTGCCACGATCAGGCGCGACGCCTTCATCGCTTCATCGTCTCGCTTGGTGCGCTGGGTTACGCCGTTTTCGACCTCACGGTTGTGCGCTCGCCGAAATCACAGCACTCCCGTCGCAAACGGCGCGAGCAATTCCAGAACGCCGTCGACTTCGGCTTCGGTGGTCGCCCACGAACAGACGAACCGCACCGTGGGCAGCAACGGGTCGGGGCGGTGGACGGCATAGCCGGCCGAGACCGCGTCGTAGGCAGTGGAATCGAGGTCGACGAATATCTCGTTGGCTTCCGTGGGGGCGGTCAACGTCAGGCCGAGTGTCTGGAAGCCCGCGCTGAGCCGGGTGGCCATCAGGTTGGCGTGGCCGGCCGTCCGCAGCCACAACTCGTCGCGCATGATCGCCTCGAACTGGGCCGCGATGAAACGTTGCTTGCTGGCAAGCTGACCGATCTGCTTCTGCACGAAGTGAATTCCGTCGAACAACTCGGGGCGGCGCACCAGGATCGCGTCGCCCATCAACATGCCGTTCTTGGTGCCGCCCACAGTGACGATGTCCGCGTCGGCGATGGCGGCCGGGGGAGAGACATCCAGCGCGGCAATCGCATTGCCGAGGCGGGAGCCGTCGATGTGGACGAGCAGATCGAGATCGTGGGCGTGGTCGATGAAGTCCTTGATGGCTTGCGGCGTCCAGACGCGGCCGTTCTCGGTGGACTGGGTGATGGTGACGATGCGCGGCTGTGAGTGGTGCACCGGCCCGCGGCGCGCCACTGCGGTGTCGAGCGCGTCCGGCTCGATCAGACCGTTGTCACTGGGCAACTTTGTCACCGGGGCACCGGAGAGGCGGACGGGGCCGCCGGCCTCGTCAACCAGCGAGTGCGCGATATCGCTGCACAAGATCTCCTGCCACGGCCGCACGGCCGAGGCCAACGCGATGACGTTGGCCGCCGTACCGGTGAGCGCGAACAGCACCTCGGCATCGGGGGAGTCGAATGCGGCTTTGACGGCCTCGGCTGCGCGCTGCGTGGCGGCGTCTTTCCCGTAGGACGCGACGGCACCGTCGTTGGCTGCGACGATCGCGTCGATCACCTTCGGGTGTGCGGGTGCGGCGTTGTCCGAGGCGAACGCGTGAGAAGGCACGTCCGCCATGATCCCACCGTTAGGCGTTACTTCGAGGCGACCTTCTTCTTGATGAACAGCGCCGGCAACACCACCGTGGCCACGGCGGTGACCAGCCAGACCACCACGGTGGCGGCGATCCAGGAGCCGATGCCGTGGATGCTGAGGCCGTGGGTCAGCGCCGAGGCCAGGACCAGCGCGATCAGGGTCGAGACCAACCCGATGCCACCCAGGAATGCCGACGCGTAGCGGCTGGCCATCTTGAGGAAGAACGGCGACAGGATCGCCTGTGCGACGGCGAAGATCACCACTGCGGTGATGAAGCCCCACGCCGACACCGACACACCGGGAACCAGCCAGGCGGCGACCAGCAAGCCGATGGCCGAGGAGCCCAGGAAGATCGCTATGCGCAGCAGAAAGCGGATCATGGGGTGAGCGTATCCGCGCCAGGCCTGCCTGTGGCCCCTGATTGGCGTCTGTGCCTGCAGCGTGTGCGACCATAATGCCGCGCAGATGCGCCCGGGGGCGGTAGCTCAGTCGGTTAGAGCCGTGGACTCATAATCCATTGGTCGCGGGTTCGAGCCCCGCCCGCCCCACTCAACGGCTGTATGACGTCGGGTAATGCCTGACGGGCTGTCGATAACGCAGGCGGCCGGCAAGGTCGGGGTGTCGGGGCAGACGCTTGCATGAGCGCGTCCTGGTTCAAGCGTCGCCCGCACTTTCTTGGACAGCGTTCGGCCACAGTCGAGTTCACCTTCCTAATAGTCCTTGCCTGCGGTGAACCGGGCATGCAGCTTGGCTTCCTCCTCGGGGTCGAGGCCGGGTTCGCCGATCTTGAACTCGATACGATCGATCTTTCCCTGATACGAAAATGGTGGCTTGTAGCTCTTGGACACCGGCGCCCCGGTGTCGGTCCCGACGCCGAACGTGTCGATGCCGAAGCGCCCCGCCACTGTGTTCTCGATGCGTTTGCGGTCGACCTCGACACCGTCGACCAAGAGGATCGCCTCGCCGCCCTCGCCGCCCTCGCCGCCCTCGCCGCCCTCGCCGCCCTCGCCGCCCTTGCCGGCGCCGCCGCCGTCGTACAGGCACTCGAACGTCACGGTCGACGCGCCGTCTGGAAGCTTGTTCTTGCCAGAGAGCACGGTCCGTTCGTGGTCGAACCAGTTGTACTCGTACTGCGGCGTGCCCTCCTTCACGTAGAGGACGTATCCGGCGGAGACGCCGCCGATGGCGACCAGCACGCCATCGCCGCGTTCGGCGATGTGTGCATCGATGCGTGTGAAAGATCAATTCGGTCGATGAGCGAAATCGAATCCAGCCGATCCCGAGCGGGTGAGGTCCGAATCATTGACACACCAGGGTGATTCGGTGCCAGGCTCGGTTGTTCGCGTCAAGCGCCGGCCGCTAGACCTTGTTGATCGGGGGTAGGTATTTGCCCAGGGTTGCGGGGTCTTTCGCTTCGGCGGTAGGTAAGTAGATTCGGTAGTTCAGCCGGAAAGCGCCGTCGGGTGGTGAGGGCAGCCAGTTGCTCTCGTGGCCTTGGGGCGTCTGGTTCTGGATGTAGATGTCCAGCGAGCCGTCGGGGTTGCGGACGAGTCCCGGTGTGCGATCGCCGATCGAGAAGCGGTTGATGGGGTTCTTGACGAGCTGAAAGTCGGGTCCGTACATGGTGATCGACCAAAAGCCGTTCGGCAGCGTTGAAGGTATCTGGTCGGCATCGAAGTGCAGCAGGTACCGGTTCGCACCGTTGAGTGCGTTCCCGTCTCCATCGTCGTAGGTGCTGAAATACTCGGCCTCATCGCGGTCGTGGACGAACAGCCCTTGGTCGGCTCCGGCTGCCCGGTCGAAGTAGTCCACGCCATAGGTGCCCGGTACCAGATTGTTCCAGTGGGTCGGATACGGCGTTCCGCGGTACTTGACTTTCCAGTCCATGATTTTTGGTCCGTCGACGGCCGCGCGGGCCAGGCCGCGGCGCTCCGGTTCGCTCAGTGCGTTGACATCCATGGGCTTGCCCACCGTGATCCCGCCTCGGCGCAGCAACTCGACCGCCGCCTCGTTGCCTGGGGGTGGGGGATTTTCGGTGAGCAGGTCGGCCAGTGTCTGGAAGAATGCGAGATCACCGTCGTAGTGGGGGCGCGGTTCCAGGTTCGGCACAGTTGTTTGACCATGGCGGGCGGGATCGGCCCAGTTGCCCAGTGAGGTCACGTTGAATTTGTCTTGCAATGCGTTGACTTGCGCCAGATCGGCGGCATCGCCGGGGATGACGGCGATGCGGATGGCGAGCATGACGCTGTTGGTGGGAACGCGATGCTCGATCACTCCTGGCGGCAGGGTGCCCTGCCAGTTAGGTCCGACGAGGGCATGATTGCCGCCCTTACCCGCGGTGGCGCGGCTGCCGATGTAGAAGAGGTTGTTGGTGTAGGCGTCGGCGACTTCCACTGACCAGTACCGGTCGGGGATATCGGGGGCGGTCAGGATTATCGGCTCGTCTTTGAGTTCCAGGAAGATGCCGCTGTAGACGGTGTCGTTGTTGGGTGTGTAGGGCATAACGTTGTCGGCGGTGGCGAGATCCTTCATGTGGCCGATCTGATTGAGCGGTGCCAACGGCGCATTTCGTTTGGCCTTATCCCTGGTCGCCGGATCGAGGCGCAGACTGCGTTCCCGCTCGTAGATCGACAGCGGCAACCCGAATACATAGTTCTGGATTCCGACTGAGTAGGCCCACTGTTCTTGGGCCTGGGCATCGGCATCACCGGTGGCGGACGGGTCGGAATTGCTCTTCGCGGTGCTTCCGTTCGTCGCACTGCCGTCGTGACTCGATGAGTTTGTTCCACAGCCCGTCAGCGCGGCAGTGGTCAGCACGACTCCCAGACACACCGCGATGAGCCGATTGGCCGGTCGACGACGCCGGTGCAGTCGGTCGCCGTGCCGTGCATACCCCATGAAGAACCCATCCATCGTGTGATCTTGTCATCCCGCGGCCCACTCAAAAACCTGCTCCGCGTCGAAGTTGGTGGTGTTTCGATAACAGTTTCGGAAAGTATTCGACCATTATGACAAATGTTCTGCGTCGACTACCCCTTCGCTGTTTCCCTGGATTTATCCATTACGGGTCAACACACCGTGACCAGATGTGCCGGCGCAGAAATGGGGGAACGACGAATGCGCATTGCGATCACCACGGTCACCATCGTCGCTGCTTGCGCCCTTGCTGCGGGCTGCGGTCAATCAACGGAACAAGCGGCGGAGAATACGCCGACCACGCCGATGATCACGTCGTTTCCTCCGACACCACTGAGGCAGAAAACGCTGCCTCGATTGTTGCTTTCGGCAGAACAGATCAACGCGGCATTGGCCGCAGGGGGAATGGCCGTCACGGGTACCGACTCGCAAATGTCTGACGACAGCCGGACGATGGCACCCCGCGAGTGCCTCGCGGTCGACGGTGCCGCACAGGCGCCCGTGTATGCCGACAGTGGCTTCACCGACGAGCAAGAGGTGACGTTGGGGGAGCCGGACGTCCTCACTCACTACGCCAAGCAGGCGGTGGTTCGATTCGCGGACGCTGATCAGGCCAAGGCGTTCTATGACTCCTCGGTACAACAGTGGCCGGCGTGCAAGCGCTACACCCACACCCAGACCGGCACTCTGTGGGACGTGGGACCCATGTCCACCGAAGGTGGCGTGTTGAGCACGGTGACAACCCAGTCCAACGCCAAGGCAGGCGGGTGGGCTTGCGGTCGGGCGTTGACCGCGAACAACAACATCGTGGTCGACGTCAACACCTGCAGCGCCAACCCGGCCGATTCGGCTGCCAAGATCGTCAAACAGATCTCCGCGCGGATCGATGCACCGCCGATTGTTTCCTAGGCCGGAGCCTAGAGGGAGAGCAATGCGCAGCGAAAGGTGTTGTACAACGGCTGGTCTCGCTATCAGCCCAGGACGGTGACCACGCCAAGTGCTACTACACACGAGATGACGACTGCAGTAACCACCGAATATGCGATTACGCTCCCTCGGCGCAATGTCATTTCTTCCATGAGGTTTTCGTCGCGTCCAATGGCGATCATGACGCACAGCAGCGGGATGAGCAGTACCGCGTTGAGGACCTGAGTGGCGACCAAGATGGTCACCAATGGAATCCCAGGGATCACCACTACGAGCGCTCCCACCGCAGTCACCAGGGCAAATGTGAGATAGAACGTTCTGGCCTGCCGGTACCCGTCGTCCAAGGCGGCCTCGAAGCCGCTGTATTCGCACACTGAATATGCCGTTGACAGCGGCAAGACCGAGGCGGCCAACAGGGCCGCTCCGATGAGGCCGCCGGCGAACAACGTGGCCGCGGCGTTGCCCGCCAACGGCTGCAGGGCGATCGACGCATCGGCGGCATCGCTGATGGTGCGTCCGCTGCGATGCAGGGTGGCGGCGCACGCGACGACGACGAAGAACCCGATGACCCCGGTGAGTAGGGCGCCGATGATGACGTCGACGCTTTCGAGTTTGAGGTCCTCGGCGCGCAACTTCTTGTCCACGGCATAGGACTGGATGAATGACAGACCCCACGGTGCGAGCGTCGTCCCGACAGTTGCAGTGACGATGGCTATCGCACCGCTGTCGAACGGCATCGTGGGCACCAGCAGCCCCTGGGCCGCATCGGTCCAGTCCGGCTTGGCGAGAATGCCGGAGAGCACATAGGCCAGCAGCACGGTCGACAGCGCCAACAGCACACGCTCGACCCGATGAAAACTGCCCCGCAGCACCAGGACTGAGACCGCTAGTGCCGCGACTGGGACGCTGATGTAGCGGGCGATGCCGAAGAGTTCGAAGCCCGCCGCCACACCGGCGAACTCGGCGCTGATGGTGCCGACATTCGCGACCACCAGCGCCAGCAGGACGACCGCCCCGATACGTACGCCATAGCGCTGGCGTACCAAGCCGATCAACCCTTGGCCGGTAACAACTCCCATCCGCGCCGCTAGTCCGTGGAACATCACCAGAGCGACCGTGGACAGCAGCAACACCCACAGCAGTTGATACCCATAGCTGGCACCCAATACCGAGTAGGTGGTGATGCCTGCGGGATCATCGTCGGACAGGCCGGCAAGTAGCCCCGGTCCCACAACCAGCAGAAGTGCGGAAAGTGTGAGCCGACGCTTCACTGCGGCGAGCCCGTTGCCTCGTGGCGGCGCCGGGGCCATACGTGGGACCGCAATAGCGGCCGATTGTGCCGCATATATCGGTGAGCCAGCCGGCCGCGCCAATGTGCCCGATGATGCTCTGGCATGGCCTCGATGACGTCAGCCGCTGCCGATTCGGTCATAGCGCGAAGCATCCGCTCGCCGGTGACGGGGTGACTGACGCGGATCACGTCAGCTGCTACCAGAGGCCCTTTGGCCGTGAGGATCTCGGTGGCAGATTCCGTGTCGAGGCGGGCGACAAGGTTGGCCAGGCCGCGCGCATCCAACAGATGGATGGCTGCGCGGGGCGTAGCCAACTGCACGGCATGTCCTCGGTCGGAGGTGAAGTGGACATCAGCCCAAGCAAGGGTGTCGGGCGTCAATCGAGAGACGAGCTGCCTGAGGCCGAGCCGTCTCAGGACTGCGCCGAATCCCACTTCGACACCGACAGGTTGGACGCGGCCGTCGTTTCGGCGCGCGAGTACCACGTCGGCGACTCGTGCAAGCCGCTGGCCGGTGATGTCGACGACCTGTGTGTCGAGAACATCTCGTACAAGCCGAATTTCGTCGGCTTCCAGCGTGGAATCACCGGAGGCGTGAGCCATCGCGGAGGCGTTCGAGGCGAGCCGGATCGTGTGTTGTTGAATCGACGCGACGCTCGTCCAGGGCAGCAACAGGCCGCGACCGTGCCCAGCGTGAACGAGGATGCGGTCGACGACGACATCGTCTGAACCGAGACGTACGGTCAGATCGGCAAGACTGCCCAGCACGTGCCCGTCGTCGTCGATGACGTCGCGCCCGACGGTTTCGGTGAGTAACAGCACGCCATCAGCATGCCGGGTAGACCGTTGGGCCGTATGACGAACGTCGACGCGGTGGCCCCAAGGGCCCACCGCGTCGACGGGTTCGCGCTAGAACCAGACCTTTCGCCCGCCGACCGGACGTCCGACGGCTCCGAGGATCCACAGGATGATCCCGATCACCAGGAGGATGCCGCCGATCGTGTACAGGATCGAGATGCCGGCGAAGTAGCCGATCAACAGAAGAATGATGCCGAGCACGATCATGGTCAATCCGTTCGACGTAGGAAACCTCTCGGGTCTGTCGCCCGAAGTAATTGCCATGTTCGTCGATTTTCAAACGTGCAGCCCCGCCAGCCCAGAGCCGTGCGCCGAATTCCGAGGTCAACGCCTATCTTTGGGCGATAGCATCCTCGACCATGGCGAATCTGCACCGGCGGACGGTGTTGCTCGGAGCGGGGGCGTTGGTCGGACTGGCCGGGGCAACGGCCGTCGGTACCGGGCAGGCTCACGCCGAGCCTGCGCCCAGTGACGTCGACCTTGCGCTGTTGCGGCGCACTTTCGCCTTGGCGCAGGACGCCCGGCGGAGCGGCAGCGCGCCCTACGGTGCGCTGGTCGCCGATGCCGACGGCATGGCGGTTGTCGAGCGCGCCAACACATCGGCACTGACTGATGGTGACCCGACCCAGCACGCTGAGCTGACGGCCTCCGCGGAGGCATGGCGTGTGCTGGGCGCCGACGGGATGAATCATGCGACGCTGTATGCCAGCACCGAGCCGTGTGTCATGTGCTCCGGGGCCGCCTACTGGACGGGGATCGGCAGGGTCGTCTATGGCCTGTCGGTGGGTCGCTTGTTCGAGTTCACGGGCGACAACCCGAAGCAGGGCTCGTTCGCGCTGCCGTGCCGGGACATTCTTCTGCATGGCCAGCGTGGGATCACGGTGATCGGACCGCTGCTCGAAGATGAAGCAGCACAACCTCATGAGGGTTATTGGCGTTAGAGCCAGGCCTCGTTGTCATGCCGGCGGCGGCGGCGCGGGCGGTGGCGGCGGAGGTGGGGCCGGCAGGGTTATCGGCGGCAGCCCGGGAATCTCGATGACGTTGGGCGGCGGGGGAGGCCCCAGCTCATTGAGCATTGGTGGCGGCGGAATGTCGGGGCCGGGAACATAGACCGGCGGCGGCGGAGGCACATAGCCCGTGCTGGTGTTGATCGTGATGATCGAGCCGGGAATGGTCCTGCCGCTCGGCGTTGTCCCGACCACCGAACCCTTGGTCGCGTCGTTGTTGACCGGCGTGGGTTTGTCGGCGACGCGGAAACCGGCGTCCAGCAATCGCTTACGCGCGTCGTCGAACTTCATTCCGGTCACACTCGGCACTTCGCCGCCGGGGCCGCCGTCCACATAGCGCGGATCGGTAGGAGGCAGGGCCACAGGGCCGAAGTCGTCGGCGATGGGACTCATTGCGGCATACCAGGTCAAAGCCGGCTCCGTACCGCCGAACAGGGTGCCGTCACCGCATTTGCGCAAGGGGTACGAGCACAGCCCCGACGGGTTCGAGGAGTCATCAAAGACGTAGTTCGCGGCCGCGTACCGATTGGTGAAACCGACGAAGCCCGATGACCGGTGGGCCTCGGTGGTGCCGGTCTTCCCGGACATCGGCAGTTTCCAGCCGACCGAACTCGCTGCGCCGGCGGCGGTTCCGCTCGAGTGATCCTTGGCCAGCGCGTTGGCCAACGTGTTGGCAAGGCCTTCGGGTACCGCCTGGTCACAGGGGACGGTCTGCACACCCACTTCGCGGCCGTTCCGATCGAAGATCTTGTCGATCGGGTTCGGTGGGCACCAGGTGCCGCCGGAGGCAAGTGTCGCCCCGACATTCGCCAGCTCGAGTGCGTTCAGCTCGAGTGGACCGAGGGTGAAGGATCCGATGTTCTGCCGCTTGACGAAATCGGCGATGCTCTCGTTGGAGTCGGGGTTGTAATCGCGGGCACTGCCCGGTTCGGCATAGGACCGCAATCCCAATCGGACCGCCATGTCCACCGCACGCGGCACCCCGATCTGTGAGATGAGTTTGGCGAACGCGGTATTGGGCGATTGCGCGAGGGCGTCGGTGACACTCAGTGGGCTCTTGAAACCGTGCGCGTTGCGCACACACCAGGTTTCTTTGGGGCAACCGGGGGTGTCGCTGCTTCCCAGGCCCTTGCCCATGAATGTTCCGGGGACATCGAGTTGAGCGTTGATGCCCATTCCCATATCGAGAGCGGCGGCCGTGGTGAAGATCTTGAATATCGACCCGGCGCCGTCACCGGCCAGCGAAAAGGGTTGCGGCTGCACGGTCTGGTTGGCATCGAGGTTGAGTCCGTACGTGCGGCTGTCGCCCATCGCGATCACCCGGTGGGTGTCCTTGCCCGGCGTGATTACGCTCATCACGCTCGCGACCCCGGGGGCGTTGGGGTCGGCATATTTCAGGATGGCCGCATTGACACTGTCCTGAACCTTGGGATTCAGCGTGGTGCGGATCAGATACCCGTTGCGCGCGACGTCCTGCATGGTCAGGCCGGCGCGCGCCAGGTAATTCAGGACGTACTCGCAGAAGAAGGCGCGGTCGCCCGCGGCGATGCAGCCCTGCGGAAGCGGGTCGGCCTGGGGGAGCACACCCAGCGGTGTCGCCTTCGCGGCGCGCAGCTCCTCGGCCCGGTCCGGCAGGTAGTCGATCAGGGTGTCGAGCACGAGGTTGCGCCGGGCGAGGGCGCCGTCCGGGTTGGTGTAGGGGTTCAGCGCGCTGGTGGACCGCACCACACCGGCCAACAGGGCGGCCTGCGGCCACGTGAGGTCCGCGGCATCGACACCGAAGTAGGTGCGCGCCGCGTCCTGAACCCCGAAGGCGCCGTTGCCGAACGACACGAGGTTCAGATACCGGGCCAAGATCTCCCCCTTCGGGAGGGTCTTGTCCATCGCCAGCGCTATCCGGATCTCCCGGAGCTTGCGGGCGGGGCTGACCTCGACTGCCGCCCGCCGCTCGGCATCGGTTCTCGCCTTGACCAGCAGGTTGTAGTTCTTGACGTACTGCTGCTCGATCGTCGACCCGCCGCGCACATCGTCGATTCCCCGCATGTAACCGAAGAGCCCGTTCAGTGTTCCCTGGACGTCCACCCCGCTGTGCTCGGCGAAGCGCTTGTCTTCGACCGACACGATCGCCAGCTTCATGGTGTCGGCGATCCGATCGATGGGCACCACCCACCGACGCTGTTCGTAGAGCCACGCGATCGGCTGGCCCGAGGCGTCGACCATCGTGGTGACGATCGGCGCGTCCCCTTTGAGAACTTCCGCGGAATCCTGTGCCACCGTGTCGGACAGCCGCGCCGTCATGATCCCGATACCGCCGACGACGGGGAACATCAACACCGCCGCGAGCAATCCGGCCAGCACACAGTGCATGGCCAGCTTGGCAACCGTGGACCGCGAACCCGCGGGCGGGCCGGACATGCCCTCTAGCGTAAGGCGATCAACAGCCAGCTATGGGTAGATCGCACGCAACACGTTGGCTACGTTGTGATTTCGAAACGCCGGAATGTCGACCCTTATGGGCTGCCGACACATGACATCCGCGGCGGTCGGTTCTTCGGCGCCTCGGTGCGCAACTGGCGCCGAAGGGCGTCGCTAACGATCGCCGCGACTGCAGTTGGGATTCGCCGGCTTGGCGGGCCAGGTGCACACGTCGATGTAGGTGGTGTTGGCATATCCACCGCCGTCGAACACGCCGTAGGCGTCGCCGTGCGTGCCGGTGTAGGTCGCCCCACCGCCCCCGCCGCCGCTGGAGGAGATGATCGTGGTGAGGGCCCAGCCCTTGCCCTGCAGCGCGTTCTTGTACCCGGTCATCACGGCATCGGGCGTGCCGTTGACCTGGTAATGCAGGTGAATTCCGCCGTCGGCGATGTTGTC
The DNA here is from genome assembly GCF_053600815.1 of Mycobacterium sp. NPDC004974. Classification (NCBI taxonomy): domain Bacteria; kingdom Bacillati; phylum Actinomycetota; class Actinomycetes; order Mycobacteriales; family Mycobacteriaceae; genus Mycobacterium; species Mycobacterium sp. NPDC004974. Next base: position 434,304 of record NZ_JBSGAQ010000005.1, on the reverse strand, counting down.
GGGCCCTTTGGTCTGCTGGACGTCGGCCGGGGTCGGCAACAGCGACGTCAGTGATTCCCCGCTTGCAGCCGCGGTGGTGGTGACAGTGGTGGTCGGGGGCGCTGTCGTGGTCGTGGCCTCGGCCTTCTCGGTCACCGGGCTGCACGCGGTGGCGGCCAGGCCGATCGCCATTGCCCCGATCAGGCAGGTTGTGGTGTGCTTCGTCATCGGCATCCCCGTTCGTCTTGCCGCACGGTACCAACGCGGGCAAAGGCGGTTGGACGATATTGGTGCGACAAATGCCCACGTAGTTCCGATCGCAAATACGTGTCGTGCCTGTTGCCGCAACCGTCGGCCCCGATAGCCCGACTATCTGTTTGATTGCCGTTACCCGGGTGTCGGCTGTCGGGCAAACGCTGGTTCATATGGGGCTTCAACCATGTGTGGGCTCGACGGAGACGATGGCGATGACGATACGGAGACATGGATGACTCGCAGGCGGTACGTGGTGACGGCGTTGGTGTGTACGGCAGCTCTGGCTGCGGCCTGCAGCGGAAGCAAGAACGACAACGCATCCCTTCCGGTGCTGGACCCCGCCGCGAAAGGCACCCTCTCCGAGCACGGCGGCGCCACCCGGGCCGGCGACGATCGCGCCGCACTCATCGCCGACTCCATCAAGAACACCGGCGCCAAGAACGTCATCCTGCTGATCGGTGACGGTATGGGCGACTCGGAGATCACCGTGGCCCGCAATTACGCCCACGGCGCCGGCGGTGCCTTCCCAGGGCTGGACGCGTTCCCGTTGACCGGGCAGTACACCCACTACTCCCTGGACAAGAACGGCAAGCCGACCTACGTGACCGACTCGGCCGCCAGCGGATCGGCCTGGGCCACCGGCACCAAGACCTATAACGGCGCGATCGCGGTGGACATCCACGGCAAGGAGCAGAAGACCCTGCTCCAGCTGGCGAAGGAGTCCGGCAAGGCCACCGGCGACATCACCACCTCCGAGATCCAGGACGCCACCCCCGCGGTCCAGCTCGCCCACGTCACCGGGCGGAAGTGTTACGGGCCCGACGAGACCACCGAGAAGTGTCCGACCAACGCGCTGGAGAAGGGTGGCAACGGCTCGATCACCGAGCAGCTGCTGGCAACGCGTGCCGACGTGGTGATGGGCGGCGGCGCCGAAACCTTCGCCCAGGTCGCCAAAGCCGGTGATTACCAAGGCAAGACGTTGGAAGTTCAGGCCAAGGAGCGCGGCTTCGCCATCGTGCGCACCGCCGACGAACTCGACAAGGCGAACAAGGCGGACCAGGATGCCCCGCTGCTCGGCCTGTTCGCCGAGGGCAACATGCCGACCCGCTGGAGCGGACCGGTTGCCGGGAAGGGCGGCTATCTGGAGCCGGCCGTCGAGTGCAAGGACAACGCGGACCGCGGTGCATCGGTGCCCACGCTGGCGGCCATGACCAAGAAGTCCATCGATCTGCTCAAGGGCGACGGGGACGGATTCTTCCTGCAGGTCGAGGGTGCCTCGATCGACAAGCAGGACCATGCCGCCAACCCGTGCGGGCAGATCGGCGAGACCGTCGACCTCGACGAGGCCGCCAAGGTGGCCCTCGACTTCGCCAGGGAAGACAAGGACACCCTGGTCATCGTCACCGCCGACCATGCCCACAGCAGCCAGATCGTGGAGTCCATGAGCGTGGAGGACGTCCGTGACGCGGCCGCCGAGGCCAAGCTGCCCTTCGAGGTCACCCGCGACGCCATCTACCCGGGCCTGACACGGGTGCTGCGCAGCAAGGACGGTCAGGACCTGACCGTCTCCTACGGCACGTCGGACAACCTCGACGCGATGGACCAGGGCCACACCGGATCCCAGCTGCGTATTGCTGCCTACGGCCCCGGCGCGGCGAACATCGTCGGCTTGAGTGATCAGACGGACCTGTTCTTCACGATGACCCGGGCGCTGGGGCTGAAGGAGAACTGACCTGCCGCGAGCGCGGCAGACTCTCACAGCTGCTGCCTGGCAAAGACCAAGCCACGCCATAGGGTGCGATTTGTGACGGTGTCGTGGCCCAAATGTGACCGTTGCAGACCAGTGTTTCCCAAGTGACTCAAGTGCAACAAATGCACTCACGTCAGATCGGGGAGGCCATCATGTCCGCGTCAACCACATTGGGCCGGCTACTCGGGTATGCGGCGTTGAGCGCCGTCGGTGCGCTGGCGGTCCTGACGGTGAGCAACGGATTGGCGGCGGCCACGCCTCGGACGCCGCTGCCCACCGACGACCAGGCACCCGCGGTGCCGTTCGATCCCGGTGCGTTGGTCAATGCCATCGACGACTACGCATCGCTGCTGTCGATCCTGACCGGAGGCAAGAGTGCTCAGCCCGGTCTCGGCGGGCCGGCCGCCGTCCAACCACCGACCGGCCTCGTCGAACAACCGACCGGTGCCTATCCGATGATCCCCGGGGTACCAATGCTTCCCGGGGAGCCGTGAACCCAATGCCCCCACGAACCGTGTATCCGACACAGCCAAGAACGATCAATCAGCGGAACGGAGCGAACCGCCGTGGACATCAGTCGAACAGTTGACACCCGCACCGCGCGGATCGCCCTCTCGCTGATCCGGTGCCCCATCAAGAGCCGGCGTTATCCCGCCAGGCAGGAGCGCTTGGTCACCCCGCAGGAAGCGGCGCTGCTCACCCGGTGAATCAGGACGGCGCCGCCAGACCGTCCCGGTCCATGGTCAAGCCGCCGCCGGCGGCGGTACATCAGCCGGCTGCCAGTTTCACGATCTGGCCGAATCCGCTGTTGTCGATGACGTACACATTGCCGGCACCGTCCACGGCGACGTCAGTGGGGGAGTTGAGTCCGGCCGCAGGTACCTCGGTCGGCTCGGTGGTCCCGGCCGCGACTTTCAGGATCCGCTTGTTGACTGCGTCGGTGAGGTACACGTCGCCGGTTGCATCGACCGCGAGGGCGTCATCGAGGCCGCCGACCGACAGCGTGCTCTGCTCGTCGGTCCCGGCCGCCAATTTCACTACCCGGTCCGCACTGGGATCGGCGACGAAGACGTCGCCCGCACCGTCGACCGCGACGGCGCCGGGCCAGGTGAGGTCGGTGAACGGCAGCTTCGACTGTTCGTTCGCTGCAGTCAATTTGAGGACACCCCGGCCAGAATCGGTGACGTAGACGGTGCCTGCCTTGTCGACCGCCAAATACCGGGGATTGTTGAGGCCCTTGAACGGCACCACGGTCTGCTCGTCGGTCGTGGCGTCGAGACGCACCACCCGGTGGTTCTGGAAATCGGCGACGTAGACGTTGCCGTCGCTGTCGACCGCGATACCCCCTGGGCTCTGAATGCCGTTGAACCCCAGGACGGTTTGATCCTGCGATCCGGCGGCCAGCTTCACCACCCGGTGCCCGCGCGTATCGGACACGTACACATCGCCGGCGCTGTCGGCGGCCAGGCTGCCGGGATAGGTCAGGCCGGTGAACGGCAGCACCGATTGCCTCGACGGCGGAGTCGGTGCGGGCGCCGCAGAAGGGGAGCCCGTGACGACCGTGAACGGCAGGTCGGCCCGGCCGAGTTGGACGAGCGGCTTCGGGGTTACCGCCACAGCCTGAACGCCGCCCTTGCCTGCGGTCATCGATTTGTCCAGGGCGACCCGATATTTCAGGGTCAGGTCCGCACCCTTGGGCAGCGCGCGCACGTTGGTGAACAGCGCGAGATAGTCCATGCCCGTGGTGATCCCCGGGTGCTCCAACGCGATCCATGTGTCGGTGGCCGGGTCGAAGCGCTCGATGGTGCCTGCGGGTATCCCGTTGGGTGAGGTGGCGCAACTGCACCGTTCCAGGACCACCACCACACCCACCTCGGGGTAGTCGACGGCAGAGTTGTTGCACAAATCGACCTCGACCTCGGTGGGTGCCGCGCCAGGGACGATCGTGGCGGTGGGCAAGCCCTTCAGCGCCACCGAGATCCGGCCGATCGGCGGAACCGGTTCAAGGGTCTCGGCGCTGGGGATCGGCGCAGATTCCGGGTTGACCTCGCAGGCGCGGGCCTGTGCCGTGGGCGCCGGTGCGGTGACGACGGTGGTGCCCAGGGTGGGTGTCGTCGGTCCCGTCCCTGTGGTGCTGGTGGTACACGCGGCGAGGGCGGCTGCCGCGAACGCCGACGAGATCAACGCGACCGCCTGTAGCCCGTCGCGGCGTCCGGTCCTGCTCATGCGTGAAGCAAAAGGTGGTGCGGCGGTGACCGATCCCAACTTCGGTCGACGTCGGGCACAGCGCGATGGCCGGTGTGGGCTTGGCAGTGTGGTCATATCAGTGACCTCTGCAGGTTGCTGGGCAGTGAATCCGGGCTGATTGGACCACAGGGTCAGGCCGCTTGACGACGAGATGCCGAAAAGCAGGTAGTCAGGCGGCGGGCACTGCGTCCTGGGCAACTCGCTCGGCGTCGTAGGTGTTGATGGCGACGCTGTCGAGGATCGCGTGTAGTTGCTCTGCCTGCGCGTGCGGGGTGAGTTCGGTCGAGCGGTAGATGCGCCCGGCGGCGCGCGCCTGCCGGCGGACGTGGCGGGTGCGGTCCATGCGTAGGTCTTCGTAGTGCCGCAACCGCGTGCCGAGTTCGCCGGGCTGGGCGTCATGCAAGACGACGGCCAACGTCATCGCATCTTCGATGGCCTGGTTGGCGCCCTGCCCGAGGTGCGGCGTGACGGCATGGGCACTGTCGCCCAGGAGGGTGATCCGGTCGGCGGACCATCGGTCCAACGGTTCGCGGTCGTAGATGCCCCACCGGAACGTGGAATCCATCGCGCCGATGATCGCAGACACCTTCGGGTCCCACCCCCGGTACGCGGCGGCGAGTTCGGCGACATCGCCAGGTGCGGTCCAGGATTCGGTGACGGTGAGATTGGTGGGGACGAACGCCACGATGTTGAGGAGGTCGCCGGCCGACACCGGGTAGGCCAGGAAGCTCTGGCGGGGCCCCAGCCACATCGAGCTGGCATTCATGTCGACGACGCCGTGCAGCCGGTCGGCGGGAATCAGCCCGCGGTAGGCCATGATTCCCTCGCTCACGGGGGCGGCTGCGCGCGTCACCTTGCCCTGGAGGCGAGAGTGGATTCCGTCGGCGCCGACCAGCAGGTCCGCGTCGACCGTTGTGCCGTCGGAGAATTCGACACGGATCCCGTCGCCGTGTTCGGTGGCCCCGACGCACGAGCGACCCAGTTGCAGGGCGTCGGCGGGTAGCGCGTCGGCCAGCACCTTCTGGAACTCGCCGCGGTGCAGACACCAGGTCCGGGCCGGGTCCCCGGAGCCGAGGGTCGACGGTTCACCGGCGATCGGCTCGGCCCGCCAGGTACGGAACTGGTAGTGCGTCACCGGCCCGGCGATCGCGGCCACCGCATCTCCTGCGCCAAGCTTGTTCAGGATGCGCGATCCGTTCGTCGCGATCGACACCCCCGCGCCGAGTGCCTTGAGCTCGTGTACCTGTTCGTACACGGTCGCGTCGATTCCGTTGGCACGCAGGGCAATCGCGGCGGTCAACCCGCCGATGCCGGCACCCACGACGGCAACTCGAAGCCCGGTCATGAGTTCCTCCTCAATCCGCAATAAATGTACCAATCGGTACGCTATTGACTATAAATGTACCGATCGGTACAGTCAAGGGGTGGCCAGGACTCCCGATCCCGTCAAGCGTGAAGAGCTGCTGAACGGTGTCGTGGGCTATCTCGAACAGCACGGCATCGGCGAGATGTCGCTGGCGCCGATGGCCGAGGCCCTGGGTACGAGCAAGCGCATGCTGCTGTACTACTTCGGTGACCGGGCCGAACTGCTGGCCCAGGCCCTGGACGCGAGCCGTCCACAGCTGGGGGAGATGTTCTCCCGTGTCACCACTGCAGACGAATTCGTGGAGGCGGCACGGACCTTGTGGCGGGAACTGACCCGGGGCGGTGAACGTCGCAACGTGCGCCTGCTGCTACAGGTCCTCAGCCTGGCGGTCACGGACCCCAAGACTTATGGCGAGGCCGCCCGAAATGCGGTGGAGGTGATGATCGCCCCGATCGCGCAAGCGCTGTCCGTGATCGGGTATCCGACCGACAACGCCTGTGCGCGTGCCACATTGGTGGTCTCTGGCCTACGCGGACTGTGCCAGGACGGTCTGGTCACCGGGGACCGGTCACGTGTCGACGCCGCCGCCGAACTCTTGATAGCCGCCTCCCTCGCCGGGCCATCCGGTCGGCGAGGCTAGGTGTTCGATCGTTGGAGGGAGACCGGCCCCGGTCAGACGGTGGTTCTCACGCCCACGTACGACAGCACGACGTCGGACTGATCGGTCTGGCGCGTCAATGTCGCATAGGAGCGGATGAATGACTGGCCGACGCATCCGTCGATCTTGACGTGGAAGTTGCTGATCATGACCCACGGGTTCGCGCTCTTGAACTCCTTCTTGTCGACCGGAACGACAATGACGAAGCCGGGTTTGAGGCCCACGGTGATCACCCCGTTGACCGGTGTGGAAACCAACGGCAGGATAGCCGTCGGGATTGCGCCGAGTGGTCCCGATACGCCGACCGACGGAGTGACACCCGCGCTGCCTGCCAACGTGACGCCGTTGGAAGTACTCATGTCGATTCCGCAGCCGATCTCGTAGCCGACCTCGAGCACGCCCCGTGGGTCTTCCGGCCCGATCAGGGAAGCGCTGAAGGTGCCGCTGGCGAGGTATTCCCGCGACGAGACAGCCGTGGTCAACGCCGGTACGGGGACCTGAGACTCGTCCTTGGCGCCCAACGTCAGCGTCCAGCCGTCCGGTGTGTTGACCACGGCGGTATCGCCTGATGCCACCCGCCCGTCGGTAGGTGGAGCGGGATTGGGCGGTGCGGATTCAGGGCCGGGATCGGCACTTGCCGAAGGTGCGTTGGCTGAAGCGATGACGAGGCAAACTGCGACAGCCGCAACGCGATGGAGGAGCACGGCCGACGGCTTCACAGGCCATACGGTAAACCCGCCGTACAGCGAGGTGAGACACGCCGCTCACCAGCGGAATCAGACTGTTGTGTCTCTGTAACCGATACGCGATACGGACGAGCAAGAGCATGCGGCTCGTTCACACGTTGTCCGTCGCGGCTTACCATGGAGGCAATCGGTCAATCGGATGTAGGCGACAACGGAGCGGTGATGGCACGGTATACGAAGGCTCTCACAGGGCTGGCGTGTGGGCTGGGCGTCCTCGCTGCGATCGCAGGCGCCGGCGTGGCCCACGCGCAACCTGATCCGTCGCAACCCGTGGTGCCCGCGATCATCGATCAATTGATCACCTCGACACCGGCTCTGTCGGTGAATCCGAATGGCAACCGCGGGCAGGTCAGCGTGTCGGGCGACGTCGGAATGGTCTGCCAAAACCTGACCGTCCGCTGCCGCTGACCGGATTGCCGCCGAGGTCAGCGGACGCCGAGGACGCTGATCGGGAACCTAGCCGTTCGAGCGTTCCATCGCCCGCGCCACCACACCGCGGGCCGGGCGCTGGCGCACCAGCTGCGGCCACCAGAACCAGCGGCCCATCAACGCCGCGATCGACGGCGTCATGAACGACCGGATCACCAGGGTGTCGAACAGCAGGCCCAGTCCGATCGTCGAACCGACCTGGGCCACCACGATCATCTCGCTGACCACCATCGACATCATGGTGAAGGCGAACACCAGGCCGGCCGCGGTCACCACCGACCCGCTGCCTCCCATGGCCCGGATGATGCCGGTGTTGATACCGGCGGGCAGTTCCTCTTTGAGGCGCGCCACCAACAGCAGGTTGTAGTCCGCGCCGACGGCCAACAGCACGATCACCGCCATCGCCATCACCATGAAGTGCAGTTCGATCCCGATCAGGTGTTGCCACACCAGGATTGACAAGCCGAACGATGTTCCCAGGGAGACCAGCACCGTGCCCACGATCACCGCTGCCGCCACCAGGCTGCGTGTGATGATCAGCATGATGATGAAGATCAGGCACATCGCCGAGATCCCGGCGATGATCAGGTCGTAGTTGTTGCCTTCCTGCATGTCCTTGAAGGCCGAGGCGGTGCCGCCCATGTAGATCTTGGACCCCTCCCACGGGGTGTTCTTCATGGCTTCCTTGGCGGCCAGCTTGATCCCGTCGATGAGCCCGATGCCTTCGGGTGTCAGCGGATCACCCGCGTGGGAGATGATGAAGCGCACCGCTTTTCCGTCGGGGGAGATGAAGCTCTTCATGCCCCGCTTGAAGTCGGCGTTGTTGAAGATCTCTGGCGGCAGATAGAAGGTGTCGTCGTTCTTGGAGTCGTTGAATGCCGTACCCATGGCGGTCTGGTTCTCCTGCATCTCCGCCATCTGATCCTGCAGACCCTTCTGGGTCTGATACATGGTCAGCATCATGGTCTTCATGTTCCGCATGATCTCGATCTGCGGCTGCATCATCGTCGCCATCTGCGGCATGAGTTCGTCGAGCCGGTGCATGTCGGGCATCAGTTGCTGGATGCTCTCGGTCATGGTGTCGACACCGTCCAGGCCGTCGAACACCGAGCGCATCGACGAGCAGACCGGGATGTTGTAGCAGTGCGGTTCCCAGTACAGGTAATTGCGCAGCGGCCGCAGGAAATCGTCGAAATCGGAGATGTGGTCCCGCAATTCGGCGACGTCGACCACCATCGTGTCCATCTTGCCCACCATGCTGTGGGTGATGCCGCTCATCTCCTGCATCAGCACGATCATCTGATCCATCGTGTTGATGGTCTTCTGCATCTCGTCGGCCTGCAGCAGCATGTCGTCGGCACGGTCGGTGAGGTACTTGCGGTTCATGGTCTGCATGACCCCGCCCATGCTCATCTGGGCCGGAATGGTGCTGAATTCCAGCGGCTCACCCTGCGGGCGGGTGATGGCCTGCACGCTGCCTACGCCGGAGACCTCGAAGATGCGTTTGGCGATTCTGTCGATCACCAGGAAATCCGCCGAATTGCGTATGTCGTGGTCGGTTTCGATGAGCACCAACTCGGGATTCATCTTTGCCGCCGAGAAGTGCCGGTCGGCCGCGGCGTAGCCCTCCTGGGCGGGTAGATCGGTGGGCAGATAGTTGCGGTCGTTGTAGTTGGTCCGGTAGCCCGGCAGCGTGAGCAGGCCGACCAATGACAGCAGGATGGTGCCCAGCAGGACCGGGCCCGGCCAGCGGACCACGAAGGCGCCCAGTCGCCGCCAGAAGCGGATGCGCATGGCGCGTTTGGGCTCGAGCACCTTGCCGAACCGGCTGGCCACCGTGATGATCGCCGGGCCCAGCGTGAGTGCCGCCACAACCGTCACCGTCATGCCGACGGCCATCGGAATGCCGAGGGTCTGGAAGTACGGCAGCCGGGTGAAATGCAGACACAGCGTTGCGCCGGCGATCGTCATGCCGGAACCGAGCACCACGTGGGCGGTGCCGTGAAACATCGTGTAATACGCCTGTTCTCGGTCCTCACCGACACTGCGGGCTTCCTGATATCGGCCGATCAGGAAGATCGCGTAGTCGGTGGCCGCGGCGATCGCGAGCGTGATCAGAAGCTGCGTCGCGAAGGTCGAGAGGCCGATCAGGTTGTGGTAGCCCAGGAACGCGACGAAGCCGCGGGCGGCGGAGAGTTCGATCACCACCATCGCCAGCACCAGGATCACCGTGATGATCGACCGGTACACCAGCAGCAGCATCGTGATGATGACCACGAAGGTGACGCCTTCGATGATCTTGACGCTGCGGTCGCCGGAGATCTGCTGATCGGCGGCCAGGGCGGTGGGTCCGGTGACGTACACCTTGAGCCCGGGTGGCGGAGACAGGCTGGCGATCAGCTGCTGGACCGCCTCCACCGATTCGTTGGCCAGCGCCTCGCCCATGTTGCCGGCCATGTAGACCTGCACATAGGCGGCCTTGCCGTCATTGCTCTGGGCGCCGGCCTCGGTGAGCGGGTCGCCCCAGAAATCCTGGACGTGTTCGACGTGCTTCTTGTCGGCTTCCAGCCGGTCGACCATGTCGTTGTAGAACCGGTGCGCGTCGTCGCCGAGCTTGTCCTCCTGGGCCTCCAGCACGATCATCGCGGAGCTGTCGGAGTGGAACTCGTCGAACACCTTGCCGACGCGCTTCATCGCGATCACCGACGGTGCCTCGTCTGGGCTCATCGACACCGAGCGCATCTGACCCACCACCTCGAGCGGGGGGACGCTGACGCTCAGAAACGCGAGGAGTGCGATCCAGCCGACAATCACCGGAACGGCGAATCGACGGATCCATCGAGCAATCCCCGTGTGGGGAGCTCTGGAATCGGCCATCAGGAACCCTTGGTGGTCGGTGGGTGAGCACAATGCAGAGGTCGGCCTAGTGCGAAGGCTTACCTTACTACGTGGTGTCGTTCCCCCCGTCTTACCAGACCGGGGACGGCGACGGGCGGCCAGACATCTCCAGCAGGCGTTACACGCCGACCGGTTCGATGTCGTCGACGCGGCCCAGTCGCCACTGTCCCTCGCCGAGCAGTTCCAGGTGCGTGTTGTGGTGGCGATGAACGGTGGAGCGGTGGGTGACGCTGACCAACACCGTGTCGGGCAATTCGCGGCGGATCAGGCTGTAGATCATGAATTCCAGCGGCTCGTCGAGCGCCGAGGTGGCCTCGTCGAGGAACACCACCTTGGGTTTGGTCAGCAGCACCCGGGCGAATGCCACGCGCTGCTGTTCGCCGGGGGAGAGCACCTTGGCCCAGTCACCGTCCTCGTCGAGCCGACCGACATAGCGCGGTAGGGCGACCGCGAGCAGGGCATCCTGCAGTGCCTTGTCGGGCAGGTCGCCGGGCTGGTGGGGGTAGGACACCACGGTCCGCAGATCGCCCAACGGAACGTAGGGCACCTGCGACAGATACAGCGTCTCGTTGGCCCCCTGCGGGCACCGCACCGTGCCCGAGGCGTACGGCCACAGCTGGGCGATGCTTCGCAAAAGCGTGGTCTTGCCGGTGCCCGACTTGCCGGTGATGATCATCGCCTCGCCGGCGGCCAGGGACAGGCTGAGATCGTCGATCAACTGCTCGCCCGCCGGGTTGCGTACCTCGACGTCGCCGAGTTCGACCAGGCTGTCGGTATCCGCGGCGAGTTCTGCGACATCCAACTTGGGCAACGCGCGGCTCTGCTCATCGGCGGTGACCAGTCCGTGCAGGCGGATGATCGAGGCGCGGTAGCCGGCGAACGTGTCATAGGAATTGCGGAAGAACGACAACGCATCCTGGATCGCACCGAAGGCGGCCACCGACTGATTGACCGTTCCGAGCTGGATCTGGCCGGTGAACAACCGGGGGGCCTGCAGGGCCCACGGCAGCGGGATGATGATGTGGCTCATCGACAGGTTCCACCCGGTGAACACCATGGTGCGGTTGACGAAGTGTTTGTAGTTGGTGACGACAGCGGAGAACCGTTCCCGCAGCTGTGACCGCTCGACCTTCTCGCCGCGGTACAGCGCGACCGACTCGGCCGCGTCGCGCAGGCGCACCAACGCGTAACGGAATGCGGCGTTGAACTTTTCGTTGTTGAACGACAGCCGGATCAGCGGACGGCCGAGCGCGAAGGCGATCACGGTGGCGAATGCGACATAGACGAAAACCGACCAGAACATCGCGCGCGGTATCTGGAGTCCGAAGATGCTGAGGTCACCCGAGAGGTTCCACAGGATCGAGGTGAACGAGACGACCGAGACGATCGAGGAGATGGCACCGAAGGGCAGCGTGCCGTTGCTGGTCTGGTGCGGGGTGTTGGGCTGCGGGCCGGACAGGGCGGTGAACACGTCGATGTCGGACTGGATGCGCTGATCGGGGTTGTCGATGGTCTGGTCGATGAACCGGGACCGGTAGTAGGCACGGCCGTCGAGCCAGTCGCCGGTGAGCCGGTCGGTCAGCCAGGTCCGCCAGGCCAGCATGAAACGCTGCGTCATGAACAGGTCGACCAGCACCCGGGTGACCAGGATTGCGGCCAGCACCGAAAAGGTGAGCAGTGCGATCCAGAAGCCCCTGATGCCAGAGACTCTCACCTCGTCGTTGCCGGTGGCCCAGCCCTGCACCGCGACCTGAGCCGCGGAGTACAGATCATTGCTCTGGTAGCTGAACAACACCGCCAGTCGCACACCGATGATCACCGACAGCAGCATCGCGGCCAATGTCAGCCACGGCTTGAGGCTGTGGCGCCCGGTGAAATAGGCGCCGGTGACGGTCCAGAACTGTCGGCCCCACGTGCTGAAGCGGGCGAGCAGGATCAGTACCGCCAGGGTGCACACCGCCGTGATGGTCCAGGCCTGCGCCAGCCACCACAGGGAGTGCAGTAGCTCGGAACTCCAATCGATCGAGGGCGAGAACGGTTTGACGTCATTCACCGGGATCCCTCCTGAGGTGCCGACGGACCTGCCGGCTGGATTTCCAGACGCGCCTGCGTGGAAGCTACCGCAGCCGGTCCGTCCAGCCTCAGTGCAACACCGAGAGCGCGCTCACCACTTCGCCTGTGGTCACGATCGAGCTTGCGTAGTTCGGCAGGTTCACCTCGAGGGCGGCGCACCCACGTGACGGCCGCAAGACCGGGATGTTTCGGCGCCGGTGCGGCCGCTGTACGTCTCTACAGTCCGCGACCGCGCGACTGTAGGGCCAACCCGGGATTGCCGTATTGGGATGCCGCACGCCGGAGCCCATGTCCATACTTCGGTGTCTTGGTGGCGGCGAAAGGTGGTACATATGGCGTCTGGCAGCCAAATAGATTCTGCGCCAGTAGAATTGAAGCGCGAGTTCTCGCTGTGGTCGGCGTTCGCGTTTGCGTTCGCGTTCATCTCTCCCATCGTTGCCATGTACGGGATCTACGGTCTGTCGCTGTCGACCGCCGGCCCCGGTTTCTGGTGGACGTTCGTCATCGTCGGCGCGGGCCAGTTCATCGTGGCGCTGGCCTTCGCCGAACTGGTGTCACGGTGGCCGTTCGAAGGTTCGATCTACCAGTGGACCAAGCGCCTGGCGGGCGAGATCGCCGGGTGGTTCGCCGGCTGGGTCTACATGTGGGCACTGGTCATCATCATGGCCACCGTGGCCTACGGCGGCGCCGGATTTCTGGCGGAGCTGATCGGGATCGGAAGCCCGAGTGCGGTACAGCAGAGCTTCATCGCGCTGCTGATCCTGCTCGCCGGCACCGGCGCCAACATCGCGGGCCGCATCTTCTTGAAGACACTCATGTTGGGCAGCATCGTCGCCGAGATCGTGGCCTCGATAGGGCTGGGCACCTACCTGCTTCTGTTTCATCGCCACCACGGTCTCGACGTGATCCTGCAGGGGATCGACCTCGGCAGTGGTTGGTCATGGGCCTATATCTCGGGGCCCTTCCTGGCTGCGCTGGGGTTCACCAGCTGGTCCATCCTGGGCTTCGAAAGCGCCGGTGCGATCGCCGAAGAGGTCAAGGAACCGCAGCGCAACGTGCCCAAGGCGATGCTGTTCTCGGTGTCCTTCATCGCCATCGTCATCGCCTATGCGTCGTTGGCCGTCACGCTGGCGGTGCCGGATTTCAGCAAGATCAGCTCCGGTGAGGTCTCCGATCCGGTGACGTATGTACTTGGTGCTGCGCTGGGCGAATCCTGGGTCAAGCCGATTCTGCTGGCTTTCGTGATCGGATTTCTGGCGAGCTTCCTGGCCCTGCAGGCCTCGGCTTCCCGGGTCATCTGGGCCTTCGCGCGGGACCGGGTGCTGCCGGGCTCACGAGTGCTGTCCAAGTTGTCCAAGGCAGAGGCCCAACCGGTCAGTGCGATCCTGGTCACCACGGTGATCGGCGCCGTCGTCTACCTCATCTCTGCCACCGATGTTTACTCCGTGCTGGTGACCTTCACCGCCGGTGGTTACTACTTGGCATTTCTGTTCCCGCTGGTGACGGGGTTGGTGGCGCGGTTGCGGGGCAAATGGGTACCGGGGCCGTGGCACCTGGGCAAGCTCAGCACGCCGGTGGCACTGCTGGCGACGCTGTGGGCGGGATTCGCCTTCCTCAACATTGTTTGGCCGCGCACCGTGTCCGACTCCTGGTACATCAACTGGGCGTTCTTCGTGGCGATGGGCGTGATCCTGGCACTGGGCAGCGTCATCGTGAAGACCCGAAAGGTGGGGCAACCCAAGACCGGTGAGCCCGCGGCAGTCGCACCCGAACTGACCAAGGAGCCGGTGTGAACGCCGACAAACCCGTGGCCGTGGTGACCGGTGCCGGCAGCGGCATCGGGGCGGCGATCGCGGCGCTGCTGCGCGATCGGGGCTGGACCGTTGCGTCCATCTCGCGGGAACCCGCGCCCGACACCGACCTGTGGCTCGTCGCCGACGTCGCCGACGAGGACGCCGTCACCGAGGCGGTCGCCCAGGTGCACAACGCATTCGGCCGGATCGATGCCGCGGTCATATGTGCCGGGCACTACGCGGAGACCCCGGCGCTGGACATCGAGCAGCCCGCCTGGGAGCGGATGCTGCGGGTGCACGTAGGTGGTCTGGCCCACGTGTGCCGGGCCGTCCTGCCGGACATGCGGCGACGGGGCAGCGGGCGCATCGTCGGCATCGCCTCGGAACGCGCCATCGGCGGTGGCAGCAATGACGCCCACTACGCCGCGGCCAAAGGCGCTGCATTGAGCCTGTTGCGCAGCATCGCGGTGGAGGTCGCCGCCGACGGGGTCCGGGTCAACGCCGTGGCACCCGGGCCGTGCGACACCCCGCTGCTGGAAGCCGAATCATGGGAACGCGCCGAGGAATTCGTCTCGACCCTGCCGGCCCGGCGCATCGCGCTGCCCACCGAGGTCGCCGAACTGGTCCGTGGCCTGCTGGAGGAGGACCTGTTCCTGTGCGGAGAAGTGTTGTCGGTCAACAGCGGAACGGTGATATGACGATGACCGAGATCGATCGGGTACTGATCACAGGCGTCGACACCAGGCTCGGCGCCGCGGTGCGGAATCATTTCGCCGGACGAGGTGCACTGACGGTGGGAACGGTCAGCGCAGACGGTGTTGCCGCGCCTGGGGAAATCACGGTCAAGGCCGATCCGGTGAACCGATCCGAGGTGAGTGACGCGGTGGCCAAGGCCGCCGCACACATGGGGGGAATCGATGTGCTGGTTGTGGCGCACGGCCTGCCCGTGGTGGCGCCGCTCGCCGACCAGTCGATGGCCGAATTCTGGGCGCATGTCGACGCCACCCTGACCGGCAGCTTCCTGTACGCGCAGGCCGCCGCGGATCACATGCGGCACAGCGGGACCGGCGGACGCATCGTGCTGACCAACTCGCGCTGGCATGTCGGCGGAGACGGCCTGGCCGCGGTCGCCACGGCGGCCGGAGGGATCGTCGCGCTCACCAAATCACTGACCCGTGACTTCGGTGGCTTCGGGGTCGGAGTGAACGCCGTCGCCCTCGGTGCCCTGGATTCGGAATGGTCGGTCTGTGACGGCGCCGGCGGGCAGCCGCCGGGCGGGCGGACCGGCACCGTCGAGCAGGCAGCCGCGGTCATTGGACTGTTGAGCCAGCGTCAACTCGGTGCGGCCGTGGGACAGATCGTCAATGTCGATGGCGGGTTGTCCCGAAATCGTGTTTAAGAAAGGCAATCAATGAACCAAGCAATACCCGGGGACAACGCCCGCGACGCGATCGTGGGCCCGGCGGACCCCCAAGTGCAGCCGCGCTACGCGGGGTGGACGACCTTCGCCCGGCTGCCCCGCCTGTCAGATGTGGCACGGGCCGACGTCGTGGTGGTGGGCGTGCCGTTCGACAGCGCTGTGACCTACCGGCCCGGAGCCCGGTTCGGCCCCAACGCGATTCGTCAAGGATCCCGCCTCATCCGTGGCTACAACCCCGAGCTCGACATCAAACCGTTCGAGGTCTGCCAGTTCGCCGACGCCGGCGACATCGCGTGCAACCCGTTCGACATCAGCGAGGCGGTTGACCAGATCGCAGCGCAGCTGACCGAACTTCAGGCCGAGGGAACGCGTGCGGTGATCCTCGGCGGCGATCACTCGGTGGCGCTGCCGTCGTTGCGCGCGGTCCACGCGGTGCACGGCCCGGTGGCGCTGGTGCATTTCGATGCGCACCTGGACACCTGGGACAGCTATTACGGGGCCGACATCACCCACGGCTCACCGTTCCGGCGAGCCTTCGAGGAAGGCCTGTTGCTCGATCGCAGCCTGCACGTCGGAGTGCGCGGATCCATCTATGACAAGCAGGATCTGGTCGAGGACGCGAACTTCGGCTTCTCCGTCATCACCTGCAAGCAGATCGGCGCGCTCGGAACCGACGGCATCATCCAGCGCATCCGCGAGCGGGTGGGAGACGCGCCGGTATATGTCTCGGTCGACATCGACGTGCTCGACCCGGCGCATGCGCCGGGCACCGGCACGCCCGAGGCCGGCGGCATGACCAGCCGTGAACTGCTCGAGATCGTGCGCGGGCTGGACAGCGTGAACCTGGTCGGCGTCGACGTGGTGGAAGTGTCACCGGCCTACGACCATGCCGAGATCACCGCGATCGCCGCCGCCAACGTCACCTGGGAATTCCTGTCCGTATTCGGAAGAAAGGCTCGATCATGATCCCCTTGACGCCTGCCGGACCGGTGTCCTGGCCGGAGGGAAAGCGTTGCGCCGTCGCATTCACCTTCGACGTGGATGCCGAATCTCCGCTGTTGACAACCGATCCGGCGTTCGCCGACCGCATGGGCGCGATGTCGCACCAGGCCTACGGTCCGCTGGTCGGGGTTCCCCGCCTGCTGTCGATACTCGACGAATTGCAGGTTCCGGCAACGTTCTTCGTACCCGGCTACACCGCGCACCGGCACCCCGAGCCGATCCGGTCGATCGCGGCGGCCGGGCACGAGATCGCCCACCACGGCTACCTGCACGAGTCGCTGGTCGGCGTCGACGAACAGACCGAGCGCGAGATTCTGGACCGCGGGCTGCGGGCGCTGCAGAACGTGGTCGGGGTGACACCGGTCGGCTATCGCGCGCCGATGTGGGAGATGAACTGGCACACACCGAAACTGCTCGCCGAGTTCGGCTTCCTCTACGACTCCACCCTGATGGATTCCGATCACCCGTACGAGCTGGCCGTCGATGACCAGTCCGCGCTGGTGGAACTCCCGGTGAGCTGGGCGCTGGACGATTGGCAGCAGTACTGCTTCGTTCCCGATTTCTCCGGGACTGGCCTGATCGAGACTCCGGCCAAGGCCATCGAGCTGTGGCGCGCCGAACTCGACGCGATGCGTGATGTCGGCGGTGCCTGGATCCTGACCAACCACCCGTTCCTCAGCGGACGTCCGGGCCGTGCGGCGGCGCTGCGCGAGTTCATTGCCGAAGTGTGTGCCATGGACGACGTCTGGGTCGCGGGCATGGCCGAGATCGCCGGATATGTCCGCGAACAGGCGTTGACGCCGCGCACTCTGACCCGCCCCGAGCTGAACATCCCCGCCGAACCTTAAGGAGAATTCTCGATGAAACGCGAAGCCCTCACCCCGGACAAGCTGCGCGAGGCCTACCAGCATGTGTGGTTCGTGGTGGCCCGGTCCCAGGACATCGACACCCCGCAGTCTGCCACCCTGCTCGACCACAAGCTGGTGGTGTTCCGTGATTCCACCGGTGCGGCCCGGGTGACCGACCGGCGCTGCATCCACCGGGGCGGCAACCTGGCCGACGGCAAGGTCGTCGGCGACAGCATCGCCTGCCCGTACCACGGGTGGCGGTTCGACGGGCAGAGTGGGCAGTGCAGTCACATCCCGTCTCTGGCCGAGGGACAACGGATTCCGCCGAAGGCGGAGATCAAGTCCTATCCGGTGATCGAGCGATTCGAACACGTCTGGACGTGCCTGGGCGACCCGGTGTTCGACTTGCCACATCCGCCTGAGATCGGCGGCCTGGAGCTGGAATGGCGTGCGGCGGAGCCCATTCACGCCGAGTGCGGATTCATGGCGGCCACCGAGAACTTCCGGGACATGGCCCATTTCCCGTTCGTGCATGCGCCTTCGATGGGCGAGGTCAACCCGGTGGTGGACGAGCTGGCCGTCAAGCGCGACGGTCGTGAGGTGTGGGCGTCCTACTTCTACCCGGGGGTGCCCGATTCGGACTTCTCCGATGTCGGCGATGCCTGGATGCACTACCACTCGTACGCGCCGGGAATCGCGACCATCCTGTACGACTTCGGCGAGTCGCTCGGCAAGCGGTATCTGGTGGATTTCCCGTCGCCGGTCAGCTACGACAAGTGCATCATCTTCTGGGGTGTGGCCACCGACAAGGATTTCCGCGGCGGAACGGTCGACGAGATCCTGGAGATCGAGACGAAGGTCTTCAACGAGGACACCCCGGTGCTCGAAGGTCTTGAACCCAAGGAGGTTCCGCTTGCCGGGCAGGCGTTCGAGGTGTCGGCGCCGGCCGACATCTACACGCTGAACTACCGGCGCGCGACCCAGCATGCGGTGCAGACGATTCAGCAGGAGCGGAACCTGATCGCGGCGCAAGTCGAGGTGCCCGCCGAAAACGGCCACGCTCGGGTCTGAACCGGCAACCGCTACCTCTATGAAGCTGAATGTCATTCAACTGCGGCTGGAAGCCACCGACGTCATCTCGGTGGTGCTCGCCAGCCCCACCGGCGACCGGCTGCCCGCATGGGCAGCCGGTGCGCACATCCCCATCACATTGCCGTCCGGACGCGTCCGGCAGTACTCCCTGTGCGGTCCGCGCGACGATCCGTACCGGTACACCATCGCGGTGCTGCGGGTCGCCGACGGCCGCGGCGGCTCCCGCGAGGTGCACGAGATGCTGCGTATCGGCGACGTGGTCGAGGTCGGGGTGCCCCAGAACGCCTTCGCGCTGAGCCCGGCGCCGCGGTACCTCTTCATCGCCGGCGGTATCGGGATAACCCCGATCGCGGCGATGATCGATGAGTTACGCAGCGCCCCGGTCAGTCCCGAGTTCACGCTGATCTACGGGGGCCGTAGTCGGGCCGCCATGGCCTTTGCCGACCGCCTGGCCGGCATCGACGGCGTGTCGCTGATCCCGCAGGACGAGATGGGGCTGCCCGACATCGCCGGCGTGTTCGCCGACAGTCCGGCCGGGACCCATGTCTACTGCTGCGGCCCGGCGCCCATGCTGGCTGCCGTCGCCGACCTCAGCGCCGGCTACCCGGATGTCGAACTGCACGTCGAGCGGTTCGCCGCAACCGCGGCGCCCACCGGAGGGTTCGGTAACGGCGCCTTCGAGGTGGAGCTGGCCCGCACCGGTGCCACGGTGGTGGTCCCGCCGAACAAGAGCGTGCTGGAGGCGGTTCTCGATGCGGCCCCCGACACCGCGTTCTCGTGCACGAGTGGATTCTGCGGAACGTGTGAGACCAAGGTGCTCGCCGGCGAGGTCGACCATCGCGACGATCTGCTGACCGAGGCCGAGCGGGCGGCCAACACCTCGATGATGATCTGCGTGTCCCGCTCTCTCGGCGGAAAGATCACGCTCGACCTGTGAGGACGCGTTCATGGCTCTAAACTCCGCTGCCATGAGCGTGCCCGCAGGAGTGTTCCGATGTCCGTCGATGACCAGCTAGCGGACGAGGACAGCATGACCTTAGAGGCGACACCCCACGACGGCACCGTGCTGCTCAGGGAATTGCTGGCCCAGCCGAGCCTGCATGTCGACACTTTGACGCCGATTCGCGATCTCGACCGGCCGATCCGCTATGTGTATCCCACCGAACTCGTCGACCCGTCGCAGTACCTGTCGGGGGAGGAGTTGATCCTCAGCATCGGGGTACCCGTAGCCGATCAGCCGGACGATTCGATCCGGCGCTACGTCGAGACCCTGAGCCGGCGGCGTGTCACTGCGCTGCTGGTCGGGCTGGGGGATCTGTTCGACGAACCGCCCGCAGCCCTGGTGAAGGCCTGCGTCGACTTGGACCTGCCATTGCTGGCCCAGCATGCCGCGGTGCCCTTCCGGCGGATCGTGGACTGGGCCGATTCCATGAGAATCGCCGATCGGGAGGTCGGAACGCGCGAGCGGGACCTGGGTTCGATACTGCGCTGGTTCATGGCAGGCACCCTGGGAGTCGGTCCGGTCGAGACTGCCCTCGCCGAATGTGGTCTGGCCGGAACCCCGGTAGCGGTGTGCGCGTTCACCACGGATGTCCACACCCGGGTGCACGAGCTCGTCGACCGGCATGCGGGTGCAATCGCGATACTCGATGACCGCATCGTGGCGCTGTGCCCCCATTCCGAACAGTTCGCTGCCGAACTGGCGGCCTCCGATCTGGTGTGCGGAGTCGCCATCGCCCCGGACGCCCAGTCCATGGTGTACGCGATTCCCGAGGCGCTCGAAGCGCTGCGTGAAGGTATCCGCTGGCGGCGCTCGGTGCACATCGAGGAGATCGCCACGCTGGACGGACTGCTGGCTGCGGTACCGAAAGTTCGTCTCGTGCCGTTCGTCCACCGGCTCTTGGTGCCGTTGGTCGACCACGACAAGCTGAACAACGGCTACCTGGTTCCGTCCCTGGAAGCTTTTCTGGCACCGGGCAACGACATCTCGACAGCCGCAAGCCAGCTGTACGTGCATGTGAACACGTTGCGCAACCGATTGGCCAAGATCGCCGAGCTCACCGGTGCCAACCCGCTCGATGAAACCGACCGGACCAATTTCCGGATTGCGTTGTGGGCGGCGCGGAACATGGGCATGGGCGTCGCTGACGCGGCTAAGCCGGTGCACGACAAGGTGATCCAGCTCGGGCGAGCGCCGCATACTCGGCCGTGAACTCGCCCCGGCGCCAGACCGGGACGTCGGCCGAACTGTAGATGTCTACAGCCTGACTCAGCTGTGGTGTGTTGTTGTCCAACTGCCCTGCTGAGCCGGGTGTTCGTCGGTAGTGTGACGTTTGTCGACAGAGCAGCTCCCGGCAACGCTAAGGAAACCTGTTGGTTCTCTACGAATTTCGTTGTGCGTCCGGTTGTGGCGTCACAAAGAAGATGTTCTCGATGAGCGCGCGTCCGGACGTGATCGACTGCCCTGACTGCCGGGGGCCGGCCCGCAGGACCGTCGCGGCCCCGAACCTGGGCCGAGGCGGCTCGACCGCCATGTCACTGCAAGACGCGACACGCGCGTCGGCCGACCGTCCCGCAGTGGTGGCCGGACCACCAGCGGGCGGCCGGCGGCAGAAAGTCACCGCCAACCCGCTCCATCAGAAGTTGCCCCGTCCCTGAAGTCCGCGAAGGAGGATCGATGCCCGAACTGGTATTCCCGCTCGACTCGACCAAGAAGTTCACCGATCAGGAGAAGCTGGGCCACAACCGGTGGCACCCCGACATCCCGGCCGCGGTGACGGTCAAGCAGGGCGACTCGTTCCGGGTGCATTGTCGCGAATGGTTCGACGGTGCCATCGTCAACGACGATTCGGCCGACGACATCCTCAACGCACCGCTGACGACGGTGCACGTGCTCTCCGGCCCGATCGCCGTCGAAGGCGCCAAACCGGGCGATCTGCTGATCGTCGACATCCTCGACGTCGGCCCCATCCCGCAAGAGGATTCCGGGCCGCTGGCCGGCCAGGGCTGGGGCTACACCGGCATCTTTCCCAAGCTCAACGGCGGCGGCTTCCTCACCGATCAGTTCCCTGACGCCTACAAGGCGATCTGGGACTTCTCC
Organism: Mycobacterium sp. NPDC004974; assembly: GCF_053600815.1. Lineage (NCBI taxonomy): Bacteria > Bacillati > Actinomycetota > Actinomycetes > Mycobacteriales > Mycobacteriaceae > Mycobacterium > Mycobacterium sp. NPDC004974. Next base: position 412,648 of record NZ_JBSGAQ010000005.1, on the reverse strand, counting down.
GGTCAAAAGGCCACCTCACGGCACGTCCCGCACGTGGAGTTCACCGGCATCGTGCACCCCGGGCTGATGGGGACCGCGCCCTCGACCGGGCTGTTGGCGAAGTGGAACACCCGCGAGGCCGCACTGATCGCGACCGACCCCGACCGGGTGCCGCCGCTGGCCCTGCCGCCCGAACCGCGCGACGCGATCCTCGGCGGACTGACCGGGGACGCCGCCACCTTGGCCGCCGCCGAGGCGGCCCGCACCGCGCCACCGCGCGAGAACGGCGGCAACCAGGACATCAAGAACCTCACCAAGGGCAGCCGGGTGTTCTATCCGGTGTACGTCGACGGGGCCAACCTCTCCGTAGGCGACCTGCACTTCTCCCAGGGCGATGGCGAGATCACGTTCTGCGGTGCCATCGAGATGGGCGGCTTCATCGACCTGCGCGTCGACGTCATCCCCGGCGGCATGGAGACCTACGGTGTGAGCGAGAACGCAATATTCATGCCCGGCAACACCGATCCGCAGTACTCCGAATGGCTGGCATTCTCCGGCACCTCGGTCACCCTCGACGGTGAACAGCGCTACCTGGACTCGCACCTGTCCTACCAGCGGGCCTGCCTGCACGCGATCGACTATCTGACCAAGTTCGGCTACAGCCCTGAGCAGGCGTACCTGCTGCTGGGTGCTGCCCCCATCGAAGGCCGTCTGTCCGGCGTCGTCGACATTCCGAATGCCTGTGCGACGGTGTATATCCCGACCGCGATCTTCGATTTCCCGGTCGCGCCGTCGGTCACCGGGCCGGTGCAGATCGACCCTGGTATGGGGGCCCCGCACTCGTCGTTCAACTGACACCTCCGGACACCAGTCGCGGCGGGCCGGGCCGCGGTCGAACTATCCTCGTCACCGAGACGACCGCGTGCCCGCCCCGACCCGGGGCTTGGTGCAACCGGAAAGGATCGCGCAATGACCCCGCCCCCTGGTGCCTCGCGCCTCGGCACCCGGTTCGGACCCTACGAGCTGAAATCGCTGATCGGTGTCGGTGGCATGGGTGAGGTGTACCGGGCCTACGACACGGTCAAGGAACGCATGGTGGCGGTCAAGCTGCTGCGCACCGAGATCGCGGCAGACGCGAGCTTCCAGGAGCGGTTCCGGCGTGAGTCCCGGGTGGCGGCGCGGCTGCAGGAACCGCACGTGATCCCGGTGCACGATTTCGGCGAGATCGACGGTGTGCTGTACATCGACATGCGGCTGGTCGAGGGCGCCAGCGTCAAGGAGCTGCTGCGGACCAACGGCCCACTGTCCCCGGAGCGGGCCACCGCGATCGTCACGCAGGTGGCCGCGGCATTGGACGCCGCGCATGCCGACGGCCTGGTGCACCGTGACATCAAGCCGGAGAACGTCCTGCTCACCGCCGATGACTTCGCCTACCTGGTGGACTTCGGCATCGCTCACGTCGGGGGCGAGGCCAGCGTCACGATGACGGGTGTGCTGATCGGATCGAGTGCCTACATGGCGCCGGAGCGGTTCTCCGGTGGCCCGGTCGGGCCGGCTGCCGACGTCTATGCGCTGACGTGCCTGCTCTACGAGATGCTGATCGGCCGGCCACCGTTCGAGACGGGCGATCTGCGCCAGTTGATGAGCGCCCACATGTTCTCCCCGGCGCCGCGGCCGAGCATCATGCGCCGCGGCATCCCGCGCGCATTCGACGACGTCGTGGCCAAGGGCATGGCCAAGGACGCCGTCGACCGCTATCCCAGCGCCGGTGAACTGGCCAAGGCTGCCCGCGACGCGGCCGGTTCCGGTGCGGCTCCCGCACCGCCGCCGCTGCTGCCGCCCACTCCGGCGCCCGCACCCGCCCCTCCGAGGCTCACTCCGCAACCGCAGCCGCAACCTCAGCCTCAGCCGCCGTCACCGGGCACCCGCGAGTTCTCGTCGATCTACCCCAACCCGAACCACACCGGCTACACGCCGTACCCACCGCCCCCGCCACAGGCATCGCCGGCTCCGGCGCGCAAGCCGCGGTTCAGCCGGGCCCAGCTCACCTTGATCCTCGTGTCGGTGGGCCTGTTCGGGATCGCCGCCGTGTTGGCCGCGGTCCTGGCGAGCGGCGGCGACGGCGCCTCCACCCATGAGACGTTGACCGCGCCGACCCCGCCGAGCGCGACATCCGAGGCGCCGACGACGACCACGACCACGGCAGGGTCGGCGACGGCCAACGTGAGCGGCACCGACGACCAGGGCTTCGTCGACCACACCGCACGGTGCCCCGCGGGTAGCGCCCCGGCCGCCGTGATCCGGACCGCGTCCTCACTGGCGGTGATCTGCCAGACCGGCTCCGACAGCTTCTCTTACCGCGGTGAGCGGCTCAGCGACGGCGCCAACCTCCAGATCCCCACCGCCGAACGGTCCGGCAACGGCTTCGTGGCCGTCAACCCCGCCGACGGTGCGCGCTATGAGGTGGGGCCCGACGGTCTCACGATCAGCAGCTACGGCAAGGTCGATTCGTCAGAACCGCCTCTGGAATACGGTGAGCGCTGATACGCGACCGCGTGACATACGGCCGACGAAAAGCCCTGTCAGGAGGCCGATTTCACTACGTGCGCCTTTGCTGAAACGGGGGCGTACACGGCGACCGGATTGGTCTTGCCCTTGAGCGCCAACCCCGGCCGGGGCTCGAAATCGCCTCGGTCCCCGGTGAGTTGACTCAACGTGGCGGCGGTCAGCAGCACGGTGTCGCCGGTCTGGCGGGTGGCGGTCTCGACCCGGGATGCGACGTTCACCGCGTCGCCGATCACCGAGAATTCCAAACGCCCTGCGCCACCGACATTTCCGGCCACCACCGGTCCGGAGTTCAGGCCCACGCCGACCGTCAGGCTGCCGCTGAACTCCTCGTGCACCGCGTCGGCGATCTGCAGCGCGGCACCGAAGGCGTCATCGGCGTGACGGTCCTGGCGCCGGGGCGCCCCGAAGACCGCCATCAGCCCGTCACCCGCGTATTTGTCGACGTGGCCGCCGTGGTCGTGCACGATCGGGACGATCCGCTCGAACAGCCGGTTCAGTGTCGTCACCACCTCGGTGGGCCGCAGCCGCTCGGCGAGTGTGGTGAATCCGCGCACGTCGACGAACATCAGGGTGACATCCATCTCCTGAGCTTCCAACGATCCGGCGGCGCACAGGATGTGTTCGGCCACATCGCGATCCACGTAAGTGCCGAACGTGTCGCGGATCCGTTCACGCTCGGCCAGGCCGGCCGTCATGGTGTTGAAACCGGCTTGTAGCCGCCCGATTTCACTGACGTCGTCGACCTCGACCCGGGCGCTGAAGTCGCCCGCCTGCACCTGGGCCAGGGCGCGGCGCAGCGCGGTGACCCGGTCGGTCACCGACCGGATGGCGATCAGGATCGCGAACAGACCCACCACGATCGCCACCGCCACCAGGATCAGGATGGCCGCGAAGGTGCGCTCGGCCAGGAAGCCGACGTCGGCCAGATAGCTGGCCGCCAACACCGCGATGCCGAACAACGGAACTCCCGTCGCGAGGAGCCATGCCATCACCAGCCGGCGCCCGATCGTCGGTCCGAATCGTCGGTCCGGGGTGGCACCGTCGAGCGCCCGTGCCGACACCGGCCGCATGACCCGTTCGACGATCAGGTACCACACCGCGCTCGTCGAAATGCCGCCCAGCGCGACCACGCTGAAGATGTACACCGCGGTGGACACCTGCTGAGTGAGCGCCAGCGACCCGAAGATCACCGCCCCGACGCCCCACACCGCAGCGGACAACCGGACCGCCTCACCCGGGGCGCCCAGCGTCATCCGCTGTTCCTCCGCGGTGGGCGCACGCCCCTCGCTCAGCCAGGCCGTGCTGGCGGCGAACCGGCGCCGCCGTACCCGCAGCATCACCGGAACCGCCACCGCCAGGAACACGATGAGCACGCTGCCCCCGCGGATCAGCAGGCGATGGGTGTCCGCGGGGCTCAACACGATGGGCGCCGCGAAGGCCAGGAAGGCGCCGACGATCCCGCCGCCCCCGGCGCTGACCACGGCCGCACCCCACACCCACCGCTTGAACGTCTGGTCCCGAAGTTCGGCCCCGATGTCGGCGGGGGCGACAGCGATGGAAGCGTCGAGGTGTGCCAAGCCGTTGACGGTGGCGTCCATGAACAAAGCGTGCGCGCGTGGCGCGGGTGCTCGATAGGGTAGTCGGCTACCTGTTTCCTGCTCGGCGCGCGAAGCCTTCGCGCCAATCTGCTCCGCTACTTGCCGGTGGCGTCGGATATCCCCACCGGCCCTTTAGTCTGGAATCGGATGCACGAACGGAACAAGGGGACACACATGTTGGTAGTGCTCGGTTATGACGGGTCGCTGGCGGCCAACGCGGCGATCCGCAGCGGCGCCGCACTGTTCCCGGCCGCCGACGCGGTGGTCGTCTATCTGTGCACGCCGCCGTTCGGCAGCAAGGGGTTACGGGCCCGGCTGCGGCATTCGGCGCGCAATGTCGACGAGTTGATCGATCTGGTCGATCACGAAAGCGAGGGTGAGGCCGCACGGTTGGTCGACACCGGCGTCATCCTGGCGCGAGCGGCCGGCTGGAATCCCGAGCCGCTGGTCAAGCGCACCTGGGCGGGCGAGGGCCTGGGGTTGGCGCAGGTGGCCGAACAACTCGAACCCGACGTGTTGATCGTCGGTGCCCGAGGGATCGGTGCGAGCGACTCGAAGCTCGGCAGTGTCTCGGACCTCGTGGTGCACCACGCGCCCCGTGCGGTGCTGGTGGTGTCCCAGACCATGCTCTCGGCGGAATACGACGCGGTGGCCGAGGGTCCGGTCGTGGTCGGCGTGGACGGCTCAGCCGGTTCGGAGCGAGCGCTGAGTGCCGCCCGGGCCCTGTTCCCGGCCCGTGAGGTGGTCACGGTCGGGGTGGACGACGGCGGCGCGGTTGACGTTGCCGCAGCCCAGGCAGCGCATCTCGTACCCAGATTCCGCGGGTCCGGCGCCGGAGCGACCGCTGACGCATTGGTCGCCTTTGCCGAAGATCAACGGGCCGCTGTCGTCGTCGTGGGCTCGCGCGGGCGGTCGGCGCTGAAGAAGGTGCTGCTGGGCAGTGTGGCTGCCGCGACGCTGCAGCGCACCTACCGTCCGGTCCTGGTGGTTCCGGGCGGCTAGCCTCGGCGGCCTTGACGCTCTGCTGCGCGTTCGGCCGCACGGGAGTGTTCGGCGGCCGAGACCACGACCGCGTCAGGGCCGGGATAGACCGTCGCTTCATGGCCGGTGACCAGCCACCGCACCACAAACGGTGGAGATCCGTCCTCGGTGCGCACCTCGAGGATCTCGGCGTGCTGATCGTGCTGGTCGGTGGTGGTGCCTTTGACTACCAGAAAATCGCCGACGTGGGCTTTCATCGTCCGCTCCCTTCGCCGTACCAGGCGGACACTCCTATCGTGCGCGCGTCAGGCCGCGGAAGGAACCGTGCGCCGAGAAGATTCACACGTGAACATCGCGGAGGCCGCGCGCGTTGCGCAGGCCTGAGCAGTTGTAGCAGCCCACGCAGCCGACGCAGTCGCGGCAGCGCGCGCAGCCGAGGCAACCCACACACCGCAGGCACGCGAAGCAGCCGATACAGGCCAGACAGCCCATCATCGCGAATGACAGCAGGGTGAGCGCGCTTCCGAATACGGCGGCGCTGCCGGCCGTCGCCGCCGAGCCGGCCACCCCGGCGCTGGACGCGGTGGCCGCCGATCCTGCGACTCCGACACTGGTGACGGTCGCGGCCGATCCGGCCACCGCCGCGCTGGCCGCAGTGGCGGCCGACCCGGCGACCGCCACACTGCGATGCGTCGCGGGGGAGAGCGTGGTGGTCCTCATCCCGCTGTCTTGCCCGCGTCGACGATGTACACCGCGCCGTGCACGGCGGCGGCGTCGTCACTGGCCAGGAATGCGATGGTTTTGGCGACGTCGGCCACGTCCATCATTCCGCGGGGCGCGGCGATCCTCATGATCAGGTTCCAGTCGGCGTTCTCCGGTGCGGCGAACTCGGTGGTCTGCGGGGTGAGCATGCCGCCCGGGCACACCGCGTTGACGCGAAGCCGCTCCGAGGTGAACTCGATGGCCAGGGCACGGGTGAGGCCGACGAGCCCGTGCTTGGCCGCGCAGTATCCGGCCGAGTAGACCTCACCCTCGATTCCGGCGATGGAGGCGACGTTGACGATGTTGCCGCCGGCCTCCAGCAGATGGGGCAGGGCCGCCCGGCACAGGAAGAACGGACCGTTCAGGTTGACCGCGAGATCCTTGTCCCAGTCCTCATCGGTGACCGAGACGGTGTGGCGCATCTGGTGGAATCCCGCGACGTTGATCAGGGCGTCGAGGCGGCCGAACTTCTCGACACACTGGGCCACCGCGTCCCGGCAGGCTTCCGAGGAGGAGATGTCCACCGAGGCATATGCGCCGCCGGGCACGTCCTCGAAGACTGTCGCCATCCGCTCGGCGTCGCGGGCGACACCGAACACCGAGGCGCCGCGTGCGGCGAACAATTGGGCCACTGCCGCGCCGAGACCCGATGAGGCACCGGTGACCAACGCGACCTTTCCATCCAGAGCTGTCATGGCTCACACCTTCTCACGCGGTCTGGCGGGCGCTGACTGGGTGGCTTAAATCAATGGTGGCCGGTATCCGACGTCATTATCGTGACGAGGATGAATCAGCCGGATCTGGACGTGCGAATTCAGGCCTATTACACCGACGAATTCACCGAATCCGAGCGGCTGCGAACCCGATCGGCACAGGGGCGGTTGGAATTCGAGCGTGTCCAGGAACTGGTCGGCACCCGGATCGCGCCACGGTCGAGGATTCTGGATATCGGGGGTGCGACGGGTGTCCATGCGGCCGCCCTCGCCGAGCAGGGGCACGACGTGGTTCTGATCGACCCGGTACCCGACCATGTGGCCACCGCTCGCCGCTGCGGCACCTTCATCGCCGAGATCGGCGATGCTCGCGACCTCAACTTCCCGGACGATGCGTTCGACGTTGTCCTGATGTTCGGGCCGCTGTATCACATTGTTTCCCAACGCATCCGGATCAACTGCCTGAGGGAGTCCAAACGGGTCGCCCGGTCCGGCGGCTGGCTGTTTGCGGCGGTGATCACCCGGTTCGCCTGCCACACCGTCAACACCCTGGGGCGGGACGATCTGACGGGCGCGACATATCCCGCCGAGCTGATCGCACTGCTGGAGCGCGGAGACGCGCCTGCAACCGTCCGATTCCCGGGCGGCCATTTCCACACCGGTGAAGAACTCCTCCGGGAGATGGCAGCGGCAGGCTTGCCCGATGCAGAGGCCCACGCAATCGAAGGTGCCAATGGATTTGCCCTGGAGGAGCTTCCGGTCGTCGATGAGGAGATCCACCAGGCGGCGCTGAGCTTGGTCCGGCTCAGCGGCCATCTCCCCGGCATCAGGGATATGACCAACCACCTGATGGGTATTGCACGTATCCGGAAGTAGATCCGATCTGAGGATGTCAGGCCCGCTGCCGCGGTCTGGCCGGCGGAACCGCGGCCAGCAGTGTGCGCGTGTAGGAGTGCTCAGGTGCGGTGAACAGCTCGGTGGCCGGGCCGTACTCGACCACTTCGCCGGCCCGCATCACCAGCACGTCGTGACACATCCGGCGCACCACCGCCAGGTCGTGCGCGATGAACAGGTAGGTCAATCCCAGCTCGCGCTGCAGCTCGGACAACAGGTCCAGCACCCGCGACTGCACAGACACATCCAGGGACGCCGTCGACTCGTCGAGGATGACCACGTCGGGTTCGGTGGCCAGCGCCCGGGCGATACTGACCCGCTGCCGCTGGCCGCCGGACAGCTCGTGCGGATACCGTGACGCGAAATCTGTTGGCAGTCCCACAAGTTCGAGCAACTCAGCCACCCGCTCGGCGCGGGCCCGACGCCCCGAGCTCAGCCGGTGCACGCGCAGCGGCTCGCCGATCGCAGCGCTGACCCGGGCCCGCGGATCGAGTGAAGCGAACGGATCTTGGAACACCAGGCTGATCCGCCGGCGCAGGGCGCGCCCGCCGGCGAAGACGTCCTGGCCGTCCAGCGTCGCGGTACCCGCCGACGGCTCCGCCAGCCCGGTGAGCGCGGCGGCCACCGTCGACTTGCCCGACCCTGATTCGCCGACGATCCCCAGCGTTGTCGCGCGTCGCAGCTGAAACGAGACGTCCTTGACGGCATGCACCGATCCGTACCGCACGTCAAGTTCGTTGATGTGCAACAGAACCGGTGTATCGGCCGGGGCGGGTGCGGGTCCGGCGCCGTCGAGCAGCGGCCGGGCTGCCAGCAACTCGCGGGTGTAGGCGTGCTGGGGATGATCGAAGACCTCGAGGATCGGTGCCTGTTCGACGGCCTCGCCGTCGCGCAGCACGGTCACCTCATCGGCTACCTGGCCGATGACCCCGAGGTCGTGACTGATCCACACCACCGCAGTTCCGAAATCCCGCTGCAGATCGGCCACCAGCTCGATGATCTGGGCCTGGGTGGTGACGTCGAGCGCGGTCGTCGGTTCATCGGCGATGAGCAGTTCCGGATCGCAGGCCAGGGCGATCGCGATCATCACCCGCTGACGCTGCCCGCCGGACAGTTGGTGCGGGTACGCATCGAGCCGATCGGGGGACAGTCCGACCGCCTCGAGCAGCTCACCGGCCCGCACCCGCGACTGGCGCCGGGTCATCTTGCGGTGTGTCTCAAGGGTTTCGGTGATCTGCCGTTCCAGGGACAGCAGAGGGTTCAGCGACGTCCCGGGATCCTGGAAGACGAACCCGACGCGGCTGCCGTGCACCGCGCGCAGCGCCCGCGCCGACGCCCCGATCAACTGGGAACCGCCGGCCAAGGTGCTGGTGCCCATGACCACGGCACCCGGTGCGTCCAACAAGCCGGTGGCGGCCAGCACCGTCATCGATTTACCCGATCCGGACTCACCGACGATGCCGACGGTCTGCTCACGGTGCACCTCGAAGGCCACACCCCGTACGATCTCGCGGCGACCGATCGCTACTCGCAGATCGTTGACCTCCAGCACCGGCTGGCTCATGTGCGCCCTGCCCTTCTCGCCTCGATCGAAGTGCGCTGTTTCGGATCGAGCACATCGCGCATCCCGTCGCCGAACAGGTTGAAAGCCAACACCATCACGAAGATCGCCGCGCCCGGGAACACCGCCATCCACCAGGCCAGCGTGACAAATCCCTGAGCGTCGAAGATCATCCGGCCCAGTGACGGCTGCGGCGGTTGGATGCCCAGCCCGAGGAACGACAGTGCGGCCTCGGCCAGGATCGCGAATGCCAACGACAGGGACAGCTGAACGATCAACGGCCCGGCGATGTTCGGCAGGATGTGCCGGATCAGGATGTAGCCGTCACCGGTGCCCATGCTCCGCGACACCGCGACGAACGGCTCCACCCGCACGCCGAGCGCCGACGCCCGGGCGACCCGCGCGAAGATCGGGATGTAGACGATCCCGATGGCCAGCATCGTGGTGGTGATGCCGGGCCCGAGGACCGCCACGATCGCCAGCGCGAGCAGCAACACCGGGAAGGCGAACATGACGTCGACGACGCGCATCACCACGGTGTCGATCCACCCGCCCCGGTAGCCGGCGAGCACACCGACCAGCACGCCGATCACCGCGGCCAGCGCGACGGAGACCACTGCGACCCGAAGCGAGGCCGCGATCGCCACCAGCACACGTGAGAACACGTCGCGGCCAAGCTCATCGGTGCCGAACCAGTGCGCGGTGCCGGGGCTCTGCAGCGCATTGGGTACGTCGATGTCGTTGATGCCGTACGGGGCGATCCAGGATGCGGATACCGCGACGATCAGCACCGCCAGCAGTACCGCGGCGCTGACCGCGGTGACCGGATTCGACAACAGCAGCCGCCAGGATGCGACGCGGGAATCTTGGGTGGTGGTCACGACAGCCGGATTCTCGGGTCGACGACCGCATACAGCACGTCCACCAGCAGGTTGATCAGCAGGAACAGCACCGCGATCAACAACACCGCACCCTGGATCACGGGATAGTCCCGCGCGGCAACGGAATTGAACACCAGCCGGCCCAAACCCGGCCAGGCGAAGACCACTTCCACCACGATGACCCCACCGAGGATCGTGGCCAGTTGGATCCCGGTGATGGTCAACACCGGCAGCAGCGCGTTGCGCACGATGTGGCGGAAAGTGACCACCGGCGGTGCCAGGCCCTTGGACCGGGCGGTGCGGACGTAGCCCATGGCGGCGACCTCCAGCACCGCCGAGCGCACGTAGCGCGTCATGATGGCGCCGGCCACCAGGCCGACCGTCAGACCGGGCAGGATGATGTGGCGCAGCCAGCCGCCCGGATCACCCAGCAGCGGACGGTATCCGGAGGTGGGTAACCAGCCCAGCGTCGAGGCGAACACGCCGATCAGCAGGATGCCCAACCAGAAATCCGGCACCGATACCCCGAACTGACTGGCGACCCGCACGATCGCGTCGCTGGCCCGGCCCTCCCGCAGCGCGGCGAAGATCCCGGCGGGCAGCGCGATCACCAGGGCGATGAGGATGCCGACCACCCCGAGCGACAAGGTGGCGGGGAGCCGGTCGAGCAGGGTCACCGTGACCGGGTCACCGTTGCGGAAGCTGACGCCGAGGTCGCCGGTCAGTGCTGAGCCGAGATACGAGAAGAACTGCTCGACGATGGGGCGGTCCATGCCGCTGGCCGCTCGCAGCGCGTCGTAGGCCTGCGGGGTGTAGCGGGTGCCGAGCGCGATGCGGACCGGATCGCCCGGCACCAGGTGTACCAGGGCGAATACCACCACGAGCACGCCGATGAGCACCACCGCCGAGTACAGCAGCCGGCGGGCCAGGAACTCCACGATCGGATGGTTCGCACGAATCGTGCTCAAAGCCTTTTGGGTCACCGGGTTTCATCTCCGTCAAGGTCGGCGGTGCGGAACCGGACGGCACCGTCGCGGCGCACCTGATACCCCGACAGGTTGTTGGCCCAGGCCTGGATCACCGACGGGTTGTACAGGTAGATGTAGCTGGCCTGATCCGCGATCCGGGTTGCGGCCTTGGCGTAGATGTCTTTTCGCTTGGCGACGTCGGTCTCGGTACGGCCGGCATCCAGCAGTCGGTCCACCTCGGGGTCGGAGAACTTCTGCGCGTTGCTCGTGCCGTGCGTGTGGTGCTGGGCGTAGTAGAAATCGTCCGGGTCGATGTTTCCCAGCCACCCCATCATCAGCATGTCGAAGTGGCCGGTGTTCTGTTCGTCGAGCCAGGTGGCGAAGTCCACCGTGCGGATGTTCACCGTGATGCCAAGGGACGCAAGGTTGTCAGCGATGATCTGGGCTGCCGTCACGGTCTCGGGATACTCACTGGTCACCAGCATGTCGAGCTGCTTCGGGGCCGCACCGGCCTGACCCAACAGGGCCTTGGCCTCATCGGGGTCATACCGGTAGCTGCGATAGTCGGTGAACCACGGGCTGCCGCGCGGGATCGCCAGCTGGTTGACCTCCGCGGTGCGGTAGCTGGTGGCCGCGGCGATCGCATCCCGGTCGATGGCGTAAGCGATGGCCTCGCGCACCCGCGGGTCATTCCATGGCGGCCGGGCTTCGTTGAGCGCCAGATACCAGTAGTCGTTTCCCGGAGTGAGCGCCAGCGTCAGCGAGTCGTCGTCGCGCAACTGTGCCACCCGCTGCGGCGGCACCGAATCTGTCCAATCGATCTCGCCGGCCTGCAGCGCCGACAACGCCGTCGTCGGCTCGGCGATGAACCGGAACGTCACCCCGGAAACTGGGGGAGCACCTCCCCAATAGTGCGGGTTGGCCTTGAGCGTGATGGAGTCACCGCTGCGCCGTCCGGCGAACGAGAACGGGCCGGTGCCGATCGGATGGGTGGCGATCTGCCCGCTCTCGACGTTGGCGCGCTGCACGATCGCCATGCCCTTGAACCCGCCGAGGTTGGTCAGCAGGTTCGGGGTGGGCCGGCGGACCGTGATCCGCACGGTCGCCGGGTCCGGCGCGGTGACACTGCTGAGGGCACTGAACTTGTCGACGTTGGTCAGTTGTTCGTCGATGATGCGCCGGTACGAATAGACCACGTCGTCGGCGGTCAGCGGGCTGCCGTCATGCCAGCGCACGCCGTCGCGCAGGTGAAACGTCCAGGTGAGTTGGTCGTCGCTGACCTCCCAGGACTGAGCCAGCGCCGGCCGCATCTGTAGGTCCTGGTCGGGCTCGACCAGCGTGTCGAACACGTTCTCCAACACTTCGAACGAGAAATAGGCGCTGGTTCGGTGTGGGTCGAGCTGATCGGGTTCCCCTGCGATGGCCGCGATGAGATTGCCCGACGACTCGTCGCCCAGGTCGATTCGGCTGCCCGTCGAACACGCCGCCGAGCAGGCAGCCAGCACGAATACCAGGACTGCCGCCAACGTTTTCATCGCTGGTCGTGTCGTCACGATTACTCCAGGATCACCGCGGGTGATCCGCCGTACGCTCACCCGCTGGGGCCGCCACGGGGGCCGGCGTGAGATATCCGGACCCATACCGGTGACGACGCTGATGAAGACTGCGATACTCACCCATTGTGACCTTCAAGCGCGCGGCGGCCGCGACCGCCCTGATGTCGGCTCTGGGAATCGGACTCAGCCTGGGGGTTGCCGCCCCGGCACAGGCCGATCCCGTCATGCAGGGCGTCTACACCTACACCCAGGACGGCATGGACCCGCAGACCTGGACGGTGTACCCGTCCTGCGTCCCGGTGGTCGGCGATCTGCGTGAGCCGCTCGAACTGGCGGTGGCATGCCGACTGCACGTCGCGACGACCAAAGACCTCAAGGGCGGCGACGCACGGCTCACCGGCGGGGTGTGGACGTATTCGACGGCGGCGATCGAAGGCATGCAGTGCCCGGACGGCAGCTGGGAGCCGACCACCGAGACCTACAAGTTCGACGATGTTGCGATGACCGGCACCCGCAGCGTGGCCCACAACCAGGCATGTGGCGGCACCATCGAGCCGGCGATCCTCAACTTCCCGTTCAAGCTGGCGTTCAAGGAGCCGTTGCCGAAGCCCGTCGACGTCTACCCGCTCGACTGCGAGCCGGGTGGCTTGCGGTGGTGCACCTAGGCGCAAGGACCGAGGGGGAGTGCTACCGCTGATCGACGGAAAAGTCGTCGACATCACCGGGCCCGGCCGCACCGACCGGTTCGGCGTCACCGCCACTGATCTCGGTGCGTCGGTCGTCGCACCCAACGGCAAGCTGGTGTCGGTATTCGGCGACACGTTCTCCGGCAGCCGCGTCGGGCAGGGCGACTGGCGTTCACCGGTGGTGCTGATCGGCTCCGGCGACGCCAACCACGAGATCGTCTACGAATTCGCCGGGGGAGCCGACCCCACCTACGCGCGCCAACTGTGGCACTACATCCATGACGACGAGGCATCCGGGTGGCGGCATGGCGGGATCAGCACCGTGATCCCGTCGGATCTGCTGCGGGTGGGCGACTCGCTGTACCTGCACGCGATCGTCAATCATGGCTTCGGCACGGTGATCTGGACCGAGATCTGGCGCTCCGACGACAGCGGGGTCTCGTGGACCCATCTGGGTGAGGAGGCGAAGTTCCCGGCCGACCTGCACGATGGTTACGCCCAATGCTGGTCGTGGGACTTCGATCCCCACGACGGTTGGGTGTACGTGGTGGCCACGGGATTTCAGCGCGACAAGGGCATCATCCTGATGCGGGTCCGCCCCGATCAGATCGGCCGGCGGTCGCAGTACGTCAGTTGGGGGTTCACCAACGGACGCTGGCAGTGGGGGCGGCAGGCCACGCCGATCACGCCGCCGGACGAGACCTGGGGTGAGCTGACCTTCCGCCGCACCGCTCCCGGCAGATGGGTCCTGGGCGGATTCCTGGCCTCCTCATACGCATTGGGCTACCGGGTGGTGTCCTCCCCAGTGGCCAACATGTACACCACCCCGGTGCAGACACCGATCGTCGGATCGTCGTGGGAGGCCGAGGACCAGGCCCACAACAAGGTCGCCCAGCTCTACGGCGGCTACCTGCTGCCGGGCTCCCGCTTCGGCATCACCGGCGGCGTCGGGCTGGTGGTCTCACAATGGCGCACCGACACGGGATGGCCTTACCGGGCAATGCAGTTCAAGGCCGGGCTGAAGGACACCTCCAAGATTCCGCGTCAGCCCGATCCCGTCAACCTGTGACCGTCAGGCGGTGAACCCGCCGTCGACGTTCCAGTTCGCCCCGGTGACGAACCCGGATTCCGGGCCGGCCAGGAAGCTCACCACGGCCGCGATGTCGCTGGTGTGCCCATAGCGGCCCAGTGCGACGACTCCCTTTGCCGCCTCGGCGAACTCGCCTTGATCGGGGTTCATGTCCGTATCGATCGGACCCGGTTGCACGTTGTTGACCGTGATCCCGCGCGGGCCCAGCTCGCGGGCCAGGCCTCGGGTCAGCGAGGCGACCGCGCCTTTGGTCATCGCGTAGGCCGACAACCCCGGCTCGGGTACCCGGTCGGCGTTGATGCTGCCGATGTTGATGATCCGGGCCCCCTCGTCGAGATGGGCCACTGCGGCGCGGATGGCGGCGAACACGCCACCGATGTTGACCGCCACCAACCGGTCGAATTGCTCTTGCGGGAAGTCGTCGATCGGCGAAATCACCGCTACCCCAGCGTTGTTGACCAGGACATCCAGACCACCGAGATCTGCCACGGCGCGCTCGACCGCGCCGGCGACCTGGGCCGGATCGGCGCTGTCGGCCTGGATCGCCACGGCCTTGGCACCGTCGGCCGTGAGCTCGGCGACCAGCTTGTCGGCCTCGGCCGCCGACGATCCGTAGGTGAACGCCACGGCGGCGCCGTCGGCGGCCAGGCGCCGGACGATCTCTGCGCCGATCCCGCGCGAGCCTCCGGTCACCAGTGCGCGCCGCCCGGCCAGGGATGCAGATGTCATGTCGTTTCCTTCCACGCGTTAAAGGCTTTCCGGCCGGACCGGCCGTGGGCCATGCTTGGTAAAGGTCGGTGTCCGAGCGGAGATTCCCGGTCACTGGAGATTCTCGGTGTGATTGGCCCCACTTTGTGCCAGGGTGTTCGGATGGTCAAGCGTGTAGTGGTTTGGGGCACCGGTTTCGTGGGGCAGATGGTGATTGCCGAGATCGTCAAGCACCCCTTGTTCGAACTCGTCGGTGTCGGTGTCAGCAACCCGGAGAAGGTGGGGCGCGACGCCGGCGAGATCTGCGGCCTCGGTGCCCCCATCGGGGTCCGGGCCACCGACGACATCGACGCGCTCATCGCGCTGAAGCCCGACGCGTTGGTGCATTACGGGCCGACAGCCGCCCATGCGGACGTCAACATCGATGTGATCGGCCGATTCCTGCGGGCCGGTATCGATGTCTGCTCGACCGCGATGACCCCCTGGGTCTGGCCCAAGATGCACCTCAACCCGCCGGCCTGGATCGAGCCGATCACCGAGGCCTGCGAGGCGGGAGGGGCGTCGTGCTTCACCACCGGGATCGACCCCGGCTTCGCCAATGACCTGTTCCCGATGACCTTGATGGGCCTGTGCTCAGAGATACGCAGCGTGCGGGCGTCGGAACTGCTGGACTACACCAACTACACCGGTGACTACGAATTCGAGATGGGCATCGGGAGGCCGCCCGAGAAGCGGGCGCTGCTCGAAACGCCGGACATCCTCATCTTCGCCTGGGGCGCAACGGTTCCGATGATCGCGCACGCGGCGGGTATCGAGCTCGACGAGATCACCACCACGTGGGACAAATGGATCACCCCGGATGAACGGAAATCGGCCAAGGGCATCATCCCGGCCGGCAACGTCGCCGCCGTGCGCTTCACGATCAACGGCGTCTACCGCGGCGAGACCCGGATTCAGCTCGAGCACGTCAACCGGATCGGCCTGGACGCCGCACCGGACTGGCCGTCCGGAAACGACAACGACGTCTACCGCGTCGACATCGAGGGCACCCCGAGCATCTCCCAGGAGACCGCGTTCCGGTTCACCGACGGCTCCGGGCGCGATGCGGCCGCCGCGGGCTGCCTGGCCACCGGACTGCGGGCGCTCAACGCCGTGCCCGCGGTCAATGAACATTCGCCGGGATGGGTGACACCCCTGGATCTACCACTGATTCCAGGCCTGGGCACCATTCGCTAGGTAACGCCAGCCCCGTCAAACGAGATGGACTACCGGATAGGGTTCTTCTCGAAACGGGGTGACATGGCTGACGGGATCGGGTTGTCGATTGGATCGACCAACCTCACAGCGGTAGTGGTGAACCGCGCCGCGGTGACGCGGTCGCCGGTGCTGACGCTGTTCCCGCATCGG
The DNA here is from genome assembly GCF_053600815.1 of Mycobacterium sp. NPDC004974. Taxonomy (NCBI): domain Bacteria; kingdom Bacillati; phylum Actinomycetota; class Actinomycetes; order Mycobacteriales; family Mycobacteriaceae; genus Mycobacterium; species Mycobacterium sp. NPDC004974. Next base: position 396,296 of record NZ_JBSGAQ010000005.1, on the reverse strand, counting down.
GCCGCTGAAGTGGGCGTACCCAGCGAGAACCCGAACCTGAACGAACGAGGTCTGATCCTCACCGACTTCGTCGAGCGGGTGGGGGACCCGGTCGGGATGCTGGCCCCCGACGGCTCGTCGCACCGGGGCGAGGCCGTGCTGGCCGACGCCCTGGCGGCGCTGCTGCGCACGCTGACCGGGGGACGCCCGCCGGCCGATCCGATCGCCGTCACCCATCCCGCGCATTGGCGGCCCAACCAGGTCGAGGCGCTGCGCACCGAACTGGCCGCGGTCGGAGGCTTCGGCGATCCGGTGCTGGTGCCCGACGCGAGGGCGGCACTGATCGCATTGCAGGACAACCCCGGGGTGCCGACGCACGGTGTGATCGCCGTGTGCGATTTCGGGGGCAGCGGCACCAGCATCACGCTTGCCGACGCGGACAACGGGTATCAGCCGATCGCGCCGACGATTCGGCACCCCGATCTGTCGGGCGACCTGATCGATCAGGGGCTGCTCACCCATGTGGTGAACGACCTGTCCGCGGCCGGAACGATCGACCTGGCCAGCACCTCGGCCATCGGGTCGCTGGGCCGCCTGCGCGCCGAGTGCCGGCGCGCCAAGGAGCGTCTGTCCACCGAGTCCGTCACGGCGCTGGTCGCCGAACTGCCCGGGCATCGCAGCGACGTGCGATTGAACCGCAACGAACTCGATGATGTGATCGCCGGACCGCTGCGTGAGTTCATGTCGGTGCTGCACGGTGCGGTAGATCGTGCCGGGCTGCGCCCCGGTGAGCTCGTGGCGGTTGCCACCACCGGCGGCGGCGCCAGGATCCCGGCGATCACCACGACGCTGTCCGAGCACCTGCGACTGCCGGTGATCACCGCGGCCCGGCCGGAGCTGACCCCGGCCATCGGGGGCGGCCTGATCGGGGTACGCGGCACCGCCGAGGAGGGCATGACCGCGATGGCCCCGGCCTCCGCTGGGGCCCCGCCGACCACCGCCGCCGCACTGGTCGCGCCCGAGCCCCCGGCCGCACCCCAGGCGTTGGCCTGGTCCGATGCCCAGAACGTGCCCGACGTCGCACCGGTCGATGACTACAGTGCCGAACGTTACGGAGACGATTACGGGGCCGATTTCGACACCGGATTCGAACCCGCGGGGGGACGCACCGCGGCGCGCCCCCAACTCGAGTTCGGGGAGCGTGAGCTGACCGAACGCGACGAGATCGCGGCGCGGCCCTGGTACCGGCGGCCTCCGGTGATCCTGGGTGCCGGTGCCGCAGCGGTGCTCGTCGCCGTCGTGGCGGTGTTGATCAGCATTACCGGCAATGATGAGCCCACCCGTCCGGTGTCCAACACGAAGGCGGTCCCGTCGACGACTGCAGCTGCGGACGAGACCGCACCTGCCGCTCCGGTCGACGAACCCGCGACTGTCGACGCACCGCAGACCGTCACGCACGAGGCGCCTGCCCCGCGCACCGTGACGCAGACCGTGGAGCAGCCTGCGCCGGCGGCCCCGCCGGCGACGGAGAATCCGCCGCCGGCCGAGACGCCGACCCCGACAACCGAGGCCCCCCCGACGACGACGGAAGCGCCGCCGACCACCACGCAGGCCCCGACGACCACCCAGACGCCGACCACCACCCAGGCGCCGTGGAGTCCCACCGCGCCGTATCCGACGATCCCCGGCCTGCCGTGGGTTCCGGCTCCGGGCGGTGGCCACACCGGGGGCTGATGCGTCCGTGCGTGATCCGTTGCAGGGAAGTCGGATTCGCGGTGGCTAGTGTGGGCCCATCATGCCGCCACCCATCATGCCGCCACCCATCATCGGGCCCATCATGGCGGGCATCCCGTCGACGACGAACCCGGTGACTTCGCGGGCGTGGGCGCAGATGGTGGCGGTCAGGTCGGGATCGGTGGAGGTTTCGGTCGCGATGACCCCGGCTGGGGTCAAGGTGATCTGGCGTTGGTAGTCGCCGGCCCGGCGGAACAGGGTGGGCAGGGTCGAGCTCATGCAGGACACCTCGGCGCCCTGGCCGAGGTGGTCATACATCGAGGACACGTGGGCGTGCAGTTGGGCGACCAGGTCCGGTGAGTCGGACTCGGTGGTGGTGCGTACGCCTCCGGGGATCTCCTCGACGGTGCGTCGCAGCTCGGTGTGTCGGGCGAACATGGTCATGTAGCGGCTCATGTCGACCCCGGATACGCCCATCATGTTGGGCTCGGAACGACCGGTGGGCACGCCAAAGATGTTGCTGCGCAGCAGGTATCCCAGCGCCATCAGACCGCTGGCGCCTACTGCCAGGGTAAGGACGGTGCGGCGGGTGAATTCGGTCATGGGCTGCTCCGATCGGTGGTGCCCGACGGCGATCCGCTCCCGGTCTTGTGGGCGGCCACGCGTTCCGTCAACCTGGGGGTGGATCGTTGCGCTATCTACGTACCTGAATAGTAGACGAATATGGTGGTGGGGTCACCAGCTGTAGCGCAGGCACCGCCAATCGTCGTCGAAGTCGACCTCGGCGCCCCGCAGTGATCTCACAGCGTTGAGGAACAATTGTGTGCCGGCAGTACCTCCGGGACCAATGGGATCTTTGACGCATTCGCTGAACAGCGTTCTTGCGGTGGAATATTGGGACTCACACTCGAGTCGGTATGGCCGGGCCTGCATCCGTTACCTGGCGGCTGTCGATGTAGCATCTGACAACGCGGCGACTGAGTTTCGATCGGTGACGGCAAGTCCCTCGATGCGCCCGGCGCGCACGCCGTTGGCGATGACAACGATTTCGGCGAGTTCGTGCACGGCAACGACGGCGGCCAATCCCAGCACTCCGGTGAGAGCGAGCGGGATCAGTATCGCGATCAATCCCAGTGACAGACCGATGTTTTGAATCATGATGCGGCGGGCGCGCCGGGCGTGACCGAAAGCTTGGGTTAGATGGCGCAGGTCCTCACCCATGAGGGCGACGTCGGCGGTTTCGATGGCCACGTCGGTACCCATGGCGCCCATGGCGATACCCAGGTCCGCGGTCGCCAACGCGGGAGCGTCGTTGACCCCATCGCCGACCATTGCCGTCGATTGCTTTTGGCGCAGTTGACAAATCAGCGTCGCTTTGTCTTCCGGACGCAGGTCGGCATGGACGACCTCGATGCCCACCTGTCGGGCCAGCGCGGTGGCGGTGGCGGTGTTGTCCCCGGTGAGCATCACCACCTGATAACCGTCTCGGCGCAACGCCTCGACGACCTGGCCGGCTTCGGGGCGCAGTTCGTCGCGCACCGCAATCGCGCCGATGAGTTGGTCATCGTCTTCAACCAGTACCGCTGTGGCACCGGCGGCCTGCATGGCCGCGACTCGATCGGCCAACGCGCCGGGGTGCAGCCAGCCGGGCCGGCCCAGGCGCAGCCTGCGGCCGTCACGCTGACCGACCAGTCCGGCACTGGTGACCGCTTCCACGCCCTCGGCGGGCTGAACGGGGCCGGCGGCGGCCAGGATCGCCGCGGCCAGGGGGTGTTCGCTGCGAGCCTCCAACGCCGCCGCGGTCTCCAGCACCTGCTCGCGGGTGGCGCCGTTGGCGGTGGCGACTTCGATGACGGTGGGCTTGTTGGCGGTCAGGGTGCCGGTCTTGTCCAGCCCGATGGTCCGCACTGCCCCCAGGGCTTCCAGCGCGGCCCCGCCTTTGACCAGGACGCCAAGCTTGCTGGCCGCTCCGATCGCGGCGACCACGGTGACCGGCACAGAAATCGCCAGCGCGCACGGCGACGCCGCCACCAACACCACCAGGGCTCGTTCGATCCACACCACGGGATCACCGACCACGCTGCCGATCACGGCTATCAGTGCCGCGGCGGCCATGATCGCGGGCACCAACGGTTTGGCGATGCGGTCGGCCAGCCGTTGGCTCGCGCCCTTGCGGGACTGTTCGGCCTCCACGATCGCCACGATGCGAGCCAGCGAGTTGTCCGCGGCAGTACTGGTCACCTCGACATCCAGCGCGCCGGTGCCGTTGATCGACCCGGCGAACACCTCATCGCCGGGACCTGCCTCGACCGGCACCGATTCACCGGTGATCGCCGAAGTGTCCAGCGCCGTGCGGCCCGCCACGATCACTCCGTCGGTCGCCACCCGTTCCCCGGGCCGTACCAGCATCCGGTCACCCAGCCGCAACTCACTTGGAGCGAGCGTAATTTCGATGCCGCCACGCATGACGGTGGCTTCATCGGGCACCAACGACAACAACGCCCGCAATCCACGCCGGGTCCGCGCCAGGGAGTACTCCTCGAGCCCCTCGCTGATGGAGAACAGGAACGCCAGCATCGCGGCCTCGCCGACTTCGCCGAGGATCACCGCACCCACGGCGGCGATCGTCATCAGCGTCCCGACCCCGATCTGGCCCTTGGCCAAGCGGCGCAGTGTGGACGGCACAAATGTCCACGCCCCGATCAACAGCGCGACCGCGTACAGGCCGAGCTCGACCGGACGCGGTCCGCCGGCCCAGCCGACTGCATAGCCGGCCACCAGCGCGACACCGGCGGCCGCGGCCGCGCGCAGTTCGCTGACCTCCCAGAGCCGTTCCGGTTCCTGTCCGTCCGCGCCGGCGGGTCGGTCGTTACCGCAACCGCACGCGTCGCTCATTGCACGGACTTCCGCTCCGCGGGGTGGCCGTAGTTGGGGCACAGGGCCACCGCACTGCCGGTGGCCGTCAGCACAGCCTCGGCGGCCCGAAACATCTCCAACAACTCGGGGCGGGCCAGCCGATACACCGAGGCACGACCCTCTGCGCGGAAATCGACCAGCCCGCAGTCACGCAGGCAGGCCAGATGCGCCGACACTGTCGACTGAGCCAACCCCAACTCTGCCGTCAGGTCCACTACCCGAGCCTCACCGACGGCGAGTCGGCGCAGGATCGCCAACCGGGTGCCATCGGAGAGGCTGTGGAACAACGCCGTCGCCGCATCGAGATTCACCGCGGCCGAAACATCGTCAGAAGAAGGTTTCATCGCCATGCGACGATGATAGCCAACCCTCCGGTCATCGCTCCCGTGCCCCGGTCGCGATGGACTCCAGGGCTTCGACGGCCTCGGGCGTGTAAATGATCGAGGAGTCGAGTGTGGCCGCGGTGCGCAGGGCGGTGGCGAGCGCGGTGGCGGCGAGTTCGACCAGGACGTCGACGTCCTGGTCGCGATGGGCGATGCGGTCGATCATCATCTCGTCGAGGAATCCGATCCAGCCGTGCATGGCGGTGCGCAGGATGGGCGCGATGGGATCGACGACGCCCAGTGCCAACAGGATTCGCTGGGCTCCCAGCCAGCGGAGGTGTTCGACGGCCGACTGGTGTTCGGCGTCGGCGCTCAGCGCGCCGCGCAGTAATGCGACGAAACTGTCCGAGTACGAATCGATGTGGGTGATATGGCCGCGCAGAGCATGGCGCAATTGATCGGCCAGCGGCGCATCGGGGAGGGTGGGCGCCGTCTGCGCAGCCGCGATCTCTGCCGCGATCTCGTTCATCACCGCGAGGTACAGGCCGCGCTTGTTGACGAAGTGGTGAGCGATCAATCCGTAGGCCACACCGGCGTCCTTGGCGACCTGCGCGGTGGTGACCTGGTCGTACGGACGTGTTGCGAACAGTTTCCGGGCCGTATCGACAATCAGCTGACGCCGATCGACCGGCTTGGTCCGGGTGCTCATCGATGCGGTCCGGCCAGCGCGCCGTGGGTATCGATCCGGCGGCCACCCACCGCGGCGACCAGTCGTCCCAGCGCCGGAATTTCCAGCGGGAGTAGGGAGTAGCGCGGGTGCACGACGCGTCCCGCGCCCCGCTCCAGTGAGCGGACCACGGCGGCCGCGACAGATGCCGGTGCCACCGGGGGAAAGGTCGGCGGCGGCGCGGTTTTCCACGGCAGCTCGTCGATGTCACGCAGCGCGGTATCGGTGGCGCCGGGCACCACTTCCAGCACCCGGATGCCGGTGCCAGCCAGCTCGAGTCGGAGCGATCTCGTGGCCTGGGCCAGTGCTGCTTTGGAGGCGGCGTAGTAACCGAGTAAGGGGAGCGGCACCGCCTGCACGGTGGAGGTGACGTTGACGATGACGCCGCTGTGCGCGGCCCGCATCGCGGGCAGAACCGCCGCGGTGAGGGCCATCGGGGACCAGAGATTGACTTCGAACACCTGCCGGGCGGCTGCCGAGTCGGCCATGACGGATTGAGCTCCGGTCAAGTTGGTGCCGGCGTTGTTGATCGCGATGTCGACTCCACCGAGGGAGTCCAGGACCTGGCGGCCCAGCTCGGCCGCCGCACCCGGCACGGCCAGGTCAACGGGGAAGACGGTGGGCCGGGGTGGCCCGGTGGCCGATATCTCGTCGGCGAGGGCACCTAGCAGGTCCGCGCGGCGGGCGGCCAGGGCGAGCACTGCGCCCCGGCGAGCAAGAGCGAGGGCCAGCTCGCGGCCGATCCCGCTCGATGCGCCGGTGAGCACCGCCTTCTTGCCGGATAGGTCGTCAATCGCCCGGTGTCGCATGTCTGGCTCCGCTCAGCCGTTTGTTCGGCAGGACTACCGTGACAGACTGACTGATAATCAGTCAAGGGTGGTGTGCGGCCGGTGCTGGCATCGCGGGCCGCAGCCGATCAATATGGACGGGTGCACAACGGCCGGCAGAAACGTGACCACAGCTTCGAAATCACCTGTCCCGTCATCTGTGGGCGGTCATGAGCACCGGCGCCGAAGTGGTGGTGAACCGTCTGCTCGCCGAAGGCGTCGACGTGTGCTTCGCCAACCCGGGCACCTCGGAAATGCACTTCGTTGCGGCGTTGGATGCTGCCCCGGACATGCGCCCGGTGTTGTGCCTGTTCGAAGGCGTCGCCACCGGAGCCGCCGACGGGTACGCGCGCATCTCCGGTAGGCCCGCGGCGACGCTGCTACACCTCGGCCCCGGCATGGCCAACGGCCTGGCAAACCTGCACAACGCCCGCCGGGCGTTCAGCCCCGTGGTCAATGTCGTCGGCGATCATGCGACGTACCACCAACCTCTCGACGCACCGCTGGAATCCGATATCGACGCGCTCGGGCGCTGGGCGCACGGTTCGGTACACCGGCCGGAATCGGCGACCGATCTCGACGCGGCCGTCCACGGCGCCGTGCAGAGCGCGACCGGTGCGCCCGGACGGGTCGCCACCGTGATCCTGCCCGCCGACTATTCCTGGGGCAGCGCACCGCAGAACCCATTGCCGGACAAGGTGTCTCCCCAAGAGCCGGCGTCGGGCGGCGACATGGATGTTGCCGGAGCCGCCGAACTGCTGCGCGCGCAGGGGGAGCGCGCGGTGTTGCTGCTCGGTGGTGCGGCCACCGGCGTCGACGGTCTGCGGGCGGCAGCACGCATCCACTCGGCCACCGGGGCCCGCGTCCTGGTCGAGACCTTCCCGGCCCGGCTGACCCGCGGGCAGGGGGTACCCGCTATCGAGCGTCTCGGCTACCTGGCCGAGCAGGCCACTCAACAGCTCTCCGGGGCAACGCATCTGGTGCTCGTCGGCGCGAAGTCGCCGGTGTCGTTTTTTGCCTATCCGGGTAAGCCGAGCGTGCTGGTGCCCGACGGGGCTGAAGTCCGTACCCTGGCTATCGACGATTTGTCCGGCCTCGCAGACGAATTGGGTGGGACGGTGCCGGCCACACCGCAACTCGCTCCGGCTGACCTGCCGACGGGGCCGCTCAACCCGCAGAACCTGGCGCAGGTGATGGCAGCACTGCTACCCGAGAACGCCATCATCTCCGATGAAGCCAACACGAGTGGGGTGTTCCTGCCGGCCGCCACCGCGTCGTCTCCGCGTCACGATGTCCTCACCCTGACCGGTGGCGCCATCGGGCAGGGCCTGCCGGTGGCGGTGGGAGCCGCGATCGCCGCGCCGGACCGCCCGGTGATCGCTCTGCAATCCGACGGCAGTGCGGCATACACCATTTCGGCACTGTGGACGATGGCCCGCGAGCAACTCGATGTCACGGTGGTGATCCTCAACAACCACGCTTATGCCATCCTGCAGCTTGAGCTGCTGCGAGTGGGCACGCGCGCCGATGGGGAGCGGTCGCGCTCGCTACTCGATCTGCGCCGGCCCGACATCGACTTCGCTTCCATCGCAGAGGGGTTCGGTGTACCGGCCACCCGGGCCGGGACCGCCGAGGAACTCGCCGACCAGTTCCGCGCGGCACTGGCAGAGCCGGGTCCACACCTGATCGACGCCGCACTGCCGACGTGGTCGCCGGGATAACCGAGGGTGCGTCGATCACTGGCTCGGTCGGCGCTTCTCCAACACGACTGCTGCGATCGGTATGCGCATCTCCTCGGGCTCAGCAGACAGCCGGGCCGCGATGCCCGCATGCAGCCGGTCGTAGAACGCCGGCAACCGGTCTGGGGCGCCGCCGATCGCCGCGCCCAGATCGGCGAACGCGGTGAACCGGCAGAAATCGGCCCAGCGAGTGCCGAAAGCGCGGGCGTTGCGGTCACTGCGGTACGCGTTGAAGATTCGGTCTTCGGCGTCGAACAGCTCCACGTGCTGGATCTCCAACCGCTCGAACCGACCCGACGGGGCGAACGGCGCGGCGAAATCCGCGGCGCGGCGGCCGGCGATCGGCAGCGACATTCGGGAGACCTCGTCGGCACTGACCACACCGTCGGTGACCAACTCGGCGAGCGTGCTGAACACGGACCCGAACAACGGTCGATAACCGAAGTCGCCGTCGTCGCCCAGCGCGGTCGTCAACACCACCAGGCGACCGCCCGGGCACAGCTCGCGGCCACGAAAAGCGATGAACTCGTGCCAATCGTGAGCCGCCTGCCTGGCATAGGCGGCGCGCACCCGGTCATCGGAGCTGTAGGCGGCGACGACGTGATCGGTGACCGGCATCGGCACCCGGTCCAACCGCACGATCGCCCAGGCCGACCAGCCCAGGTGCACGCTGTTCGACGGCAGGATCTGGCCGTAGAACGACCGGCCGATGGCCGAACTGAACGTGGCCGAATCCTTGTGCAGATAGGACTCCGGATCTTCTTCGAGGATCCGGAACATCATGGAGAAGTCGTTGTCGGCGACATCGGTGTGCGTCACCAGGACCGAGTGCTCGGGGCGGGTGCGGCCGCGCAGGGCCGTGATCGCGGCATTGACGGGCTGCATCGAATTCTGGGCGGTGCCCGCTCCGTAATCGGCGATGACGATGGGCTGTGGCGGCGCCGGGATCGGCACGGTGCGCGCAGCCAGCTCGAGAAGCTTGATCGCCGAACTCATTCCGGCGGTATGCGGGTGGGGCGTCGTTCGGCGGCGCGCGGGCATGGTTAGCCTCGCCGCCGCCGGCGCAGCAGCAGTCCGATGAGAAGACCCATGACGAAAATGATGACCAAGATGAACCACATCGGCGACTCGACGGTCACCCACAGCACGTGCACGCCGACCCGATCACGGTTCTGTGCGACGAAGATCGCGGCGAGGGCGACCAGGATCAGGGCCACCCAGTAGCGCAGCGCAAACCGCCGGACCGGGCCGGTCGTTGCGGGGGATTCGGTCTCGTCGCGAGGCATACCCCGACGGTAGCTCGCCATTCGCCGGCTATGACAGACTTCGGCCGTGAGTAACGGACGGAGCGCCCCGCGCACTGCCCTCATCGTGTCCGTCGTCGCCTTGGTCGTCGGTGTTCTCGGCGTGATCGTCTCGGTGATGGTGAACGCGTTCGTGATAGCTGATGACGACGCCTACGGGGAGGTGCCGATTCCCGGCACGGCCAGCCTGGAGCTGCCGGCCGGTGATGTGGACATCAGCTATCGCGCCACCACCCTCACGGTAGGCGGCAAAGGAGTGCATGTCCCTCCGATTCAACTGGGCATCACTCCGCCGGCGGGCGTCGCCTACCCGCGCATCACCGACTCGATGAGCAACTCTTCGAAGACCAACCGGGAAGTCACGGTGCGGGTCTTCACCGCGCACATCGAGCAGGCCGGTACCTACCGGATCGACGCCAAGGCATCGGTGTTCGAGTCTCAGAACCCCCGGCTGGCCTTCGGTCACAGCAGCCCCTATTACTGGGTGATGTGGCCCTTCATCGGTGTGGCGCTCCTGGGCGGCGCCGCACTGGCCGCCTCGATCGTGTGGTCGATGCGCTCGGGGAAGCGAACGTATCCGGTCGCGCCGGAGGGATTCGGTGCTCCGGCCGGCTGGCCCCCGTCGGATCAGCCGGCACAGGGGACGCCCACCTACGCGCCGACCTATGCCCAGCCTGAGGTTCCCACCGACCAGGCGGTCAGGCTCGAACAGCTCAAAACGATTGCTGCCCTGCGTGATACCGGTGCGCTGACCGAGGCGGAGTTCGAAGCGGAAAAGCGTCGGATCCTGGGAAGCTGAGCCTGCGAGGCGGTCCGGTCAGGTGGCGGACGCCAGCCGGCTCAGTCCCAGCGCGCGACGGGTCTGAGCCGCATCGCGCAAGTCGTGCTGGGCAATTCGGGCCAGTTGCGCGGCGCGTTCGACCAGCTGAACGTTTCCGGTCACCGGCTCTGTTGCCGAGTACCGCAACACGTCCTCCATCCCGACCCGGACATTGCCGCCGAGCGCCATCGCCGTCAGCAGCACCGGTACCGACGCCCGGCCGATACCCGTCGCCGACCACGAACACCCCTGCGGCAACGCGGCGTGCGCGGCCACCAGTGTGCTGGTATTGCCGGGCATTCCGCCGGGCACGCCCATCACCAGATTGCAGTGGACCACACCTTGCTTGGGCGGCCCGAAGCGATCGAGCAGGCGGTGCAACGTGGCGATGTGTCCGAAGTCGAAGCACTCGAACTCCGGCAGCACCTCGCGATCGAGGGCGGCCTGGTAGAGCTCTTCGATGAATCCGAGCGGATTCGAGAACACGTCGTGACCGAAGTTGACCGTGCCGCAGGTCAATGAACATGACTCGGGTTCCAGATCCAGTACCTTCAAACGAGTTTCGAACGGATCGTGGACACTGCCGCCGGTCGAGAGCTGCACGATGAGGTCGGTGTGCTCCCGAACTCCTGCGACGATCTCGCTGAGCACGGAATGCTCAAGCGTCGAGTTGCCCGCAGCGTCGCGGCCGTGAATGTGGATCAGTGCCGCACCGGCCTGTTCGCACGCGATCGCCTCGGCAACGATCTCGTCGGGCTGGAGCGGAATGTTCGGATTGTCGGACTTCGTCGATTCGGCGCCGGTAGGGGCAACGGTGATGAACACTGCGCTCACTTCTCCGCTCCGGGCACTACCAGCACCGCCACCGCGCTCGTTACCAGCAGCTTCTCCGCGAGCTGGACGGCGCCAGACTCCCGCTCGGTGTGGTCCGACCGCGACGTGACGTGCGCCTGCAACTCGAGGCGCCGGCTGCGCCGCCCGACCGACGTGATGCGTCCGGTCACCTCCAGCAGATCCCCGGCGAGCACCGGCTCATGGAAGTCGACCGCCTCATAGCCTGCGAGCAGACCCTCGTCACCTTCGGTGACGATGCTCAGCTCCGTGGCCACTTCGCCGAAGATCCGCATCACGTAGGCGCCGTCGATGAGTCCGCCGGCGTAGTGAGCGTCGGCATAGGACACATACCGACGGTGGACGATCTCGGTCATCGAATTCCTTTGGTCGTTGTTCTCGGGAGTCAGTGGGCGTGCAGGTGCTGTTCGAAGAACCCGCGCACTCGTGGGTCGGAGCGGACGATGTCCAGCGCGAGCTCGGCGTGTCCGGGCACGTAGCCCGAACCGATGTACAGGTCGAAGTCCAGACACAGCGCTTCGGCACCCAGCGCCACCACCGGGAAGCTGGTGGCCATCGAGAAGTAGAGGATGGCGCCGCCGGGCCGGGTTGCCAGCATCGCCGCGTGCTCACAGCCCGGCGCATTCACGCAGACGAACGTGACATCCGCGGGTCCGCCGTGGTCGTCGAGCACCTGCCGCACCCGCACGGGGTCGGTGGCGTCGGCCACGAGCACCTGATCGAAAAGATCGAGTTCGCGCAGATGCTCGGCTTCTGCGGCACCCGGTACGACGGACACCGTCTGCACGCCGTGCCGTCGTGCTGCCGAGGCGCTGAGTACGGCGCTCTTTCCGCCGCCGAGCAGTAACAGCCGCTGGGCTCGGCCGGACAAGAGCGTGCGGGACAGGATCCGCTCGGCCTGGGCGGGCGCGCCGCACACGTCGAGCACTGCCAGCACGAGTTCCTCGGGAAGGTCATCGGGCAGAGCGCTGATCATGCGGGGAGCCGGGACCACCGCCCGCGCCTCCAGCGGAACCACTTCGGTCCGGGTATCCCAGCGTTGCAAGGAGTCTCGGATCTGAAGGGGAGTGGCAGTCAGGGAGATCAAGGTGGCCACCCGGTCACCCGGCCGGTACGGAGCGCATTCGGCCGGGTCCGCGACTGCGCTGACCGTTCCGACCAACATGCCGCCCGAGCCCGTGCGCGGATTGGACATCTTGCCGCGGGTGGCGACGATGTCGAGCACCTCGGCGCGGATGGCCGCAGGGTTGCCGTCGTGGTGTTCGGCGAGGTCGCGATAGCTCGCGGAGTCCAGGTTGAGAAATCCGACCTCGATCTCGATGTCACTGCCGGTCAACGGTTCTGCGGTGGAGAGCCGGTAGGCTGCCTGCGGCAGTGCGCCGGCCGGGGACATCACCAGGTGTGTTCCGATCGAACTCACGAGCTCTTCCTCCGCGGCTTACGGGCGGCCACAGCGTTCAGGCTGAGCTCGACGAAGTTCGAGATCACTGCATCCAGATCGAGCCGGCCCCCAGGGCGGTACCAGTGCGCCACGCCGGTGCACATCTCCAGTAGTGACTTGGTCGCAACATCGACGTCGCTGACCGTGAACTGCCCGGCCTTCTTGCCCGCGTCGATCGTTCGGTTCCAGATGGCCTCATAGTCGTCGCGGTACTTCACGATGGTCTCGCGGTTGGCCCCGGACAGCGCACGCACCTCGGTGTCGCTGACGATGCACTGGAGGCGTCGTTCGGCGTGGGAGCGGACGTGGACGGCGACCAGGGCGGCCAGCCGATCTGCCGGATTGATCTTGCCCTGCAACGCGATCTCGGCGTCACGCAGCAGGGTCAGCATGTTCTCGGTGAGGATCTCGACGAGCAGATCCTCCTTGGTGCTCATGTAGTGGTACAGCGTGGCGAGTGAGACTCCCGCCTCCTCAGCGATCCGCCGGATCCCGGTGCCGGCGAAGCCCACGGTGCTGAAGAGTTCGAGCGCGGCTGTACGGATCTCCTGCCGAGCCGAGTCGGATTGGCCGGTGGACATTGCACCCCCTCAAAGTGTCGATCGAACGATCTAGTCCAGGAGCATACAACTACGCCTCGGGGATACGTCAATCATCGAACGATCAGTCGAAATATCTTGTTAACACTGGTGATACGCGAGTTCTGACGAGATTCGGCATTCCTATTGCTGGCGGATGGGTTCGACAGTATTCTCAGATCGCCCGATCGATCGATCGACTCAGGACGTGAATCAGGAGACCCCGCTGTGAGAGTGAAGATATTGGCGGCCGCAGTGGCGGTCGGTGCGCTTGCCGTCGTCCCGGCCTGCAGCGTCGCAGAACCGGCCGGCACCGACTCGTCCACGAGTGTCGAGAGGGTCGCCGAGATCGCACCCGACAAACTGGTGCGCGGCGGCAATCTCACCGCCTGCATGGACATGCCCTACCAGCCATTCCAGTACTTCGACGAGGCGGGCGAACCGATCGGCGTCGACATCGATCTGATGACCGAGGTCGCTGCCCGGCTGGGTCTCAAGCCGAACTTCCAGAATGCGGTGTTCGACACCATCGTTGCCGCGGTCAAGGGCGGTAAGTGCGATCTCATCTGGGCCGATCAATACGTCACACCCGAGCGGGTGCAGCAGCTGGACATGATGGCCTACTGGAAGGCTGCCGAGGTGGTTGTGGTGCCGGAGGGCAATCCCAAGCACATCGGCAACAAGGACCAACTGTGTGGATTCAAGGTCGCCGGTCAGAAGGGCGGCGCCGACGTCGCAGCACTGGAGAAACTCAGCGCCGCCTGTACCGGCAAGGGTGAGCCGGCGATCAATGTCCTCCAATTCCCGCGCAGCCCAGACGCTTACCAGGCGCTGGCCTCGGGACAGGTGGACGCCTGGATGACCGAAGAGGTTGCCGCCCTGCTCCTGAAGAAGGAGGGGAAGGCCAAGGTCGAGTTCACCGACACTTTCGCCCTGGGCGACGGTGCACTGGCCGGTCTCACCGCCTTCTCGTTCCGTCCGGACGATCCGGCGATCAAGGATCCGGTGATGAAAGCCGTCCAGTCGATGATCGACGACGGCACCTGGCACAAGATCTGGGAGAAGTGGGGTCTCGCCGACATTGCCGTAGGCCCGAAATCCGTCTGACACACCCCGGCAGGGCAGGGTGGCAACGGGCCACCCTGCCGTGGAAAGGATTTCATGGATATCAAGCTTGTGGCAGCAGCCAACAGTTATCCGTTCGACTGGCCCGCGTTCTGGGATTACCTGACGAACCCCAGCAGCATGATCGTCAAGGGCCTGGTGCTGACGGTGATCATCGCGATCATCTCGCAGGCGCTCGGTGTCTTGATCGGGCTGGCTGCCGCGCTGGCCCGGGGAAGCAGATTCCGTGCGGTCCGCTGGTTCGCGGCGGGCTACATCGGGCTGTTTCGCGGTACCCCGTTCCTGGTACAGGTTTCGATCATCTTCTTCGCCGGCTTCCCCTTCTTCGGGCTGTCCATCTTCGGCGGCTACCGCTGGGATGACCTGCGAATACTGGGCTTCGTGATCTTCGGGCGGATTCTGGCCGGCATCTTCGCACTGTCTCTGAACGAGGGTGCCTACATGGCCGAGATCATCCGGGCCGGGATCAGTTCAGTGGAGACGGGACAGGTGGAAGCAGCCCATGCAATCGGGATGACCCATCGGCAGACCATGCGGCGCATCGTGCTTCCCCAGGCGGCCCGGACGATTGTCCCGCCATTGGGCAATCAGTTCAATCTGATGCTCAAGAGCACGTCGCTGTTGTCGGTCATCAGCGTGACCGAGCTCTACACGGCCGCCGCCATCATCCAGGGGCAGACCTTCCAGCCGTTCGAGGTGTTCGGCGCTGTTGCCATTTATTACCTTGCACTCACTGCGATCTGGACCGTCATCCAGGGCCAGATCGAGCGCAGGATGAACCACCCCAATGTGCAAGCGAAGTCCAAACGTGGGTCCGCGTGGGCCCGTCAACCCGCCGGGAGCGTCGCATGAGCGATCACCTCATCGAGGTATGCGGAGTCAGCAAGTGGTTCGGCGACCGTCAGATCCTGCACGATGTGGACCTCTCGGTGAAGCGCGGTGAGGTCGTGGTCATCATCGGCCCGTCCGGATCGGGCAAGACCACGCTGTTGCGCTGCATCAACCATCTCGAAGAACCCGAGAGCGGACAGGTGCTCATGGACGGGGTACGGATTGGCACCAGGTTGGTGGGGAAGACGGCCAAACCGCTGGGCAATGTGGAACTGGCCCGGCAGCGCGCCCAGGTCGGCATGGTGTTCCAGCGCTTCAACTTGTTCAGCCACCGCACCGCGCTGCAGAACATCACCGAGGGCATGGTCCATGTCGCCGGCGTGCCCAAAGCTGATGCCGAAAAGACTGCGCGCGAACTGCTGGAACAGGTGGGCCTGCCGGACAAGGCGGATTCCTATCCACGCCAGCTCTCAGGCGGCCAGCAGCAGCGGATCGCGATTGCCCGGGCGCTCGGCATGAAGCCCAAAGCAATCCTGTTCGACGAGCCGACCAGTGCCCTCGATCCCGAGACCGTCGGCGACGTACTCGATGTCATGAAGAAGTTGGCCACGTCGGGTATGACCATGGTGATGGCCACGCATGAAATGGGTTTCGCGCGAGACGTGGCTGACCGGGTCATCATGATGGACCAGGGCCGCATCGTGGAATCAGGGCCACCGGACGAGTTCTTCGCAGGGCCGTCGTCGGAGCGCACCCGCCAATTCCTGGCCCGGGTGCGGTGACGACCGATGTCATGACTGTGCTGGGTCCGGTTCCGGCCGACCGACTCGGTGTGGTTCTCCCGCACGAACATCTGTTCTGTAACACGTTGGCCGAGTACCGTTCTGATGGCCTGATCGACGACGTCGGCCTCATTGTCGCCGAACTCTCGCGGTTCAAGGCGGCCGGCGGTGGCACGGTGGTCGAGCTGACCTGCCCCAACATCGGACGCCGTCCGGACCTGCTGCGACAGGTATCCGAGGCCAGCGGCGTGCACATCGTGATGGGCTGCGGGTATTACCGCGATCCCTACCTGGGCGGCACCGATCTGGATCGGCAGACGGTCGCGCAGATCGGCGAGCGCCTGACCGGCGAGATCGGTCACGGCGTGGACGGTGTCCGCCCGGGCATCATCGGTGAGGTGGGTGCCGACGCACGATGGGTCTCGGCATTGGAGGAGCGTGCGTTGCGGGCCGCGGCGTGGGCGCAACGGCGCACCGGTTTGACGGTGACGCTGCATGCGGCTCGCTGGCCGGTGGGTCGCGATCTTCTGGACATCCTGGCCGAGGGGGAGGTGCCGATGGACCGCGTGATCGTCGGACACCTGGATACGGTCAACGATCCGCAGTTTCACCTCGAGGTGGCACGGCGCGGGTGCTGGGTTGAGTTCGACGGCTTCACCACGGCGGTTGCCTACGACACCGAGCGGATTGCGGGTTTCGTAGCGCGGCTGGTGGACGAAGGCCATGGGAGCCGGGTGCTGCTGTCCCACGACCTGTTCCGGCTCAGTCACTTTCACGCCTACGGAGGAGTGGGATTCACCTACCTGCTGGACCAGGTACCGCGGGTGCTCAAGGCGCGGGGCGTGGGCGACGACGTGGTGACGGCAATGCTCACCACCAACCCGCAACGGGCGCTGGCCGGGATCGACTGAGCGACACGATGTCCCGCGTGGATCGGGATGGCTAGGCCGCCTGCGTTGCCCAGCCGGACCGCCGGAAGGATCCGGCCGGCACGAATCGCTCCAACAGCGCGTCGGCGGGTTCACCGGCGAATTCACTGATCAGCTGTTTGGCGGCGGCCACCGAGGTGAGTGATTCGACCGGCCGTGGATCATCGAGCAGGCCAAACAGTTTCGAGGCGAATCGGGGGCTGCCCTGCGCCGCCGCGAAGAACAGGTTGCCGTACTCGGCCAGCTCCGGATCGGACAGGAACAACCGGGTGACCAACTGCGCGGACCGTGCCCGGTGGGCATAGAAGTCCTCGAATGTGCCGCGCAGCCAGGCCTCGTCGAACCGGCCCTCATGTGCGGCAGCCCGGCGGACCAGGGTGGCGGCGTGGACCAGCCCACCCTGGGCGCCCTGGCCGGCGATCGGGTCGAAGGACACCGCGGTATCGCCCAGGGCGGCCACCGGATGACCGCTCGCGGTGCGGCCCACACCCGACCGAACCACCTGGGTGACGGCGCCTTTCAACCACGAGTGCGGATCGTCCTCGAGAATCCTTAACGCGCTCACCTCCGGCAGGTCCCAGTCGATGTAGTCGCGGTGCAGCGCGGTCACGATGTCGAGTGCGGACTGCGCGCTGTGGGCACCGGCGAAGCGGCGTTCCCAGTCACTGCCCGGCCGGGCCCAGCCCAGAAATGTCCACGTCGGTCCGGCATCCTTGTGCAGATATCCGCCCAGCCACGATTCGCCCTGATCGGTGACCACGGTGAAGGCGTTGTGGCGCCCACCCGCACCGCCACGATGGGCGAAAACGTCTGGACCGTAAGGTAATCCGGTCAGAGTCACGGTCAGCAGGCTGCGCTGGGGGCTGTCGTAGGCGGAGCGCTCGGCGTCGACCGGAAAGAGGGACGACAAGCCGCCGCGGCCGGTGGCCACCAGCGTCAGATCGGCACCGGCGGCGATGGCATCCAGTCGCGCCGGGTCGACCGCCTCGACCACGAACCGCCCACCTCGCTGCCGGAACAACGTCAGCCGGTCGTCGGCCTTGAGGCGAGTGTCCACCGCAACCCCGACGAACCCGTCGAAGTCGGCGTCGAACGCGATCGCCTCGGCGCGGTCCGGACCGGAGCCGTCGAGTACCCGCACGCTCTGTCCGGTCGAGGTCGGGGAGCTGGCCAGATAGGTGCTGAGCCCAAGGGACTCCTCGGCCCGCTGCGCCTCTCCGAAGATCAGGGCGGTGCCGGTGGCCGGAACATCGTCGCGCAGACTGCGCTGGTCCCGGTCGCTGTAGAGGGTGACGTCAAACCCGTTGTCCAACAGCCCGAGCGCGGCCGTCACTCCGGTCTGCCCGGCGCCGATCACTGCTGCGGTACGCCCATCCGAACTCGTCATGGCTGCCACTATGGGCGCACCACGGTGCCGCGTTAAGGAACTGGCTCAGCGTGATCGCAATGGCCCTAGGGCCGCGCAGACCCGATCATCGAGAACAACGGGTCGGTGGGACCGATGTCGAGGGTGCATTCGTGGGTCCGAGGATCCGGCACGAAGGCCCAGAACATCGCGCCCGCGGCGCCCATCGTGCGCATCTGGGCGATGGCATCACCGAGGAAGTTCCTCCGCTCATCCAGCGAATCGCAGGAACCGGCCTCCATGCCGATCTCGGCGACGACCAACGGCTTGCCTACCGCATGTGTCTGCGCGACGCGGCGCTGTAGGCCGTCGTACACGTCTCCGGGCAGATAGTCGGTCTCCTCGTAGAAGTGGTACTCGAGCACATCGACGCCGGGGGACGCGGCCACCATCTCGAACTCGTGTCCCGCTGACCCGCACTGCCCACCGCCTGCGTGACCGCTGAAGATGACGGTGCCAGGGTCCAATTCGCGGATCCGGGCTCCAGCGACATCCAGGAACGCCCGCAGTGTCTCCGGCGCGGTGGCGTGACAACTGCGCTTGGTCCAGTGGCAGGTGTGGTCCAGGCAGTAGGACGGCTCGGGTTCGCCCACCGCGGTCCAGCCGGCAAGTGATGGGGAGCCGCCCCAGCGCTTGACCGCGGTGTCCACCCACGCGGCGAACGTCATCGGCAAACCGTGTGAGATGTCGGTGCGCCAGCCGCCCGCGTACCAGTCGTAATCTTTGAAATAGCCGTTCTCGCAACCGCCGTCGTCACTGGTGAGCACCGCGATCAGTAGCTGCCCATATCGTTCGGCGGCCCGGAACACCGCATCGAGCGAGGTGAAATCGAGCTGCCCGGTGTACTTGTTCACCGCGAAACTGGAGTAGGCGTTGAAACGGGTCAGCGAGTGCGGCGGCAGGCTGCTGAAGTACGAGTCGAGATCGACCTGGGCGCCGCACCCCGCGTTCACGGACCAGTTTGTGGCCAGTTGGTAGGCGTTGATACCGATCGGCCACCACGGATTGCCATCCAAGGTCAACGAAGTGCCCGAGACGCCGAACTTGGGCATCGCTACTTGACCGACGGTGGGTGCGGTAGCCGCAGTGGTGAGCGGCGGCATCGGCTCGGGCGCCGACGGTGAGCAGGCCGTCGCGACCAGTAGTGCCACGAAAAGCAACACCACGGTGCGAGATGGCCTGTCGACCATTGACCCAGGTTAGCCAGTCAGCTGCGGCCTCAAGCGCTAATGCCGGACGTGCGTGGCCACTTCCTCCTCGCCGCTCGTTCCTCGCGGCTCGTCGTCAGTGCCCGTGTTGGTTTGGGGCTCTTCCTTCTCGCCGCTCGTTCCTCGCGGCTCGTCGTCAGTGCCCGCGGGCCACCCAGTCGTCGTAGTGCACGATCTCGTCGCCGATGGTGGTGGTGTCGCCGTGGCCGGTGTAGACCACCGTCTCACCGGGCAGCAGGCCCAGCCGCTTGGAGATCGATTCCAGGATGGTCGGGAAGTCGGAGTAGGACCGTCCGGTGGCACCCGGCCCGCCCGCAAACAGGGTGTCGCCGGAGATCACCGCGTTCAGTTCGGGGATCGACCAGCAGACCGATCCCGGGGAGTGCCCGGGGGTGTGCAGAGCGTGCAACTCGATGCCGCCGGCGCGCAATATCTGACCGTCCTCGACGGTTCGGAAATCACTGTCGGGGTGGACGACTCGCCACAGCATCTCGTCGGCCGGGTGCAGCAGCACCGGTGCGTCGAGTGCCTTGCCCAGTTCGGGGGCGACGGTGATGTGGTCGTTGTGGCCGTGGGTGCAGACGACCGCGACGACGTTGCGTCCGCCGACGGCCTCGATGATCGGGTCCGCGGTGTGGGCGGCGTCGAACACCACCACATCGGAGTCGTCGCCGACGATCCAGATGTTGTTGTCGACGTCCCAGCTGCCACCGTCGAGCTCGAAGGTGCCGCTGGTGACCACCCGCTGGATCTGGGCGGGGCCGCTCATTTCTTCAACACCACGACAGAGCGCAGGACCTCGCCGGCGTGCATCTTGTGGAACGCGTCCTCGATCGCGTCCAGCTCGATGCGCTCGGAGACGAACTTGTCCAACGGCAGCCGGCCCTGACGGTACAGCGAGATCAGGGTGGGGAAGTCGCGCTCGGGCAGGCAGTCGCCGTACCAGGAGGACTTCAATGAGCCGCCGCGGGAGAAGAAGTCCACCAACGGCATTTCCAGGGTCATGTCCGGGGTCGGGACACCGACCAGCACCACCGTGCCGGCCAGATCGCGGGCGTAGAACGCCTGCTTCCAGGTCTCGGGACGGCCCACCGCGTCGATCACCACGTCGGCGCCGAACCCGTCGGTCAGATCCTGGATGGTCTCGACCGCGTCGAGTTCGCGGGCGTTGATGGTGTGGGTGGCGCCGAACCCGCGGGCCCAGTCCAGCTTCTTGTTGTCAGTGTCGACAGCGATGATCTTCTTGGCGCCGACCAAGGCGGCACCGGCGATCGCGGCATCACCCACGCCGCCGCAGCCGATCACCGCGACGGTGTCGTCGCGGGTCACCGCGCCGGTGTTGATGGCCGCGCCGATGCCGGCCATGACACCGCAGCCCAGCAGGCCGGCCACCGCCGGATCCGCCTCGGAATCGACCTTGGTGCACTGGCCTTCATGCACCAGGGTCTTGTCGGCGAAGGCGCCGATGCCCAGCGCCGGGGTCAGCTCGGTGCCGTCGGTCAGCGTCATCTTCTGTGCCGCGTTGTGGGTGTCGAAGCACAGCTGCGGGCGGCCTCGCTTGCAGGCCCGGCACTCCCCACACACCGCACGCCAGTTCAGGATCACGAAGTCACCGGGTTCGACGTGGGTGACGCCCTCGCCGACCGATTCGACGGTGCCGGCGGCCTCGTGGCCCAACAGGAACGGATACTCGTCGTTGATGCCGCCCTCGCGGTAGGTCAGGTCGGTATGGCACACGCCGCAGGCGATGATGTCGACCACCACCTCGCCGGGACCCGGATCGGGAATGACAATGTCGACCAACTCGACGGGCTGCTTCTTGCTCCGCGAAATCACACCACGCACTGTCTGAGGCATGCCTATAACTTAATGCAAACCGGACAGGTGTCCAATTAGTGGTCGGATATCGTCGCCGCTGAATCCCGGTCTGGTCACCTCTCGCCGAGCTACGGTGAGTTGTGGTCGACGATCGAACCCAATTGCTGGTGGTGGCCCGTACGGCGTATCGCCGAAATGACTGGCGCACCAGCTACGAATCCTTCAGCCTCGTCGACGGGGTGCAGACCCTCGACACCGACGATCTTGCCGTATATGCGTCGGCGGCTTGGCGTCAGGGGCACGGTCGCGAATCCGTCCGGATCAACGAACAGGTGCACACCCGCCTGCTGCGGACCGACCCGGTGCAGGCGGCGATGAAGGCTGCCGAACTCGGATTGGCCTGGCTGGCCCGTGGTCATCTCGCGCTGGCCCGCAGCTGGGCACAGCGCGCGCAGGTGCTGCTCGACGGCGTCCCCGAGACCACCGCGCACGGCTACCTGGTGTACCTGCTCGCGGTGACGGCGGCCGACGCCGGAGATCGCGAGCAATTCGGATCTGCGACACGACAACTGGCCGTCATCGCGGAGAACTTGGACGATGCCGCCCTGGTCGCGCTGGCGCGGGCACTCGCCGGCACAGCTGCCGTCGCTGCCGGCGACCCTGCCGGGTACCAAACTCTCGACCAGGTACTGCTGCCGGTGCTCGACGAACCCGTGCCGGTGGAGTGGGCGGCCGATGTGTACCGGCGGGCGTTGAGCCTGGCGCACCGGCAGAACGCGGACGACCGGGTGAGGTCCTGGGCGCAGTCCATGCAGCGGTGGTGTGATGCCACCGAACCGGACTCGACCCAGTCGGCGTACCGGGCCGTCTGCGACGTACACCGGCTCTCCGCGGTCAGGGACACCGATCCTCGAGATCTCGTTCGCCAGGTGGTCGGGCTGCGCCGCCTGGTCGCCGACGTGGATGCGGTGGCCGCGGGAATGGTCGAGGAATTGCTTTCCCGGACTGTGGGGCGAGCCCGCTAGATTTGCCGGGTGATGAGCGCTGGCGCGAAGAACAGACGGTCCTGATGAATGCCGATGTTCTCGCCGTTGTCGATACCTGGCCGGTCGACTCGGTCGCCGCTGCAGTGGTCGGCCCATCTGGGGTGCTGGCCAGCCGCGGCGACACGACCAAGGCCTTTACGTTGGCCTCGGTGACCAAACCGCTCGTGGCGCGGGCCGCGCAGATCGCGATCGAAGAAGGCGCGGTCGACCTCGACACCCCGGCCGGCCCGCCCGGTTCGACGATCCGTCACCTGTTGGCCCACGCATCGGGTGTGGCCATGCGTTCGGCCGAGGTGCTCGCGCAGCCGGGCCAGCGTCGCATCTACTCCAACTACGGATTCGAACTGCTGGCCCGCGCCGTCGAGGAGGCAGCCGATATTGAGTTCGGCGCCTATCTCACCGAGGCGGTGTTCCAGCCGCTGGAGATGTCCGCGTCCGTGCTGTTGGGCGGGGCGGAGGCGGCCGGGTTCGGCGGTGTGTCGACCGTTGCCGACCTGGCGGTGTTCGCCCGGGAGTTGTTGCGGCCGGCGTTGGTTTCGCAGGACCTGCACGACGAGGCCGTGACAGTGCAGTTTCCCGGCCTTGACGGGGTGTTGCCGGGTTTCGGTGTGCAGCGGCCCAACGACTGGGGGATGGGGTTCGAGCTCCGGGACGGTAAATCCCCGCATTGGACGGGGTCGGCGAACTCGCCCCGCACGTTCGGTCATTTCGGCCAGTCGGGGACGTTTCTGTGGGTCGATCCGGTCGCTGACCTGGCGTTGGTGGTGTTGACCGACCGCGACTTCGGGGACTGGACCTACCCGCTGTGGCCCGCGATATCTGATGGAGTGCTGAGAGAAAACGGGACAGACTAGCGCAACACTGGCCACACAAGGCACAATAGACACGCGCGACACACACAACTGCATGCTCGATCGGAATACCAGGCCGTTGGGGAAGACGTCCCTCGTATCCGAAGGAGTAGCAGATGCGTGCGTCGAACCAGTTCGCCGACGCGGCGACAGGCGTGGTGTATGTCCATGCCTCACCCGCGGCGGTATGCCCGCACGTTGAGTGGGCGTTGTCGTCGACCCTGTCGGCGCGGGCGAACCTGAAGTGGACACCGCAACCGGCCATGCCTGGCCAGTTGCGCGCGGTGACCAATTGGGTCGGGCCCGTCGGCACCGGGGCGCAGTTGGCCAATGCCCTGCGCTCCTGGTCGGTGCTGCGCTTCGAGGTGACCGAGGACCCCAGTGCCGGAGTAGACGGACACCGCTGGTGCCACACCCCGCAGCTGGGCCTGTGGAGCGGTGCCATGAGTGCCAATGGCGATGTGATGGTCGGCGAGATGCGGCTGCGCTCCCTGATGGCCGGCGGTGCCGACATGCTGGCAGCCGAACTCGACACCGTGCTGGGCACCGCGTGGGACGAGTCCCTCGAGCCGTACCGCAACGGTGGTGACGGCGCCGAGGTGACCTGGCTGAACAGGGGCGTGGGGTAGCTCTCGTCAGCTACGGGCCCAGAGGCAGTAGCCGCTGAGCTTCGACGTGAACATGTGGTCGCTGATCTCAAAGGTCAGCGACCGGCCCGGTTCGGCACTGAACGCCTCGGGCGCCGACGTCTTGCCGGCGCCCAGGACGTCGACAACCTCGGCGCTGCAATGGGCGTCGGCTGTCTGCGGTGTCGCCGTCCACGTGCCCGCCGAGGCTTCCGGATTCCGTCGGCCCTGCCCGTGCAGGATCAGCTCGGGCCCGGTGGTCAGCCAGCGGTCCGACGACGGATAGGGATTGGTGAACCGCTGCCAGGTGCCGTCCGTGCATTGCAGTAGCAGCCGGTTGTTGCCGACTTGTCCGGGATCGGCGGGGGTCAGCGCACCGGCGAGACCTTCGGCGCATGACGCATCAGGCTGCGGTGCCGCGGTTTCGGGCGGCCCTTGCGGTACCGGTTCGGGATCGGCGTGCGCGCAGGCGCTCGTGGTGAGTGCGGCAGCCAGCGAGAGGGCCGCCGCACTCAATGCCAACGCTCGACACATCGTTATACCGAGACCGTCTTCATCGTGGCCAGGTCGGTCTGCATCAACCGCACGTTGTATTCACCCCAGTAGGACAGGTTGTAGTACAGGTAGTGCGAGTTGTCCTCGACCACATTGCCGTTGGCGTCGACCTTGTTGAAGTAGTCGGTGCCCGACATCGGATGGACCATCGGCGCATACATGCCGGTGTTGGTCGTCAGGTTGTTGTTCACCAGCGTCGTCGTATCCGACCATTCACCCTGCGGTGAATCCGACACCCGCATCACCACGTTGTTGCCGCCATCGGTGTAGAGCACGACGTACTTGCCCAGATACTCGTTGTACTGGACCGACATTTCGCTGACATTGCCGTTGGTGGGCAGACCGCCGACCCAGATGCCGTTCGCGATCTTGGTGAAGAGCCCGAACGTGAAGAAGTCCGCGACCCGGTACAGCGTCGGCAGGAAATCGGTGCTGCTGGAGCCGAACACCGGAACTGCGGCCGACGGATCACCGGTCACCCATTGCCCCGCGCCACCGGAATTCTCACCGGCCCAGTACTCGTAGGCATCCAGGTTGGTGATCTGATCTTTCTCCACGCGGGCCACATACGCCGAACCCTGTCTGCCCGAAGGTGTCCCGTACACGTAGACGTAGGGGTCAGTCGGGTCGTCCGACATCACCAGGGCGTTCTGCTGGAAGTGCTCGTCGCCGGGGACGTATGCCGGGCCCGCGCGGAACCAGCCCGATGAACGGATGGTGGCGGGGTCGACGGTCCAGGTCTTACCGCCGTCGTCGGAGTAGGCGATTCCGGAGTAGTTCGTGGTCCAGCTGCCCGGGTTGTCCCAGGTCCGGATCGACATCACCGTCGCGTACTGCCGGTAACCGCCTTCGGCGTCGGGGTTTTCGATCGCGATCGCCGAGGTCGGGATCATCGTGTAGGTCCGGCCGAACAATCCGTCTTGGCCGGGGTCGTAGATGATCTGGGTGGCGCCGGCCGGCGCGACTCCGGTGCCGTACCACTGGTGAACCCCGTTGGGGTCGCCGGGATACTGCGCTCCGGCGTTGATCACCGCACCGTTGAATTGCAGGCCGTCGGACAGATCGGTGTCGATGGTCCGGAACAGCACGTTGTTACGCCAGTCGCCCGCCATGCCCGGCTCGCTGTAGGAATCGCCGAACAACGTATAGATGACGGGTTTTCCGGTCACAGGGTCGGTGTAGCCGCTGTTCCACATGATGCCCAGGTCCGTGCCGGCGATGTACCAGTGGTCGGTGACGCCGACTCCGGTCACCCACCCGAGCGGTGTGGTGGCGCCCGCCAGGGAGGACGGAACCTGCGGCTTGGCCGTCAGGTTATCGGTCTGCACAGCGGTATTGGGGGCGGCGGCCGCCATCGGCTGGATCTCACCCTCGGCCACCACCGACGCGGCGTCCTTGGCCGATACCACCCGAGACGCGATCGGATTGATCGACCGCTCGAATTCCCTACGCGTCCAAGCCATCATGGCCCACAGCGCGGGGGACTGGGCCGGTGCCACCGGGCTGGTACCGGCACCGAACGGGGTCAGGCCGGCGACGCTCAGTAGTGCTGACACGACCGGCGGTGCGGCGATCTTGGGCGCGGCGGACTCGGGATTGGAGACCGGCGCTGCCGGCACGATCGAGATCTCCGGCAACGCGGCCGGGACGTCGAATGTCGTGACCTCGGTGCGCGATGCCGAGATGACGTCGCGGCCGCGCTGGGGGACGTCTTCTGCCACCTCCTTGAGGCGCACCACCACGGTGTTGGGGCGTTGCGCGCGCTGCGAATCGGGCGCAGACGTCGCGGCTTCCGGGACCGTGCGGGCGGTATCGGTCTTCTCGCCGACGTCGGCTTTGTTGCCCGCCTCGGGGGCATTGGTGAGAGAGCCCTGAATCTTGCTCCGGGCCTTGGTCGTCCGGGTTCGCGGCGGGGTGCGCGCGGCGTCGAGGCGGTTCTGCGTCTGCTTGATCGCGTCACCGACGTCATTCAGACCGGACTCGACGTCCTTGCGGATCCGCTCGCCGATCTTCGACAGAGTGCCGGACGGAGTGGTGGCCGGCTTCTTGACGTTCGAGGGTTTGCTCGGAGTCTTTTTCTCTCCAGAGCTCGAGGCGGCGCCGTCGGAGCTTCCCGCGGTGGATTTGCCAGGATCGCCGGACCCGCCTTCCGCCCAGGCGATTCCGGTTCCTGAGGTCAATGCCGTGCCGATGCCGAGAGCGACGGCCAGTGCGCCGACGCGGCCGATGTATTTGGTCGATTCCATGACGCTCCGTACCAGTCCACTCACTCACAACCCCGGCCCAGACGAAACGTACCGCGTGCCGCTGACGGCGTCGGGCAAACACGCCGAATCGTGGAAAAGTGGGTCTGAACTGCGAAGGCTTGCCGTCAGCTGATCCGGTAGTGCGCGGGGTCCGGTTCGGACAGCATGCGGGTGAGGGTGGCCCGGTCGAACGGCCACAGATCGATGGTCCCCGCGTCGGTGAAGTACCACGAATTGCACCCGGTGTTCCACACCGTCGGGCCGAGTCCGTCGGCGACCGCGGCGTTGAATTCGCCGGTGGCGTGCTCGGTGACCTCGACCTCGGAGAGTTCCGCGTTTTCAAACCGCCTGAGCCAGCTCACGATGTAGCCGGCGGTGAGCTCGGCCGAGTACTGCAGCGGGATCGACCCGGTCGGCGAGTTCGGCCCCAGCACGGTGAACAGGTTCGGAAAGCCGGGGATCGCCGTCATGCGGTATGCCCGTGGACCTTTGACCCAGGCATCGTCGAGCGTGATGCCGTCACGGCCGACGATGTTCATGGGGCGCATGTAGTTGTGCGCCTGAAATCCGGTGGCCAGCACCACGACATCCACATCGTGGTGCGTGCCGTCGGCGGTGCGGATGCCGGTGGCGGTGAACTCCTGGATGGGATCGTCGATCAGGGTGGCGTTGGGTCGCTTGATCGCACGGTAGTACGAGCCCGAGACCACCTGCCGCTTGCACAGCGGCTCATAGTCCGGCGTGAGCTTCGCGCGGAGCGCGCGATCGCGGACCTGGGCGGCCAGACTCCACCGCGCATAGGACTGCACCAACTTGCGTCGCCACGACGGCGTGGTGACGACGTCGGCGAGGATTCCGGACCCCCACTGCAGTCGTCGGTAGAGGAAGTCATGCCACCCTGGCCGCCGGCGCAACACCTTGGCGAGGATCGATGACTGCCGCAGCGACATCGGTGCCCACAGGATCCACTGCGGTGATCTCGCAAAGTGCAACAGAGTGCGGGCTTTCGGCTGGAGGGCCGAAACCACTTGGACACCGGTCGATCCCGTTCCGATCACGGCGATGCGCCTGCCGTCGGTCATCAGCTCCGGATCCCACCGTGCGGTGTGCACGATCTGTCCTGCGAAAGTGTCCATGCCCGGGATCTCGGGGATCGACGGGTGATGCAGCACGCCGGTGGCGCAGATGACGAAATCGGCTGTCAGGGTGTCACCGTCGCCTGTTGTGAGCGTCCACGACGTGGTGGTGCTGTCGTAACGGGCTTCGGTGACTTCGGTCTCGCACCGCAGATGGGCGTCGAGTCCGAATCGTTCCATGACGTCGCGATGGTAGCGCTGGATGTCCTCACCGCTGGCCCAGATGTGGCTCCAGTCCGGTTTGGGCGCGAACGAGAACTGGTAGATCTGCGACGGCACATCGCAGGTGAGTCCCGGGTAGCGGTTCCAGTGCCAGACCCCGCCGACGTCCGAACCCTTCTCCAGGATCGTGAAATTCGTGAATCCTGCCTGTTTGAGCGTGTACGCGGTGGCGATGCCTGCCATCCCCGCGCCGATGACGACGATGCGGACCCCGCGGCTCATCGGGCCTCCTCACTGACTGCGAGCGCACGCCGGACCGTGGCCGGTGCGGTGCGTATCGATGCCTCGAATGCCGACTCCCGTCGGCCCCGCCGCATGAAGTGTGAACCGAGGCCCTCGAGATCGGCAGCGTCGGGCCGGATGACGACGACCTGCGTGCCGCGCGCCCGCACTGCTGCCACCTCGCGGTCCAGCCCGATCGACATCGGCCGGCGCAGCAGCCGGTGCTCCAGTATTCCGCCGAATCCTGGTGCGCGCGTGCCTGGTTCGGAGGTCATGGGGGTGATCACGTAGATGGTGTCGGCATCGTCGGAGGTGATGAGATCGACCGACGCGGTCGATGCGGCGCCGCCGTCGACGAATTGCCTGCCGCCGATCGTGACCGGTGGCATCCAGCCCGGCACCGCCCAGGATGCGCGAAGTGCTTCGCCTAGTGTGGCCGCCGGCGCGCCGGGCGCCCCGAACACGACACGCTCGCCGCGCTGGTAGTCGAAGGCGACCATCCGGACACCGGGATGTGCCACCCACCCCGAGGAGACGGAGAATCCGTCGGCGAGACGCTGTAACCAGCCGGCATTGCCCCGGCCGACGGGCGCGATGCCGGTGGCGGCAGCGAGACCCCTTTGGCTGCCGAGCAATTTCGGGTTGAGCGGCCGGGGGATCGGAATCGGCGGGATGCCGGCCGGGGTGTCGGCGATGTGGCGGCGCAGGCGCTCATCGGTTGAGGCGCCGCGCTGCATCGCGACGAGATCGCTCACCCTGGCGCCGCCGCCGAGCATCGTGACGAGCTCGGCGCCCGCCGAAGTGCCCTGCAGCACCGCGGCGTCGCGCGGATCCCACCCGGTTTCTTCGGCCAGGGCGTGCAGTGCGGCGACGATCCAGGCGCCGCCGATCGTGCCGCCGCAGCCGATCACCAGTGCCGTTGTCATGACGTGGCCTCGGAATCGGGCTGCCCGGCATGAGCTTTCGATTGGCGGTCGATACGTTGCAGGTACGTGGACCGGCCCTGTTCGTCAAGGGCGGTCAGGGCACGGCGGTCATCGATCCTGTTTCGCACCGCGCGCTGGATCGCCTCCGGCACCAGGGCGTCGACAAGGGCCCACCCGGGGGCGACCCAACCCGGGACCGAGGTGCGGGCGGCCCGGGTGCGCAGGGTTTTGAGGATCGCCTCTGCGACGTCGTCGGGATCCACGGTGGGAAGGCCGTTTCCGAGCTGCACACCGGAGGCGAGCTCGGTGCGGACCGCCGACGGCAGCACTGCCGACACGGAGACCCCGGTGCCGGCGTACTCGCGCCGTGCCGCCAGCGAGGCGCCCAGCGCGGCGAACTTGCTGGCGTTGTACGTCACCATGCCCGGGATCGGGATCATGCCCGCCATCGACGCCACGTTGACGACGTGACCGTGACCGCGGGCCACCATCGACGGGACGACCGCGCGCATGCCGTTCAGGACACCGCGCACGTTGACGTCGAGGATCAGGTCAGTGGTCGCCTCGGATTCGGCGTCGAACGCGCCGAGCGGCATGACCCCGGCGTTGTTGACCAGGATGTCGATGCCGCCTGATTCGCGGACCGCATCCGAGACGAATCGATCCCACGACGACCGCTGCGTGACATCGAGGTAGGCCGCCCGGCAGCGGGGGATACCGGCTGCGGTCGTCGCGGCCACATCGGCATCGACATCGCCGATCCATACGGTGGCGCCACCGGCGGAGAACAGCTCCGCCGTCTTGGCTCCGATGCCCCGCGCCCCGCCGGTGACGATGACCATCGCCCCGTCCACCGACGCCTTCTTCTGTGAAAACCGCACGTCATGCCTCCCCTGAGTCGTCTCACGACCGTTCGCATACTCACGGTATCTGAATACTTTGAGTTAATTCAATACCCAAAGTCCGCTTCGATCTATCATCAGCGAATGCCGCGGCTGACCAGGGCTCAACGCCAGGAACAGACGCGAGCCGAACTCTTGGAGGCCGCCAAACAGCGCTTCCTGGCCCACGGCTATGCCGCCACCAGCCTCGAAGACATCGCCGACGACGCGGGCTTCTCGAAGGGGGCCGTGTACTCCAACTTCGGCAGCAAGCCCAACCTGTGCCGCGATGTTCTCGAGCTGATCCATCGTGAGAAGTTCGCCGAGATGGCCGAACTCGCGATGTCCGACGCCGAGCTGGACAGTCGCGTGAGCGCTTTGAGCGCCTGGCTGGAGCGGACCGCGGGCGATGTCGGCTGGACCATGCTCGAACTCGAATTCGCGGTGCTGTCGCGGAACAACCCCGAGCTGGGCGAGATGATCACGGCATTGCGCAATGAGGCCGCGCAGATGGTGATCGACGTTCTGCAGTCGATGTCGGCCGAACTCGGGCTCAGCGAAGCGCAATTGGCGAACAATGACGTCGCGGCGAGCCTGGAGGATCTCGGCAATCTGCTGCTCAGTGCCGGGATCGGCCTCGGCATCCAGCGGGCCATCGACCCGTCGGTTCCGGCACGGCCATTCACCGACGCGTTCGGCCACCTGGTGAAACTGCTTGGCGCCCTGGGATCGCCGAAGTAACCCGAAGGAGTTTGGATGGTATTACCGGCCACCGCACTGTCGACCCGACGCCCGAGTCGCAGATCCCGCGCGTGTTATGGCATCGCACGCCGAACCCTTCTCACACAGGTACGTAGATCGGTTGCCTACCAAGGAGATCGATCCGTCGAGGATCGCCTCGCCACGATCGGTCGTCGCATCAACGCGCTCGCGCGGCTCCAGCGCCTTCGCCCGCGGCGGGGGTTGCGGGTCAGCCGGATCACGCTCGGTCATGTCACGATCGAGACCATCCGGACAGCCGAGTCGGCTCACCGCCCGCTTTCTGACGGCGCCATCCTCTACCTGCACGGCGGGGGGTTCTTTCTCGGCGGTTTCGACACACACTCGCACGTCGTGGTCGCGCTTGCCCGCCGGACACAGCTTCCCGTGGTGCACGTCGAGTACCGACAGCACCCCGAGGTGACCCTCGACGAGTCCGTCGCAGACTGCCTGCGCGCCTACCGTTGGCTGTTGGACCAGGGGGCCGACCCCGCCAACACCGTGGTGGCAGGTGACTCCGCGGGCGGATTCCTGGCATTCGCAACCGTTCTCGCCGCCCAGGCGCAGGGGGTCGGTGCGCCGGCCGGCGTCGTCGGTGTCAGCCCGCTGCTCGAACTCGACGGTGAACGCCGCTCGGGCCATCCCAACTTCGCCGCGGACCGGATGGGGATCGGGCTTGCCCTGCCGATGATCGTCGAATGCGTCGGCCCCAAGAGTTCGAACGGTCACGCCTTGTCACCGGTCAACGGGGAACTCGCCGATTTTCCGCCGAGCCTGATCATCGCGGCGGAATCGGAAGCGCTGCGATGCGATGCCGAACGCATGCACGAGGTGCTGACCGATGCCGGCCGGGAGTGCACTCTCAAGGTCTGGCCCGGTCAGTTACACGCGTTCCCGGCGTTTCTTCCGTTTCTGCCGGAGAGCCGTGAGGCCCGCGACTGCATCGTGGAGTTCGTTCAGGACTGTTTGGGCACCAGTAGCCGTAGCGCACCCGGCACCGCGGACACCGTGACCGGCAACGGGAGTGCGAAGTCTCCATCGGCGTAGGCGTTGATGCCCGGGCATTCGACATGGACCGACTTGGCGCGCCTGGTGGTCACCTCGGCGAGGTCGACATGGGTGCCCTTGAAAACCGTGGGGAACAGGCGGATCAGCCTGGTGCGGGATGCCGACGTGATCATCGTGACGTCGAGCAGGCCGTCCGAATGGTCGGCGCCGGGGCAGATCAGCATGCCGCCGCCATAGCTGCGGGTGTTGCCGAATGCCGCCAGGGTGAGGTCGGTGCGAATCTCCGGGCCATCGTCGAACGTCAGCCGGAACGGCAGCAGCCGTAGCTTCGAGATCTCCGCGAGCATCGCGACGTTGTAGCGCATGCGGCCGTGCGGCCAGCGCATCCGGTTGGTCCGGTCGCTGACCAGAGAATCGAACCCGGCGGCCATCACGGTGCCGAACCACTTGACCGCGCCGGAGGTGTCTTCGATGCGGCCGAGGTCGACGGTCTCGGTATGGCCGTCGGCGACGATGTCGGCGGCGGCCTCGGGATCGCCTGTCGGCAAATGGTATTCGCGGGCATGGTCATTGCCGGTCCCGGCGGGGACGATGCCCAGCGGAACATCACCGGTGGCCAGCGCCTGCAGGGCCAGTGAGATCACCCCGTCGCCGCCGACCACGATGAGGGCGTCGGTGCCGCGGTCGAGCGCGTCGTCGACCAGACGGCGGGCGTGCGCGGCGTCGGTTCCGACGATCGCGCACACGTCGATACCGCGCCGCTGGAGATGTGCGACCGCCCGCTCGGCCGCATGCGGCGCGTTGCCATGCCCCGACATGGGATTGGTCAGGACCGTGACCTGATTCACGGAATCAGCTTGCCCGGGTTGAGGATTCCGGCCGGATCCAGCGTGGCTTTGACGGCGCGCAGCACCTCGACACCGAGGTCGCCGATCTCGTCCCGCATCCAGGGACGGTGATCCGCGCCGACCGCATGGTGGTGGGTGATGGTGCCGCCGCCCTGCACCATCGCGTCGGAGGCCGCGGTCTTGGCGGCTTGCCACTGCTCGATCGGATTGCCGCGCTGGGCGGCGACGACCGTGAAGTACAACGAGGCGCCGGTGGGGTACCCATGCGAAATGTGACACATCACCAGGGCGGGCGTGCCGGATTCGGCGAGCGCGGTGGTCAGCGCCCCGGTGACCGCGGCCTTCAGCGCGGTCAGGTTGGACCACGTGGTGGCGGTTTCCAGCGTTTCGCACAGCGCGCCGGCGGCCAGCAGGGAATCGCGCAGATACGGCGCGTTGAATCGGCCGTGCTCCCACGCCCGGGCCGGGGCGTCACCCAGCGAGGTGGCACCGTGGGCCTGCAGGACGGCGCGGGTCTCCTCATGGCGGCTCTCGGTGTGCGCGGCGGTGCCCTCGAACAGCGTGATGGCCAGGCAGCCGCCGGTGATGCTCTGCTCGCCAATGCTTTCCGTGGTGGCCAGGTTCACCCCGGTCTCGGCCTCGTCGGACAGCCGGATCACCGTCGGGCCCGTGCCGGTCTGGGTGACGGCCCGCAGTGCCTCGGCTCCGGTGGCGAAATCCGGGAAGGACCAGGCCTCGTAGCGCGTGGTCTCAGGTACCGGATGCACTCGAACCCGGACCCGGGTGATGACGCCGAACACGCCTTCCGAGCCCAGGAGCAGTTGCCGCAGATCGGGTCCGGCGGCCGAGGCCGGAGCGCGACCGAGGTCCAGCGTGCCCGCCGGGGTGACGGCGCGCAGGCCGCGCACCATGTCGTCGAAGCGGCCGTATCCGGCCGAATCCTGCCCGGAGGACCGGGTGGCGGCGAACCCGCCGATCGTGGCGAACTGGAAGCTCTGCGGAAAGTGGCCCAGCGAGAAGCCGTGCGCCCCGAGCAACGCCTCGGCCTGCGGTCCGGTGACGCCCGCGCCGAGCTCGGCCTCGCCGGTCACGGGGTCGATGCTGTGCAGGGCATCGAACCGGCGCAGGTCCAGAGTGACGATCGCGGAGAAATCGCCGCGAAGCGGATCCAGGCCGCCCACGACGCTGGTTCCGCCGCCGAACGGGACGACGGCGATGCGATGCTCGGCACAGTGGGCCAGGATCGCGGCGACCTCGTCGTCCGAGCCCGGGAGCAAGACCGCGTCGGGCGCATCCTGGATTCCGGAATCGTTGCGGCGCAACAGGTCCAGCGTCGACTTCCCGCCGGCGTGCAGCAGTCGCGACATCGTGTCGGTACTGCAGTTTTGTGCACCGACGATCGCGGCGAGGGCGTCGCGGTCGGCGTCGGACAGGGCGGACGGCCGCAACTGCACCTGGTCGGGTGTCGGTTCCGCCGCGGGTGCGGCCTCGACGCCCAGGGCCTGCTGGAGCAGGGACCGGATTCCGTCGGAAAGTGGCTTGGCTGCCTGCGGGTCGCCCCAGGCATTCCACTTCATCGGAGGCAGAAACTGTTCAGCCGGCTGAGTCATGCGTTACAGTATTACATATGATGTCAATCAGTAACGAGAGATCGCTGAGCGACCAGATCTTGGAGGCCGCCGCCAGCTGCGTGCTGGCCTTCGGTGTCGACCGGGTGACACTGGCCGAGATCGCCCGGCGGGCCGGGGTCAGCCGCCCGACCGTGTACCGCCGATTCCCGGACACGCAGTCGATCCTGGCCGCGCTGCTCACGGCGCGGATCGTGGGTGTGCTGGACGAAACCGGCAGCCAGGGGCCCGGGCGTGCAGCGCTGGTGACCCGCATGGTGACGGTGGCCGCACGGCTGCGCCACGACGAGGTGATCATGGCGGTCCTGCACTCCGCGCCGGAGGTGGCGATGGTCTACATCGCCGAGCGGCTGGGCACCAGCCAGCAGATCCTGATCGACGCACTGGCCGGCGAGCTCAAGCTCGCGCAGGAGGTAAGTCAGAAGAACGACCGCGTCCGGTCCGGGGACCCCCGCCAGCTGGCCACCATGTGCCTGCTGATCACCCAGTCCGCGATCCAATCCGCCCAGATGGTCGAGCCGATTCTCGACGCCGACGCTCTGGCCGCCGAACTGTCCCACGCATTGAACGGATACCTAGCCTCGTGACCGGACCGACCGCGCTCAATCGCGCCAGGCGCACAACCGAATTGGCCGCCCTGGCCGATGGGGAACAGATCGATGTGATCGTCATCGGCGCCGGTATCACCGGTGTGGGCATCGCGCTGGATGCCGTCACCCGTGGCCTGCAGGTGGCACTGGTGGAGAAACACGATCTCGCCTTCGGCACCAGCCGGTGGAGTTCGAAACTGGTGCACGGCGGTCTGCGCTATCTGGCCACCGGCAACGTCGGGATCGCCCGCCGCAGCGCGATCGAACGCGGAATCCTGATGACCCGCAACGCACCTCACCTCGTCAAGGCCATGCCGCAGCTGGTACCGCTGCTGCCGTCGATGGGGCGCACGTCGCGAGCGTTGGTGCGCACCGGATTCGTGGCCGGCGACGGCCTGCGCAGGCTGGCGGGAACCAGTGCGTCGATCCTGCCGCGCTCCAGTCGGGTGGACGCACGTCGTGCGGTCGAGTTGGCCCCGACGGTGCGCACCGAGGGCCTCGACGGGGCCTACCTGGCCTACGACGGCCAGCTCATCGACGACGCCCGACTGGTCGCCGCCGTTGCCCGCACCGCCGCACAGCACGGGGCCCGCATCCTGACCCGTGTCTCCGCGAGCGCGGCCGACGCCACCTCGGTGCGCCTGACCGACGAACTCACCGGGCAATCCTTCGACGCGAACGCCCGGGTGGTCATCAACGCGGCGGGGGTGTGGGCCGGCGATCTCGATCCCGCGATCAAGCTGCGTCCCAGCCGCGGCACGCATCTGGTGTTCGACGCCGCGGCGTTCGGCAATCCCACCGCGGCACTGACCATTCCGATACCGGGGGAGCTGAACCGGTTCGTCTTCGCGATGCCCGAACAGCTCGGCAGGGTCTACCTCGGGTTGACCGACGAGGACGCTCCGGGGCCGATTCCCGATGTACCCCAGCCGACTCCGGGTGAGATCGCCTTCCTGCTCGACACTGTCAACACGGCGCTGGCCACCGACCTGACCACCTCGGACGTGCGCGGCGCCTATGCCGGTCTGCGGCCGCTGATCGACACCGGCGAAGGCAACACGGCCGACGTGTCCCGCGAGCACGCGGTCGTTGAGTCGGCGAACGGAGTGTTCAGCATCATCGGCGGCAAGCTCACCGAATACCGGTACATGGCCCAGGACGTGCTGGACCGGGCGCTCGCCTTGCGCGGGCTGTCCGTCGCCGACTGCCGCACGGCCAACCTGCCGCTCGTCGGCGCTCCGGCCAATCCGGTGTCCACGTTGCGATCTGAGCATCCGCTGCCGTCCTCGCTGGTGGCCCGGTACGGGGCCGAGGCGCCGAATGTGATCGCTCGGTCGCGGTGCGCTCGTCCCACCGACCCGGTGGCCGACGGAATCGACGTCATCCGCGCCGAGTTCGAGTACGCGGTCACCCACGAAGGCGCTCTGTGCGTCGACGACATTCTCGATCGCCGTACGCGCATCGGGCTCGTGAGCGGCGACCGCGAGCTCGCGGCTGAGGCTGCCGCCGAGATGATCGCCGAATTCGGGGAAGTCGAGTAGCCCACGAGGTTGGCGGGAAGGGCCCCTGCACGATGGCGATGCGGCTCACCGGTTGACGCCGGTCCACCTGGCCAACGATCTGGCAGGGGTCGGCTGAATCCCGGCGGGACTACAGTCGGGTCGTGGCGGCGATGACCAAGGCGCCTGTGCTGATCGTCGGAGCCGGGGTGGCGGGGCTCGCGAGTGCGGCCCTGCTGGCCCAGCACGGGGTCGAATCGGTGCTGGTGGAAAAGCGGCGCGAGGTGTTCATTTACCCGAAGGCGCGCAACCTGACCTTCCGCACATGCGAGATCCTGCGCGGTCTGGGGCTGGGAGACCAAGTGCACGCGGTGGCCGACGGCGCGTCGAGTGTGGTACTCAAACCGACCCTGAACAGCGCCTCGGCGGAGCCCGCGATGGATGTCGAGGCGATCTTCGCCGGGTTCGCCGGTCTCAGCCCGGAACCGGTGGTCCAGTACTGCCCGCAGAGCCGCCTGGAACCCATCCTGCTAGGGGATATCCGCCGACGCGGGAGCCAGGTCCGTTACGGCACCACCCTGGTGAGTTTCACCGAGGAAGCCGACGGTGTCACCGCCGAGTTGGCCTCGGACGACGGGACCGAGACATTGCGTGCCGACTATCTGATCGCCGCCGACGGTGTGCACAGCCCGATCCGTACCACGGTCGGCATCGGCACCTCGGGCCATGGCGCATTGCCGATCTTCGTGGTCTTCATCTACTTCAGGGCCCAGTGGCGGTCATTCGTCCCCGATCTCGGCGATGGCGATGCGATACAGGTGCGCAACTCCGAAGTCGACGGCATCTTCGTGGTCATCGATGCTGACCGCGGCATGTTCATCACCACCTACCTGCCTGACCGCGGCGAATCGGCTGACCAATTCACCCCGGACTATTGCCGTGAGGTGCTCACCGCGGCGATCGGTGAATCGATCGACCTGGAGATCATCGAAGTGGCACCGTGGCAGCCATACGAACAGGTTGCCGACCAATTGCGCAGCGGACGAACGTTTCTGGTCGGCGACGCCGCGCACACCATGCCGCCGTTCAAAGCCGGCGGGGCGAACATCGCCATCCAGAGTGCGCACAACCTGGCCTGGAAATTGGCGGCCGTACGGACCGGCGCCGCCGGATCGGGGTTGCTCGACACCTATCACGACGAGCGGCATCCGATCGGCCGATTCGCCGCCCGCCAATCTCTGATCGGGCCGCCACTGGCCCTGCTCAAGCTCGCCGATGCCGCGCCCGGATTGCTGACCGGCGAAGAGGCGCCGATCTTCGACATGATCCTGGGATACCAATACCACTCGGCGGCAGTCGTTTCCGATGGCGAGCCAACCGGTACGGTGAGTTTCGTCGAGGACCTGCGCGGCCAACCCGGAACCCGGATGCCGCACATCTGGCAGTCCCGTGACGGAAAACCGGTGTCCACTCTCGATCTGATCGACCATGGATTCGCGTTGTTCACCGCGGGGGATCCGCTGGCATGGACTGCTGCGGCATCAGCGGCAGCGGGAACGTCCGGTACGACGCCGGCGGTGCATCCGCTGAACGACGGGGGAGTGGCGCAAACCGGCCTCAGCCCGGGCGGCACGCTCCTGGTCCGTCCCGACGATTTCGTCGGGTGGCGCACCGAGAAGCTACCCGCTGATCCGGAAACTGCACTGCGTCAAGCGCTTTCGTCGATACTCGATCGGTGATGTGGCGGTCCGTCACCCGGCCAGTGCGGCGTCCCGAACCGCTGAACTGGTGTGGCGCTGCCACAATGCCTGCGCACCTACCAGCAGTGTCGGTTCGAGTTCGGCTACCACCACCCGGCCGTCCATGGCCTCACCCGCCGCAGTGGTTACGAACGCGACGGCGCCCGTCGTCAGCGGGGTGGCGACGGTGGCCGAACCCTGGACCCGGCTCACCACATAGTCGGGTTCGAAACCGGCTCGTCGGCACGCGCCCATCAGGAAATCGCTGTAGTAGGAAGCGCCCGGGGGAGCCCACAGCGCAATCCGCTCTCCGGCGAGTTCGTGAATGTCCACGACCGGCTGGGCGGCCAGCCGGTGTTCGCGAGGAACAGCCAGTCGCACCCGGTCGTACCCCACGACGGCCGTGGCCAATTCATTGGTCGGGACTACCCCGCGGCGCAGACCGAGGTGAACCGTGCCGTCGAGCACCGCACCGATGAGCTGATCGGGGTACAGCTGGCGGAAGATGAAGGAGGTCTCGGGGAATGCGATGATGGCCGGTTCGAGCCGGGTATAGACCTCAGTTCCGCTGAGGGCCGGGGTGTGGCCGATGACGAAGACCTCGGCGGCGCCACCGGCGGTCTGTTCCACCCGTTCGGCCACGGTGTGCGCCGCGGCCAGCAGGGGTCTACCTTCGGTCAGCAGTAACTCACCGGCGCGGGTGAGTGCCAGCCGACGGCCTTCGCGGCGGAACAAGGTGGCGTTGAGCTCCTTCTCCAATTGCTGCATGGAACTGCTGAGGGCTTGCTGGCTAATGTGCAACGCGGAAGCGGCGGCCGTGATGCTGCCCGCTTCGCCGATCGCAATGAATTGACGTAAACGTCGTAAATCAGGGGCATTCGTTGACACTCGCCAAGTCTATCCACAACCAAATCTTGTGAATATCTCGATAACTTGCGTTATCCATCTGTCGATCACGGAACTAGGCTGCCAGCTGTGAGCAAACTAGAAGGTAGATCGGCGATTGTTGCTGCCGGCGCGAAGAACCTTGGTGGCCTGATCAGCGCGACGTTGGCTTCGAGGGGTGTCAACGTAGCGGTTCACTACAACAGTGCCGCCACCGAGTCCGACGCCGACAAGACGGTCGCCGCGGCCCAGGCCGCCGGGGTGAAGGCCATCAAAGTGCAAGGCGACCTGACGGTTCCGGCCAACGTCGAAAAGCTCTTCGACACGGCCATCGACGCATTCGGAAGCGTTGACATCGCGATCAACACCGTCGGCAAGGTGCTGCGCAAGCCGTTCATGGAAACCACTGAGGCCGAATATGATTCGATGTTCGACGTCAACGCCAAGGCGGCGTACTTTTTTCTGCAGCAGGCGGGGAAGCGGCTCAACGACAACGGGTCGGTGGTCACCATTGTGACCGCACTACTGGCGGCCTACACCGACGGGTACTCGACCTACGCGGGCTCCAAGAGTCCCGTCGAGCACTTCACCCGGGCCGCGTCGAAGGAATTCGGGGTGCGCGGCATCAACGTCAACAACGTCGCCCCCGGTCCGATGGACACGCCGTTCTTCTATCCGCAGGAGACCCCGGAGCGGGTCGAGTTCCACAAGTCGCAGGCAATGGGCAACCGGCTGACCGAGATCACCGACATCGCCCCGCTGGTGGTGTTCCTCACCGACGAGGGGCACTGGATCAACGGGCAGACCATCTTCGCCAACGGCGGCTACACCACGCGGTAGACGGGCTCAGAACGCCGAATGGCCAGTTACTGCACAGCTTTTCGTTGAAAGTGTGCAATAACTGGCCACTCGAGCCTGCTGAAGAATTACAGCGGGATGTTCTTGTGACGACCGCGCCGGTGCGGGGCCTCGGCAAGCGCCTGCGTCAGCTTGCTACGAGTGTGAGCCGGGTCGATCTTCTCGTCGACCACGCCGATCTCGATCGCGGAATCCACACCGCCGGCGATGCGCTCGTGCTCGATCGCCAGCTCCTCGTGCAGCGCCTCACGCTCGTGATCCGGAGCGGCGGCCAGCTTGCGCTTGTGCAGGATGCCCACGGCGGCCTTGGCGCCCATGACGGCGACCTCGGCGTCCGGCCAGGCGAACACCTTGGTGGCGTTGAGCGAACGGGAGTTCATCGCGATGTAGGCGCCGCCGTAGATCTTGCGGGTCACCAGCGTCACGCGGGGGACCGAGGACTCACCGAAGGCGTGCAGCAGCTTGGCGCCGCGGCGCACCACACCGCCCCACTCCTGGTCTACGCCGGGCAGATAGCCCGGGACGTCGACGACGACGACCAGCGGGATACCGAACGCGTCGCACAGCCGCACGAAACGTGCCGACTTCTCGGCGCTTTCGGAGTTCAGGCAGCCGCCGAGCCGCAACGGGTTGTTGGCGATCACGCCGACCGACCGGCCGGCCAGCCGACCGAGACCGACGACGATCGACGGGGCCCACTTGGCCTGGAATTCCTCGAACGGCACGCCCTCGTCGAGCAGCGCCTCGATGATCGGGTGCACGTCGTAGGCGCGGCGGGCCGACTCCGGCATCAGCGCCGTCAGGTCGGTGTCGCCAGCCTCGGCCTTGTTCCGGTCGAAATGGCCCTGCTGGCTGAACAATCCGACCAGGCGACGGCCGCGCTCGTAGGCGTCGAGCTCGTCGTCGGCGACGATGTGGCACACGCCGGACTTCTTGTGGTGAGCGTCGGGGCCGCCGAGCGACACCATGTCGACATCCTCACCGGTGACACTGCGCACCACGTCCGGACCGGTGACGAACACCTTGCTGTCCGGGGCCATGATGATGACGTCGGTCAGGGCGGGGCCGTAAGCCGCACCGCCGGCGGCGAATCCGACGACCACCGAAATCTGCGGGATGTACCC
Organism: Mycobacterium sp. NPDC004974; assembly: GCF_053600815.1. NCBI lineage: Bacteria > Bacillati > Actinomycetota > Actinomycetes > Mycobacteriales > Mycobacteriaceae > Mycobacterium > Mycobacterium sp. NPDC004974. Next base: position 355,309 of record NZ_JBSGAQ010000005.1, on the reverse strand, counting down.
CGACGCCCGGATCATCGCCTCGAAGACCAAGCCGACCGCGTGCAGCGCCTTGACGCCCTCGGCCAGCCGGGCACCACCCGAGTGCCAGATCCCCACGATGGGGCTCTGCTCCTCGATCGCGGTGTCGTAGGCATTGACGATGTGGGCACAGCCCTCGATGCCCATGGCGCCGCCCATCACGGTGCCGTCGGTGCAGAACGCCACCGTACGAACGCCGTTGACGGTGCCGGCCGCGGCCAGCACACCGGAGCGGTCCCGCTCGTGCAGCAGCTCGACACTGCCGTCATCGAAGAAGGTCTGCAGGCGCAGCAGCGGGTCGCGTGGGTCGAGCGATTCAGCAGCAGTTTCGGGGGCCATGATCGTCATAAAGGTCTCCTTTGATGGAAAGCGCTGGGTCTCAGTACTTCCCGAAGGCGAGCGCGACGTTGTGCCCACCGAATCCGAACGAATTGTTGATGGCGTACTTGAAGTCGCCCTGTCGCGGCTCACCGGCCACCACGTCCAGATCGATCTCCGGATCAAGGTTGCGCAGGTTGAGCGTCGGGGGAATGACGCCGTCTCGCAGCGCCATAACGGTCAGGATGGACTCCACTGCGCCGACCGCACCGACCGAATGGCCGAGCGCGGACTTGGGCGCGTAGACGGCGGGCACATGGCCGCGCATCGCGTTGTTGATGGCTTTCCCCTCGGCCACATCGCCGACGCTGGTGCCCGTGGCATGCGCGTTGATGTGATCGATGTCTGTGGGCTGCAGACCCGCCAGCTGAATGGCGCGGGTCATGGCGTAACCGGCCTGCTCACCATTGGGGTCCGGCGCAACGATGTGGTAGCCGTCAGAGGTGATGCTCGCGCCCATGAGGCGGCCCAGGATGTTCGCTCCGCGAGCCTTGGCGTGCTCCTCGGTCTCGATCACCATGAGTGCGGCGCCCTCACCGAACACAAACCCGTTGCGGTCCTTGTCGAACGGCTTGCAGGCACCCGGCGGATCGTCGTTGCTGTTGGACAGGACGATGCGCATCTGGGCGAAGCCGGCGATCGGCACCGCTTCGATCTTTGTCTCGACGCCACCACAGATGGCGATGTCGGCTTCGCCGAGAACGATATTGCGCCACGCGTTGGCGATGGCCTCGGAACCGGACGCACATGCCGAGATCAGGGTGCTGACCCCGGCCTTGGCCTTGCGTTCGAGCCCGACCGCCGCCGCCGCCCCGTTCGGCATGTACATCTGAACAACGAGCGGCGACACGGCGCGCAGCCCCTTGTTCCGCATGGCGTCGTAGGCGAACAGGAGTTCCTCGGAGGAACCCATGCCGGTGCCGATGGACACCATGAGTCGTCGGGTATCGACCTCCGGCGAGCCAGCGTTGGCCCAGACCCGGCGGCCGATCACCGTCGACATCTTCTGCAAATATGACAACCGGCGCAGTTCAACCCGCGTCAGTTCGTGATCGAAGTCCTCTAGGAGGTGCCCGCCGATGCGAACCGGCAGGTCGTACTGCTCGACGAACGAATCAGTGAGTAACCGGATCCCGCTCTGACCGTCGAGCAGCTTCTTCCAGGTGTTCTCAGCATCGGTTGCCAGCGCCGTTGACATGGCTACGCCGGTGACAACCACATTGGGAAGACCGTTCCCAGTGGACAATCCCGCCATATTTGCTGTGTTCTTCCTTCCGTGCTTTCCCTCGGTGTGGGTGCCTTCCGGGGTTACCTATCGGGTTTCTACCCGTTGTCAGTACTTCCCGAACGCCAGAGCCACATTGTGGCCACCGAATCCGAACGAGTTGTTGATGGCGTACTTGTAGTCGCCATAACGAGGCTCGCCCGCAACCACATCGAGATCGATCTCAGGATCCGGCGTTTCGTAGTTAAGCGTCGGGGGGATGACCCCGTCGCGCAACGCGAGCACCGTCAACACCGACTCCAGCGCACCGACTGCGCCGATCGAGTGACCCAGCGCCGACTTCGGCGCGTAGACCGCGGCGTTCTGGCATCCGGCAACGCGGATGGCATTGGCCTCGGCGGTGTCGCCGATCGGGGTGGCCGTGCCGTGGGCATTGATGTGGTCGATGTCCTTGGCTTCCAGACCCGCGGTTTCCATCGCCCGCTTCATCGCGGCACCGGCACGGTGACCGTTGTCCGCCGGAGCGACCATATGGAATGCGTCCGAGGTGATACCGGCACCCATGATGCGGGCCAGCGGCTTGGCGCCACGGGCCAGGGCATGCTCCTCGGTCTCGATGATCATCATCGCGCCGGCCTCGCCGAACACGAATCCGTCACGGTCCTTGTCGAACGGCCGCGACGCACCCTGGGGGTCGTCGTTGCGGGTCGACATGGCGCGCATCATCGAGAACGCCGCGATCGGCAGCGCCTCGATACCGCCTTCGACGCCTCCGACGACGGCGAAGTCAGCGTCACCCATCACGATCTGACGCCAGCCGTGGGCGATGGCCTCAGATCCCGACGAACACGCCGACACCGGCGTGATGACCCCGGCGCGGGCGCCGAGCTCAAGTCCGGCGACCGCGGCCGCACCGTTGGGCATGATCATCTGAACGGCGAGCGGGCTGACCTTGCGGATCCCGCCCTCGTTCATCGCGTCGTAGGTCTCGACGATCTTCTCGCCACCGCCGAGGCCCGTGCCGATCACGACGGCGAACCGATCGGGATCGACCTCGGGCGCACCGGCGGTCTTCCACAGCCGTCGGGCGAGCACCAGTGACATGCGCTGCACGTAGGAATTACGGCGCAGCTCGATGCGCGTCAAGTGACTGTCGATGTCATCGACCAGGTGGCCACCGATACGCACCGGAAGGTCCCACTTGGTGACGAAGTCGTCGGTCAACTCACGGATGCCGCTTTCTCCGGCCAGGAGGCCCTTCCACGTGCTCTCGATGTCAGCAGCGAGCGCCGTGGTGGCCTCCACGGCAGTCACCACGACGTTCGGGAAGCCTCCGTTAGCAGTGGAAGGTCTGGTCATTCCGAGCCAAACTTCTCGCGCAGGGCGGCGGCAGCCTCGGGGTTCTCTTCTTCGAGCTTCTGGATGTAGGAGACGACGTCACCCACGGTGCGCAGGCCGGCGAGATCCTCGTCGGGGATCTTCACGCCGTACTTGTCCTCGGTCTGCACGGCGATCTCGACCATCGACAGCGAGTCGATGTCCAGGTCGTCGACGAACGACTTCTCCGGGGTCACCTCAGACGGCTCGATGCCGGTGACCTCTTCGATGATCTCGGCGAGACCGGCGATGATTTCTTCTTGACTGGCGGCCACAATGGCTCCTTCTTGTTGTTGACAGCGCCCTCCGGGTGCGGAGGACATCTCGGGACGTTCGTTTGTTACTGCGATATTCAGTTGTCGCTCGACCTAGAGCTCGTTCAAGCCATCCAGGTCTGCGGGAGCCTTGACCGCGCGGGTCGGGGTGCCCTTCAGTTCACGCTTGGCGATACCCACCAGGGTGCCCGCCGGCGGGAACTCGACGATCCCGGCGCGCTCGGCACCGGAGAAACGGTCCCGCATGGTGGCGGTGCACAGGTCCCAGCGCACCGGCTTGGTCAGCTGGGACACCAGCTTCTCCATCGCATCGGCTGCCGAGGCGACCGGCTGGCCGTCGGCATTCGACAGAAGTGTCGCGGTCGGCTCGGAGGTTGTTACAGACGCGGCGGCGGCGGCGTAGCCATCCAGCGCGGAAGCCATGTAATGGGTGTGGAACGCGCCTGCGGTCGCCAGCTGACGGACGCGGGCCTTGGCCGGCGGATCCTCGGCGAGCTTCTCCAACGCCGCGATCGCGCCGGCGGCCACGATCTGGCCGGCGGCGTTGCGGTTGGCAGGGACCAGGTCGAGCGACTCCAGCCGGGCCAGCACCTCGGCCTCGTCGCCACCGAGCACCGCCGACATGCCGGTCGGCTCGACGGCGCAGGCCTTGGCCATCTCGGCGCCCCGGGTGGCGGCCAGCTTGACCGCATCATCGGCGGAGATGACGCCGGCAATGGCGTAGGCGGCGATCTCGCCGACCGAATGGCCCGCGACGATGGTCTCGGCGGTCTCGGGAACGCCGCGTTTGGTCAGTTCCTCGTAGGCCAGCAGGGTGGCGGCCACCACCAGCGGCTGCGTCACCGCGGTGTCAGTGATCTCCTCGGCGGTGGCGGTGGTTCCCAGACGCGCCAGATCCAGGCCACTGATCTGCGACCACGTGGCGAGGCGATCGGCCGCACCGGGCAGCTCCAGCCAAGGGGAGAGCATGCCGGGCGTCTGCGATCCCTGTCCGGGAGCAAGCAATGCGAGCACGGGTTGAGGCACGTCATTAAGAGAACACTGTGAAGACGGTTTTGTGGGGTGTAAGAGATTATGAACCTTGTCTTATGTTTTTGTAGGTTCCCCACAAAAGTGCATGTGATGCGACATTGCCTTCACCGCAGCGAAATCTGTCACAGCCTCTCGGATGTCCGGTGAGCCCGGTTCGGGCCCACTATCGGACGGAATGCGCCGGGCGGATTGCCGGTATCACGACGGTTCCGGCATTTGGCGTGCTCGGCTGGTATGCCTGTTTGCTCAACCTGCCGACCGTCGACGCCACGCGCAGGACATAGGCGTCCCGCGGCACGGCGGGATCGCGGCCGGTGAAGTCGCCGATCCGTTTCAGCCGGTAGCGCACCGTGTTTGGATGAACGAACAATTTGCGTGCGCAAGCTTCTATGGCGCCGCCTGAATCCAGGAACGCGTCGAGCGTTTCGGTCAGCGCTGGGCCGGCATCGGCCAACGGGCGCATGACCTCGCTTTCCAGTGCCGCGATGGCCGTTGCATCGCCCAGTAGGGCCCGTTCCGGCAGCAACTCCCGCGCTGACACCGGGCGGGGTGCACCGGGCCAGCCGGCCACCGCGTTCATCCCGGAGATGGCCTCGGTGGCGCTGCGGTGCGCGGCCGTCAGCGTGGGGGAGGTCGGCCCGACCACCACTGGACCGTCGGCGAACACCGACAGCAGGTCGACCAGGAAACGATCGGTTGCTGACAGCGGGCCCGAGACGATCGTGATGAGCCAGGTTCCGTGCACATCGGACAGCGCCGCCCGGTCATTGCGCTTCACGACGTCGTGGATGTCGTCGCGGGCCAGGTCCAATCGGTCCGGACGCGGCAGGCCGACGATCACCGTGGCCGGCGCGGTGGCGTCCCAATTCAGCGCCGCCGCCTGGGACTGCAGCTCAGGTCCGGAATCGCCGCGCACCACCGCGTCGACGACATTGGCCTCCATCCGCAGATCCCAGGCCCCGCGGGCCTCGGCCTGGTCGGCGTAGGCGCTGGCGGCCGCGAAGGCCAGGTCCCGGCTGTAGCGCAGGATGCCCGCGGTCAGCGCGTTGAGTTGCTCCTCGGATCGGGCCAGCAGCGGCACCACCTCCTCGAAGAACTCCATCGAGGTCCGCACCATCTCGACCGACTGGCGCAGTGCGATACGGCGGCGCAGGTCCTGTGGCACCACCTCGAACGCCTGGGCGGTATAGCTGACGTCGCTTTCCGGGTCCCGCATCCACTCGACGAAGTTGACCACCGCGGTCTGTACCACCAGCTGGACGCTGGCCCGCTGCGACGCGTCCAGATCGGAGAAGAAGTCCAGGCGCTCGGCCATGGCGTGCACGGCCTCGGTGGCCAGACGGCCGGAATACTGCTTCAACCGGCGCAGCACCGAGTCGGGAACGCTCTCCAGGACCTCGACGGTCGATTTGGGCGGAACGAACCGCTTGTCGGGCATCCCTAAAAGCTACGCCAATATTCTGGTGGATTCCTCCAAGCCACCCCTCCGGCGGGCGGTCGCTCCCGTATGGAGCGACCGCCCGTTCGGAGATCTTGGCTAGGCGCTTCCGGTGTCGACGTACGACACCGCAGCGGCGAACACGTCGTCGATCTTGTACTGCTTGGCTGCCGCGATGGCCACCGAGGGATCGATCTCGCCGTCCCGGGCCAGCCCCTCCAGCGCTGCCACCACGACCGACTCGGCGTCGGTATTGAAGTAGCGCCGTGCGGCGGGCCGGGTGTCGGAGAAGCCGAAGCCGTCGGTACCCAACGTGATGTAGGTACCCGGGACCCACTGCCGGATCTGCTCGGGCACTGCCCGCATCCAGTCCGACACCGCCACCACCGGGCCGGCCGCGTCGGCCAGGGCGCTGGTCACATGCGGGGTCCGGGCGGGCTGATCGGGATGCCGCAGCCGGTGCCGCTCGATCTCCACGCCCTCGCGGTTGAGCTCGCCCCAGCTGGTCACCGACCACACGTCGGCGGCCACGTCCCAATCTGCCGCCAGCATGTCGGCAGCCCGGAGCGCTTCAGGCATCGACACCCCCGACGCCAGGATCTGGGCGGTGTTCGTGCGTTGTTCGGGCGCCCGGCGGTACCGGTACATCCCGCGCAACAGGGCCTCGGTGTCCAGATCGGCCGGCTCGGCGGGCTGGACGTAGGGCTCGTTGTAGATGGTGATGTAGAAGAACACGTTCTCGGCGTGCTCGCCGTACATCCGCTGCAGACCGCTCTCGATGATGTGGGCGACCTCGTAGGCGAACGCCGGGTCGTAGGTCACCGCGGCCGGGTTCGTCGACGCCAGCAGCAGCGAATGTCCGTCGGCGTGCTGCAGGCCCTCGCCGGTCAGCGTGGTACGTCCGGCCGTCGCCCCGAGCACGAAGCCCTTGGCCATCTGATCGGCCGCGGCCCACAGGCCATCGCCGGTGCGCTGGAACCCGAACATCGAATAGAAGATGTAGATCGGGATCATCGGCTCGTTGTGGGTGGAGTACGACGTGCCCACCGCGGTGAACGACGATGTCGACCCAGCCTCGTTGATGCCCTCGTGCAGGATCTGGCCGATCTCGGATTCCTTGTACGCCAGCATCAATGCCGAGTCCACCGACGTGTACAGCTGCCCGTTGCGGTTGTAGATCTTCAGGCTCGGGAACCACGAGTCCATGCCGAAGGTGCGGGCCTCGTCGGGGATGATCGGCACCAGGCGCGGACCGATGTTCTTGTCCCGCAACAGTTCCTTGAACGTGCGCACCGTCGCCATGGTGGTGGCCACGGCCTGGTTGCCGGATCCCCTCTTCAAGGCGGAGTAGGCATCGGATGCGGGCAACGCCAGCGGTGTGGTCTTGTTGCGTCGCGCCGGGACGAACCCGCCCAGGGCGCGGCGCCGGTCCAGCAGGTACCGGATCTCGGGCGCCTCGGGCCCCGGGTGGTAGTACGGCGGCAGGTAGGGGTCCTGCTCCAGCTGCTCATCGCTGATCGGCACCCGGGTGACGTCGCGGAAATCCTTGAGGTCTTGCAGCGCAAGCTTTTTCATCTGGTGCGTGGCGTTGCGGCCCTCGAAGTGGCTGCCCAGCGTGTAGCCCTTGATGGTCTTGGCCAGGATGATCGTCGGCTGGCCCTTGTGCTCCATCGCGGCGCGGTAGGCGGCATACACCTTGCGGTAGTCGTGACCGCCGCGCTTGAGATTCCAGATCTCCTGGTCGGTCATCGGCTCGACCAGGGCCTTGGTGCGTGGGTCACGGCCGAAGAAGTGATCGCGCACGTAGGCGCCGTCGTTGGCCTTGTACGTCTGGTAATCGCCATCAGGCGTGGTATTCATCAAATTGACCAGCGCGCCGTCGCGATCGGCGTGCAGCAGGGCATCCCACTCGCGGCCCCAGACCACCTTGATGACGTTCCAGCCGGCGCCGCGGAAGAACGACTCCAGCTCCTGGATGATCTTGCCGTTGCCGCGCACCGGGCCGTCCAGGCGCTGCAGGTTGCAGTTCACGACGAAGGTCAGGTTGTCGAGCGCCTCGTTGGCGGCCACCTGGATCAGGCCGCGGCTCTCCGGCTCGTCCATCTCGCCGTCGCCGAGGAACGCCCACACGTGCTGATCGCTGGTGTCCTTGATGCCGCGGTCATGGAGGTAGTGGTTGAACCGGGCCTGATAGATCGCGTTCATCGGCCCCAGGCCCATCGACACCGTGGGGAATTCCCAGAAGTCGGGCATCAGGCGCGGGTGCGGGTAGGACGGCAGACCGCCGCCGGGATGGCTGTGTTCCTGCCGGAAACCATCCAGTTGGTCGGTCGTCAGCCGGCCCTCGAGGAAAGCGCGCGCGTAGATGCCGGGGGAGGCGTGGCCCTGGATGAACACCTGGTCGCCACCGCCCGGGTGGGATTTGCCGCGGAAGAAGTGGTTGAACCCGACCTCGTAGAGCGAAGCCGACGAGGCATACGTCGAAATATGGCCGCCCACACCGACTCCCGGGCGCTGGGCGCGGTGCACCATGATGGCCGCGTTCCACCGGATCCAGGCACGGTAGCGTCGCTCGACGTCCTCGTCGCCGGGGAACCAGGGTTCCAGGTCGGTGGGGATGGTGTTGACGTAATCGGTCGACGTCAGTGCCGGGATCGCGACACGCTTCTCGCGTGAGCGCTCCAGCAGTCGCAACATCAGGTACCGGGCCCGTGCCGGGCCCGATCGCTCCAGCAACTCGTCGAACGACTCCAACCACTCCGCGGTCTCATCGGTGTCGATATCCGGAAGGTAGGAGGCAACTCCCTCGCGAATCACCCGTACCCGGTCGGGTTCGGGTGCAGTAGAGGAGTTTTGGGCCAGATCCTGGCGCACGAACTCGGTGGTCAACTTCCGCTCCTTGTTAGGCGGTTACAACTGACAGTGCTTGTGGCACCTTCTATCGTCCACCCATCTTGCCGCCTCCGTGTCGCTGGGGGTGGCGGTGCGGAAGTTACTCATCAGTTGCTTTCTGAACCGGTAACGTCTGCAGATCGTGCCGGTTGATGGGCAGTTTGGGGCAAAGGCGCGGATCGCCGCGGGCGCGCTCGGTGGCGCCGCGGTGATCGCGATGGTCGTGGTGGGTTGTACGTCCGTTACCGGTGGTACCGCACAAGTCGATTCCGCCGTGGCGCCCGAGTACCGGGCGTCGGTGAAGGCCTCGATCGAGGAGTCCTCGGCCAGCTCGGTGACCCGCGAATCCGAACGACAGGCCTCGTTGACCACACGTGCCGTGCACACCGTCTGTGAGGACCTCAGCACCTCGGCCGTCGACGCGGTGAACGCCGTCAACGGCTATGTCGAAGCGGTCAACAACGGTGGGGACACCGCAGCCAAGGCCGGCCCCGCGATCGACGGGCTGAACCGCAGCGCCGATCTGGTCAGCTCGGGCCTGTCCGACGCGCTGTCACCGGATCTGCGCGCCGCGCTGACCGAGTGGGTCGACTCGGCGAGAGCCCTCGTCGCCGCCATATCCGGCCACGTCGGCCCTGATCAGTTCAATGCGGCGTCGACACGATCGAACACCGCCAGAGAGGACGCGCTGACCCGATGCGACAAGGCTTACTGACGGGTTGGCGGACAAAGTGGCCCGCCGGACACCCGCACAGGTGGGTCGCCGTGCGACGATAGGTCGCAACACGCATCGCGCGCGCAAATGAACGAGCAACCAACAAGTCTTGAGACAGGCTCGAAGAAAGGTAAGGAGGACCGACGGTGGTCGCGGCGGCGGGGACGGACTCAGGCCCGAACTACGCCCAAATCCTGGGGATCCATAAGGATCAGATAGTCCAGGAACTGGGTTGGGACGAGGATAGCGACGACGACATCCGGGCGGACATCGAGGAAGCGTGCGGTTCCGAGCTCCTCGATGAGGATTCGGACGAGGTCATCGACGTCGTATTGCTCTGGTGGAGGGACGACGACGGGGATCTCGTCGACCGGCTCATGGACGCCATCACCCCACTCGCCGAGGACGGCGTGATCTGGGTGGTGACTCCCAAGACCGGCAAGGCTGGGCATGTGCTGCCGGCCGAGATCGCCGAATCGGCGCCGACGGCCGGTCTGATGCAGACCTCGTCGGCCAAGTTGGGGGACTGGACGGCGAGCCGATTGGTGCAGCCGAAATCTTCTAAAGCCGCGGGCAAGCGGACCTGATGCTGGCCGTTGGGGCCCCGGCGCCCGATTTCACGCTCCGGGACCAGAACGGCAGGCCGATCACGCTCAGTGGGTACCGCGGCGCCAAGGACGTGCTGCTGGTGTTCTTTCCGCTGGCGTTCACCGGTGTGTGTGAGGGCGAACTCGGAGAGATCCGCGACAAGCTGCCGTTGTACGAGAACGACGACACCGCGACCCTGGCCATCTCGGTCGGTCCACCCCCGACGCACAAGATCTGGTCCATCGAAAGTGGATTCACGTTCCCGGTGCTGTCGGATTTCTGGCCGCACGGTGCGGTCACCCAGGCCTACGGGGTGTTCAATTCCGATGCCGGATACCCGAACCGCGGCACATTCGTCGTCGACCGGGCCGGCAAGGTCCGCTTCGCCGAGATGATGGACCCGGGTCAGCCGCGCGATCAGGCGGTCTGGCGGGAGGCGCTGGCGGCCTTACGGGTCTGACGAATCTTCCCGGGGGATTTCCGGTCACGTCGTCTCGGCGTGTACCGTGCCTCCGACGGGGCGCGTAGCTCAGTGGTAGAGCTCTGGTTTTACACACCAGCGGTCGGCGGTTCGATACCGTCCGCGCCCACCATCAAATCCCCGGTCCTAGGACCACACCGCCTTCGCGCGCTTCAGCGCGAGTTCCTGGCCGCGCATGGCGGTATCGCCCCAGCACGACGGGCTCTCCCGGGAGAACTTCATGTTCACGAATCCCGTGAGGTCGGCCCTGATGACGTATTTGAACGGAACCGGGCCGGTCTTCAGCTGGGGGCTGCCGGGCCGGCACTGCATGCCGGGGTTGACGCGCTCACCGACCCACGCGCCCTTGTGCCGATCGGCGGCGGAGTCCCAGGCCAGGTCCAGCTGCCAGGCGCCCTCCGGGGCGGGTGAGTGCACCCGCAGGCACTGTGGTCCGCAACCCGACAGGGTCCAGTCATAGGGTTCCGGCGCCGGGTGGCCCGAGGTCTCGGTGACGGTGTAGACGCCCGGTCGAGGCAGCGGCGGGGCCGGAAGCTCGGGGGCCGCGACGGGTGGGCCGGATGACCTGAGGCCGCCGAGCGCGAATCCGATTGCCAGCGAAACGGCAACCAGGACAATGGCGTCTTTCAAAGGGGACCTCCGCGTCGGATCATATCCGCGCGACTCAGCGATACCCTGACGTACCACCCGAATTCAGGCCCCGGCGAAGAACTCCAGGGCGATGCCGTCGGGATCGCGGAAACTGAGCCCCGACCCGTATGGTGCGTCGACGATCCCGCCGTGGGCGATACCCAGCCCGTCGAGCCGGTCCACCCAGCTCTGCAGTTCCGAACGCGACGCGCAGCCGAAGCCGACGTGGTCCAGCCCGACCCGGAATTCGCTGAAACGTTCATCCGGGGCGGGATTCCGGTGTTGATGGATACCGAACAGGGTGCCGTTGTCCAGCAGCCACACCAGGTGGTGGAAGCCGGCGTCGGTGTCCTCGTCGAGCACCGGATCGGCGCCGAACAGTGTGCGGTACCACGGCCCGCTGACCGCCAGATCGCGGACGGTGACCGCCACATGAGCGAGCGCTGGAAACATCATTTTCACCGGCTCAGACCACCCGTTTGCCGAAGCGGTCACGGATCCGCATGTCCCACAGATAGAGCTGGTAACCCAACAACCACACCTCGTGCGGGATCACGCGATCGGCGACCCGCAGGCCGGTCAACAACCACTCGAAACGCCGCTGCTGGTCGGCTGTCCAGCTCATGCGCATATGACTGCGGAACTCCGCGGGCAGGAAGCCGGTCGTGGCGAACAGGTTGAACCGCCCGGCCAGCAGCCGTAGCGGGGCGGGCAGGAACGCCATCGCTGCCACCCCATGCAGATGCTCACGCACCGGCGGGTCGATCCGCAGGTCCTGCAGCGACTGCTTCCAATACGCGTCGAAGGCGTTCCGATCCTCGGGCCACATCTCGTCGCGCACCTGCAGAGTGGTGCCCAGTGTGCGGGCGTCGGCATAGATCGCGTCGGCGGATTCCTCGTCGAGCGGACCGTAGAGGAACTCGTGCATGTCGATGTAGTAGCGGTACAGGCAGGCCGCCACCCACAGCTGCAACCGGGGGTCGAAAGCGTTGTAGGACACCGGGCTTGAGCGGCGTGAGCGAACCAGCGCGTGCACCCGGTCGATCTGGGTGCGCAGCAGCGCGCGGTCGGCGTCGGTGCCGATGGTGGCGGTGGCCAGGTAGGTGCCGGTGGTGCGGGCCCGTTTGAACGGGTGCTTGTAGACGTTGCCACTGTCCACCGGGCTCTCCAGAACGCCGTAGCCGACACCCGGGGCGGACAACTGCATGATCACGTTGGCCGCGGGCAACAGTGCCGCCGCCGGGTTGAGCAGATCGGTGACCCGTCGCGGGCGTCGTGGCGAACCCAGCCTCATGAATTCGAGTAGATCACCTTGTGAGACGCTGCCGAGGTGTTTGCGCGCAGAAGCCGACGGGATTGGCACAGTCGGGCCGCCGGCATCGCTGTCGGATTCCTGGCCGACCTGCTGCTCGGGGATCCGCGTCGCGGCCACCCGGTGGCCGGGTTCGGCACTGGCGCAGCGAGGTTGGAAAAGCTGACCTACGCCGACAACCGCGGGGCAGGCGTCCTGCACACCGGGCTGTTGCTCGGCGGGCTGGCCGGACTGGGTTGGGCCGTGGGACGCGGTGACCGGGTGTTCGTGACCGCGGCAGCCACCTACGTCGCCCTCGGCGGCACCTCGCTCAACCGGGTCGGGCACCAGATGGCGACGCTGCTCGCCGGCGACGACCTGGCTGGTGCCCGCCGGCTGCTGCCCTCCCTGTGCGGGCGGGATCCCGCCGCGCTGGACGCGTCGGGCCTGACCCGGGCCACCGTGGAATCGCTGGCTGAGAACACCTCTGACGCCCAGGTGGCGCCGCTGTTCTGGGCGGCGATCGGCGGGGTGCCCGGGGTGCTGGTGTACCGGGGAGCCAACACGCTGGACGCCATGATCGGGCACCGCTCGCCGCGGTACAACTACTTCGGTTGGGCTGCAGCCAGATTCGACGACGTGCTGAACTACGTGCCGGCGCGGCTGACGGGCGTGCTGGCGGTGCTGTGTGCACCGGTGGTGGGCGGTTCACCGGCCGCGGCGCTGCGCGCCTGGCGGCGCGACGCATCGCGGCATCCCAGCCCCAACGCCGGGGTGGCCGAGGCGTCATTCGCCGGCGCGCTCGGGGTGCGTCTGGGCGGCCCGACGCAGTACGCGCATCAGCTGGAGATCCGGCCCACCCTGGGCGACGGGCGCATCCCAGAGGAAGCCGATGTGGCCCGCGCGGTGCGACTGTCGCGCGCGGTCCAGGCCGCGTCAGCGGCGGTCGCGGTGCTGCTGGCGGTCAGCGGCGCTTTCCGTAGCGGTCGGCGATCTTCTCCTCGTTCGTGAGCTCCCGGGCCGGCTCTTCCGCGGCGACCTGCGCGGCCGCGCGTTCGCGCCGCCGCTGCTGCAACTCGGCGTAGATGAAGTAGCCCAGTCCGAGCGGGGCGACGATCCCGAATGCGATCCACTGGATGCCGTAGGAGAGGAACGGTCCGGCGTCGAGGTGCGGGAGGGAGATTTCCCCGAGCCCGCCGGGCTGGTTGGCCACCAACTGCAGGTACGACCCGGTCAGCGGAACGCCGGTGAGCGAGGCGATCTGCTCGGGGTTGATCGAATACACCTGCTGCGCGCCGTCCTCGCCGCGGAACGGCTCCTTACCCGGAAGACTGGCTTCGGCATCACGCACGCGCGCGGTGATCGTCACCTGACCGGTCGGTGCGCCCGCGAACTCGGGCACCTTGTTCCCGTCCTTGGGAGTGATGAAGCCGCGATCGACCAGCACCACCGGCCCGCCGTCGACGGCGAACGGGGTGAGCACCTCGAAGGCGGGCTCACCGTCGACCACCCTCAGCCGGACCAGCACCTCCGCTTTGGGCAGGTAGTGACCGGTGGCCGTGACGCGTTGCCACTGGGCGTCGGGTGCGACCGAATCCTGGTGCGGCAGAACGGTGGTGACCGGAACCGGATCGGCCTGCAGCGAATGGCTGATCTGGTTGTTCTCCCGCGACGTCTTGGTGTTCTTGCCCAACTGCCACGGCGCCAGCACGGTGAAACACAGGTAGGCGAATGCGGCCACCACGATGAACAGCGCCACCCACTGGGGCCGGAACAGGAATGTCAGCCGCTTCATCAGGCCACGATTCCCCGACCGGCAAGCGTCTGGTCGACCCACGCGTGCAGCCCGGGCAAGGACGCCTCGATCACGGTGAACACGTCCTCGAAATCGGTCTTGCCGCCGTAATACGGATCCTCGACGTCGAGGGCGTGCGCGCCCGAGCGGGGGTCGAACGACCGCAGCATCCGCAACCGGTCGCCCGTCACACCCAGATCGGTCAGGATGCGCAGGTGATTGCGGCCCAGCGCGACCACCAGGTCGGCGCCGAGATGGTCGTCGGAGACCTGGGCGGCAACGTGGTCGCTCGGATAGCCGCGCTCGCGCAACACCAGGCAGGCACGCGCGTCGGCGCCGTCACCGGCATGCCAGCCGCCGGTGCCGCCGCTGCTCACACGGATCACGTCGGCCAGGCCGCGCTCGCTGATCTGGTGGGCGAACATCTTCTCGGCCATCGGGGACCGGCAGATGTTGCCCGAGCACACGAACGTGACGTGCAGAACCGGCTCAGTGGAAAAGTCAGACACCGAGCACCTCCCGAAGCGCCGTCACGGTGTCGACGTGGGCATGCGCGGTCACCGCGGTGGTATCCGTGAAATCGGTGGCACCGTAGCCCCAGCCGACCACCACGGTGTTGATGCCGTGCTCGGCCGCGCCTTCGACGTCGTGCATCCGGTCACCGACCATCAGCACGCGCTCTGGCAGGGGTTGCAGTTGGGCCAGCGCATAGGCGACCACGTCGGCCTTGGCGGCCCGGACGCCGTCGGGGCTGGCCCCGGCGATCACCTCGAAATAGCCGTCCAGGCCGAAATGCTCCAGGATGCGTCGCGCGGTGGGTTCCGCCTTGGAGGTCGCGACGGCCAGCCGCACCTCGGCGGCCCGCAGGTCGGCGAGCAATGCCTCGATGCCGTCGAACAGGCTGTTCATCGCCCAGCCGCGGCTCGTGTAATCGGCTCGGTATGCCGCGATCGCGGCGTCGGCATCGAAGCGCGTCTCGCCCAGACTCAGGGACTGCAACGTCTCGTGCATGGGCGGGCCGACGATGCGTCCGGCCAGGTCACCGTCGGTGACGCCGGCACCCACGTGGGCCAACGCGTGGCGAAAACTCGACACGATCCCGGCCGCCGAATCGGTCAGGGTGCCGTCGAGGTCGAACAGCACCAGCTGCGGTCGGGTGAGTTCCAGCGTGTCAGTCACGTGCCCATTCTCCCGTATGCCGCCGGCAGTCCTCCGGATGCCCAGCTGAGCACCCCGACCACTAGGGTCGTGCTGTGCCGAGTCGAAACCGTGTAGGGGCCCGTGCCGGCGCCCGCTACCACGGCGACCAGGCCGCATTGCCGGGCATGTTGGACTTCGCGGTCAACGTGCGGCCCGGCGGTCCGCCGCCCTGGTTGACCGACCGGCTGGCGTCCCGGCTGCCCGACCTGGGCAGCTATCCGAGCCAGGCCGATCAGCGTCGGGCCGTCGAAACCGTCGCCGCGCGCCACGGCCGCGCTGCGGACGAGGTGGCCCTGCTGGCCGGCGGAGCGGAGGGATTCGCCCTGCTGGCCGGATTGCGGCCGCGGCTGGCGGCCCTGGTCGCACCCTCGTTCACCGAGCCCGAGGCCGTGCTGGCCGAGGCGGACGTACCGATCCACCACGCGGTGTTGCCGTTCCCATTTACCTTGGCGCGAGCGGAGGTGCCGGACGAGGCGGACCTGGTGGTGGTCGGCAACCCGACCAATCCCACCGGGGTGCTGCACCGCCGTGAGGACGTCCTGGCGTTGCGCCGGCCCGGCCGGCTGATCGTCGTCGACGAGGCGTTCGCCGACGGCATCCCCGGTGAGGCCGAATCGCTGGCCGGTGAATCACTGCCCGACGTGCTCGTACTGCGCAGCCTGACCAAGACCTGGGCGCTGGCCGGGCTGCGGGTCGGATACGCCCTCGGTGCGCCCGAGGTGCTGGCCCGGCTGACAGCGCCGCGCCCGCACTGGCCGCTGGGCACGCTGCAACTGGAGGCCATCGCCGCGGCCAACGGTCCTGAAGCGGTGGCCGAGGCCGATGCCGGCGCCCGCCGGCTCGCTGAACTCCGGGTCGCGATGGTCGCCGGGCTCGCTGAGGCGGGGCTGGGCGTGGTGGCCGGAGATGCGCCATTTGTGCTGTTCACGGTGCCTGACGCGGAGCTGATGCGAAAACATCTGGAAAGCAAAAGCATTGCGGTCCGCCGTTGCGATACTTTCGTGGGCCTGCCGGAAAATTACCTGCGTGCCGCGGTGCGGCCGGAATGGCCCGCACTCATCGACGCCATGACGGAGGTGCTGCAATGAGCACGCAACCGGCCGGGGTGCCGTTGGCGGACGTGATCGCCGCACTGGACGCGGCGTACCCGCCGCACCTGGCCCACGACTGGGACTCGGTAGGCCTGGTGTGCGGCGATCCTGACGAGCCGGTCGAATCGGTGACGATCGCGGTCGACGCGACCGAGGCCGTGATCGACGAGGTGCCCGAGCGCGGTCTGCTGTTGGCCCACCACCCGCTGCTGCTGCGCGGCGTGGACACCGTCGCGGCCGACACCGCCAAGGGCGCGCTGATCCACCGGCTGATCCGCACCGGACGGGCCTTGTTCACCGCGCACACCAACGCCGATGCGGCCTCGCCCGGGGTATCCGATGCGCTGGCGGCGGCGTTGGGCTTGACCGTCGACGCGGTTCTGTCGCCGGCGGCGCCGGGACCCGACCTGGACAAATGGGTGGTGTTCGTGCCGGCCGCGGATGCTGCGACAGTGCGGGAGGCGTTGTTCGACGCGGGCGCCGGACGCATCGGCGACTATTCGCACTGCAGTTGGAGTGTGGCCGGAACCGGACAGTTCCTGCCGCACGACGGCGCCGCCCCCGCGATCGGCGAGGTGGGCACCGTCGAGCACGTGGCCGAGGACCGGGTGGAGATGATCGCCCCCTCGCGGCTGCGCGCGACCATCCTCTCCGCCCTGCGCGCCGCACATCCCTACGAGGAGCCTGCCTTCGACATCATCGCGCTGGCGCCGATCCCCGGTGACGTGGGAATCGGTCGGATCGGCGAGCTGGACCGACCGATCCCGTTGTCGGCCTTCGCATCCCGGGTTCGGGCTGCGCTGCCGGCAACCTCATGGGGGGTGCGGACCTCGGGCGACCCCGACGCGATGGTGTCGCGGGTCGCGGTGTGCGGGGGAGCGGGAGATTCACTGCTGGGCACCGTGGCCCGGGCCGGCGTACAGGCCTATGTCACATCGGATCTACGCCACCACCCGGCCGACGAGCACCGCCGGGCCTCATCGGTGGCGCTCATCGACGTGGCGCACTGGGCCACCGAGTTCCCTTGGTGCGCCCAGGCGGCCGGGGTGCTGCGCGGGCAGTTCGGCGATGCGCTGCAGGTGCGGGTGTCGTCGGTGCGCACCGACCCGTGGAACGTCGAGTGCTGATCGCAGCGAACGCAATGAACGCAGGAAACCACAGCTACATGAAAGTCAGGGCATGAAAGCCGAAGTAAAACAACAACGTTCGCTTCTCGCGCTGACCGAGGTCGATGCCGAACTCGGGCGCCTCGCACACCGCGCCAAGAACCTGGCCGAGCAGCAGAAGGTGGACGAGGCGCAGGCCGAGCACGCTGGGGCCAGCGACGGGGTGGGCGTCCTCGGCATCGCACTGGAAGACCTGGAAGCCCAGGTGACCAAGCTCGAGAGCGAGATCGACTCGGTACGTCAGCGTGAGGACCGCGACCGTGGGCTGATCGATGGTGGCACGGTGGGCGCCAAACAGGTCGCCGAGATCCAGCACGAACTGGAAACGTTGCAGCGCAGGCAATCCAACCTGGAGGACTCGCTGCTGGAGCTCATGGAACGCCGCGAGGAACTGTCGAATCAGCAGGCCGAGGCGCTGCAACGCATCGACGATCTGCAGACCGCGTTGTCGTCGGCGCAGCAGGCCCGCGATGCCGCGCTGGTGGAGATCGACCAGGCCAAGCATCAGGCGACGACCCGCCGTGACGGGTTGGTGAGCATCATCGATCCCGAACTCGTCGACCTCTACGAACGTCAGCGGGCCCGTGGCGGCGCCGGGGCCGGGCTGCTTCAGGGCCGGCGCTGCGGTGCCTGCCGGATCGAGATCGACCGCGGCGAGAGTGCCCGGATCGCCGCGGCCGCCGAGGATGACGTGCTGCGCTGCCCGGAATGCGGGGCAATCCTCCTGCGGATCAAGCAGTGAAGGTTCTCGTCGAAGCCGACGGCGGTTCGCGGGGCAACCCCGGGCCGGCGGGCTACGGCGCGGTCGTGTTCGATGCCGAGCACTCCGCAGAGCTGGCCGAGCGCAAGGAAGCGATCGGTCGGGCCACCAACAACGTCGCCGAATACCGGGGCCTGGTCGCCGGACTGGAGGCAGCCACCGAGTTGGGCGCCACCGAGGTGGCGGTCTCGATGGACTCCAAGCTCGTCATCGAACAGATGTCGGGGCGCTGGAAGGTCAAACATCCCGATCTGATTCCGCTGCAACGCCGGGCCGCCGAACTGGCCGCGGGATTCGAGCGGATCAGCTACACCTGGATTCCGCGGGCCCGCAACAGCCATGCCGACCGGCTGGCCAACGAGGCCATGGACGCCGCCGCGGGCATCGTCAGTGCGGCGACTGCCGGACCGGCCAAAGCACCGGCTCAGGCCGAGAAGGCCGCGCTGTCGGCACCCGGGTGGACCGGAGCCACCGGTGCGCCCACCCGGCTGCTGCTGTTGCGCCACGGCCAGACCGAATTGTCCATCGCCCGGCGCTATTCGGGCCGCGGCAACCCGGCGCTGACCGAGGAGGGTCGCAGACAGGCCGATGCCGCCGCGCGGTATCTCGGCACCCGCGGCAGCATTGCGGCGGTGGTCACCTCGCCGCTGGAGCGGGCATACGAGACCGCGACGGCCGCGGCCAAGGTGCTCGGCGTCGACGTCCGCGTCGATGACGACCTGATCGAGACGGACTTCGGTGAGTGGGAAGGGTTGACGTTCGCCGAAGCCGCGCAACGGGATCCGGAACTGCACCGGCGCTGGCTGGGTGACACCAGCGTCGAACCGCCCGGTGGCGAGAGCTTCGATGCGGTGGCCCACCGGGTCCGCCGGGCGCGCAACCGGATCATCGCCGACTACGGCGCAGCCACGGTTCTGGTCGTCTCCCACGTGACCCCGATCAAGACCATCCTCCGGCTCGCGCTCGACGCCGGTGAAGGCATCCTGTACCGGCTGCATCTGGACCTGGCGTCGCTGTCGATCGCCGAGTTCTACGCCGACGGCGGATCTTCGGTGCGGTTGGTCAACCAGACCGCCTACCTGTAGGCCTGCCTACCGGTCAGGCGTGCAGGTGTAACTGCTCGCCGTGCGGGCCGAAGATGGTGATCGCCTCGACCGGGCCGTCGACCACCCCGAACCAGTGCGGTGTCCACGTCGAGAACTCCACGGCCTCACCGGGATTGACGATGAAGTCCTGTTCGCCCAGGATCAGCCGCAGTTGCCCGGACAGCACGTACATCCAGTCGCGTCCCTCGTGGACGGGAAATTCGGCGGGAGGCTTGCGGCGCTTGGGGCTGATCCGGATCTTGTAGGCGTGCAACCCCCCTGCCGGGCCCTGCCGGGTCAACGGCCAGTACGTGATGTCGTGGTGGGTGTGTGAGCTGCCCGTGACCCGAGGGTCCTCGGCCTGCGGCGCGCGCAGTAACTCGTCGGTGGTCACCGACAGTGCGGCGGCCAATCGGGGAAGGTGGTCCAGCGCCAGTCGGCGCTTGCCCGATTCCAGGCGGCTCAATGTCGAGACGTCGATCTGCGCGCGGCGCGCGACGTCCTCCAGGGTGAGTCCGCGTTGGGCGCGTAACTCGCGTAGCCGGGTCCGGACCAGGGCGTCGATGTCGGCGGGGTCGGCGGCGTTTGCCTCCATGGCAAAACAGCTTGGCACTTTGCCATGTGATTGGGCAAGCTCGACGGCATGAACAACATCTGGGATTGCGTCATCGTCGGAGGCGGGGCAGCCGGCCTGAGTGCGGCGCTGGTACTGGGCCGGGCCCGGCGCCGGGTACTGCTCGTCGACGCGGGGAATCAGAGCAACCTGGCCGCACACGGAATCGGCGGCCTGCTGGGCAGCGACGGCCGCCCGCCCGCCGAACTCTATGCGGCGGGCCGCGCCGAGCTGGCCGTCTACCCCACGGTGGAGGTCCGCACTGGCGCAGTCGTGGGTGGGGAGCCGGGATTCGCACTCGAGCTGGCCGACGGAACCCGCGAGCAGGCCAGGACGGTGCTGCTGGCTACCGGCATGGAATACCGGACACCGAACATCGCCGGACTCGAAGAGCTTTGGGGTGCTTCAGTTTTCCACTGCCCGTTCTGCCATGGCTGGGAGCTGCGCGACGCACCGCTCGCGGTCGTCGCGCAGGGGGATCGCGCCGTGCACTCGGCACTGATGCTGCGCGGATGGACCGAGGATCTGGTGGTGCTCACCGACGGTGACGGCGGGCTGGATGACGCCCAGGTCAAGCAGTTGGACGCGGCCGGAATCGGCGTCGACGAGCGCCCGATCGCCCGATTCGTCGCACAGGACGGCGAACTGGCGGCCGTCGAATTCGCCGACGGCACCCGACTGGCCAGGCGCGGCGCACTCGTCGCCGCCACGCTGCATCAACGCTCACCGCTGGCAGCGCAACTCGGCGCCGTCTCGGCGCCCGGGCCCTTCGCCGCGGACGCCCTCGTCGTCGACCCGTTCGCCCGCACCTCGGTGCCCGGGCTGTTCGCCGCAGGTGACCTGAGTGCCCAGACGCCGCAGGTGGCCGCGGCGGTGGCGTCGGGCAGCCAGGCCGGTGCCGCTGTCGTGCAGTACCTGCTCGGCGAAGACGTCGGGCTCCCGGTGCCGCCGTGGCCCGCTCAGACGGCCGTCACCGCGCAGTACTGGGAACGGCATTACGGGCAGCGCGGCCGTATCTGGAGTGGACGGGTCAACGCCCAACTGGCCAAGATCGCCGCGGATCTGCCCGTCGGGCGGGCGCTGGATCTCGGCTGCGGCGAGGGCGGTGACTCCGTGTGGCTGGCCGAGAAGGGCTGGCAGGTCACGGGCGTCGACGTCTCCGACACCGCGCTCGCCCGCGCTGCCGCCGAGGCGCGGGAGCGGGGCGTGGCGGACCACATCACGTTCGAACGCCACGACCTGTCCGAGAGCCTCCCGGACGGCCGCTTCGACCTGGTCTCGGCCCAATTCCTCCAGTCACCGATCGCGATGGACCGCGCCGGCCTGCTGCGTCGGGCCGCCGGTGCCGTGGCCCCCGGCGGTCTGCTGGTCATCGTCGATCACGGGGCCGCGCCGCCCTGGGCTCCCGAGCATGTCCGCAGGTTCGCGTTTCCCAGTGCCGACTCTGTGGTCGACTCGCTGAACCTCGATGAGGCGCAATGGGAACGAGTCCGGGTGGGTACCGATGAGCGAGAGGCGACCGGCCCGGACGGACAGCGCGGCACCCTGATCGACAACGTGATGGTGCTGCGGCGGCGTTGACGGGCGGCCCCCGCCGCCGCAAGGCCAATGGCTAAGCGGTGGCGGGGATGTCCGTGCGCTGGGTCAGCCGGATGCTGTTGCCCGACGGGTCACGGAAGCCGGAGTCGATGCCGTAGGGCATCTGGTTGGGCGGCTCGCTGAACTCGACGCCGCGCGCCGTCAGCTCCTCGTAGCTCTTCTGGCAGTCCTCGGTGGTCAGAAACACCGTGCCGGCGAAGCCTTTTGCGGTCAGGTCCTGGACCTGCTTGCGAGTCTGCTCATCCATCACCGGCTCGCCGGGGACCGCCATCAGCACGATGCCGACATCGTCCTGCCCGGGCGGACCGACCGTGACCCACCGGAAGTCGCCCATCTCCTCCGGGAACGAAACATCTTCGCGCACTTCCATTCCGACCTTCTCGGTCCAGAACTTCAGCGCGACTTCCTGATCGTGAACCCACAGATGCGTGTATGCGATTTTCATCATGACCCGACGCTACGTGCGGTCCGGCCCCGCCGTCTTCTCCGTTTGTGCTGTCTTGGCTCGACTGGGATGGGGGCGTCGGGTGTCGCGCGCCAGGATGCAGCTGGGCACCGGGGCGCGCAGCATGGCCGGCGGCAGGCTGGCACGGTAAGCCGCCGGAGGCTTGCCGTACACCCGCGCGAAGTTCGTGGTGAACGAGCCGACGCTGTGCAGGCCGACCATCACGCAGATGTCGGCGACCGAACGGTCGGTGTTGCGCAGCAGCGCCGCGGCCCGCTCCAGGCGCCGGCTCTGCAGGTAGGCCCGCGGGGACTCACCGAAGGTGCGGGTGAACATCCGGCTGAAGTGCGCGCGGGACAAACCGGCGGCCGCGGCGAGGTCGTCGACGGTGATCGGATCCGCGTACCGGGCATCCGCCAGGTCCTTCGCGCGAAGCAAATATCGTGCCGGTGGCACCTGAGACATGAGATTGAGGGTACGGTGATCAGCGCGAACGAGTTGGCTGGGCGGCCGCGGCACCTGGGAAACCGGGGGTCGAGGAAAGTCCGGACTTCACAGAGCAGGGTGATTGCTAACGGCAATCCGAGGTGACTCGCGGGAAAGTGCCACAGAAAACAGACCGCCAGAAATGGTAAGGGTGAAACGGTGCGGTAAGAGCGCACCAGCACCCCGGGTGACCGGGGTGGCTAGGCAAACCCCACCCGAAGCAAGGCCAAGAAGGCCGCAACCTGGTTGCGGTCGCGCAGGCGCCCGAGGGCTGCTCGCCCGAGCCTGCGGGTAGGCCGCTTGAGGCACCCGGCAACGGTGTGTCCAGATGGATGGTCGCCACTGGCCCTCCTGGTAACGGGAGAGCCGGCACAGAATCCGGCTTACAGGCCAACTCGTTCGCCCCAGCCCCGCAAGGGGCCTCAATGGGTCTTGCGAACCGCCTTGTCCAGCTTCTTGAGTGCATCCTGCAGCAACGCCCGGCTGTGCTGGGCCAGGTCGTCCTCCTGTTGATACAGCAGCCCGTAGGTGAAGGTGTCCTCGCCCGCAGCATGCGCAGCGTCGGCCTGGGTGCTCAGATGAGCCTTGCTCACCACACTGTCCTGATGATCGCCAAGCAACGTCTGGATATTCTTGGCGCGCTCAGAGACCTTCTCCGCTCCGGTCGCCGCCGCGGTATAACGAAGCCGCTTGGCGCCCTTGCGAATTCGGTGTAGCGCCTCGTCCTTCTCCTCGGCGCTGGCCTCGGCATCGCTGTCGGCCGCGGCAGCGGTCTTCGCGGCCTTGCGAACCCGCTTGTATGCCGAGTCGATGGTCACCGAAGGCTTTGATGCGTCCCCGGATTCGGGCTGTTCGGCGCTGACCATCTCCTCGAGCGCGTCCAGCAGCCGGAAGTAACGCTGCGAGCACATCGCCAACAAGGACCGCCGCCAGCCGGCGGTGTAGCGGCGGTTGGCGCCCTCGACCAGCCGCTGGCGCACCGGACCGCGGATCAGTTCGGCAGGCATCTCGTCGAGCGCGCGCTGATAGCGCTCGGCCAGGACCTCGGCATCACGTGCCGTGCCCAGTACCGCGGCCAGCGCCCGCAGCTCGTCGAGTACCCAGCCGTCGTCGTCGAGCCCGAAGGAATCCTTCGACTCCTGCAGCAGACTGCGGATCTTGCGGGTGGTCACCCGCATCTGATGCACCGAGTCGTAGGCGTCCGCGCGTACCGCGCGGTCCCAGACCAGCAACGCCTCGATCTGCTCGGCGATGGCCCGGTGCACCGGATCGGCCGGGGGAGTCGGTGCCGGTAGCAGATCGGTGCCGAGCACCTTCGCCAGCTTCGAACCATGCCCGGCCGGCTTCGCGCCGGCATCCGCCAGACGGTTCGTCAGACGATCCATCAGGTCGTCGGGCACATCGGCGGTGAGCAACTCGAGCTCCCATTCCCGCCAGCGCTGTTCTTCGCCTCCGATGGCCGACGCGGTCACGCGGTCATCGCAGAACTCGGCCAGGGCGACGCCGTCGGCGCCGTGCAGCACCTCCACGCTCCGCTGGGTGCTGATCCGGGCCACCGGGGCCAGCGGACGGTCCCGCACGATGGCGAGCACGATGTCTCGCAGATCCTCGGGCACGGTGTCAGTAGCTGTGCCCAGCGGCGTACGGACCTCGGTGCGGGTGTCGACTCCGGCCGGAAGCTTCAGGTGCCAGCCCGCATCAGGGCCGCCGGTGCGGCGCCGCAACGTGATGCGGTGCGCCGCGAGGTCACGATTCGGAGTGTCGAAATACACCGCATCCAGGTGCTGGATTTCCGCTCGGGCTACCTCGGCGACGGCCGACAGCCCCTCGAATGACGGCGAGACGGTGTTCTCGGTGACCGCGAACTTCCGCTCGATCTCGGTGTACCTCGCGGTCTTGGATTTGCCGGGGGCCATAGTCACCTTCGCTGTGCACCGGAGGCGGATCGGGATGGCACCAGCGTGCCATATCCGGGTGGGTGCCACGACCGGTGTCTGGTCACAGCAGTATCAAGACTTGCCCCACCGCCCACCGCGCTGTCGGCCGTGTCCGTCGGGGTCTCCTACTGTTGCTGACATGGCGGCTGAGACGACACCGGCGAACGCCGCTGCCGGGCGTGGACGCCCACGGCTGGAGCGGCCCCGCCGACCGGGCACGACCGCCCGTGAACAGATCCTCGATGCCGCCGCCGAGCTGTTCACCACCCACGGTTACGCCAGCACCTCGACCCGGCGCATCGCCGACGAAGTGGGGGTACGGCAGGCCTCGCTATATCACCATTTCGCCACCAAGGACGACATTCTGGATGCGCTCCTGGCCGGCACCGTCGACGAGGCCCTGGAACTGGGCGCCGAGCTACTCGACAGCACGGGGCCCGCGGCACAGCATCTGCACACGCTCGCGGTGGGCGATGCACACCAGCTGTGTGCCGGCCGGTGGAATCTGGGCGCCCTGTATCTGCTTCCCGAGCTGCGCACCGACCGGTTCGAGCCGTTCCGGCGCCGGCGCGCCGAGCTGCGCGAGGTGTACCGCAGGCTGTCGGAGGCGGTGATCACCGAATGCGCAGGGCCGCCCGATGCCGCAGACCTGCCGTTTCGACTGGTGGAATCGGTGGTCAACAGCCGTTCCGACGACGTCGAGAGCACCCCGGCTCAGCCCTGGGCGATCGGGGAGGGGGCGCTGCGGATCCTCGGGTTCGGCGGCGAGTTGGGCCCGCTGGTGCGGGCCACCGCAGCCCGGCTGGGCGTGCGACCACCGCAGACCCCGGCCCGCTAGAGTTCGGGCCGTGACCGAGCCCACCTATGAAGCCATCTCGTTCGAGCAGTCCGGCGCCGTCGCGCGCATCACGCTGAACCGGCCGGACGCCGCGAATGGCATGAACGACACCATGACTCGCGAACTGGCCGACGCCGCCCGGCGCTGCGACACGCCGGCGACCAAGGCCGTGGTGCTGACCGGTGCGGGCCGGTTCTTCTGCGCGGGCGGCGACCTGAAATCCTTTGCCACCGCGCCCGACCGTGGCCGCTTCATCAAGGGCGTCGCCGACGACCTGCACCAGGCCATCTCGTCGTTCGCCCGGATGAATGCCGTGCTGATCACCGCGGTCAACGGCACCGCGGCCGGCGCCGGATTCAGCCTCGCGGTGACCGGCGACCTGGTGCTGGCCGCCGAATCCGCGACCTTCACCATGGCCTACACCAAGGTGGGGCTGAGCCCCGACGGCAGCGCGTCCTACCACCTGCCGCGACTGGTCGGCCTGCGCCGGGCCCAGGAGCTCATCCTGACCAACCGCACGCTCTCGGCCGCCGAGGCGCAGGAGTGGGGACTGGTCACCGAGGTGGTCGCCGGCGACGACCTGGCTGACCGGGCCACGAAACTGGCCGAGCAGGTGGCGGCGGGTTCCGGCGGATCCAACGGCGCGGTCAAATCCCTGCTGGTGTCCTCGTTCAAGAACAGCCTCGAAGAGCAGATGGCCGCCGAAGCCCGGTTCATCGCGGAGCGGGCCAACTCGGCCGACGGCCGCGAAGGCGTCGACGCGTTCCTGGCCAAGCGCAAGCCCGACTTCGCCTAGCCGGCCGCCGGGCCGGCAGCGGCCGGTTCGATGGTGAGATCTGCGGGCAGCTCGATATCTGCGACAGCCAGGTTCTCCTCCAGGTGGGCAATCGAGGACGTCCCGGGAATCAGCAGCACGTTCGGCGCGACATTCAACGTCCACGCCAACGCGATCTGCGCGGGCGTACGTCCCAGTTCGGTGGCCACCCGCCGGATCGTCGGATGGCCCAGGACCGGATTGTCCGCGGCGAACGCCGAACCCAGCGGAAAGAACGGGACGAAGGCGATGTCGCGTTCGATGCACAGGTCGAGCACGGGCTGCGAGGTGCGGTCGGCGAGGTTGTAGGCGTTCTGCACGCACGCGATCTCGGTGCGCTCCAGCGCAATCTCCACGTGCTCGCGTGAGGCGCTGCTCAGCCCGATGCCGGCGATGAGTCCTTCGTCGCGGGCCGTGATCAGGGTGTCCAGTTGCTGCTCGAACAACCCGTGGTCGACCTCGGCGGGACCTCCGATGTCGGCCCCGAAGAGCCGCAGGTTGACCACGGCGAGCTGGTCGACCCCCAGGGTGCGCAGGTTCTCTTCGATGCTGTGCCGCAGTTCGGCGGGTTGTTGCGCCGGGAGCCAGTCGGCCTGGGCGTCGCGCCTGCCACCGACCTTGGTGACAAGCGCCAGGTTCTGCGGGTAGGGGTACAGCGCTTCCCGGATGAGTTCGTTGGCGACATCCGGCCCGTAGAACTGGGCGGTATCGATGTGGTCGACACCGAGTTCGACGGCGCGGCGCAACACCGCGACCGCCTGGTCGTGGTCACGCGGCGGGCCGAACACTCCGGGCCCGGGCAACTGCATCGCGCCGAATCCGACGCGTCGGACGACCAGCGACCCCAGCGAGAACGTCTGCGGGTAGGTCATGGCAGACCCTTCGTTAGATCTCTAACTATATGAGATCAAACTATATGAGCACTGATATTCTCCGTCAACAGGTCGGAGGAGAACCGTCGTGAATGACGAGCAACGGAGCGCGGCAGAACTGGCCGACGCTTTCGGGCGCGCTGCCAAATCCGTTGTCCGCGCATTCGACGAGCGCCTCGGCGACCGCGGCGTGTCGACCCCGCGGTCCAAGCTGCTCGCCGAGATCGAACGGATGCAACCGGTCCGCTCAGCCGAGGTGGCCCGGGCGGTCGGTGTCACCCAAGCCACCGCATCAACCCTCGTCGAGGCTCTGGTGCGCGAAGGGCTGGTGGTCCGTGCACCCGATGAAAACGACCGCCGGGCAGTGCGATTGACGACGACGGCCGAGGGGCAGGAGCAGGCCCGGCACTGGCGGGCCGACTACATCGCCGCTGCACACGAGATGTTCGCCGGCCTCACCAGTGAGGACAAGGCAACGCTCACCCGGTTACTCATCAAACTCGGTGACGCGCTGGCCTGAAGCCGAGAATCAGTAGCTGTGCTCTTCGGCCGGGAACACCCCGGTCGCCACGTCGTGGGCGTACTGCGCTGCCGCGCGCTGCAGTTCGCCACCCACGTCACCGAAGCGTTTGACGAACTTCGCGGTCTTGCCGCTGGTTAGTCCGGCCATGTCCTGCCAGACAAGTACCTGGGCGTCGCAATTCGGCCCGGCACCGATGCCGACCGTCGGGATCGTCAGCTTGCCGGTGATCTGAGTGGCCAACTCGGCGGGCACCATCTCCAGCACCACCGCGATCGCACCGGCTTCCTGCACGGCGATCGCGTCGTGGATCGTCTGGTCGGCGGCGTCGCCACGGCCCTGGACGCGGTATCCGCCCAGCCCGTTGACGCTCTGTGGGGTGAAGCCGATGTGCGCCACCACCGGGATGCCGGCGGCAGACAGCGTCGCGATCTGATCGGCCATCCGCTCACCACCCTCGAGCTTGATCGCCTGCGCGCCGGTCTCCTTCATGAAGCGGGTGGCAGTGGCCAGTGCCTGGGTCGGGCTGCTCTCGTAGCTGCCGAACGGCATGTCGGCGATAACCAGGGCATGCGGGGCGCCCTTGACGACCGCGCGCGCCAACGGGATCAGCTCGTCGATGGAGATCGGCACGGTCGTGTCATAGCCGTACACGACGTTTGCCGCCGAGTCGCCGACCAGCAGCACCGGAATCTCGGCCTCGTCGAATACCCGCGCACTGGAGTAGTCGTAACAGGTGAGCATCGCCCACTTGTGGCCTTCGGACTTCCATTTCTGCAGCGTGAGCGTGCGGACCTTGGTGCGCGGCTTGGCTTCGGCAGAATCGGAAGCACCATAAACAGACTGTTCAGACATCGTCGTCCTTTGATGGTCGGTTCGATCCTCGAGGCCGCCTGGCGGTCCCCGGGTTCGTCGGACGTCTGCCAGTCTGCCACTGCGGGGAATGAAGGCAAAAGCGACGTTCGAGTGGATTTCCTCACAGTTTCCGCGCTGCGCCTTAACATCAGCGCATGCAACGGCTCAGCGGACTCGACGCCAGCTTCCTGTATCTCGAAACCGCCGCGCAGCCCATGCACGTGTGCTCGGTGCTCGAACTGGACACTTCGACCATGCCGGGCGGCTACACGTTCGACCGGATGCGCGACGAACTCTCATTGCGTATCAAGGCGATGCCGCATTTCCGGGAGAAGCTCGCCGACAGCCGGTTCAACCTCGACCACCCGGTGTGGGTGGAAGACAAGGACTTTGACGTCAACCGGCATCTGCACCGGATCGGGCTGCCCGCCCCCGGCGGGCGCACCGAGCTGGCCGAGATCTGCGGTCACATCGCCTCGCTGCCGCTGGACCGGACCCGGCCGCTCTGGGAGATGTGGATCATCGAGAACATCGCGGGCACTGATGCGCATCACGGCGGCCGGCTGGCATTGATGACGAAGATCCACCATGCCGGGGTCGACGGCGTCACCGGGGCCAACCTGATGTCACAGCTGTGCACCACCGAGGCCGACGCGCCGCCGCCCGACCCGGTGGACGGGGTCGGCGGCGCCTCGGGAGCCGAGATCGCCATCAGCGGTGCCCTCAAGTTCGCGGCCCGCCCGCTCAAGCTGGCCAATATGCTGCCCACCACGGCGACGACGGTCGTCGACACGGTGCGCCGGGCATTCAGCGGGCAGGCAATGGCGGCGCCGTTCAATGCGCCCAAAACCGCGTTCAACACCAACATCACCGGCCAGCGCAGCGTCGCATTCGCCCAGTTGGACCTCGAGGACATCAAGACCGTCAAGAACCACTTCGACGTCAAGGTCAACGATGTGGTGATGGCGCTGGTATCCGGCGTTCTGCGCACGTTCCTGCACGAGCGCGGCGAACTACCGGAGAACTCTCTGGTCGCGATGGTGCCGGTGTCGGTGCACGATCGCTCCGACCGGCCCGGCCGCAACCAGGTGTCGGGGATGTTCTCCAAGCTCGAAACCAATATCGACGACCCGGCCCAGCGGCTGATGGCCATCGCCGCGTCGAATTCGGTTGCCAAGCAGCACAGTTTCGCGATCGGTGCGACGCTGCTTCAGGACTGGACGCAGTTCGCGGCACCGGCGGTGTTCGGCGCCGCTATGCGGGTGTACGCGGCCAGCCGGCTGTCCGGGGCCAAACCCGTCCACAATCTCGTCATCTCCAACGTGCCGGGGCCCCAGGAGCCGCTGTACCTCCTGGGCTGCGAGGTCAAGGCCATGTACCCGCTGGGCCCGATCTTCCACGGATCGGGGCTGAACATCACCGTGATGTCGCTGACCGGGATGCTCGATGTCGGCATCATGTCCTGCCCCGAATTACTGCCTGACCTGTGGGACATGGCCGACGATTTCCACGTGGCGCTCGACGAACTGCTCGCCGCTACCCGATAGCGCCCCTGCGCGTCGCGACCAGGCGCGGCCTGCGGTGATGTCGCGTCATGGCAGCATGGTCAGCCATGAAGTTCAGGATGAGGTTCGGCGCGCTGCTGGCGGTGACGGCGGTGGCCGCGGCGAGCTGCACCCAGGTGGTCGACGGGGAAGCCAAGATCGCGGTCCCGCGGCCCGGCACGCCGGTGCAATGGCTGCCGTGCAACGCCGGTTCGGGTGACCACGCGCAGATCCCCGACAACGCCGAATGCGGGATGTTGTCGGTGCCGGTCGACTACTCCAAGCCGGAAGGCGAAGTCGCCCGGCTGGCGATCATCCGCTTCCCGGCAGCGGGCCAGAAGATCGGCTCGCTGGTGATCAACCCCGGCGGCCCCGGTGAATCCGGGGTCGAATCGGCCGTCTCTCTGTTGTCCGGCCTGCCGCAGTCGGTCAAGGACCGCTTCGACATCGTCGGGTTCGATCCGCGTGGTGTCGGATCCTCGACGCCTGCGGTGTGGTGCAACTCCGACGACGACAACGACCGGCTGCGGGCCGATCCGACCGTCGAATACACGCCCGAAGGCGTCGAGCACCTGGAGAAGGAAACAAAGGACTTCGTCCAGCGCTGCGTCGACAAGATGGGCAAGGAGTTCCTGGAGAACGTCGGCACCGAGAACGTCGCCAAGGATCTGGATGCGATCCGGGTCGCACTCGGCGACGACAAGCTGACCTACCTGGGTTACTCCTACGGCACCCGGATCGGCGCGACCTACGCCGAGCAGTTCCCGGAGAAGGTCCGCGCGATGATCCTCGACGGAGCCGTCGACCCCAATGCGGACCCGGTGGAGGAAGACATCCGTCAGGCGGCCGCGTTCCAGAAGGCCTTCGACGATTACGCCACCGACTGCGCCACGAAGAACCCCGACTGCCCGCTGGGCACGGATCCGGCCAAGGCCGTCGAGGTGTACAAGAGCCTGGTCGATCCGCTGGTGGAACACCCGGCCAAGACGCGCGATTCGCGCGGGCTGAGCTACAGCGACGCCACCGTGGGCACCATCCTGCCGCTGTACTCGCCGAATCTGTGGCGGCACCTGACCGAGGGCCTGACCGGGCTGAAGAACGGCAACGGCGATGTGATGCTGGCACTGGCCGACCTCTACATGGGCCGAGATGCCAAGGGCCACTACAACAATTCGACCGACGTCCGGGTCGCGGTCAACTGCGTGGACAAGCCTGCGATCACTGACCGGGCCACCGTCGTCGAGGAGGACCGGCGGGCCCGCGAGGTGGCGCCGTTCATGAGCTACGGCGAATTCACCGGGAACGCGCCGATGGGTACCTGCGCGTTCTGGCCGGTGCCGCCGACGAGCAAGCCACATGAGATCTCGGTGAAGGGGCTGCCCCCGACGTTGATCGTGTCGACCACGAACGACCCGGCCACGCCGTACCAGGCCGGTGTCGACCTGGCCCGCCAGCTCGGCGGCACGCTGGTGACCTTCGAAGGCACCCAGCACACCGTGGTGTTCCAGGGCAACAAGTGCATCGACGACATCGCCGCCACCTACCTCCTCGACGTGACGGTGCCGCCCGCCGGCACCCGTTGCTGACCGATCCGGCCGACAAGGTCACCGGATGGTCTCCTGCCGATCTCTGGTCGGCCTCAGGCACAGACCCGCTACCGGTCGCCGTGGGACCATGACTGCCGTGTGGTGGGCGGGCGGGGCGATACGCGTTGTGGCGGCAGCGCTCCTCGGCGCAACCGCTGTGCTGTGCCCGATCGCCGGACCGGCCGCACAGGCCGCTCCGGAATCGGGGCCGGAATGGGGAAGTTGCGCCCGTTGGGTGCAAGATCCGGCCACGATCCCGACCGCACAATGCGGCTCCGTCGCGGTACCGCTGGACTGGAATTCGCCGGATCCTCAAGGCGCACAAGCGCAATTGGCGGTCATCCGGATACCGGCCAGCGGTGAGCGGATCGGCGCGTTGTTCATCAACCCCGGCGGCCCCGGCGCCTCGGCGGTGAACACTGTCGCCGGCATGGGCGCCGCGCTGGCCGGCTCACCACTCACCGACCATTTCGATCTCGTCGGCTTCGACCCGCGCGGCGTCGGGCATTCCACGCCGGAGTTGCGGTGCCGGACAGACGCCGAGATCGACGCCTACCGCCGCGAGCCGATGGCCGATTACAGCCCGGCCGGCGTCGCCCACATCGAAGACGTCTACCGCCAGTTCGCCCAGCAGTGCCTGGACCGCATGGGCGCGCCGTTCCTGGCCAACGTGGGCACCGCCTCGGCGGTGCGGGACATGGATGCGGTGCGCGCCGCGCTGGGGGAGGAACAGATCAACTATCTGGGCTTCTCCTACGGCACCGAACTCGGCGGCGCGTACGCCGAACAGTTCGGCGACCGGGTGCGCACCATGGTGCTCGACGGGGCGATCGACCCCAGCCAGGATCCGATCACCAAGAACAACCGCCAGCTCGCCGGCTTCCAGAAGGCGTTCGACACCTACGCCGCGGACTGCGCGAAATCGACCGACTGCCCGCTGGGCACCGACCCCGCTCAGTTCGTCAGCCGGTTCCAGCGGCTGGTGGACCCGTTGGTGACGACGCCGGGCACCACCTCCGACCCGCGCGGACTCGGCTACGCCGACGCGATCACCGGCACCGGCAACGCCCTCTACTCGGCGCGGTACTGGCCCTACCTGACCAGCGGGCTGCTCGGGTTGTCGCGTGGCACCGACGCCGGGGACCTGCTGTTGCTCGCCGACGACTACTGGCGCCGCGACGAAAACGGGCACTACCAGAACATGCAGGACGCGTTCACCGCGATCCGCTGCGTGGACAGGCCGTTCCCCACCGACCCGGCTGTGTGGGCCGACGCCGATCAGCAGCTCCGTACCGTGGCACCGTTCATGTCCTACGGCGAGTTCACCGGATATGCGCCCCGCGACGTCTGTGCACTGTGGCCGGTGCTTGCGACGTCGGCGCCGCACCCGGTCACCGGGCCCGGACCGGGCAAGGTCGTGGTGGTGTCCACCACCGGGGACCCGGCCACGCCGTATCAGGCCGGGGTGGACCTGGCCCGGCAAATGGGCGGGGCGCTGATCTCCTTCACCGGCACCCAACACACCGTGGTGTTCAACGGAGACGCATGCGTGGACACCGCGGTACTGGGTTTCTTTGTCAATGGAACCTCGCCGGGCGACCTCTCCTGCTAACTCCTTGCAGGGCTGTAACACAGATTTAACAGCCGATGCCTACGCTGCGGGCATGGACCGCCAGAAGGAATTCGTGCTGCGCACCCTGGAGGAACGCGATATCCGGTTCGTTCGGTTGTGGTTCACCGACGTCCTCGGCTACCTCAAATCGGTAGCGATCGCGCCCGCCGAACTCGAAGGTGCCTTCGAGGAGGGCATCGGTTTCGACGGCTCTTCGATCGAGGGCTTCGCCCGCGTCTCGGAGTCGGACACCGTGGCCCGCCCCGATCCGTCCACCTTCCAGGTGCTGCCCTGGACCACCAGCGCGGGCAAGCACTACTCGGCACGCATGTTCTGCGACATCACCATGCCGGACGGCTCACCGTCGTGGGCCGACTCCCGGCACGTGCTGCGCCGCCAGCTGGCCAAGGCCAGCGACCTGGGCTTCACCTGCTACGTGCACCCCGAGATCGAGTTTTTCCTGCTGCAGCCCGGACCTGACGACGGCTCGGTGCCCGTGCCGGCCGACAACAGCGGCTATTTCGACCAGGCCGTGCACGATTCGGCCCCCAACTTCCGCCGCCACGCCATCGAGGCCCTGGAACAGATGGGCATCTCGGTGGAGTTCAGCCACCACGAGGGCGCGCCCGGCCAGCAGGAGATCGACCTGCGCTACGCCGACGCGCTGTCGATGGCCGACAACGTGATGACCTTCCGCTATCTGGTCAAGGAGGTCGCCCTCGCCGACGGCGTGCGTGCATCGTTCATGCCAAAGCCGTTCGGCGAGCACCCGGGATCGGCTATGCACACGCACATGAGCCTGTTCGAAGGCGACACCAACGCCTTCCACAGCCCCGACGACCCGCTGCAGCTCTCGGATGTGGCCAAGTCGTTCATCGCTGGCATCCTGGAGCACGCCAGCGAGATCAGTGCCGTGACCAACCAGTGGGTGAACTCCTACAAGCGCCTGGTGCATGGCGGCGAGGCGCCGACCGCGGCCTCGTGGGGCGCGGCCAACCGCTCGGCGCTGGTACGGGTTCCGATGTACACCCCGCGCAAGGCGTCGTCGCGGCGCGTCGAGGTTCGCAGCCCCGACTCGGCATGCAACCCCTACCTGACCTTCGCGGTCCTGCTGGCCGCCGGCCTGCGGGGCGTCGAGAAGGGTTACGTGCTGGGCCCGCAGGCCGAGGACAACGTCTGGAGCCTGACGCCCGAGGAGCGGCGCGCCATGGGCTACCGCGAGCTGCCGTCCAGCCTGGGCAATGCGCTGGAGGCCATGGAGAACTCCGAGCTCGTCGCGGAAGCGTTGGGGGAGCATGTATTCGACTACTTCCTGCGCAACAAGCGCGCGGAGTGGGAGAACTACCGCAGCCACGTCACGCCCTACGAGCTGAAGAACTATCTGTCGCTCTGAGTCGGGGGCGGTAGCAGTGCCGGTGTTTTCCTGCGGGCGTGCGCTACCGTCGTGAACGTGCCAAAGCCTGCAACCGATCGTCCGAAACTGCCCAGCGTAGGTCGGCTCGGTTTGGTGCATCCGCAGGCGTCGGCCCACCTGGAACAGCTCGGCTGGTACACCGAGGCGCACGTCGAGCTTCTGTGGTCGCTGTCGCGCGCACCCGACGCCGACGTCGCGCTGCTGGCGATGGTGCGGCTGGCCGATGCGCTCGGGGCCGACGCGGACGAGCTCAACCGCCAACTGTTGACCGACCGGGCCCTGCGGGGCCGGCTGTTCGGCGTACTGGGATCCTCCCTGGCTCTCGGTGACCACCTCGTCGCCCACCCGCAGTCGTGGCGGTTGTTGGTCGGCAACGTCGTCCTCCCCGGTGTCGAAGAGCTGCACAGCGTCTTCACCGCTGCCGCCCGCAATGTCGAGATCGACAGGGGCGCAAGCAGTGCCGTGCCCGCGCTGCGGGATCTCTACCGCGACCGGTTGTTGGTCCTCGGTGCCCTTGACGTGGCGTCCACCGTCGAGAACGAGCCGGTGCTGCCCTTCGTCGAGGTCGCCGCACACCTGTCCGACCTCGCCGATGCCGCGCTGGGCGCAGCGCTGACGGTTGCCACCCGGGTTGTGTGCGCGGGCGGGAGCGAGCCCCGGCTGGCGGTCATCGCCATGGGCAAATGCGGTGCGCGCGAGCTGAATTACGTCAGCGACGTCGACGTCATCTTCGTGGGTGAACCCGTCGCAGACGGGGACAACGACGACAATCTGGCCACTGCGAACCGGATCGCCGGCGAGATGATGCGCTTCGCCGGTGATGCCTTCTTCGAGGTCGATGCCGCGTTGCGCCCGGAAGGCAAGCGCGGTCAACTGGTCCGGACGCTGGAATCCCACGTCGCCTACTACCAGCGCTGGGCGAAAACCTGGGAATTCCAGGCGCTGCTCAAGGCGCGTCCCGCCGCGGGTGACCCCGAGCTCGGTAAGGCCTACATCGAGGCCCTGATGCCCATGGTGTGGACCGCTTGCGAGCGTGAGGATTTCGTTCCCGAGGTGCAGGCCATGCGCCGCCGCGTCGAGGAACTCGTCCCGGCCGGGGTGCGGGCCCGCGAGCTCAAGCTCGGCACCGGAGGCCTGCGCGACGTCGAATTCGCCGTCCAGCTCCTGCAATTGGTGCACGGACGCAATGACGACTCACTGCATGTGGCGTCCACCGTCGACGCGCTGGCGGCCCTCGGCGAGGGCGGCTACATCGGCCGCGACGACACCGCCAACATGACCGCGTCCTACGAATTCCTGCGGCTGCTCGAACACCGGCTGCAGTTGCAGCGGCTCAAGCGCACCCACATGCTGCCCGACGACAACGACGACGAGGCCTACCGTTGGCTGGCCCGGGCCGCGCACGTGCGCCCCGATGGCCGCCATGACGCGGCGGGCGTGCTGCGCGAGGAACTCAAACGGCAGAGCATGCGGGTGTCGCGGTTGCACGCCAAGCTCTTCTACCAGCCGCTGCTGGAATCGGTGGGTCAACCGGCGGTGGGCATCGGCGCCGGGATGAGCACCGAGGCGGCCGAACGTCAGCTCGCCGCACTGGGTTACGAGGGACCGCAGAGCGCGCTGACGCATCTGGCGGCGCTGACCGGCCAGGGAGGACGCCGTGCGCGGGTGCAACAGGTGCTGTTGCCGACCCTGCTGGACTGGCTCTCGGACACGCCGGACCCGGACGCCGGCCTGCTGGCCTACCGCCGGATCAGCGAGGAGCTGGCCGAGCAGCGCTGGTATCTGTCGACCCTGCGTGACGAGGGGGCGGTGGCCAAGCGGCTGATGCGCGTGCTCGGCACCTCGGCCTACATCCCGGAACTGCTGATGCGGGCTCCCGAGGTGATCCAGCTGTACGCCGACGGGCCCAGCGGGCCGAAACTGCTCGACGGTGATCCCGACAGCGTGGCTCGCGCACTGGTGGCCTCGGCCGGCCGGCATCCGGACCCGGTACGCGGCATCGCGGCCGCGCGCACGCTGCGCCGGCGGGAACTGGCCCGCATCGCCTCGGCCGACGTGCTGGGCCTGCTCGATGTGACCGACGTCTGCAAGGCATTGACCTCGGTGTGGGTCGCAGTGCTGGAGGCCGCGCTGAATGCGGTGGTCCGGGCCAACACACCGGAATCCGGTGCGCCCGCACGCATCGCGGTGATCGGCATGGGCCGGCTCGGCGGCGGCGAGCTCGGATACGGCTCCGACGCCGACGTGATGTTCGTGTGCGAACCGGCCACCGGCGTCGAGGAGTCCGCAGCCATGCGCTGGTCGGTGAGCATCGCCGAACAGGTGAGGGCCCTGCTGGGGACGCCGAGCGCGGATCCGCCACTGGAGGTCGACACCGGGCTGCGTCCAGAGGGGCGAAACGGACCGCTGGTGCGCACGCTGGCCTCGTATGCGGCCTATTACGAGCAGTGGGCCCAGCCGTGGGAGATCCAGGCGCTGTTGCGGGCCCACCGGGTGGCAGGCGATCTGGAACTCGGCGAACGCTTTCTGGTGATGGTCGACAAGACCCGTTACCCCTCCGGCGGGGTATCGGCCGAGACCGTCCAGGAGATCCGGCGAATCAAGGCCCGCGTGGACGCCGAGCGTCTGCCCCGCGGTGCCGACCCCAACACGCACACCAAACTGGGCCGTGGCGGGCTGGCCGACATCGAGTGGACCGTGCAGCTGCTGCAACTGCGCTACGCCCACAAGGTGCCGGCGCTGCACAACACCTCCACATTGCAGACCCTCGACGCGATCGGCGCGGCCGAACTGGTCGCCGAGAGCGACGTCGAGCTGTTGCGCGACGCCTGGCTGACCGCCACGCGGGCGCGCAACGCCCTGGTGCTGGTGCGCGGCAAGCCCACCGATCAGTTGCCCGGGCCGGGTCGTCAGCTCAACGCGGTGGCCTTGGCGGCCGGGTGGGGCAGCGACGACGGTGGGGAGTTCCTGGACAACTACCTGCGGGTGACCCGGCGGGCGAAGGGCGTGGTCCGGAAGATTTTCGGCGGAGAGTAGGGGTTAGGCCGCCCCGAGTGCAGGACGTCGCAGTGGGTGATGTTAATAAGGGCGTATAACCAATTCACTGGGAGTCCGGATGAAGCACACGTTCGACGTCATCACCGCGGCCGAGCACGATCGGCTCGAAGCCCTCTATGAGCCCTTTGCCCAGGCGATGCGCGAACTCGTCGACGCCGGTGTGCGCACCGAGGTGGACCCGCAGACCATCGCCGAGGCGACCGCGGCCGTCGAGGCCGTCACCGCCTCGCTGCGCCGCGAACAGCGCGACGGGCCGCAGGCCATGCTGCATGCCGAGACGAACCGCCCGGTGGTGTGGGCGAACCCGGTCGTCGGATTGCGCAATGCGCTGGCCCCGCCGCTGGTGATCGAGCACGCCGACGACGGCAGCTGCTGGAGCGAATTCGTGCTGGGCGCCGCCTATGAGGGGCCGCTGGGCTGGGTGCACGGCGGCATCTGCGCGTTGGTGCTCGACCACATTCTCGGCGAGGTGGCCAGTGGCGGACTGCACGAGCCGCGCTATACCGGGACCATCACCTGTCGCTATGGTCGCGGCACGCCGCTGGGCCCGTTGCGCGCCGAGGCCTACATCGACCGGACCGAAGGCGTGAAAACCTTTGCGCGGGGCCATATCAGCGACGCCGACGGGATCACCGTCGAGGCTGAGGGAGTCTTCATCACGCCGGCATGGGCGCGGGATGCCGGATGAAGGTCTACGTGAGCATGGCCTTCATGGATACCCGGGAGGCCGTCGAAGTGGCCAGGGCGGCAGACGATCTCGGCTATGACGGCATGGGCATCCCGGATCACGTGGTGAACCTCGAGACGCTGAACACGCCGTATCCGTACACCAAGGACGGCAAGCGGCGCTGGGAGGCGTTCACCGACTGGCCGGACCCGTGGGTGATGATCGGCGCACTCGCGCTGGTCACCACTCGGCTGAAGTTCGTCACCACGGTCTACCTGCCCGCGATGCGCGACCCGTATTCGGCGGCGAAAGCCATTGGCACCGCTGCCTATCTGGCCGGGGGACGGCTGGAGCTCGGCATCGGTGTCGGCTGGTGCGAGGAGGAGTTTGAACTGCTGGGCCAGCAATTCGCGCGGCGCGGCAAGCGCACCGACGAGATGCTCGAATTGATGAAGAAGCTGTGGGAGCCCGGGTGGACCGAGTTCTCCGGCGAGTTCTATTCCACCCCGCGCCTGGAGATGGAGCCCACGCCGCCGCGGATCCCGATCTATGTCGGCGGGCTGTCCGACATCGCGCTGCGCCGCGCGGCGCGGCACGACGGGTGGATCGGTGACCTGATCTCCACCGAGGCCGCCCTGCAGCGGGTCGACCGGCTACGTGACCTGCGCGCCGAAAAGGGTTTGACGATGGATGATTTCACCGTCATCACACCGCTGACCGACGCCTTCACCCCCGAGCACTACGCCCGGGCGGAAGCCGGCGGTATCCAGGGCATCATCACCATGCCGTGGATGTTCTACAGCGGCCCCGGCGCCACGCTGGCCGAGAAGATCGACGGGTTGAAGCGGTTCCGCAAGGACCTCGCGCTGGACTAGGTGCGCTTACTGCGCGCCGCATCCAACGCGAACGCACCGCCACCGATTGCGGCGAGCAGCAGGAAGCCGAAGCAGTACAGCACGGCGAGTTCGCCGCCGTTCTCGATCGGCAACAGACCCTTGGGCTGATGCTGGGTGAAGTAGGCGAACGCCATCTCGCCGGAGGCGATGAAGGCCGCGATGCGGGTGAACAAGCCGGTCAGGATCAGAAGGCCCAGAACGAATTCGATGAGGCCGCCGTACCAGAAGGGCCAGGTGCCCACGGGCACTGCCGGACCGACGAGATCGCCTGCGTTGTCCGGCATCCCGACCGGCCAGGCGAACAACTTCTGGGCTCCGTGGATGGTGTACAGGAAGCCGAACGCGACACGGAACAAACTGATGACAGCGGGCGAAAGCGAGCCCAGTCGGGTGTCCAGGTTGGTCGTCATGTGCTGACAATACGCGCAGCTCGAAGGAAACTCAGAGCTCCAGCAACACTGTTACCGGTCCGTCATTGACCAGTTCCACCCGCATATCCGCACCGAAAACCCCTGTTTCCACAACCGCGCCCAACTTCCTCAACGCGTCGGCAAATTCGGCCACCAGCGGTTCGGCGACGGGCCCCGGCGCTGCCGCATTCCACGACGGGCGCCTGCCCTTGTCGGTATTGGCGTACAACGTGAACTGACTGATCACCAGGATGGGGGCGGCAACGTCCGATGCGGATTTCTCGCCGTCGAGAATTCGTAACTGCCAGAGCTTTTCGGCCATCCGTCGGGCCTTGGCGGCGTCGTCGTCATGAGTCGCCCCGACCAGGGCGAGCAGTCCCTGCGGGTTCGGAGCGATCGCGCCGACGACTTCGCCGTCGACCGCAACGCTCGCCGATGTCACCCGCTGCACCAGAACACGCATCGGTCCATTGTGAAGGGAAGGCCGCCGGTTTCTACGCCTGGGCCGTGATCATCGATCATCAACGACCCAGGAGTAGAAACCGGCAACGACAAAGGGCCGGGGGAGAACCCCCGGCCCTTGTGCCGTGCGTTGGCCGACTTACACGTCGCGTCGGCGAGCCGACTTACACGTCGTAGTACAGGCTGAACTCGTACGGGTGAGGCCGGATCTGGATCGGCATGATCTCGTTCTCCCGCTTGTAGGAGATCCAGGTCTCGATCAGGTCCTCGGTGAACACGCCACCCTCGGTGAGGTACTCGTGGTCCTCTTCCAGCCTGTCGATGACCGCGGACAGCGAGGTCGGGGCCTGCGGGATGTTGGCGGCCTCGTCCGGCGGCAGCTCGTAGAGATCCTTGTCGACCGGGGCCAGCGGCTCGATCTTCTTCTTGATGCCGTCGATGCCGGCCATCAGCATCGCCGCGAACGCCAGGTACGGGTTACCCGAGCTGTCCGGGCAGCGGAACTCGAGGCGCTTGGCCTTCGGGTTGTTGCCGGTGATCGGGATACGGACACAGGCCGAGCGGTTGCGCTGGCTGTACACCAGGTTGATCGGGGCCTCGTAACCCGGCACCAGACGCTTGTAGGAGTTCACCGTCGGGTTGGTGAACGCCAGCAGCGACGGAGCGTGGTGCAGGATGCCGCCGATGTAGTGGCGGGCGATGTCGGACAGGCCGGCGTAGCCGGACTCGTCGTGGAACAGCGGCTTGCCGTCCTTCCACAGCGACTGGTGGGCGTGCATGCCGGAACCGTTGTCACCGAACAGCGGCTTGGGCATGAAGGTGACGGTCTTGCCGTTCTGCCACGCGGTGTTCTTGATGATGTACTTGAACAGCAGCACATCGTCGGCTGCGGCCAGCAGGGTGTTGAACTTGTAGTTGATCTCGGCCTGGCCGGCGGTGCCCACCTCGTGGTGGCCGCGCTCGAGGGTGAACCCGGCGTTGATCAGGTTGGTCGACATCTCGTCGCGCAGGTCGACGTAGTGGTCGTACGGTGCGACGGGGAAGTAGCCACCCTTGGGGCGGACCTTGTAACCGAGGTTGGGGGAGCCGTCGGCCTCGGAGGGCTCGCCGGTGTTCCACCACGCGGACTCGGAATCGACCTCGTAGAAGGTGCCGTTCATCTTGGAGTCGAACGCCACCGAATCGAAGATGTAGAACTCGGCCTCGGCACCGAAGTAACAGGTATCGGCGATACCGGTGCTGGCCAGGTAGTTCTCCGCCTTGCGGGCCACGTTGCGCGGGTCGCGGGAGTAGGCCTCACGGGTGAACGGATCGTGCACGAAGAAGCTCAGGTTCAGCGTCTTGGCGGCGCGGAACGGGTCGATACGCGCGGTGTCGGGGTCCGGCAGCAGCATCATGTCGGATTCGTGGATCGACTGGAAGCCGCGGACCGACGAGCCGTCGAACGCGAGGCCGTCCTCGAAGACGCTCTGGTCGAACGCCGACGCCGGGATCGAGAAGTGCTGGACGACGCCGGGCAGATCGCAGAAGCGAATGTCGACGTACTCGACGTTCTCGTCCTTGATCAGCTTGAAGATGTCGTCGGACGTCTTTTCTGCCACTGAGTGTTCTCCTTTACTGGTAACCCGCGGGTTGACGCTAAGGACACGATGTTGCGCAGTCGTCAACCATATGTTGCGCGCAAGTTACGCAATCGCTTGCGATGCCGACGGGCAACCCCGCTCTCGGCTAAATCTATCCTGGCAACCATGGCACGCGAGATTTCGTCCTGGCTGTCCGGTCCCGCTTCCGACCCAGCCAGTGGGTATCCAGGGGAGCGGCTTGGGTTGCCCGAGCATGGGCCGGGTTCGATCGCGCGGTTCGGCCGACGCGTCGGTGCCATCCTGGTCGACTGGCTGGTCGCTGTCGGCCTCACCGGCATAGTGGCGGTGTCTCTGGGGCTGATGAGTCGCGAGCAACTGTTGTACTCGATGGATTTCCGGAACGTCGCCCTGCTGGTCTGGCTGGTCATCGGCGTTGCGGCGGTGCGGTTGTTCGGGTTCACCCCGGGCCAGTATCTGCTCGGACTGGGGGTGATTCCGCTCGACGGCCGTGACCGCGTCACAGTGGGCCGGGCCCTCACGCGCAACCTGCTGATCGTGCTGGTGATCCCGGCACTGTTCACCGATGCCGACCATCGAGGTTTGCATGATCTGGCATCCAAGACCGCGGTGGTGCGGCGGTAGCTCCGCCCCGAACGTGACGAAGATCGCGAGGTTCTCGCGATCTTGATCACACTCGGCGGCTGGGCGCGGTCAGCGCCTGCGGACCGTCCGCTGCACACCGCGCATCTTCGCGCCGGCGGGCATCGGGCCCTTGGGCATCCCGGCCGGACCGGCCTTGGTGCTGAGCGCGGCGAGCCGGGACTCGATCGAGTCCATCTGCTTGACCGTGATGTTCGCCGGCAGCTTGTTCAGGTGCCGCTCCAGCTTGGACAACGGCACCTCGCCCTCACCGTTGCCGACCACGATGTCGTAGATCGGGATCTCGCCGACCAGGCGTGCCGTGCGCTTCTTCTCCTGCGCCAGCAGCGGCTTGACCCGATTGGCCGAACCCTCACCGACGAAGATCACGCCGGGCCGACCGATCACCCGGTGAACGGCGTCGAAATGACCGGTGGCCGCGACACCGGGGGTGACGCGCCACTTGCCGCGAAGATTGTCCAGCGCCCAGGCCGCGGCACCGGTCTGGCCCTCGGCCTTCGTGTAGACAGACTTTTGCGCCCGCCGGCCGAAGATGATGAAGGCGACCAGCGCGCCCAGCACCACGCCCAGCGGGATCAGCGTGTACATGGTGAACCCGCCGATGAGCAGACCGGCGACCACAGCGGCGGCCACGATCAGCACGAACGCGCCGATCATGTACGGCAGCAGGCGCTTGTCCTCTTTGCGCTGGATCTGGAATGCCTGCCACAGCTGACTGCGCCGCTGCTTGGACGCG
This sequence comes from Mycobacterium sp. NPDC004974, assembly GCF_053600815.1. Taxonomy (NCBI): domain Bacteria; kingdom Bacillati; phylum Actinomycetota; class Actinomycetes; order Mycobacteriales; family Mycobacteriaceae; genus Mycobacterium; species Mycobacterium sp. NPDC004974. The sequence continues at coordinate 312,266 of NZ_JBSGAQ010000005.1, read as the reverse complement.
GCCTTGCGGGCTGCCTTCGCCTCGGCCTTTGCCGCCTTGGTTTCTGCGGCATTGCGGGTTTTCGCCATTACATCAGGATACGGGGGGCCGATCGGCGAACCGAACCCGCGCGGCCTGCGCATAGAGCTTGCCCGCGCGGTAGGACGAACGCACCAGCGGTCCGGCCAGCACGCCGGCGAATCCGAGGCCCTCGGCATAGCTCGACAGCGCGACGAATTCGTCGGGATGGACCCAGCGCTCCACCGGGTGGTGGCGCGGTGACGGCCGCAGGTACTGGGTGATGGTGACGATGTCGCAGCCCGCCTCATGCAGGTCGCGCAGCGCGGTGTGCACCTCGTCGATGGTCTCGCCCATTCCGAGGATCAGGTTCGATTTGGTGACCAGACCGAAGTCGCGGGCGGCGGTGATCACCGCCAGGCTGCGGTCGTATCGGAACGCCGGACGAATCCGCTTGAAGATGCGCGGCACCGTTTCGACGTTGTGCGCGAACACTTCTGGGCGTGACTCGAACACTTCGGCCAACTGGTCGGGGTTGCCGTTGAAGTCCGGGGCCAGCAACTCCACGCCGGTGTTCGGGTTCAGCCGCTTGATGTAGCGGACGGTCTCGGCGTACAGCCATGCCCCACCGTCGGGCAGGTCATCGCGGGCCACCCCGGTCACAGTCGAGTAGCGCAGGCCCATCGCCTGGACACTCTCGGCGACCCGGCGCGGTTCGTCGCGATCCAGCTCGGCCGGCTTACCGGTGTCGATCTGGCAGAAGTCACACCGCCGGGTGCACTGCTCGCCACCGATCAGGAACGTGGCTTCCCGGTCCTCCCAGCACTCGAAGATGTTGGGGCAGCCGGCCTCCTCGCACACCGTGTGCAGGCCCTCGCGGCGCACCAGACCCTTGAGCTCCGTGTACTCCGGACCCATCTTGGCCCGCGTCTTGATCCACGGTGGCTTGCGTTCGATGGGCGTCTCCGCGTTCCGCACTTCCAGACGCAGCAGCTTCCGACCTTCAGGCACCACAGTCACTGGTTCATCCTACGTTCACGGCCACTTCCAGCCGTCCGTCGAGCGCATCACATACCTTCGCGGCGACCCGGTCGGTGACGTCCTCGACGGTGATGCGGCGGCCGAGTTCGGCCGTCAGCGACGTCACACCGGCATCGGCGATCCCGCACGGCACGATCGACGAGAAGGCGGACAGGTCGCAGTCACAGTTCAGCGCGAACCCGTGCAGCGTCGTCGCCCGGGCCACCCGGATCCCGATCGCCCCGATCTTGCGGGCCGGCCTGAGCTCGTCGCCGGCCACCCACACACCGGAGCGTCCCTCGACCCGACCGGTCTCCAGACCGAGATCCGCGCACACGCTTATGAGCGCTTGTTCAAGGCGCCGAACGAAATTCACCACATCCAGCGGTTCGGCCAGCCCGATGATGGGGTAGCCCACCAGCTGTCCGGGGCCGTGCCAGGTGATCTTGCCGCCGCGGTCGGTGTCGACGACGGGAGTGCCGTCCACCGGGCGCTCATGCGGCTCGGTGCGCTTGCCCGCGGTGTAGACGGCAGGGTGCTCAAGCAGCAGGAGGGTGTCGGGGCCACCGGCCACCCTGGCGTCGGCGATCTCGCGCTGTAGTTCCCAGGCGGCCTCGTAATCGAGTGTGCCCAGGCGTCGCACCTCGAGGGGCTCCGCGGCCGAGCGGATGGATGTCACAGCGTCGACGGTACGCCCCGAGATTGCTGCCCAGCGCAGGGGTTGGCGCGGCATAGGGTCGGATGGTGTCGACATTCTCTGCCCGGTATTCCCCATGGCGACTGCTGATGCCGGTGCTGTTCGGCGTGCTCTTCGCCGCGACATCGGCCTGGATGACCCTGAACGCCGAGCTCTCGCTGCTGTACCGGGCACTCGGTGTGGCCAGCTGCCTGATTTTCCTGAGTCTGGCGGTCATTGCGGTGATCCGGCTGTTCGACCGCGACGAGCAGCTCCGGGTGTCGCCCGACGGCATCTACTACAAGCGGTGGTCGCAGACGGTCATCCCATGGGACGAGATCGTCGATGTGACGGTGTGGAAGGACCGCTAGCAGAAGTTCGTCATGTTGCACCTGGCCGACCCGCGACGGTTCCCGTCGACGACGCTGGTGGGTAGGTTGAGCCGGGCCAACCGGCGGCTGACCGGCGGAGACATCGCGATATCGCTGACCCAGATGAACCGCGGGTTCGATGACGCCTCGGCGGTGATCGAGGACTACCGGGCTACGTCGGCTCGCTAGTCCCTGGGTGCGGCGGTGGCGTAGGCCAGCGCCTCGCCGACGGTGTTGTGGTGAAAGGTGAAGCCGGCGCGTTCCAGGGCGGCGGGAATGGCGCGCTGGCCCACGAGCAGTCCTTCGTCGGCGATCTCGCCCAGCAGCGTGCGCAGCGCAAAACCCGGAATCATCACCGGGGTGGGCCGGTTGACGGCCCGGCCCAGCGCCGCGGTGAACTCGGCGTTGGTCACGGGCGCCGGTCCGGTGAGATTGACCGGGCCCGACAGGCTTTCGTTCGATATCGCGAACAGCACCGCGCGGACCTCGTCCTCCAGGCTGATCCACGGGATGTACTGCCTGCCATTGCCCAACCGTGCGCCAAGGCCCAGCGAGAACAACGGCTTGAGTCGGTTCACCATCCCCCCGGACGGGGCCATCACCAGTCCGGTGCGCAACAGCACCACCCGCGACCCGGCCGCGACGGCGGGCGCGGTGGCCGCTTCCCAATCCGCGCACAGCCTGGCCAGGAAACCGTGTCCCTCGGGCGCCGACTCATCGGTCACCCGGTCTCTGGTGTCGCCGTAGTAGCCGACCGCGCTCGCGTTGATCAACACCGGCACCCCGGCGTCGGCCACGGCACAGGCGAGCACCTCGGTGGGCCCGATCCGGCTGTCGCGCAGGCTCTGTTTGAACGCACCCGACCAACGCTTATCGCCGACACCGACGCCGCAGAGGTTCACCACCACGTCCACACCCTGTAGCGCGCCGGTGTCGAACTCCCCGGTGTCGGGGTTCCAGAACAGCTCGTCGCCGTTCGATGGTGCCCTGCGTACGATCCGGAGCACCCGGCGATCGGCGGCGCGCAGCATTGACACCAGCGCCGAACCGATCAGACCGGATGATCCCGCTATCGCGATGACGGCATCCGCCACAGTGGGGAGCCCCTCCTAACGGCCCTTACAGCCCGAGGTCGGCCTCGAAAGCACCTTCTTCGAGCCTGCGCTTGATGGTGGTCACGAACCGGCCGGCGTCGGCGCCGTCGATCAGTCGGTGGTCGTAGGTCAGCGGCAGGTAGCACACCGAGCGCACACCGATCGACTCGTTGCCGTAGGCGTCCGAGATCACCCGCGGCCGCTTGACGATCGCCCCGGTGCCCAGCATCGCCGCCTGCGGCGGCACCAGGATCGGGGTGTCGAACAGCGCGCCCTGGCTGCCGATGTTGGTGATGGTGAACGTGCCGCCGGACAACTCGTCGGGCTTGAGGTTGCCCGACCGGGCCCGGGCCGCGATGTCGGAGATGGCGCGCGCCAGTCCGCCCAGCGACAGGTCGCCGGCGTTGTGGATCACCGGCGAGAGCAGGCCCTGGTCGGTATCCACCGCGAAGCCGAGGTGCTCGGCGTCGTAGTAGGTGATCTCCTTGGTGTCCTCGTTGTAGCTGGCGTTGACGTTCGGGTGGATCTTGAGCGCGTCGATGACGGCGCGCGCGATGAACGGCAGGTACGTGAGGTTGACGCCCTCGCGCTCGGCGAAGTCCGCCTTGGCCCGGGCCCGCAGCGCCACGATCTTGGTCATGTCGACCTCGTGGGTCTGGGTGAGCTGTGCGGTCGCCTGCAACGATTCGCGCGTCTTCTTCGCGGTGATCTGGCGAATCCGGTTGGCCTTCTGCGTCGTTCCGCGCAGGTGGGCCAATGCCGGAGCTGCTGCGGCCGCAGCGGCGGGCGCGGCTGCCGCAGGGGCTGCCGGTGCCGGTGCCGGGGGAGCCTTTTTCGCCTCGGCCGCCGCGAGCACGTCCTGCTTGCGGATACGGCCGCCGACGCCGGTGCCCTTCACGGCCGCGAGGTCAACACCGTTCTCCGCGGCCAGCTTTCGCACCAACGGGGTGACGTACGGGGAGCCGTCCCCGGCGGCGGCAGCGGCTGCGGGAGCCGGTGCCGCGGGTGCGGGGGCGGGCGCCGGGGCAGCTGCCGCTGGTGCGGCTGCGGGAGCCGGAGTCGCTGCGGGTGCTGGTGCGGCTGCGGGAGCCGGCTTGGGCTCAGGCGCGGGGGCCGCCGGAGCGGGTGCTGGTGCAGGTGCCGCGGGTGCAGGTGCCGCGGGTGCGGGGGCAGCGGCCGGCGCGGCGGAGGCGTCCCCGATCTTGGCCAGCTCGCCGCCGATCGCGACGGTGTCGTCCTCTTGCGCGGTGATCTCCAGCAGGGTGCCGGCCACCGGTGACGGGATCTCGGTGTCGACCTTGTCGGTGGACACCTCGACCAGCGGCTCGTCGACGCCGACGGAGTCGCCGACCTTCTTGAGCCACCGGGTGACCGTGCCTTCGGTGACCGACTCGCCCAACTCCGGCATCACGACGGTGGTGGCCGAACCGGACGCGGCGGCGGGGGGTGCAGCCGCGGGGGCGGGCGCCGGCGCGGCGGCAGCGACCGGCGCGGGAGCCGGTGCGGCAGGGGCAGGCTCGGGTTCGGGTTCGGGAGCGGCTGCCGGAGCCGCGGCCGGTGCCGGTGCTTCGCCGGCCTCGCCGATGACCGCGAGCTCGCCACCGATCTCGACGGTGTCGTCCTCCTGGGCGACGATCTTCGTCAACACGCCTGCGGCGGGCGACGGGATCTCGGTGTCGACCTTGTCCGTGGACACCTCCAGCAGCGGCTCGTCGAGTTCGACGGTGTCGCCCTCCTGTTTAAGCCAGCGGGTGACGGTCCCCTCGGTGACGCTCTCACCTAGCGCGGGCATCTGGACGGAGATGGCCATGTGTATTGACTCCTCGGACGGTCACTTGTGACGACTCGAACTCTGGCTTACCACAGCTAGGTGCACTGGGTACGGCACCTAGGTGGATTGTCGGAACCATCCTGTCACTGCAGCACCATTCGCACGCACTCAGGGTTGCTCCGAGCTCTGGCACTATCGAATGAGGGTTTGCAGGGTTGTTCGTCGAACTTCCCCAGAGCTGAGGAGACCGTTCCGTTGGGGTTGTTCGATACGTTTCGCCGAGGTCGCTCGGCGCGCGGATTCGGCGGCGACGCGGGCGAGGATCTGCGGTATCTGCAGCGGTGGGTGGCCGAGCACGCCGGCGTCGAGGCATTCGTGGAACCCCGCACCACCGTCACCGAGGTGACCGTCGTGTTGGTTGCTGCCGACGGGGAATGGACCCGGCGCCGGGTCGGTGGTGAGGCCGGGGCACGCCGGCTCAGCGATCGGCTGCAGATCCCGGTCTACGACGTCCAGAAGGTCGGCTACCCGCAACGCATGCGGGACCACGACGCGCGGCGGCGCATCGAACGGGAGCGCGCCGTACGCCAGGAACTCGGCGACCGTTAGAGTCAAGGCAACCGATACCTCCGGTATTGGATACTGTTCGTTACAGGTACCTCGTGGAGGGGTGGACTATGCAGCGCTTCGTCGTCAGCTCGGACGGAACCCGCATCGCGGTTTACGAACAAGGGGATCGGCAGCGTCCCACGCTGGTGATGGCGCACGGATGGCCGGACTCGCATGTGTTGTGGAACGGCGTGACCGGTGAACTGGGCGACCGGTTCCACATCGTGCGGTACGACAACCGCGGTGCCGGCGCCTCGGACGTTCCCAAGCCCGTATCCGCCTATCGCATGGACCGGTTCGCCGACGACCTGTCCGCGGTGATCGATGCCGTCAGTCCCGGCCGCCCCGTGCACGTCCTGGCGCACGACTGGGGATCGGTGGGGGTGTGGGAGTACCTGAGCCGCCCGGAGGCCTCCGAGCGGGTGGCGTCGTTCACGTCGGTTTCGGGACCCAGCACCGACCATTACGGCTCGTTCGTGCGCGGCCGGCTGGCCCGCCCGTACCGTCCGATCCGGTTCGCCAAGGCGGTGAACCTGGCATCGCGGTTCAGCTACTGGATCCCGTTCTCGATCCCGGTGATCGCGCCCGCGCTGATGCGTCGAGGCGCGGCGCGCCGACTGCAGGCCATCGACACCCCTGGCCCCAAATTCCAGTCCGAGAACCTCGACATCGACGCGGCCAACTCCCTGAAGATCTACCAGGCCAACGCGATTCGATCGTTCACGACGCTGCGCAGCGACCACTACGTGACCGTGCCGGTGCAGTTGATCTGCAACGACCACGATCCGGTGGTGCGCGGCGACGGCTACGCCGAGGAGTCCACCTGGGTGCCGCTGCTGTGGCGCCGTGACCTCAAAGCCGGGCACTGGGCGCCGTTCTCGCACTGGCGCGCCATCGCCAACGCGACGGCCGAGCTGATCGACCACATCGAGGGTGCCCCGGCGGCTCGCGCACTTCGCCGCGCCCAGGTCGGCCGGTCGCGTGAACGCTTCGGTGACACACTGGTTTCGGTGACCGGTGCCGGCAGTGGCATCGGCCGCGCCACTGCGCTGGCCTTCGCCGAACAGGGCGCCGAACTCGTGGTCAGCGATATCGACGAAGCATCCGCCAAGTCCACCGCCAACGAGATCGCCGCACGCGGCGGAGTGGCACATGCCTACGGGCTCGACGTGTCCGATGCCGAGGCCGTGGAGAGTTTCGTCGAGCAGGTCTGCGGCACACACGGGGTGCCCGACGTGGTGGTCAACAACGCCGGAATCGGCCACGGCGGCAAGTTCCTCGACACCCCGGCCGAGCAGTACGACCGGGTGCTGGACGTCAACTTCGGCGGAGTCGTCAACTGCTGCCGGTCCTTTGCCCGCAGGCTCGTCGACCGCGGCACCGGTGGCCACATCGTCAACGTGGCCTCGATGGCCGCCTACTCACCGTCGGCGGCGGCGAACGCATACGCCACCAGCAAGGCCGCGGTGTTCATGTTCTCCGACTGCCTGCGTGCCGAATTGAGCTCGGCGGGAATAGGTTTGACCACGATCTGCCCGGGCGTCATCGATACGAACATCATCGACACCACCCGATTCGACGTCCCCGCCGAGCAGCAGGGCCAGATCGAGCAGATGCGGGCCCAGACCAAGAAGGCCTTCGCTGCGCGACGCTATGGGCCGGACAAGGTGGCCAAGGCCATCGTCGCGGCCGTCGTCAGAGACAAAGCGGTCCGGCCGGTTACCCCGGAGGCCTATGCGGCCTACGGGGTGGCGCGACTGATGCCGTCGGCGCTGCGCCGGGCGGCGCGAGCGGGTTCACTCTAACCGCGCTACTGCGGGTGGGCGGTCAGGTACTCGCCGACCGGTATCGGTGATCCGGCGGCGTATCCGATGGGCAGTAGCACGTCACCCGCAGTCGAGACGTAGTAGACGTCCCAGCGGTAGAACGCGGCGAACACCGCGGGATCGGCAGCGATCGCGGCGGCATAGTCGCTGACTGCCCGCACGTACTCGTCGGCGTTGTTGTACCGGAACAGGGCACGGTCCGGGTCATTCGTAAAACCGTTGGCGGCCAGGTAATTACCGGCTGCCATGATGCTGTCCCGGGGCGAGTGGATATCGCCGCCCTTGCCATACGCCGCAAACGTGGACGGCATGAACTGCATCGGTCCCTGGGCGCCGGCCGAGCTGGTGCCACTCACGCTGCCGAAGTGCGTCTCGATCAGGTTGATCGCCGCGAGGAAGTTCCAGCTCACGCCGGAGGCCGCCTCGGCCTCGCGGTAGGCGCCCAGAAGCACCTCGGCCGGGGGTGGCGGGTTGATGCGCCACGCGGGCAGGGTGTCCTTCGGCTGGGCCAGCGCGGCGAGCTGGCGCCGTGCGTTGACATTCCGGTCGTAGAACGCGACCAGGTCAGCCGGGATACGGGGCCGGATGGTGCCGTCCCACTCGGGGTGCCGGCCGATCGCGCGGTAGGCCACCTGCTGACGGCGGGCGGCCTGCGTCAGGGCAGCCTCCGGTGTCGACGGGTCGCGCAGCGCCCGCTCGTCGGCCACCAGATCCTCCGCCAGCCGGACGGGGTCCGGAGCCAGGCGGGGTTGGGCGCCGGCCGGGGCGGCCGGGGCGGTGGTGGCCGGCTGCGTCACCGATGTCGTGCTCGGGGGTGCGGGAGGCGGCGGGTTCGACGATCCAGAACAGCCGGTGAGCGCCGCGCCCAACGTGAACAGGATCGCGAGATCGTGAAGAACTCTCGCCAGCTTGTTCACGTCGGGCGGGCCCACCGTCTACAGCCGTTCGCCGCTGTGTCTCAATCAGCCGTTCACTGCGATGTCCTCGAGGACCGCGAACATCGTGCGGGTCGGCACGCCGGTGCCGCCCTTGGGTGTGTAACCCCATGGCCCGCCGGTGTTGTAGGCCGGAGCGGCGACATCGATGTGCGTCCACTCGACCCCGTCGGCGACGAACTCGCGCAGGTAGGTTCCGGCCACCAGCATCCCGGCGTAGCGTGATCCGCTGACGTTGGCCAGGTCTGCCACCGTGGACTTCAGGTCGTCCTTCAGTTCCTCGGGAAGTGGCATCGCCCAACCGTTTTCACCGACGGACTGAGACAGCGTCGCGACCCGGTCGCGGAACTCTTCGCTGCCCATCACGCCCGGCGTGCGGGAACCCAGCGCGACGGTCTGGGCGCCGGTCAGCGTCGAGGTCTCGATCAGGTAGTCCGGGTCGTCCTCGCAGGCCCGCACGATCGCGTCGGCCAGGATCAGCCGGCCCTCGGCGTCGGTGTTGAGCACCTCGACGGTGATCCCGCCGTACTGCGTGAGCACGTCGCCCGGACGCTGCGCGGTCGCCGACGGCATGTTCTCGGCCATCGGCACGGTCGCGATGACCTCGATCGGCAGGTTCTGCTTGGCGGCCAGCACCACGGTCGCGATCACCGCCGCGGCGCCGCCCATGTCCGAGGTCATGTGATGCATGTTGGCGGCCGGCTTGATCGAGATGCCGCCGGTGTCGAACGTGATGCCCTTGCCGACCAGCGCGACGCGCTTGCTCTTCTTGGTGCCGCCCCGGTGGGTCAACCGGACCAGACGCGGCGGGCGCGAGGATCCCTTGCCGACCCCCACGATGCCGCCGTAGCCCGCCTTGGTCAGGGCCTTGTCGTCGAGCACTTCGACCTCAAGCCCGGCGGCCTCACCCAAAGCCTTTGCTCGCTTGGCGAACTCATCGGGGAACAGATGGCTGGGCGGGGTGTTCACGAAATCGCGGGCCGTGGCCACCGCCGACGCGATGTCCGCTGCGCGCTGAGCCTGGTTCTTGGTCGCCGCCTTGGTGTCGGCTGTCAGTGCGGTGATCGTGGTCAGGCCGGCGTCCTTGGGCGCGGTCTTGGCGCTGCGGAAGTCGCTGAAGCGGTAGGCGCCCAGGATCAGGCCCTCGACGGCGGCTTCCAGATCGATGTCGGACAACGTGGTGATGACCGTCTCGGTGCCGTTCAACGACCGTGCGGCGGTGCCGGCGGCCCGGCGGATCACGTCGGACGGCCACTCGTCGCGCGGCTTGCCCAGGCCGACGGTCAGCACGCTGGCGACCGGGAGTGACGGCGCCAGCACCCTGGTGACCTGGTCGGTGCCGCCCTTCGCGCCGAGTGCCTCGAGCGCGACCTCGATCTCGCCGATCGCCTCGGCGTCGAGGAACGGGTTGCCGACGACGGTGGCGGTTGCGTCGTCATCCTGTCCACTGACCACGGGAACGATCAGTACGGCGTCAGTCTTGCGTTTGGGCAGCGACGCGCTGACGGTGACGTTGGGAACCTGGTAACCGGGATTTGCGGGGCTCACACGCCTCAGCCTAGCTACGGTCGCAACCACTCATGTCGTAGGTCGTGACAGGCTCGTCGAAGCCCTTGAGGGTCAACGGATCTTGTGCGACAGCAGGCCAGTCCGGCAGCGCTGCGCGGACCTCCGGCGCAGCGAGGATCTGCCCTGGTGACGCGGCGGCCACCAATCGCGCGGCCAGGTTCACCGTATCGCCGAAGTAGTCGCCTCCGATCGCAAGGACTTCGCCGTAGCTGAGTCCCGCCCGGACTTGGAGCCCGGCCTTCTGCGTGCGCGGGTCTTCGACGAGGTCGGCGGCGGTTTGCACCAGACGGTCAGGGGTCGAACTGACCCACATCGCGGCGTCGCCGATGAACTTCACCACGCGGCTGTCGCCGGCGTGCATCACATCGGTGACGGCGGCGTTGAAACCGTTGAGCAGGGTCGACAGTTCCGCGGGGGAGAGCACATGGGTGAGTGCGGTGAATCCCGAGAGATCGGCGAATCCGACGCCACATGTGACGCTGCCCGCGGGATTGAGCGTGACGCTCTCGAAAAGCCGGGGACGCGTCGTCTGATGCCGATGAACGGTGTCGAGCAGGGCCCCGATGCGTGGAATCAACTCGGCCACTTCGCGCCAGGCCCGTGCCGTGGTGAGCTCGTCGTGGCTGCGGGTGATCCAGAAATCGGGACGAGAGGTTCGCAGTAGCGTCGTCTCCGCCTCTGCCAACCGGGTCATTGCACTACCGATGAGTCGCAACAGGCCACCGTCGTCGCCCAGTCGCGCCCGCATTGCGGCGCAGGTTGCCAGGGCGTCGAAATCCGCTTCGGTCAACGTGACGTCGTCGGGATCAGGGACACCCAGGTCCAGCGCGGCCCAGAACTGTCCGACGTCGTCGAGCGGCAGCCCGAGTTCGGCGGCGGCACTGCGCAGGCTGTAGGTCGGTGGCCCGGGGCGCCTGATGGCGTCCCCCGCGAGGCCGAACAGGCGCCCACGACGCTCGGCCTCGACCATGTCGTCGACGGAGAAGCCGAGACCGGACAGATATTCGATCAGCTCGGCGCGTTGTCGCGCATCGGCTATCCCCGCGGCTTCCAACGCGTTCAGGTCGACCACGCGCCCTCCTCGAATCCGTCAGCGCGGCAGACGCAGCGGATACGCCGTGACCGGTGTGGCGAAACCCTTGAGTGTCAGTGAGCGAGGCGGGGCGAACGCCTGTCCGTCGAGGAGCTCACGCAGCGGCTCGGACACCAGGACCTGGCTGGGGTCGGCGGCGGCCACGAGGCGGGCCGCCCGATTCACCGGAGTGCCGAAATAGTCGCCGCCGAAGGCCAGCACCTCACCGAAATCGACTCCGGCCCGCACCTGCAGGCTGGTCTCGGCGGCCCGGGGGTGGGTCACCAGGTCGACGGCGACCTGCACCAGTTCGGCGGGTTCGGAGCCGACCCACATGATGGCGTCCCCGATGAACTTCACCACGCGGCAGTCGGCGGCGTGCACGATCTCGGTGCTGGTGGCGCTGAATTCGTTGAGCAGTGCCGACAGTTCGGCGGCGGTCAGCATCTGGGTGAGTGCGGTGAACCCGGAAAGATCGGCAAAACCGATGCCGCACACCACATTCGAAGAGCCGTCGCGGATCACGTGTTCGAAGTAGGTGCGCGCACTCATCATATGGTGGCGGTGCACCGCATCGATCATCAAGCCGATCCGCGGGATGAACCCGGCGGCGGCCCGGTAGGCCCTGGCCGTGGTCAGCTCGTCACGGCTGACGTCGAGCTGGATGTCGGGGGTGCTGGCCCGGCCCATCGACGACAGCGTTTCGGCCAACCGGGCCATACCCGAGCCGATCACGCGCAGCAGACCGGTGGCCTCGACATCACCGACCAGCACCCGCAACTCCGCCCAGGTGCGCAACGCATCCAAATCGGCCCGGCTGAGGGTCTTCACGTCGCAGCCGGCCACCGTCAGGCCCAGTGCGGCCCACGCCCGCTGGACATCTTCCAGCGGGAGGTCGATCTCGGCGGCCACGTCGGCCAGACAGTATTCCGGCGGCCCCGACCACTGCAGGACGTCGCCGGCCAGCCCGAACAACCGGCCGCGGGACTCGGCCTCGATCATCTGCTCGGCGGTGAAACCCAGTCCGTCGAGGTATTCGATGAGCGGGGCGCGGTCCCGCGCATCGGTGATCCCGGCGGCGGCCAGTGCATCGAAATCGACCACAAGACCAGTGTGCAGTTTGGTGGTCCGGTTAGGCGTGCAGATTAGGGTGAAACCGTGAGTGACGACCTGCTGCACGGACCGTTGGAAGACCGCCACCGCGAACTGGGGGCCAGTTTCGCCGAATTCGGTGGCTGGCTGATGCCGGTGTCCTACGCCGGGACCGTCTCCGAACACAACGCCACGCGCGACAACGTCGGCCTCTTCGACGTCAGCCACCTCGGAAAAGCGCTGGTCAAAGGTCCGGGGGCGGCCGCCTACGTCAACTCGGCCCTCACCAACGACCTGAACCGGATCGGACCGGGCAAGGCGCAGTACACCCTGTGCTGCACCGAGTCCGGGGGTGTCATCGATGACCTGATCGCCTACTACGTCTCCGACGACGAGATCTTCCTGGTGCCCAACGCCGCCAACACCGCGGCCGTGGTCGCCGAACTGCGCAAGAACGCCCCCGACGGGCTGACCATCACCGACGAACACCGCTCGTATGCGGTGCTGGCGGTGCAGGGGCCGAAATCCGCCGAGGTGCTCGCTGAGCTGGGGCTGCCCACCGAGATGGACTACATGGGCTATGCCGACGCCGAGTACGACGGCGTGTTCGTGCGGGTGTGCCGCACCGGCTACACCGGCGAACACGGCTATGAGCTGCTGCCGGCCTGGGACCGCGCCGGCGTGGTGTTCGACGCCCTGGTGGCGGCCGTGCGCGCGGCCGGCGGCGAACCCGCGGGCCTGGGCGCCCGTGACACGCTGCGCACCGAGATGGGCTACCCGCTGCACGGCCATGAGCTGTCACTCGACATCTCGCCGCTGCAGGCCCGCTGCGGCTGGGCGATCGGGTGGAAGAAGGACGCGTTCTGGGGGCGCGACGCGCTGCTGGCCGAGAAGGAGGCCGGCCCGGCTCGCGTGCTGCGCGGCCTCAAGGCCGTCGGCCGCGGGGTGCTGCGCGCCGATCTTGCGGTGCTCGACGGAGACACCCGCATCGGCACAACGACGTCGGGGACGTTCTCGCCGTCACTGAAAGTCGGTATCGCGCTGGCACTCATCGACACCGCCGCCGACATCGCCGACGGGCAGCGGGTGAGTGTGGACGTGCGTGGCCGCGCCGTTGAATGTGAAGTGGTCAAGCCACCGTTCGTGGCCCCGAAAACACGTTAGCCTCGGACGATACAATCGCTTGCATGACTAGCGGCCATCTCGAGTTCACGGTTTCAGCCAACGCGAATCCGGAGACCGATGCGGTACGCGAATCCATTCTGGCCAACCCGGGCTTCGGCAAGTACCACACCGACCACATGGTGGCCATCGACTACACCGCCGGGCAGGGCTGGCACGACGCGCAGGTGATCCCGTACGGGCCGATCGAGCTCGACCCCTCGGCCATCGTTCTGCACTACGCGCAGGAAGTGTTCGAAGGGCTCAAGGCGTACCGCTGGGCGGACGGCTCGATCGTGACGTTCCGGCCGGAGTCCAACGCGGCGCGGCTGCAGGCCTCATCGCGGCGGCTGGCCATCCCGGAACTTCCCGAGGACGTGTTCATCGAATCGCTGCGCCAGCTCATCGCGGTCGACGAGAAGTGGGTGCCCGCGGCCGGCGGTGAGGAGTCGCTGTACCTGCGGCCGTTCGTCATCGCCACCGAACCGGGCCTGGGCGTGCGCCCGGCCGGCGAGTACCGCTACCTGGTGATCGGGTCACCGGCCGGGGCGTACTTCAAGGGCGGCATCAAGCCGGTCAGCGTGTGGCTGTCGCATGAGTACGTGCGCGCCTCACCCGGTGGCACCGGCGCGGCCAAGTTCGGCGGCAACTACGCCGCATCTCTGCTCGCGCAGGCACAAGCCGCCGACAACGGGTGCGATCAGGTGGTGTGGCTGGACGCGCTCGAGCGTCGCTACGTCGAAGAGATGGGCGGGATGAACCTGTTCTTCGTCTTCGGCAGCGGCGGTTCGGCCCGCCTCGTCACGCCCGAGCTGTCCGGTTCGCTGTTGCCGGGTATCACGCGGGATTCCTTGCTGCAGTTGGCCACCGACGCCGGTTTCGCGGTCGAGGAACGCAAGATCGATGTCGCCGAATGGCAGAAGAAGGCCGCGGCGGGCGAGATCACCGAGGTGTTCGCCTGCGGTACCGCCGCCGTGATCACCCCGGTCTCGCACGTCAAGTACGCGGACGGCGAGTTCACCATCGCCGACGGGCAACCGGGCGAGATCACCATGGCGCTGCGCGACACCCTGACCGGGATTCAGCGGGGCACCTTCGCCGATACCCATGGCTGGATGGCCCGGCTGAACTAGCGGTTTCTCCCCGAACGATTTGAGGCGCGCGCAGAATTGATCTGACCTGCGCCATCAATCGAGGGAGGCCGTCATGGCACTGGTAGCGGGATTCGATCCGGCCAACAGCGGGCAGCAACCGGTCGACGAGAACGGCACCCCGGTGCCGGTCGGCGTGTGGGGGGATTCCGATATCGGTGGCGGCGTGTTCGGCAGCAGTGGGGTATTGCCGAGCGGCACCACCGTGTTCATCGATCCGCCGGCCGGTGTCGAGGGCCACGGCGCCGACGGGCCGGGTGTGGTGGGCCGCAGCCCCGCCGGCAACGGCGTTGTGGGCGAAAGTTTGCAGGCGCCAGGTGTTTTGGCGCGCAGCTCCACCGCGTCGGGGCTGCTCGGCGTGACCTTCAGTCCCACCGACGATTCACACGGGGTATTCGGTTCCAGCACCACCGGAGGCAACGGAGTCACCGGCTTCGTGGGTGGCGCGACCGGGGTGATCGGCAGCAGTATCGATGGTTTCGGGGTGCGTGGCACGAGTGGTGACAATGCCGGCGTCATGGGCATCAGCTTCGCCGACGGTGGTAGCGCCCCAGGCGTATTCGGCACCGGTGACAACACCATGGGCGTGCTGGGCACCAGCAGCAACGGTCCGGGTGTGTACGGCGTCAGCCAGACGACCGATGCCATCGCCGGTCTCACCTACGGGGTCGGGGTCTCCGGGGTGTCCGGCTTGCACGTCGTCGCGGACTCGACCGGGGCCGGGGTCGCCGGGCACAGCCACAGCGGTACCGGGGTGCGGGGCAGTAGCGACGACCAGGTGGGGGTGCGCGGAGTCAGCCTGTCCTCGGACGGCACCGCCGGCCTCACGACCGGTTCTGGTCACGGGGTGTCCGGCGTGCATTTCTCCACCCATCCCGGCGGCGGGGTCTCCGGGCTCAGCGTGATCGGAAACGGGGTCGAGGGCTTCACTTTCGCCGACACCCGGCGCAACCCCGACGTGGCAGCGGTCCGCGGTCAAAGCGCCAACGGCTTCGCCGGGCTGTTCGTGGGCCGGGTGCGGGTGACGGGTTTCCTCAGCAAGAGCGGTGGCGGGTTCACCGTCGATCACCCGGCCGATCCGGCGAACCGGTACCTGTCGCATTCCTTCGTCGAGTCCCCGGACATGCTCAACATCTACAGCGGCACCGTGACCACGGACCGGTCCGGGCGGGCGCGGGTGAAGCTGCCGCCGTACTTCGAGGCGCTCAACCGGGACTTCCGCTACCAGCTCACCGTGGTCGGTACGTTCAGCCAGGCGGTGGTCTCCGAGGAGATCACGGACAATGCGTTCACGATCGCCACCGACACCGGTCGGGTCAAGGTGTGCTGGCAGGTCACCGGGGTGCGCAAAGATGCCTGGGCCGAAGCGAATCGGGTCACCCCCGAGCAGCGCAAGCCCGACGGCGAGCGCGGTAAGTACCTGCATCCCGAACTGTTCGGGCCCAAGGCGGTGGCACTGCATCCGGCCCCGCCGGCGCGGGTCGCCCAGGTGGTTCCGCCGGAACTGAGCGACTGGGCCGAGCGGCTGCCCGCAGACCTGAGCGCGGCGCCCGGCCAGAAACTGATCGGGTACCTGAGCAGGGCCCGGCGCGTGCTCGGCGCGACGTGGGCCGCCGATCGACGGCGTGCGGAGAAGCGGTTGGGTGCGGTCCCGGAGCTACCCCCGCCGACAGTCGGACGCGCCGAACTGCAGGAGCAGTGGCAAGCCGTGCGGGACGCGGTGGAGGCGATTCGTCCGCAGGTCAGCCAATCGCCAACCCGAGCGCGACGATCGTCGTCGTCACCTCGACACTCGCGCCGAGTACGTCGCCGGTGATGCCGCCGAACCGTCGCACGCAGTGGGCGACCAGCAGCGCCGAAGCGCCCACCGCGACCAGCACCACGACCGGGCCCTGCCACAGCCGGGGGCCCGCCCATGCGGCCAGTGCGGCGACGGCGATCACCCAGCCCGCCACCACGGCGGCCGGCTGGGTGGCCGCCACGGCGCCGCCCAGTGAGCTGCCGGCGGCCGCGGACACCGAACGTCGACAGGCGAGGACCGCGGCAACGCGGCCGGCAGTGACGGCGACGATGATGCCTACCGTGTTGAGTTGATTGAATGCCAGTGTCTGACAACCGATCACAACGATCACCGCGGCGACACCGAAGGGTCCGGCCGAACCGTCGCGCATGACCGCCAGTGCCCGTTCCGGCGGGCCGTAGCAGCCCAGACCGTCGATGGTGTCGCAGAACCCGTCGATGTGCAGCCCGCGGGTGGCCAGCAGGAGCGCGGCCACCGCCAGTAGGCCGGGCAGTGCACTGCCGGTGCCGAACGCCCACTGGCCACCTGCCACGACCGCGGCCGCCAGCCCGCCGAGCGCCAGCCCGACCACAGGCAGGGCCGTGAGTGCACCCCGCCCGACGCCGGCCGAAGTTCGTACCGGCAACACCGTGCCGAATGCGAACGCCCCGCCGAGTGCGCCAATCATGGTGTCTCTTCGGAGATTCCGGCTTCGTCGAAGGTGGCCATCGAGGCCAGGGTGGCGATGGCGGCCCGCACGATCGGCAACGCCACCGCGGCGCCGGTGCCCTCGCCCAGCCGCATGCCGAGGTCGACGATCGGCTCCAGGCGCAGGTGTGACAGCGCCAGGCTGTGGGCCGGCTCGGTCGACCGGTGCCCGGCCTGCCACCAGGCCCGCGCGCCCGGCGCCAACTCCTCGGCCACCAGGGCCGCCGCCGTCACCACCAAGCCGTCCAGCAGCACCGGGGTGCGCCGGACGGCGGCCTGGGCCAGGAACCCGGCCATGGCAGCCAGGTCTGCGCCGCCGCACACGCGCAACAGCCCCAGCGGATCGTGCGTCACGTCGCGGGCCCGGTACAGCGCGTCCCGTACGGCGCCGGCCTTGCGCATCCAGCCGAGGTCGTCGATGCCGGTGCCGCGGCCCACCACCACAACTGGCTCGGCACCGGTCAGAGCGGCCACCAAAGTCGTTGCCGCCGTGGTATTTCCGATTCCCATATCGCCTGCGATGAGAAGATCGGCACCGGCGTCGACCTCGTCGTCGGCGATCTGGCGCCCTGCTGAAATTGCAGCGACCGCTTCGTCTTCGCTGAGTGCATCTTCGACCGCGATGTTGCCCGAACTGCGGCGCACCTTGTGGGCACCGATCGCGGGGGAGAGCGGCTCGTCGCAGTCGACGGCGATGTCGGCCACGCGCACGGTGGCGCCGGCCACCTCGGCCAGCACGTTGATCGCGGCACCGCCCGCGTCGAAGTTGGCCACCATCTGGCCGGTCACCGCGGACGGGAACGCCGATACCCCCGCGGCCGTGACCCCGTGGTCCGCGGCGAAAACCACCACCCGCGCCCGGGTGAGCGGCTGCGGCGGGCATACGCCCTGGCACGAGGCCGCCCAGATCGAAAGTTCCTCGAGGCGGCCGAGGGAGCCGGGCGGCTTGGTGAGCCGGGTCTGACGGGCCCGCGCCTCCGTGGCGACGTCGGCGTCCGGGGCGGTGACCGGGTCGAAGGCCGCATCGAATTCGGTCATGAAGGCTCCTTCACCGTGAGCGGTTGGCCGGCCACCACCAGCACCACGTGGTCGCACACCGCGGCCAGGCGTTGGTTGACCGTGCCCAGTTCGTCGGCGAACCGGCGTCCTGCCTCGGTGGCGGGGACAACGGTCAGCCCGACCTCGGGGCTGACGAGGACCAGGGGAGCGGTGAAAGCGTCCACCGCCTTGACCAGTGCGTCGACCTCGGGGCCCACGGGTGCACCGGTCCACGCACCGATCCGGTCCATGGTCGCCGTCAGCCAGCCACCGATGTCGTCGACGAGTGTCGCGGTGTCAGGTTCCTGCGGGTCGGCAGTCAGAGCCGCCACGAGATCACAGGTCTCGACGGTGCGCCAGTGCGCGGGACGACGAGCCTGATGCGCACCCACGCGCTGAGCCCAGGCCGGATCGCCGTCAGCGGCGGGGCCGGTGGCCAGGTAACGCACGGGCACGCCGTCGCCGGCGGAGTGCGCCGCGGCCGCTTCGGCCCACTGGGATTTACCGGAGCGGATGCCGCCGAGCACCAGTGTGCGCACTTCTCAGCCCGCCTGACGCGGCATCAAGAGATCTTGGCGCCGCGCTCGACGACGGGCCGCGGCGCCCGCATGCGGCGCAGCTGCGACGCCCGGCTGGCCGCGTAAAGCCCCAGTTTCCAACCACTTTCGGTGTTCCCGGGGAACTTCTCGTCCACCATGTGGTTCACCTTGCGGCCGACGATCAACCCGTCGATCAGCATGATGACCACCAGGATCAGCATCGCGTAGGACAGCATCTGCTGGAACTTCAGCGAGGGCAGCGCGAGCATGAAGAAGATCATCGCCAGGGCGGCGGGCATGAACAGGCCCAGCACGTTGCGGCGGGAGTCGACGATGTCGCGGACATAGCGGCGCACCGGACCCTTGTCGCGGGGGAGCAGATAGGACTCATCGCCGGCCATCATCTTCTCGCGGCGGTCGGCCATATCGGCGCGGCGGGTGAGCCGCTCGATCTTGCGCTCCTCCTTGGACAGCTTCGGCCCGCGCAGCTCCTTACGGCGCTGACGTGCCTCGGCAGACGTCAGGGGCGCGGGCGCGACCGGGCCGCGCCGCTTGGTGGCCTCGCTCCGCTTGGGCGTCGGCCTGCCCTTGGGGGCGGTGCTCGGGGCGGCGCCGCCGGCTGTCGATTCGGCGGCCCCGTCGACGCTCGTGACCTGGTCGGTCCCGGCGGGTTCGCCTTCGTTGTCCTTCTTACGGCCCAGCAGCTTCACGCCAGCCAGGTTACTGCCCGCCGCAGGTGGCCCGGTCACATGCCCCGGCCTGTGGATAAGTCGGGAATAGCGTCGGAACAAGGTACCGTTGAGGTAGTAGACGCGCGGTACATCCACGCGTTTCCTCGATGCCCCGGGATCCTTAGGGAGAGCTATGACTGTTCAGGACGCCAGCACCACCGAAACCCACGGTGCGACCCTGTCCGACGCTGCGGCGACGAAGGCGAAGGCGCTGCTGGACCAGGAAGGCCGCGACGACCTCGCGCTGCGTATCGCGGTGCAGCCGGGCGGCTGTGCCGGCCTGCGCTACAACCTGTTCTTCGACGACCGCACCCTCGACGGTGACCTCACCAGCGAGTTCGGCGGTGTCAAGCTGGTCGTGGACCGGATGAGCGCGCCGTACATCCAGGGCGCCACCATCGACTTCGTCGACTCCATCGAGAAGCAGGGCTTCACGATCGACAACCCGAACGCCACCGGCTCCTGCGCCTGCGGCGACTCCTTCAACTGACGTGAGCTGACGACCAGCGGTCAGTACTGACCGCTGGTGCGTAGCACGTAAGAGCACACCAGAACCTGCTCGTTTTTCCCGTCTCGTTTCACCAATAGCTGCGCCACGCCCTGCTGTTGCTCATCGACAGGGCGTTGCCCGCGTGTTGACCCGCTGGCCGGTGCGACCCGCATGGTGAACAACACCTGAGTCTGCGTGGTGGACCACGGCACGTTCGCGTCGATCCCGGTCACCTCGACCTGGCTGAACTGTTTGCGGAAAGCGTCGCTGGCCAGGCCGGCCACCGCGAGATCGGCCTTGCGGTCCCTGACCCCGTCGTACAGCCCGCACAGGGTGTGCCGCGCAACGGCTTCCTCATCCCCGTCGAGCAGCGCGTTGAGGTATTCCTGGATCGCGGCCTCGGCCCGGGCGTCGGAGACCACCACCGGCGCGGCGGGACTGCGACGCCCGGCTACCAGCACCGCGGTCAACACACCTCCAAGCGCGACCACCACCAGCAGCCCCGCCAGGATCTTGGGCCAGCGCCGCCGTGTCGGGTACGGCACCGGCGGCGGCAGCGTCCCGGGATACGCGGACGGCGTGGACGACACCTGCTCGGGATATGGGAGAGGCGGAGTCTGCTCGGGGTACTGGTAAGAACCAGTCATTAATTGGCGCTCCCCGCGTGTTCTGGAGGTTGGTCAGCCGTCTACGGTGACCGGGAATACGGTTATACGCAGGTTAGCGCAACCCGCGACGTGCGACCGTGCGCGCAGATCGCCGCCGGGCCGCGCGGGTACTGTTATGTAGCCGACTTAACGAAATGAGGGGTGACACCACGTGACCATCGCAGTTACCGGATCCATCGCAACCGACCACCTGATGCGGTTCCCGGGCAAATTCTCCGAGCAACTGCTGGCCGACCACCTGCAGAAGGTGTCGCTGAGCTTCCTGGTCGACGATCTGGTGATCCACCGCGGGGGCGTGGCAGGCAACATGGCCTTCGCGATCGGCATCCTCGGCGGTGACGTCGCGCTGGTCGGCGCCGCCGGTCAGGATTTCGGTGAATACCGCACCTGGCTGGAGGGCGCCAACGTCGACTGCGGCAACGTGCTGATCTCCGAGAGCGCCTACACCGCGCGCTTCGTCTGCACCACCGACGAGGACATGGCCCAGATCGCCTCGTTCTACCCCGGCGCCATGTCGGAGGCACGCAACATCGCCCTGGCCGATCTGGTGGACCGGGTGGGCAAGCCGGAACTGGTGATCATCGGCGCCAACGATCCCGAGGCGATGTTCCTGCACACCGAGGAGTGCCGCAAGCTCGGCCTGGCCTTCGCCGCCGACCCCTCGCAGCAGCTGGCCCGGCTGTCCGGTGAGGAGATCCGCAAGCTCATCAACGGTGCCGCCTACCTGTTCACCAACGACTACGAGTGGGATCTGCTGCTGCAGAAGTCGGGGTGGAGCGAGGCCCAGGTGATGAGCCAGATCGGCATGCGCGTCACCACGCTGGGCGCCAAGGGCGTCGACCTGGTCAGCTCGGACGGCACGTTCGTGCACGTCGATGTGGTGCCCGAGAAGCATCAGGCCGACCCCACCGGTATCGGCGACGCGTTCCGCGCCGGCTTCCTCACCGGACGCAGCGCCGGGCTGGGCCTTGAGCGCTCCGCCCAGCTGGCGTCGCTGGTCGCGGTGCTGGTCCTGGAGTCGACGGGTCCGCAGGAATGGACCTGGGACGCGGCCGAAGCCGTGCAGCGCCTGACCGATGCCTACGGGGCAGAGGCAGGCGCCGAGATCGGCAAAGCTCTGGCCTGATCCGGTCGAACCGATAGAGAATCGCCCCGAAACCACGGTTTCGGGGCGATTCTGCTGGGGGCTCCACCCGCTTGCGGGGGACTGTTCGCGGTTAGAGCTGGACCGGGTAGTGCGGTTCGGAGATCTGCGGGGTCACGCTGTGCTCCACGAAGATGGCGTGCCACAGCATGAAGATCAGCACGGTCCACAACCGGCGGCTGTGATCGCTGACGCCGTTGCGGTGCTCGTCGAGCATGATGCGCACGGCGGCGAGATCGACGTACTCCCCGGCTCCGGATGACGCCGTCATGGCGTAGGCCCAGTCCATCAGCTCGCCGGCCCGCAGCCAGTGCCGGATCGGCACGGGAAAGCCCAGCTTGGGCCGGTTCAGCACATGGGCCGGGATGATCGGCTCCAGCGCGCGCCGCAGCGCGTACTTGGTCGTCGAGCGGGTGATCTTCTGATCGACCGGCAACCGCGAGGCCACCGCGAACACCTCGGGGTCCAGGAACGGCACCCGCAGCTCCAGTGAGTTGGCCATGGTGATCTTGTCGGCTTTGACCAGGATGTCGCCGCGCAGCCAGGTGAACAGATCGATGTGCTGCATGCGGGCCACCGGATCCCAGCCCTGCGACTCGGCGTACAACGGGGCGGTGACGTCGGTGTGCGTCCATTCCGGCCGGAAGCCCGGCAGGACCGCGCGCAGCTGCTCGTCGGAGAAGCTGCGCGCATTGCCGTAGTAGCGCTCCTCGAGCGTGAGCGAACCGCGGTGCAGCAGGCTCTTGCCGCGCATGCCCTCCGGCAGCGGCTTCGACACCTTGCGCAGTGACTTGCGCACCGGACGTGGCAGATAGTCGAACGGCTTCAGCGACAACGGTTCCCGGTAGATGGTGTAGCCGCCGAACAGCTCGTCGGCTCCCTCGCCGGACAGCACCACCTTGACGTGCTTGCGCGCCTCGCGGGCGATGAAGAACAGCGGAACCAGGGCCGGGTCGGCCACCGGCTCGTCCAGGTACCAGACGATCTCGGGGAGCGCCTCGACGAATTCGGCCTGGCTGACCACCTTGGTGACGTGCCGGGCGCCGATGGCTTCGGCGGACGCGACGGCCACGTCCACCTCGGAGAAGCCCTCACGCTCGAAGCCGGTGGTGAAGGTGATCAGCCGGGGGTTGTGCCGCATCGCCAGTGCCGCGGTGGCCGTCGAGTCGATGCCACCGGACAGGAACGCGCCGACCGTCACATCGGCCCGCATGTGCTTGGCGACCGAATCCTCTAGGGCGGCGGTGATCTCGTCGTAGCGGGACTGCTCGGCACCCTTGACGAACGGCACCGCATTGAACTTGGGAACGAAGTAGCGCGTCACCTCGGGGCGGCCGCCGGGCTTCATCCGTGCGTAGCTGCCCGACTCCAGCCGGCGGATGCCGCGGTGCAGCGTCTCGGGTTCGGGCACGTACTGCAGCACCGTGTAGTGCTGCACGGCCCGCGCGTCGAGGTCGAGATCGAGCTTCAGAACATCGGCAAGGTCCAGCAGGGACTTCTTCTCGCTGCCGAACGCGGTACCGCCCGGCCCGGTGGCCATGAACAGCGGCTTGATGCCGAACGGGTCCCTGGCGCAGAACAATTCGCGCTCGACGGTGTCCCACAACGCGAACGCGAACATGCCGCGAAGGCGATTCAGCGCCTCAGTTCCCCAGTAGTGGTAGGCCGCCACGATGGCCTCGCCGTCGCCGTCGGTGTGAAATACCGCACCATGTTCGGAGCGCAGTACTTCCCGTAATTCGACGTAGTTGTAGATCTCGCCGTTGAAGACCAGCACGTAGCGGTCCGGCGCGTCGGCAGGCCCCCACCGCAACGGCTGATGGCTGTGCGCGATGTCGATGATCGACAGCCGGTTGAAGCCGAGGACCACGGTGCCGTCGTGTCCGTCGCCGGTGTCAGCCCAGGTGCCGGGCTCGTCGGGGCCCCGGTGACGCATCAGGTGGGAAGCGTTCGCCACGGCGTCGACCAGCCGCGATCCGGTCTCGGGGGAGATGTCACCCCGGGTGGATTCGGAAGGGGCAGTTACCAAGGCGAGCAGTCCGCACACCGCGCCAGTATGTCTGATCCGGCGGGTCGACGAGACCACCACCCGGGCCGTTGCCCCAGTCGTTCAACTCTTGTCGCGACGCCATTCCCGAGTCGCTTCGCTCCCGTGGACCGGCGTGGTCTACGCTGCGTAGTATTCGCAAAACAACGACCCGTCGCGGTCGCGAAATACCGATCTAGGAGGCGCCAACGTGACACCTCGCGGGCTTAAGAAGGTGGCCCGAGCGGCGTTGTTGACAATTGTCCTGGGTGGCTCAGCGCTCTTGCTGAGCGGCTGCAGCTGGCAGGACGCACTCGCGCTCGGTTGGCCGACCGGAATCACTCCGGAGGGCAAACTCAACCGAGAGCTGTGGATCGGCTCCGTGATTGCGTCCTTCGTGGTGGGCGCCATCGTGTGGGCCCTGATCTTCTGGTCGAGTGCGTTCCACCGGAAGAAGAAGGGCGATACCGAGCTGCCGCGCCAGTTCGGCTACAACATGCCGCTGGAGCTGGTGCTGACGGTCATCCCGTTCCTCATCATCTCGGTGCTGTTCTACTTCACCGTGGTGGTCCAGGAACGGATGCTGCACAAGGATCCCAACCCTGAGGTCGTCATCGACGTGACCGCCTTCCAGTGGAACTGGAAGTTCGGCTACCAGAAGATCAATTACGCCGACGGCACATTCAAGTACGACGGTGCCGACGAACAGCGCAAGGCTGCGATGACGTCCAAGCCCGAGGGCAAGGACGAGCACGGCAACGAGCGCGTCGGCGCGGTGCACGGCCTCAACCCCGAGGACCGCACCTACCTGAACTTCGACAAGATCGAGACGCTGGGCACCTCCACCGAGATCCCGGTTCTGGTGCTCCCGGTCGGCAAGCGCGTCGAATTCCAGCTCAACTCCGCGGACGTGATCCACGGGTTCTGGGTGCCGGAGTTCCTCTTCAAGCGCGACGTGATGCCCGACCCAGCGGCCAACCACTCGGACAACATCTTCCAGGTCAGCGAGATCGAGCAGACCGGCGCGTTCGTCGGGCGTTGCACCGAGATGTGCGGCACCTACCACTCGATGATGAACTTCGAGGTCCGGGTCGTCGAGCCCAATGACTTCAAGGCCTACATCGACCAGCGCAACGCGGGTAAGACCAATGCCGAGGCGTTGACGGCGATCCACCAGGATCCGGTGGCCATCACCACGCACCCGTTCGACACCCGACGCGGTGAACAGGCACCGCAGGCGAGCAAGTAGGGGCTACACGCAATGCATATTGAAGCTCGACTGTTCGAGATCCTCACGGCGTTCTTCGCCTTGTCGGCGGTGGTCTACGGCGTTTTGACGGCGATGTTCGCCACCGGTGGTGTCGAGTGGGCCGGTACCACCGCGCTCACGCTCACCACCGGCCTGACCTTGATCACCGGTACGTTCTTCCGCTTCGTGGCGCGTCGTCTCGACACCCGCCCCGAGGACTACGAAGACGCCGAGATCAGCGATGGCGCAGGGGAACTGGGTTTCTACTCGCCGCACAGCTGGTGGCCGATCCTGATCGCGCTGTCCTTCTCCGTCGCCGCTGTGGGCACCGCCCTGTGGCTGCCCTGGTTGATGGTCGCCGGTATCTGCTTCGTGCTGATGGCGGTCGGTGGCCTGGTCTTCGAGTACTACTGGGGTCCTGAGAAGCACTGACCCGTCCGACGACGTGCCGATTGTGGCCTCACCGAGGTCACAATCGGGCCGTCACTTCATCCGCCACCGGCAGCGCCGGACTCGCCGGCTTCACCTCGTTCGGTAATGTTGCCGGGGCACTGTCACCAGCGAACGGTTTCGTTCGTTCCGCGTGGCAGTGAAGTTGTCGAGAAGGATAGGCGTAGATGAGCGGGCCGAATCCCCCGGAACCGGGTGCCTCCGGTTCTGATTTGCCGGATCAACCCGGAAAACACTCTGCACCCGAGGAGCCGACTCAGGTCGCCGGTGCCGATGCGGATGGCGACGAGACGGATTTCTACTCGCAGGCGTACTCCGCGCCGGAGTCGGAGCAGTTCACCAGCGGGCCGTACGTGCCTGCCGACGTGGCGCTCTACGACTACGACGACTACGACCCCGCGACCGAACTCGTCGACACCACCCCGCCGCCGCGCTGGCCGTGGGTGGTCGGCATCACGGCGATCGTCGCGGCGGTCGCCCTGGTGGCTTCGGTGGCCGTGCTGGTGACCCGAGAGGACGACACCACCAACCTGGCCACCCCACAGCCGAGTACCACCACGTCGGCGCCGCCGGTGCAGGACGAGATCACGACGACGACCCCTCCGCCTCCGCCTCCGCCCCCTCCGACGTCGGAGGAACTACCGCCTCCGCCGCCCCCGGAGACCGTGACGGTCACCGAGCCGCCGCCTCCCGTGCCTGGGCCGTCCAGCGAGGCGCCTGCGCCGGCCCCGAGCACCACGACGGCACCGCCGACCACCACCACGACCCACGCCGGACCACGTCAGGTCACCTACTCGGTGACGGGTACCAAGGCCCCGGGTGACATCATCACGATCACCTATGTCGACGGGAACGGAAACCGCCGCACCCTGCGCAACGTGTACATCCCGTGGACCTTCACAATGACCCCGATCTCCAACTCGGATGTGGGATCGGTCGAGGCGTCCAGCCTGTTCCTGGTCAGCAGGCTGAACTGCTCGATCACGGCCAGCGACGGAACCGTGCTGTCGTCGAACGCCAACAACTCGGCACAGACTGCCTGCTGATGTCCGGGCCGATCAGCGAACTCGACAACACCGACCGGGTTTTGCTGGGCGCATGCGCCGCGGTGTGGCTCGCCGCGCTGGGTGCCGGGGTCGCCGCTGTCGTTGCCCTGGTGGACCTGGGGCGCAGTCACCCGCAGGGCGCGGAAAGTGCTGACACCCCATGGGTGCTCTATACCGTGATCGGCCTGTCCGTGGTGGTGATCGCCGGAGCCGTGCCATTGCTGCTGCGGGCCCGGGCCCAGGCTGACAACCGCCAGCCCGGACGCCGGCCCCAGCCCCCGGCCCGCTCGCCGCGCCCGATCGGGGGCAGCTACCGTGCCGCGCCCGTCGCGATGAGCCGCTACACCGCGGGCGACGGTGCGGCCGCAGCGGCCGCCGATGCGATCTGGCTGCGGTTTACCTTGGCGGTCGTCTGCGCCATCGGCCTGGGGACCGCGGCCATCGGGCTGGCGACCTATCTGATGGCCACCGGCAGCAATGTGGCGGCCTGGTGCCTCTACGGATTGGCCGGGCTCGTCACGGCGGGCATCATCGCGCTGCCGATCGTGGCGCTGCGTCAGCTCGGCGCGTCGGCGTCCTGAGCTCGCGCGACGCCGGCCAGCATTGCGGGTTTTGCCGCGAAAGGCGCCGGCCGGTCGTAGCCTCGATGTCCAGATGCGGACATGGGCCAACGACACGGAAGGCGAGGCCGCGCATGAGAAAGCTCTTGGCGGGCTTGGTGACGGTGGGAGTGAGCGTCTCGCTCGTCGGTTGTGGGACCGAGACCAAGACCGAGTCGACGACCTCCGCCGCGACAACCACGAGCGCCGCGGCGGAGCGGCCGAACATCACCGGTCCACAGAAGACGATCAACGACTACATCACCGAGAACAAGATCGCCGAGACGCCGTTCAAGCCCAACGAGCCCGGCACACCGGATTTCGACTTCCCGTTCCCGCCGGACTGGAGTAGCGCGGGGGACAAGACGCCCGCCTGGGCCTACGGTGCCATCGTCTACGACAAACCGGCGGATCCGGCCGATCCACCTGCCATCATCGCCATCGCATCGAAGCTGACCGGCGACGTGGACGCGGCCGAGGTCCTGGAGTACGCCCCCGGGATGACGCAGAACCTGCCGGACTACAAGTCGGTCATGGATCCTGAGAAGTCCACGTTGGGTGGCTTCGAGGCGATCCGGTCAGCCGGCACCTACAGCCACGACGGCGAAGCCCGGGTGATCGCCCAGAAGACCGTGGTCATCCCCGGCAACGACGCATTGTTCGTGCTGCAGCTCAACGCTGATGCCCCAGAAGGGCAGAAGGACGTGGTGATCGACGCAGCCAAGATCATCGACGAGCAGACCAAGATCACCCCGTAGCGGAGACCATCGACATGAAGATCCGAACCAGGGCATCCGAGCTCCTGTTGGCGACTCTGTGCAGCACCATGCTGGCCTCCGCGTTCCTTGGGGCAGCACCGTCGGCGACGGCGGCTCCCTGTCCGGGCGGAAGCACCCTGGACCCGACCACCGGCGTCTGCTGGTCGGAGAACAGCCCGAGCAACAGTTTGGGCGGCTCGGGCAACATCCCTTGCCTGCCAGGGCGTGTGGGCCTGTGCCTCGGTGCTCTGCAGAACACTCCGATTCCGGGCTCGGCGCTGAGGACGTCCTATCCACCCGCCGGGCCTGCACCGCGTTCAGGACCCAAGGGCACCTGGCCGTAGCCGTTGTCGTAGCCGGCTCCGCACCTCCGCACCTCCGCATAAAAGACAATCGCCGCAACCTCTCGAAGAGGTTGCGGCGATTGTTCGAGCTAGGGGAGTGGTCAGTGATGACCGTTGGTCTCCCCGTTGCCATTTCGCTCCTGCTGTTCGCGCAGAGCGGTCAGGGCCTTGTGCTCGGAGGCGTGTGCAGCCTCGGTGAGCGCGTCGTGCTCGACCGCCGGATCGGCGAACAAGAAGCTGCCGGTGCCGGGTGAGCCGGCCGAACCGAGCTTGTTCATCCGTTTCGGCAGGGCGGCACCCTGGTACTCCAGCGGGATCGGGTGACCATGGTCGTCGACCGGTCCCAGCGGCTGGTGCAGCTCGACGTAGGCACCGTGCGGCAGGCGCTTGATGATGCCGGTCTCGATGCCGTGCTCCAGAACCGCACGGTCGCTGCGCTGCAACGAGATTGCCCACCGGTAAGCGATGAAGTACACGATGCCCGGCAGCACCACCATGCCGATACGGCCGATCCACGTGGTCGCGTTCAGCGAGATGTGGAACTTGAGCGCGATGATGTCGTTCATCGCGGCCAGGGTCAGCACCATGTAGAACGCGATCGCCATGGAACCGATCGCGGTACGTACCGGCACGTCGCGCGGACGCTGCAACAGGTTGTGGTGTGCGTCGTCGCCGGTGACCTTCCTCTCGATGAAGGGGTAGGCGATCAGCAGACCGAAGACACCGCCCATGATCAACGCGACCCAGACCACCGCGGGGATGGTGTGGCCGAAGGGGTAGAACTCCCAGGCCGGCCAGATACGCGCCAGGCCTTCGGTCCACATCATGTAGAAGTCGGGCTGGCTACCCGCCGAGATCTGAGACGGCTTGTACGGGCCCAGATTCCAGATCGGGTTGATCGTCAGCAGTCCGCCCATGAGGCCGAGCACACCGGTGATCATCGCGAAGAACGCGCCGGACTTCACCGCGAACACCGGCATGACGCGCACGCCGACCACGTTGTGCTCGGTGCGGCCAGGGCCGGGGAACTGGGTGTGCTTCTGGAACCACACCAGCGCCATGTGTGCGCCGATGAGGGCCAGGATGATGCCCGGGATCAGCAGGATGTGCAGTGCGTACAGACGCGGGATCAGGATCTCGCCGGGGAAGTCCCCACCGAACAGCGCCCAGTGCAGCCAGGTTCCGATGATCGGCATGCCCAGGGTGATCGAGGACAGCGCGGCGCGCAGGCCGATGCCGGACAGCAGGTCGTCGGGCAGCGAGTAGCCGAAGTAACCCTCGAACATCGCCAGGATGAGCAGCAGCGAGCCGATCACCCAGTTGGCCTCACGCGGGCGGCGGAACGCACCGGTGAAGAAGATGCGCGCCATGTGCACCATGATCGACGCGGCGAACATCAGTGCGGCCCAGTGGTGGATCTGGCGGACGAACAACCCGCCGCGCACCTCGAAGCTGATCTGCAGCGCGGACTCGTAGGCCCGCGACATCTGAACGCCCCGAAGCGGTTGGTACACACCGTCGTAGGTGACGTGTGCCATCGACGGATCGAAGAACAACGTCAACCAGACACCGGTGATCAGCAGCACGATGAAGCTGTACAGCGCGATCTCACCCAGCAGGAAGGACCAGTGGGTGGGGAACACCTTGTTCAGCTGGCGGCGTACCGCGGCCGAGGGGTGGTAACGGGAATCGATCGCATCGCCTTGTGCCGCTGCGATCTTGGCAAGGTCAGGGCTCATGATTTGCGCTCCCAGAATGCCGGTCCGACGGGCTCTACGAAGTCGCCGTTGGCGACCAGGTAGCCGTCTTTGTCGATGGTGATGGGCAGCTGCGCCAACGCGCGCGCAGCCGGACCGAATATGGGCTTTGCGAAGTGCAACGCGTCGAACTGCGACTGGTGGCACGGGCAAAGGATGCGGTAGGTCTGCTGCTCGTACAGCGACGAGGGGCAGCCCAGGTGCGAGCAGACCTTGGTGTAGGCGAACAGCTCACCAAAGTTGAAGCTCTCCTGGCCCTTCCGCTTGACCACGCGGGGCATGTCGGCCGGCTTGATGCGGATCAACATGACCGGGTTGCGGACACCCATCGAGATCGTGGTCAGGTGATGCTCGGACTCGACGGTGGTGCCGTCGCCGTCCGACTCCCGCCATGGGAAGACGGTTTCCATGCCACCGGCGTCGAGATCCTCGGGCCGCATCTTCACGAACGGAGATGAGCCGGGCCGACCGGTCGCGCGGGCCAGGTAGATGGTCTCGCCGTGGAACCGGGGCGTCCACCCCGAGGTCCACAACACGGCCTTCTTGCCGTCGGCGGTGGGCACCACGGGCTTCCACGGGTTCTTGATCAACCCGCCGATGAAGGCCACCAGGGTGCCGGCCCCGAAGGCGCCGAGGCCGATGCCCAGCGACAAGCCGATCAGCTTGCGGCGCTTGACGGTCGAGCCTTCGAGAGCGTCGGTCAGGTTGGCTGCGATGGTCTTGCGGTGCAGCTCGGGGGAGCGCCCGTCATGGCGGTCCTGGACCGAGATCTCCTCGGGGATGAACTTCTTCTGGAACAGCACCGCGCCGATGCCGATCGCCAGGATCGACAGGCCGAAGGTGAGGCCGTACAGCGGGGTGGCCAGCGAGTAGAGGAACTCGCCCTCCGAACCGAAGGGCTGGTACTCCCACGGCCAGAACAGGAAGACCAGCAGCAGCGCCAGGCCCGAGAGCCCGCCGAGGAGGAGCCAGTACGCGACCAGCCGCTCGGTGCGCTTCTCGGCCTTGGTGCCGGGGACCGGCCAGCGCGGCTCCTTGAAGATGGTCTCGACGCCGTCGATCTTGCCGCCGAGCTCAACGAGGTCCTCACGCGACATCGAAGCCAGCTCGTCATCGCTGGGAATCTTCGGTGCGTTGTCGGTCATGCTCGTGCCCCGATCCACATTGCCACGCCGATAGCGGCGACCATTCCGATTATCCACATCGCCATGCCCTCGGGAGCGGGGCCGAAGCCGCCGAGCCCGTAGCCGCCGTAGCTGGGAGTCTCAGCCGACTCGCGGACGTAGGCGACGATGTCGCGCTTCTCTTCCGGCGACAGCTGACGGTCCGAGAACTTGGGCATGTTCTGCGGGCCGGTCTGCATCGCGGTGTAGATCTGGGCCGGCTTGGTTTCACCGAGGTCCGGCGCGTACTTACCGGAGGACAGGGCGCCGCCCTTGCCGGTGAAGTTGTGGCAGGACGCGCAGTTCAGCCGGAACAGGTCGGCGCCGCGGGCCACGTCGGACCCGATCAGCGACTCCTGGGCAATGGCGCCGTTCTCGTCGCGGATCACCGTCGGGCCGCCGCCGTTGGCCTGAACGAACGCGCCGAGCGCGTCGATCTGGTTCTCGTCGAAGTGCTCGGGCTTGGACGGTGCCTGGGCCTCACCGCGCATCGCGGGCATGCGACCGGTCGAGACCTGGAAGTACACCGCGGCCTCGCCGGTGCCGATCAGGCTGGGCCCGCGGTCGGGCACACCCTGCAGGTTGGCGCCGTGGCATGACACGCACGACGTCTCGAACAGTTGCTTACCCGTGCGCAGCAGTGCCGACTGAGATTCGTCGGCGACTGCGACCTGCGGTGTGGGTGTCAGCGTGGCCGCAACACCACCTGCGACTGACAGGCCGACCAACAGCAGGAGACCTGCTGACAGTCGTCGGCGCAGTCGTCGGCGCGACTTGCTGGTCATCGAACCCCTTCTCATCGAGTCGATCATCGGCCAGCCGATCATCGGACAAAGTAGATGGTGGCGAACAGCGCAATCCAGACGATGTCGACGAAGTGCCAGTAGTACGAGACGACGATCGCTGCGGTGGCCTGCGCGGGCGTGAACTTACTCATCTTGGTGCGGGCCAGCAGCAAGATGAACGCAACTAGTCCGCCGATCACGTGCAGGCCGTGGAAACCGGTCGTCAGATAGAAGACCGATCCGTAGGCACTGCCCGGGATGGTGGTGCCCTCCTTCACCAGGTGGATGTACTCGTACCCCTGGCCCATTACGAAGAACAGGCCCATCAGGAACGTGATCACATACCACCGGCGCAAGCCGAACACGTCGCCGCGCTCGGCGGCGAACACGCCCATCTGGCAGGTGAAGGATGACGCGATCAGAACCAGCGTCACCGGAACAGCAAGGGCCAAATTGAGTTCGGTCGGCTCGGGCGGCCAGTTGCCACCGGCTTGCGCGCGCGCGGTGAAATACATCGCGAAGAGTCCAGCAAAGAACATGAGTTCACTGGAAAGCCACACGATGGTGCCGACACTGACCATATTTGGTCTGTTCAGCGAATGAACGCGCGACGTGATTGCCGTTCCCGAGGTACCTACAGCGCTCGTCACATCCGCAAGTATGACGCTTTGTAGTTGTCGAACTCCACCCGGGTCGAGCAATTGATCTTCAAACGCGTCGCCCTCGGGTCGGCTGCACGGCGCCGGGGCGCCGGTGTCATGGCCGCGCAGCGATAACATTCGGCGGTGGCTCCTGCATCTTCTTCTCAGTTCTCATCCGCGTCCGCCTCGGTGGCGGCGCCGTCGTGGCCGCTCATTCTCGGGCGCCTGACCACTGAGCAGAGCCTGCCCAACGGCTACGCGGGATGGGCCATGGACCAGATCATGACCGGCGTGGCGACCCCGGCTCAGATCGCCGGCTTCGCGGTGGCGATGAAGATGAAACGGCCGACCTCGACCGAAGTTGGGGAGCTGGCCGACATCATGCTGTCGCACGCCCGCCGGGTGCCCACCGATCAGATCGGTCACGAGACCGTCGACATCGTCGGTACCGGCGGCGACGGGGCCAACACGGTGAACCTGTCGACCATGGCGGCCATCGTGGTGGCGGCCTGCGGAGTCCCGGTGATCAAGCACGGCAACCGCGCGGCGTCGTCGCTGTCGGGCGGTGCGGACACCCTGGAGGCGCTCGGGGTGCGGATCGACCTGGGTCCCGACGAGGTGGCCCGCAGTGTCGCCGAGGTCGGCATCGGGTTCGCCTTCGCTCCGCAGTTCCACCCGTCGTACCGGCACGCCTCGGTGGTGCGTCGGGAGATCGGGGTTCCCACGGTCTTCAATCTGCTTGGACCGCTGACCAATCCGGCCGCACCCCGGGCCGGCCTGATCGGCTGTGCGTTCGACGACCTGGCCGAGGTGATGGCCGGGGTGTACGCCGCCCGCGGTTCCAGCGTGTTGGTCGTGCACGGCGACGACGGACTCGACGAACTCACCACCACGACCACCAGCACCATCTGGCGAGTGCAGGCCGGCACGGTGGACCGGTTGAAGTTCGACCCCGCAGCCTTCGGCTTCAAGCGTGCCGACATCAGTGAGTTGGTCGGCGGTGACGCCACGGCCAACGCGGCATCGGCGCGCGCCGTGCTGGGCGGGGCCAAGGGGCCGGTGCGGGACGCGGTGGTGCTCAACGCGGCAGGCGCGATGGTGGCCCATGCCGGTCTAGCCAGCGACGCCAAGTGGGTGCCGGCGTGGGAGGCCGGTCTGGCGCGGGCCACCGAGGCCATCGACTCTGGTGCGGCCGAACAACTGCTCGCGCGTTGGGTGCGGTTCAGCCTGCAGTTCTGAGTTCTGCTGCTGGGCTGCGGCCAATCGGGCCGAGCGGGCCGTGGCCGCCCACTGTGCGTAGCGGCCTGCCGCCCCGATCGGTGTCGTGTATCCGCCGTCGGCGCGCACGATGCGCACTCCGGGTGCTGCCAGCCAGCGGGCGATGAGCGCGGTCTCCTCCACCAGTGCGCCGCCCAATGGTGTTGCGGTGGGCAGGATTACCTGCGCGGCCGCGCAGATCGCCTCGACCACCGGCATCGGCGGCACGCCGCGCCGGGCGGTGCCTGCCCCGGCCAATTGGCCGTAGCGGACCACCGCGAAATGCCAGCCGCCGTTACCGTCGCCGCGTGCGGCCACGAGTTCGGGCAGATCGGCCAGGGCGCGTAACCGCTGGCCCCGCCACAGCGCCTCGATGGCCACCGCGGTGTGATCGCGCAACCGGGCGGCGGTCTCGTACCGGCGGGCCGCGGCAAGTTCTCCGATGTGGGCCAGTGTCGCCGCCAGCGCGGTGTGGTCGGTGCCGTTGATCAGCGCGGTGGCACGTTGGACCGCGGCCGCGTACTGTCCGGCATCGACGTCTTGGGGGGCCGGGCACGGTGAGAGTTCGACTTCGGGGCAGTGGTGGGTCGCCGCCGCGCCGAAGCGGGCCGTGCAGGTGCGCACCCCGGTGAACCGGGCCAGCAGGATTGCCGACTGCACGGCGTCGGACCGGGCCGAGAACGGCCCGAAAGCGGTGCGGCGCCCGGGGTTTCGCACCGCCGACAACCTCGGGAAGGCCTCCTCGGTCAGGGCCACCCACCACCATCGTTGCGGGAACTTGGAACGCCGGTTGTACGGCGGTGCGTGGGCCGCGAGCAGTCGCAGCTCGCGCACCCCGGCCTCCAGATCGTGGGCGC
Organism: Mycobacterium sp. NPDC004974; assembly: GCF_053600815.1. Classification (NCBI taxonomy): domain Bacteria; kingdom Bacillati; phylum Actinomycetota; class Actinomycetes; order Mycobacteriales; family Mycobacteriaceae; genus Mycobacterium; species Mycobacterium sp. NPDC004974. The sequence continues at coordinate 277,892 of NZ_JBSGAQ010000005.1, read as the reverse complement.
ATTCGACATGGTCGACAACCCGCGCCAGCGAGGCCATCTCCTTCATCCGGGCCCGCGGATCGGCGCCGGTGAAGTACTGCCGGACCCGCCGCCGCAGATCGACCGCGGTGCCCACATAGAGCACTTCGTCAGAGGGGCCGCGGAACAGGTAGACGCCAGGGCTGTTGGGCAGCCGGTCGGCCAGTGAGCGGTTGCGGCGCTGGGCGGGCGTGACGTCGGGCAGGTAGTTCTTGAGGTCGGCGAAGGTGTGGATGCCCTGGTTGCCGACTCGCTCGATCAGTCCGTGTAGGACGTCGACCGTGGCGCGGGCGTCGTCGAGGGCACGGTGGGTGGGCGTGGTGGACGCACCGAACAGCCGGGCCAGTGCCGACAGCTTCACGCTGGGCGCCTCGTCCCGGGTCAGTACGCGGCGCGCGAGTTTCACCGTGCACAGCACCGGGGGCCGCGGCCAGCCGAGCTCCGCCCGCTGAGCGGCCGCGCGCAGGAAGCCGATGTCGAACCCGGCGTTGTGGGCGACGAGCACCGCGCCCCGACAGAACTCCAGGAATGCCGGCAGCACCGACTCGATACGCGGCGCGTCGCGCACCATCGCCGTGGTGATCCCGGTGAGCTCGACGATCTGCGGTGGGATGGCGCGGCCCGGATCGACGAGGGTGGCCAATTCGCCGAGCACTTCGCCGCCACGGATCTTCACCGCACCGATCTCGGTGATGGCGTCGTAACCGTCGCCGGGTGCCTTCGCGGTGGCTCGCCCCCCGGTGGTCTCCAGGTCCACCACGACGAAGGTGGTCTCGGCGAGGGAGAGGGCGACATCGGGGTCGACGCCTGTGCCCAAGCTCAAGGCCAGCTGCCCGGCGTCGGGGATGTTGCGCTGGCCCATGGTGATGACGGTAGGCACTGCCACTGACAACATCAGGCAAGCTCGCCGCCGCTGCGCCCGGGTTTGTCGGGTCGTCGCTCCAATCCACTGCGCTCCTTGTCGGGTCGTCGCTCCAATCCGCTGCGCTCCTTGTCGGTGCCCGGCGTTACGGTGCGCGCAACACCGATCGAGAGGACGGTCAAGATGAGCGGAGTGCGGCAGGACACCTGGTCCTGGGCCGACGAGCCTTGCCCCGACCAGCCGGACACCGGCAGCGTGACCATCGACTGCGACGATTGCGCGGTACGCGGGCCCGGATGTCAGGACTGTGTAGTGAGTGTGTTGCTCGGGGTTCCCGAAACTTTGCTGGATGACGAGCGTCAGGCATTGGAAGTGCTCGCTGACGTGGGCCTTGCGCCGCGGCTGCGACTCGTTCCGATTCACCGGGACGGTAGATCGGGAGTCGCCTGACGACACGCAGCGGTTCGTGCACAGGAAAATATTCAGGGACGGCTGTTAAATTTGCAGCTTCCGTTGGACAAGCCCGATGCCGTTTCGTAACCTATCTGAGACCTAAGAGCAGTTCGAGGCGGCTCGCCATCGCCAGTTGTGAGGACGAATACTTGAGGCACGACCGCGCGCACCGGCCCACAAGTCGTGTCAAGCGACCCATTGCAGGTGCAATAGCGGGCTTGACCTTGATATCCGGACTCCTGGCTACGAGTTCGCACGCCGATCCCGGTGATGATGCCCTGGCAAAGCTCAATGAGCTGTCCCGTCAGGCTGAGCAGACCACCGAGGCGATGCACTCCGCGCAGCTCGACCTGAACAATAAGCTTGTCGCACAGGAGACTGCGGAAAAGAAGCATGCCGACGACACCGCGGCGATCGATCAGGCCAAGTCGCAGCTGGCAATCTTTCAGACTTCGGTCAACAAGGTAGCTGCGGCCCAGTACATGGGGGGCCGCACCTCCGGTGTCGACGCGATCCTGACGGCCAGCTCGCCGCAGCAGTTGATCGAACAACTCGCGGTGCAGCGGGTGATGGCGACCGAGATGTCGGCACAGATGAAGAGCTTCCGCTCGGTGGGCGAGAAGGCTGCTCGGGCTGAGCAGGAGTCGGCGAAATCGGCCGCCGAAGCCAAGACCGCCGCCGAGCAGGCCGCCGCGGTGCGCGCCGATCTGCAATCCAAGCAAAGTCAGCTTCAGGTGCAGATTGCGGTCGTCAAGTCGCAGTACCAGGCCCTGAGCCCGGCCCAGCGGGAAGCGATGACGGCCCTGCCCCCGACGCCGCCGGTGCCTGCGCCCGAGGCGTTGCCGCCGCAGGATCCCGCCGTATTGGCCGACCCGCCGAACGGGATTCCGCCCGGTGATGTCGCCCCGCCGGAAGGCGCCCTCGCGGGTGGGGGCAGCGGCCACTCCGGCGCTGTCATCCAGGCGGCGCTGAGCCGCATCGGCTCGCCCTACTCCTGGGGCGCGGCAGGCCCCAGCTCCTTCGACTGCTCGGGCCTGGTGATGTGGGCGTTCCAGCAGGCGGGCATCTCGCTGCCGCATTCGAGCCAGGCGCTGGCCCGCGGTGGTCAGCCGGTCTCTTCGGATTCGATGCAGCCGGGTGATCTGGTGACCTACTACTCCGACGCCTCCCATGTGGGCATCTATATCGGTGACGGAATGATGGTGCACGCGTCGACCTACGGCACCCCGGTTCGGGTCGCCCCGGTCAACAATGCGCCGATCTACAACGTCCGTCGGTACTGAGCGTCCCGATAGGGCGGCCAGTTTCACGCTGACCGCCGGCCGGCGGCTGCTGACAGCGGTCTTGCTGGTCGAACTGATTCTGGCGGCGGCCCTGTTGTGGAAGTCGCCGCCGACCCCACCTCCGGATGCGTCGTCCGGCGCCACCGTCGCCTCGACGCTGCGCAAACCCGAACCCGTCACCACGATGGTGTTGCCGGACGGGCGCACCGCCCGGCTGCTGGCCCTGGGTGGATCGCAGTCGCAGGCCCTGTTGGGCCGCCTGGGATCCGAACTCGGTGCGGCGGCCGCCACGGTGACCGCATTCTGGGGTCCGGACTGGCCGAGAGACATCGAGATCGCGGTCGCGGGGTCCGATCAGCAGTTCCGGGTACTGGCCGGCGGAGCCCCCGACATTGCCGCGACCACCACCGCGGCGCGGATCATGTTCGCTCTGGGCGCCGCCGACATGAGTCCTGCCGCGTTACGAATCGTGCTGCGCCACGAGCTGTTCCATTACGCGGCCCGGTCGGCGACCGCGGCCGATGCACCGCGTTGGCTGACCGAGGGCGTGGCCGACTATGTCGGTCGGCCGCCCACCGCGGCACCGGCGCAGGCGGCGGAGCTGGCCCAGCTGCCCACCGATGCGGACCTCGACACACCCGGCGCCGCCCGCAGTCTGGCCTATGACCGGGCGTGGTGGTTCAGCCGCTACGTTGCCGACGCCTACGGGGTTCCGAAGCTGCGTGAGCTGTACCTGCGCGCATGTGGCCCCGGTCATCCGGATGTGGCCACTGCAGTGCGGGAGACGCTGGGCGCCGACCTCGACGGCGTGGTTGCCGGTTGGCGCCGCTGGCTGACCGGATAGCCTGTCGCCGATGGGGAGCAGACGGAGCGCAGACGGGTCGCGCCAGAGCGGTCAACCGCGATGACGCGGGTTTTGTTGGTCACCAACGACTTTCCGCCGCGCCGCGGCGGTATCCAGTCGTACCTGGAGGCGTTCGTCGGTGAGTTGGTGCGCGACGGCTCGCACGAGCTCACGGTGTATGCACCGAAATGGAAGGGCAGCGCAGACTTCGACGACGCGGCCGGGTACCGCGTCGTGCGGCATCCCACCACGCTGATGGTGCCGGAGCCGACCGTGGCGTCCCGCATGCAGCGGTTGATCGCCGAGAACGACATCGAGACGGTGTGGTTCGGGGCGGCCGCGCCGCTGGCGCTGCTGGGCCCGCTGGCCCGGCGAGCCGGAGCCAGGCGGGTGGTGGCGAGCACCCACGGCCACGAGGTCGGCTGGTCGATGCTGCCGGTGGCACGGAGCGCACTGCGCCGCATCGGAGACGACGCCGACGTCGTGACGTTCATCAGCCGCTACACCCGCGGCAGGTTCGCCTCGGCGTTCGGTCCCCGTGCGGCGCTGGAACATCTGCCGCCCGGCGTCGACACCGACCGCTTCGTGCCCGACTCGGTGGCCCGGGCGGAGTTGCGGGCCCGCTACGGGCTGGGGCAGCGCCCGGTGGTGGTGTGCCTGTCCCGACTGGTGCCGCGCAAGGGGCAGGACATGCTCATCCGGGCGTGGCCGGCCATCCGGCGCCGCGTCCCCGATGCGGCGTTGGTCATCGTCGGTGGGGGACCGTATCTGCAGAGCTTGCAACAACTCGCACACACCCACGATGTGGCCGCCGACGTCCACTTCACAGGTGCGGTGCCGGGTGCGGAACTGCCCGCCCACCATGCGATGGCCGACGTGTTCGCCATGCCGTGCCGTACCCGGGGGGCGGGCCTGGATGTCGAGGGACTGGGCATCGTCTACCTGGAGGCGTCGGCCTGCGGCGTACCTGTGATCGCCGGAACCTCTGGCGGGGCACCGGAAACCGTGCTCGACGGTCAGACCGGCACCGTGGTGGACGGCACCGATGTGGCTGCGGTCGCGACGGCCGTGGGCGACGTGCTGGCCGATCCCGGCCGCGCTGCCGCGATGGGCGTGGCAGGACGGCACTGGGCGGTCGACAACTGGCAGTGGCGCTCTCAGGGCGCCCGGCTGACCGGGCTGCTCTCCGGCTGAGCCCGCGGGATCAGCCGTACAGCGCCGCGATGTCGGTGGCGAACTTCTCGGCCACCACCTTGCGCTTGACCTTCAGCGTCGGGGTGAGTTCACCGGTGTCCTCGGTGAAGTCGACGGGCAGGATCCGGAACTTGCGGATCGACTCAGCATGCGACACAGCCTGATTGGCCTCCTTGACCGCCAGGTCGATCTCGGTCAGCAGGTCCGGGTCGTCGGCCAGATCAGCCACCGAGGCGCCCGCGTCCTTCCCGTTGCGCTGCTTCCATCCCGGGAACGCCTCGGGGTCGATGGTGATGAGCGCGGCGATGAACGGCTGCTTATCGCCGACGGCCATCGCCTGGCTGATCAACGGGTGGGCCCGCAGCCGATCCTCGAGCAGTGCGGGTGCGACGTTCTTGCCGCCCGCGGTCACGATGATCTCTTTCTTGCGGCCGACGATGGTCAGGAAGCCGTCGTCGTCGATGGCGCCCAGATCGCCGGTGTGGAACCAGTCGTCGGTGAAGACCGCGTTGGTCTCGGTCTCATTGCCCCAGTAGCCGCTGAACACCACGCCGCCCTTGACGAGCAACTCGCCGTCCTCGGCGAGGCGCATGCTGTTGCCGGGCATCAGCTTGCCGACCGAGCCGACCTTGAGGTCGTTGACCCGGTTCACGGTGATCGCCGCGCTGGTCTCGGTGAGGCCGTAGCCCTCGTAGATGCTCAGTCCCACACCGCGATAGAAGTGGCCGAGCCGCGCGCCCAGTGGTGCGCCGCCGGAGATTGCCGCCCGGCATTCACCGCCCAGGGCCGCCCGGAGCTTGCCGTAGACCAGCTTGTCGAACAGCGCATGCTTGGCCCGCAGCAGCAGCCCGGCGCCGCCCGTGTCCTGGGCCTTGCTCCACTCGATCGCGGTGTCGGCGGCGATCGCGAAGATCTTGCCCTTGCCGTCGTTTCGGGCGTTCTGCTCGGCGGTGTTGTAGACCTTCTCGAACACGCGGGGCACCGAGACCACCAGGGTCGGCTTGAACACGCCGAAGGTCGGGACCAGGCTCTTGATGTCGCTGGTGAAGCCGAGGGTGACCTTGTTGGTGAAGGCGGCGATGGTGATGGCCCGGGCCAGCACGTGGGCCAGCGGCAGGAACACCAGCATCCGTTCGCCCGCGGCCAGCTCAGTGGGGAAGCAGGCCTTGGCTCCCCGGATCTCGTAGAGCAGGTTCGAGTGGGTCAGCTGGCAGCCCTTGGGCTGTCCGGTGGTTCCGGAGGTGTAGATCAGGGTGGCCGGGTCGGCCGAACGGATCCCGGCCAGGCGCGTGTCGATCTCGGCGGCGTCGACCGCTTTACCGGCTTCGGCCATGGCCTCCAGCGCGGGTGTGCCGGTGCCTTCGATCCGCAGCACCTTCTGCAATTCGGGCAACTGGCCGCGGAGCTGTTCCACGGTCTCGGCGTGCGTGTCGGTCTCGGCGAAGACGATCCGCGCCGCGGAGTTGTCGAGGACAAACCGCACCTGTTCGGCCGAGGAGGTCTCGTAGATCGGCACGGTCACCGCGCCGACCGACAGGATCGCGAAGTCGATGATCGGCCACTCGTAGCGGGTGGCCGACAGGATCGCCACGCGGTCACCGGGCTGGATGCCCTCGGCGATCAGGCCCAGGGCGACCGCACGAATCTGGTCGGCTGCTTCGGCGCAGGTCACGTCGGTCCAGGTGCCGTTGACCAGGCGCCGGAAGATGACGTGGTCAGGGCTCTCGGCCGCGTGCGCGGCTACCGAACTGACGATGTTGTCGTGCTCGTCGACGGTGAACGACGCGGCAACACTGAACTCACGCACGATCTTGCCCTCCCAGGCTTGTGGTACCGACTTTGCGGGTCAGCCTAGTCCGCGTCAGGCGCTCACCCAGAGCACGGGTTTGGATTCTGTCGTCGTCGATCCGGCCACACCGCCCGGTGCGGTAGCACCCTGATGGCCGGCGCAGCGGCCACGAGCGGGGTGGCCGTGCGAGGGGTGATGGTCATCGTTGCTTCTCCCGGCTGTGTGCGGTGGTCATCACACATATGTGAAGCTAGTCCGCATGAACAGCATTCAGATCGCAGACGAGACATTCGTCTGCGCCGATCCTGTCGCGGTCGGCGCCGCGGTTGCCGATCCCGCCAGCTGGCGGCGGTGGTGGCCCGACCTGGTGCTCAACGTCGTCGAGGACCGCGCCGAGAAGGGCCACCGCTGGAACGTGACCGGTGCGTTGACCGGCACGATGGAGGTCTGGCTCGAGGAGGTGATGGACGGTGTGGTGCTGCACTACTTCCTGCATGCCGAACCGTCCGGCGCCACGGCCAAACAGTTGGCCGAGATGGATCTGGCAAAAATGAACCACCAACGCCGCGTGGCGGGCAAGGTGATGTCCTTCGGGATCAAGCAGCGGTTGGAGTCGGCTCGCCCGGTCGGGGTGTCTCGACTGGCCTGACCACGTTTGTTCACGGGAGGGTAGATTTCTCGGCGAGAGCCAGGGCATCCCCGCGGGGCAGGGGAGCACGGCAGCCCCGTGGGGCGGGGAGAAGGGCGACGCGGTGGCCGACAAGACGACACAGACCATCTATATCGACGCTGATCCGGTGACGGTGATGGATGTCATCGCCGATATCGGCTCGTACCCGCAGTGGGTCGCCGAATACAAGGAAGCCGAGGTCCTCGAGACCGACGCGCAGGGCAATCCCAAGACCGCCAGGATGGTGCTCGACGCCGCGGTGCTCAAGGACACCATGGTGCTGACCTACGTGTGGCCCGCCGATCGCACCTCGGTGACCTGGTCATTGGTATCCAGTTCGCTGCTGCGGTCGCTGGAGGGGGCATACCGCTTGGCGCCCAAGGGATCCGGTACCGAGGTGACCTATGAGCTGTCGGTCGATCTCATCATCCCGATGATCGGTCTGCTCAAGCGGAAGGCTGAGCGGCGGCTGACTGACACCGCGCTCAAAGACCTGAAGAAGCGAGCAGAGGCTGAGTGACTTCGCCGGACGGGAGCGCACGGACCCCTGCGAGGATCAGCCTGTTCGTCGGCAAGGGCGGCGTAGGTAAGTCGACGCTGGCGACGGCCACCGCGGTTCGTGACGCCGCGTCCGGTCAGCGGGTGCTGATCGTGTCCACCGATCAGGCTCATTCCACGGGCGATGTTCTCGGGATCGCGCTCGCCCCAACCGGTCAACGTGCCCCCACCCGGGTGCTCAGCGATCTGGACGCCGGACTGACGGAAGCGGGCGGGGTGCTGGACGCCCTCGCGCTCGACACGCTGGCCCTACTCGGTGCGCGCTGGGTCGAGACGGCCGGGCCGCTGGCGGCCCGCTTCCCCGAATCGGATCTGGGAGACGTTGCCCCCGAAGAACTTTCGGCGCTTCCGGGGATCCAGGAAGTGCTCGGGCTGCACGAGGTCGGGGAGCTCGCCGATTCCGGACGCTGGGATCACGTGGTGGTGGACTGTGCCTCGACCGCCGATGCCTTGCGGATGCTCACGCTGCCCGAGACCTTCGGCCTGTATCTGGAGCGGGCCTGGCCACGGCACCGCAGGCTGTCGGGCTCACCGGATGCGGTCAGCGCGGCCATCGTCGCCCTGATCGAACGCGTGGATTCGGGCATCCGCAGGCTGGGGACCTTGCTCACCGACGGGTCCCGGGTGAGCGCCCATCTGGTGCTCACCCCCGAACGGGTGGTGGCGGCCGAAGCCTCGCGGACGCTGGGATCGCTTGCCCTGATGGGCGTCGAGGTGACCGAGATCATCGTGAATCAGATTTTGGTGCAGGATGATTCGTTCGAGTACCACAACCTTCCGGCCCATCCCGCGTTCGACTGGTACACGGAGCGGATCGCCGAGCAGCAGTCGGTGCTCGACGATCTCGATGCCACCATCGGCGATGTGCAGCTGGTGCTCGTACCGCACGTGCCGGGGGAGCCGATCGGCGCCAAGGCGCTGGGGGAGCTGATCGACAGCGCGCGACGCCGTGACGGGTCGCCGCCACCGGGCCCATTGCGGCCCGTCGTCGACCGGGAGTCGGGATCTGGACTCGAAGCCGTGTACCGGTTGAGGTTAGAGTTACCGCAGATCGATTCGGCCGGCCTCACGCTGGGGCGTGTCGATGACGACTTGATCATCGGTGTCGCGGGTATGCGGCGCCGGGTGCGGTTGGCCTCTGTCCTGCGTCGGTGCACCGTGGCAGATGCGCAATTGCGGGGTAGCGAACTGACGGTACGTTTTCGTCCGAATCCGGAGGTGTGGCCGGCATGACGGGGTCTCATCCCGAGTTGGGTTCGGAGTTGCGGCAGTTGGCGCAGGAAATCCTGGACCGGCTGGATCCGGCGGTGCGGTTGGTAGCGGCCAATTTCGCGGCGTCGGCCGATGACAGCCCGGGTAAGTGCCAGCAGGTGTGGTGCCCGGTGTGTGCGTTGGCCGCGGTCGTCAACGGTGAGCAGCATCCGCTGTTGTCGGTGATCGCCGAGCACAGTGTGGCCCTGCTGACGGTGATTCGCGCGATCCTCGATGAGGGGGCCGATGGGTCCGGCGGTGGTGGGGATAGCGGTCCCGGCGGAGGTAGCCCGACGCCGGACGGGGGACCGGATGCACCGCCGCCCGACGATTACCCGCCCCCGCCGCCTCCGGGGCGCTACCAGCACATCCCGGTCACGGTCGAAGACTGAGGCATTGCTGAGACTCAGCAGGCATCCAGGGCTTGCTGTGGTAGCCACAACATGGCCTGGGTACAGTTGTCGCAGAGCATTGCGCGGTGCGCACAAGGTGGAGGGTCCATGTGGTATTGGCTGTTCAAGTACGTCCTGTTGGGCCCCTTGCTGGCCGTCCTCGGCCGGCCCAAAATCACTGGGCTGGAACATCTTCCGACCGACGGTCCGGCCATCCTGGCCAGTAATCACCTGGCGGTGATGGACAGCTTCTACCTGCCGCTGGCGGTCAGCCGCCGAATCACGTTCCTGGCCAAACAGGAATACTTCACCGGTACCGGGATCAAGGGCCGGTTCCTGGCCTGGTTCTACACCGTCGTCGGACAGGTGCCGATCGACCGCACCGATGCGGATTCGGCGCAGGCCGCTCTGACCACCGCCAAGCGCATCCTGGGTGAGGGCAAGCTGCTCGGTATGTATCCCGAGGGCACCCGATCCCCGGACGGCCGCCTCTACAAGGGCAAGACCGGGTTGGCCAGGTTGGCCCTGGAGACCGGTGTGCCGGTGATCCCGGTGGCCATGGTCGGCACCGATGTGGTCAACCCGCCGGGGTCGAAGGGGCTGCGGTTCGGCCGGGTCGAGGTCAGGTTCGGCAAGCCCATGGACTTCAGCCGGTTCGACGGTCTGGCCGGTAACCGCTTCATCGAGCGCGCGGTGATCGACGAGGTGATGTACGACCTGATGGACCTGTCCGGTCAGGAGTACGTCGACATCTATGCCGCCGCCATCAAGGAGAGCGCGCAGCAGACCAACGGCCAGCCGGTCGACGCGAGCAAGCCCGCGTCCCGGCTGCCGCACGCCGCAGCGGGCTAGGACGTTTCGCCGCCGGTCAACCGGACCAGTGGGGCGGCGGGCTCAGCGGTGGTCTGACCCGCCCGGGCGGCGCACGCGAAGCCGATGACCGCGATGACTGCGAGTCCCCACCACAGGTAGGCGTCACCGGCCAGCTGCCGCATCAGCGACGCGGCGGTCTCGTGGTGGGGCGTCAACAATGCGATGGGCGTCCACACCATCAGGGCGAGTCCGATCAGGGTCACCAGGGCCAGCGACAGCGCGGCCAGGGGGATCTTGCGCATCCGGTAGGCGAGCACACCGGTCACCACCAGGGTCGGCAGGGTCCAGACCCAGTGATGTGACCACGACACCGGTGACACCACCAGGCCGAACATCGCCACACAGATCAGTGCGACCACAGGGGCCTCATCGGTGCCGGAGCGCAGGGCCCGCCGGGCTGCCCAAACCGTGAGGGCCAGCACCGCGAAGCAGAGGGCCACCCACAACAGGAACCGCGGCCCCTCGGACAGGCCGAGCCGGGCCAGCGTGCCCGCGATGTTCTGGTTGGTGTTGAGCGTGGCCGTACCGATCCGGTCGGTGTTGCGCACCGTCTCGGTCCAGTACTCGATCGAATCCGTCCAGGCCAGCACGAATCCGGCGATCGTCGCCACCACTGCGGCCGCGGCGGTCCGTAGCAGGGTGCGGACGTCGGGGCGCAGCAGGAAATACAGAAGGAAGACCGCGGGAGTCAGCTTGAGGGCGATCGCCAGGCCCAGCAGCACACCGCGTGGCCACGGCGTCCGGCGCGGTACGCAATCGGCGACCACCAGCGTCATCAGCACCACGTTGATCTGGCCGAACTCGAAGTTCGACCGGATCGGCTCCAGCCAGAAGACCGCAGGCACCACCAGCGCGGTCGCCAGCCAGCAGCGGCGCAGCCAGACCGGCTCCGAGGTGATCGTGGTCTCCGGCCAGACGTTCAGCCGGGTGAGCACGATGACCAGCGAGACGATCAGGAGCACCAGAGTGGTGGCGGTGATCGCCACACTGGCCGCAGGCAGAGAGAGCCAGGCGAACGGCGCGAACATGATCGCCGCGAGCGGCGGATACGTGAACGGGAGGTCGAGGCCGCCCTGGGTGTGGAAGATGGCGCCGTCGGCGTACAGCGGTTGGTTGTCCAACCAGGCCCGTCCGCCCATCCGGTACACGTCGATGTCGATGCGATAGGGCACGTGGCCCAGCAGCCGCCAGCCGACCAGGATCAACCCGGCCACTGTGAGCAACTGAAAAAGCCGCCACCCGATCGTCGGTGCCCAACCAACTCCGCCGGGCGACTGCCGCTTACTCATGTTCTCAACAGACTATCGGGGGTAACCCGCCGACGGCGCATCCGCTCTCGCGCCGCGCGCCGGTCGGCGTAAGTTCTCTGTGCGTGCACGCGACCGTTCATCTCGATTTCCTCACCCAGGATCGTCTGCCTTTGCTGTGCTGCCTGGTGGCGTTCATTCTCACGTTCTTCGTGACCCGCATCGTGGTGCGTTACATCCGCCGGAATGCCGACAGCGAACGCCCGCCCAAGTGGTGGCAGCCCCGCAACATGGGACACGGTTCCGTGCACATTCACCACATGGTGATCGGGGTCGTGCTCGTGATGGTGTCGGGCGTGACGATGGTGACGTTGGCAGTCAACGGCGGTGTAGCGGAGTTCACCGTTGCCGCGGTGTTCTTCGGCATCGGTGCGGCCCTGGTGCTCGACGAGTTCGCGCTGATCCTGCACCTTTCGGATGTGTACTGGGCCGAGGACGGCCGCACCTCGGTGGACGCGGTGTTCGCGGCCGTGGCGGTCGCGGGGCTGTTGATCCTGGGTTTCAACCCGCTGTCATTCTTTGATATCGGTATCTGGCGCGAGGACCAGTCGTTGGCCATCCGCGTACTCGTGGTCATGGTGGCGGTACTGACCCTGCTGCTGGCGGTGGTGGTCCTGCTCAAAGGCAAGGTGTGGACTGGATTGGTGGGCATGTTCATAACCCCGTTGTTGTTCGTCGGGGCGGTTCGGCTGTCGCGGCCGCACGCACCGTGGGCACGCTGGCGCTACACGAGTCGTCCCCGCAAGATGCACCGCGCGCTGGAACGGGAGCGCTGGCTGCGCCGGCCCGTGGTGCAGGCCAAACTGTGGTTGCAGGACGCGATCACCGGCATGCCGAAGTTCCCCGACGACGCCGCCGTCGACGCGGAGCTCGATCGGGAGATCCACGCGGCCCCCGCCCCGGTCACAGTGCCGGACACGAAGACGGAGCAGATCGCCTGATGCGCTATTTCTACGACACCGAGTTCATCGACGACGGTCGCACCATCGAGTTGATCTCGATCGGCGTGGCCGCCGAGGACGGACGCGAGTACTACGCGATCTCGACCGAGTTCAATCCGGACCGCGCGGGTCGGTGGGTACGCAAGCACGTGCTGCCCAAGCTGCCGTCCCCGTCCTCGCAACTCTGGCGGTCGCGGCGGCAGATCCGGTCGGAACTGGAGGATTTCTTCGACATCGACGGTGACGAGCCGATCGAGTTGTGGGCCTGGGTGGGCGCCTATGACCACGTCGTGCTCTGCCAGCTGTGGGGCCCGATGACCGATCTGCCTCCGGCGATGCCGCGATTCACCCGCGAGCTGCGGCAGTTCTGGGAGGACCGCGGATCACCGCGGATGCCACCGCGGCCGACCGAAGCGCATGACGCGCTGGTCGACGCACGGCACAACCTGCACCGGTTCCAGCTGATGACGGGCCTTGGGCCGGCGCCGGCGCGGGAATCCGACACCACGCAACCGGCGAAAACGGCCGTTCACCGGCGGCTACCATGAATGGGTGAACTGGACCGTTGACATCCCCATCGACGAGCTGCCGCCGCTACCTCCGCTGAGCGACGAGCTGCGTCAGCGGCTCGAGTCAGCGCTGGCCAAGCCGGCCGTGCAGCAGCCCAGCTGGGACGCGGACGAGGCGAAAGCCATGCGCACCGTGCTGGAGAGCGTGCCGCCGGTCACCGTGCCGTCGGAAATCGAGAAGCTCAAGAGCCTGCTGGCCGACGTCGCGCGGGGCGAGGCGTTCCTGCTGCAGGGTGGCGACTGCGCCGAGACGTTCGTCGACAACACCGAGCCGCACATCCGGGCCAACATCCGCACCCTGCTGCAGATGGCGGTCGTGCTGACCTACGGCGCGAGCATGCCGGTGGTCAAGGTGGCCCGGATCGCGGGCCAGTACGCGAAGCCGCGGTCGGCCGATCTGGATTCGCTGGGCCTGAAGTCCTACCGCGGTGACATGATCAACGGGTTCGCCCCGGATGCTGCTGTGCGCGACCATGATCCGTCGCGGCTGGTGCGGGCCTACGCGAATGCCAGCGCCGCCATGAACCTGGTGCGCGCGCTGACCTCGTCAGGGCTGGCGTCGTTGCACCTGGTGCACGACTGGAACCGCGAGTTCGTCCGGACCTCGCCCGCCGGGGCCCGCTACGAGGCGTTGGCCGGGGAGATCGACCGCGGCCTGAAGTTCATGTCCGCCTGCGGGGTGGCCGACCGCAATCTGCAGACCGCCGATATCTTCGCCAGCCACGAAGCGCTGGTCATCGACTATGAACGCGCGATGCTGCGCCTGTCCGACCCGGCGGAGAACCCGGACGGACCACCCAAGCTGTACGACCAGTCCGCGCACTACCTGTGGATCGGTGAGCGCACGCGTCAGCTCGACGGTGCCCACGTCGCGCTGGCCGAGGTGATCGCCAACCCGATCGGGATCAAGCTGGGGCCGACCACGACCCCGGAGCAGGCGGTCGAATATGTCGAGCGGCTGGACCCGAACAACGAGCCCGGCCGGCTGACCCTGGTGACGCGGATGGGCAACAACAAGGTGCGCGATCTGCTGCCTGCGATCATCCAGAAGGTCGAGGCCACTGGCCACAAGGTGATCTGGCAGTGCGACCCGATGCACGGCAACACCCACGAGTCGTCGACGGGCTACAAGACCCGGCACTTCGACCGCATCGTCGACGAGGTGCAGGGGTTCTTCGAGGTGCACAACGCTCTGGGCACCCACCCCGGTGGCATCCATGTCGAGATCACCGGCGAGAACGTGACCGAATGTCTCGGTGGGGCACAGGACATCTCGGATTCGGACCTGTCCGGCCGCTACGAGACCGCCTGCGATCCACGGCTCAACACCCAGCAGAGCCTGGAGTTGGCGTTCCTCGTCGCCGAGATGCTGCGCAGCTAGAGCAAAGCGCCGACGTTGCTGCCGATCGTCCAGGCCGCGGCGGCGACAAGGCCGGTCAGCGTGATGATCGCGATCAACCAGAACGCGAGTACCCGTTTGGCGCGGTGGCGGGCCCAGTAGAACTCACTCATCTCGATACCGGCGAATTGTCCTGCGCCGAAAGAGTATTCACTGGTGTCGGGATCAGCCGGGATCGGCGCCCAGTCATGTCGGTCCCGGGTGATCTCGCGGGTGGGCTGGCGCGGCGCGGGTGCCGGGGGCGGGGGCGGCGGTGCGGCTGTCACGACGGTGGTGGCCCCGACGCGGGGATCGTCGGGCTCGGCGAGATCATGGACGCGGGTCGCGGCCAGGTGCTGTGCTGACTGCTGCGGAGCGGGCACCCGGAACGCCGGCAGGCCGAGGTCGTCGACGATCGCGTGGAGTTCGGCCCGCATGTCATCGGCGTCGGCGAATCGCTGCGCGGCGTCGCGGGCGGTGGCCCGGCGCACGAACTGGTCGAATTGTGTTGGTACCCCTGCGATTACCGCGCTGGGTGCGGGCACGTCATTGTCCATCCGCTGGTAGGCGACCGTGAGTGCGGAGTCTCCGGTGAACGGTGTGACGCCGGTGAGAAGTTCGTAGGTGAGGATGCCGACCGCGTACACATCGCTGCGCGGGTCGGCGTCACCGGTGCTGACCTGCTCGGGGGACAGGTAGGCCGCGGTGCCCAGGATCACGCTGGTCGATGTGATCTTGGCCTCGGCCACGGCACGTACCAGACCGAAGTCGGCGATCTTGACCTCGCCGTCGTCGGAGATCAGCACGTTCTCGGGCTTGATGTCGCGGTGTACGAGTCCGGCGCGGTGTGCCACCGCCAGCCCGCCGAGCACCGGCTCCAGCACCGCGGCGACCGCATGCGGCGGCATCGGACCACGTTCGGCCAGTAGTTCGCGCAGCGTTCCGCCCTCGACCAGTTCCATCACCAGGAAGGGTGGCTGCCCGTCTGGGCCTTTTCCTGAGCCTCCGCCGCCCTGGTCGTACACCGCGACCAACCCGGGATCCTTCAGCCGGGCCACGGCCTTGGCCTCACGGCCGAACCTGGTCAGGAAATGGCTGTCGCCGCTGTAGCGGGAGTCCATCACCTTCAGGGCCACAGGACGGTCCAGGCGGACGTCAAGGCCGCGGTAGACCGTGGACATGCCGCCGGTGGCGATGGGCGTGTCCACGCGATAACGCCCGTCGAGCATCGTGCCGACGAGTGGATCCGATTGCTGCCCCACCGGACACATGTTACGAGTTTCGGACGAGGTCCTAGAATCGATGCGGTGAGCAGCATTCCAGCGGCCGATGACGTTCTGGCCCCCGACGAGGCCGTCTATGACCTACCCACAGTGTCGGATTTGCTCGGCATCCCGGTCACCAAGGTGCACCAACAGTTGCGTGACGGGCAGCTGATCGCCGTGCGCCGCAACCGCGCCCTGGTGGTGCCGAAGATCTTCTTCGACGGCGACGGTCACGTGGTCAAGCACCTGCCCGGTCTGCTGGTCGTGCTGCGCGATGGCGGCTACCGCGACACCGAGATCGTGCGCTGGTTGTTCACCCCGGACGAGTCGCTGACGATCACCGCCGACGGCCGCACCGAGCAGGTGTCCAATGCCCGCCCGGTCGACGCGCTGCATTCCCACCAGGCACGCGAGGTCCTGCGCCGCGCGCAGGCGCTAGGTTACTGACGGCTGGCCCTGCGCCTCGGGCGTCGTCTCGGGTGTGCGGTAGAGCGAGTACCACGCCACCACTGCGCATGCCGTGGTCAGCAGGACATGTGCCCACGAGTACATGCCGTGTGCCCCATCGGGTTTCCACATCACCATGATCCAGGTGGAGAATCCGGCGACCGCGGCGATGGCGGGCCGGGTCTGGATCAGGGCGGCAGCCACCGCCAGCGGCCAGGTGTAGTACCAGGGCAGGGCGGCCGGAACGAACAGCACGACGACCACCATGGCCAGGGCGATGCCGGTGAGGGCTTCGCGGTCGGTGTGGCGGTAGCGCCACCACAACAGTGGCAGGGCGATCACGATGGTGAGGATGCCGATGATCCGGGCGACCTCGAGCACTGCGTAGAAATTGACCGGAAAGATCAGGCCGCCAATGGCATTGATCAGGTTGGCGGCCGCCGTGGGCACGGTGAGCCAGTTGATGATCTTGACCGACCCGGCCAGCGCCGTCAGCCAGCCGAGGCCGACGCCGGCCAACAACGACGTCACCGCGAACACCGCCACGAAGATCAGCACCGAGGCGGCCGTGGCGAGGGCGAACGCCCGCAGGGCGGGCATGCTTCGCTTGTCCCGCAGTTGGCGCATCCATACCCAGACCAGGAACGGCAACGCAAGCCCGGCGGTCGCTTTGACCGCGACGGCGATCGCGATGAGGCTGACCCCGATCACCGGCCGGCCCGCGAAGGTCAGTGCGATCGCCGCCATCATCAGGCCGACCATCAGCATCTCGTTGTGTACGCCGCCCATCAGGTGCACGATCACCAGCGGATTGAGCACGCAGATCCACAGCGACGCAGCCCCGTTGGCACCGACGTGGCGGGCCACCCGTGGCGCCGCCCAGATCAGCAACAGGAGGCCGGGCAGCATGCACAACCGCAGCAGCATGGTGCCGGCCACCACGTCGTCGCCCACCAGGATCGTGACGAACTTCGCGACCAGGATGAACGCCGGTCCGTACGGTGCGGTGGTCGTCGTCCAGATCGGACTCACGTTGTCCAGCAACGAGTTCGGATTCTCGACCGGGCCCACCACATAGGGGTCGAAGCCGTCGCGCAGCAGGGCGCCCTGGGCGAGGTATGAGTACGTGTCGCGGCTGAACAGCGGCACGCTCAGCAGCAGCGGAGCCAACCAGAACCCGGTGGTGGCCACCATGGTGTATTCGGTGGCGGTGCCGTCGATCACGCGCCGGCCCAGCCACAGCCAGGCGATCAACATCACAGCGACGCCGACCCACAGCAGGATCGAGGACAGCACCAGACCGTGCCCGAACCGCAACCACGACAGGTGCAGGGACTCCAGCAACGGGTCGTGCAGTCGGGTGCTGCCCGCGCCCAGACCACCGATCGTCAGCAGGGCTGCGCCCAGGCACCCCAGCCGGGCCGGCCGGGCCTCGGCGGACACCGCGAATGCGGCAAAGCGCGAGATATGTTGTGCGACCCCGGTGCTCGGGGTCTCGGTAGGCAAGGGCGTCATGAGGGAGCTGTCATGTCGTGGTGACGGCGTTCTACGCCGACCGGTTCGCCGCGAACCGGGCGATTTCGGCCAGGCCGGTCTTCGCCTGGTCGTGGATCGGTGCGGCCGCCAGCGTATCCAGGGCGCGGTGGGTGAGCAGTTCGATGTGCGCTTCGACCGCGGCCAGCGCGCCGACCGATTCGATGGCCCGGCACAGGTCGCCGACCTGTTCATCGGACAGCTCCGTGCCCACCGAGGTGCGCAGCAGCTCGGCGGCGCCGGGATCGGATTTGTCGGCCAGCTCGAGTGCCTCGGCCAGCAACACGGTGCGCTTGCCGGATCGCAGATCGTCACCGGACGGCTTGCCGGTCACCGCCGGGTCTCCGAACACCCCGAGGACGTCGTCGCGAAGCTGGAAGGCGACGCCGAGATCGTTACCGACCTGGTGGAAGATCTGCTGCACGTCGGGCCGGTCGGCGGCGGCCGCCGCGCCCAGCTGTAGTGGCCGGGCAACCGTGTAGGACGCGGTCTTGTAGGTGTTGACGTTCATCGCCGAGGCCACCGATTCGGCACCGCTGGCTTCGGCGACGATGTCGAGGTACTGGCCACCGAGCACCTCGGTGCGGATGTGCCGCCAGACCTGCTGGACGCGGCGCTGCGCGTCAGCCGGGATGTCGGCCGCGGCGACGATGTCGTCGGCCCAGGACAGGGCCAGGTCGCCGGCCAGGATGGCCGCCGACAGGCCGAACTGCTTGGACGAGCCGTGCCAGTTGCGGTCGCGGTGCCGGTCGGCGAACAGCCGGTGCACGGTGGGCAGGCCACGCCGGGTGGCTGAATCGTCGATGACGTCGTCGTGAACCAGGGCGCAGGCCTGCAGCATTTCCAGCGCGGCGAACAGCCTCAGCACGTCGGGACCGGCCGGGCGGTCGGCCGGATCGATCACCGCGCGCCAGCCCCAGTAGGCGAAGGCCGGGCGCATCCGCTTGCCGCCACGGAGCACGAACTCCTCGAGGGCCTCGGTCAGCTCGGCGTAGTCGGTTCCGATGTATTCGCAGTCGCGGCGGCGCTCACGCAGGTAGTCGCGCAATTGGTCGGTGACGGCTCCCGCCAGCTCGACGGTTGACGGAGCCGATGTTTGCACGCTCAGCGCCCGCCCCTTTCTGTGTCAACGATGTGTCCCCGAGTGCACTCAGCGTAGAGCGTGCCACGCGTTTTGTACCAAGCGAGTGCGGCGTAGCTGTGAGCTCGGCCGGGACGGTCCGCTCAGTCGCTGCCGGCGACGGGGTCACCCGGCTTGGGCGAGGTGTCGCGGCTCATCCAGGCCAGGGCACCGATCACTCCGGCCACCAGGAACGCGCCGATGACGAGCCAGATGGTCGCGGTGGTGAACGACCGGGCACTCGGGTCGGTGTAGCGCGCCTGGGCGTTCATCGTGCTGACGACGCCCGGCCGCAGTTTCCATTCCACGATCGAGGAGCTCACCTGATCGCCGTTGGTCGAGGTCACTTCGCCGGGGAACGACACGGTCAGCAGGACATCGGCTTGTGGATCGGACAGTGAGGTGAGGTCGACCCGGCCCTCCAGGATCACCAGGTCACCGGCGCGGCGCAGGGAGATGTCGACTCCGGCGGCGTCGCGGCTCATGCCGGCCAGCTGGGGCAGCTCGGCGAAGGTGAGGTCGGAGAACACCGCCTGGGAGCCGACGAAATCGTCGCGGCTGTATTCCGAGACCGCGACCTTCGTGGCGAACGGGAGGTTGTTCAGCAGCTGGGGGCCCTTGTCGTCGGCGTCCCGGGGTTTTGCCGCGGCGATGATCTGGCCGGACACCCGGTCGTCGGGGGACACCGTGATCGAGGTGCGGACCCGGACACAGCCCACCGCCATGGGCAGGATCAGCAGCAACATCACCAGGGTGAGGACGCGGGTCCGTCGGCTACGTCTGGGAAGGCGGCTCGGTGGTCGGACGTGCACGCTGGTCATCGTGCCAGATGTCACAGCGGCAGTGGGCGACCGAGGATGGCGAATGGCCGGGGATCACCGGCGAAGTGGTATCCGCGGATCACGTCGGTGAAGCCGAGTCGCCGGTACAACCGCCACGCGCGATTGGCCTCGCCGTTGATCTCAGGGGTCGACAACAACACGTGAGATTCGGCGCGTCCGGCCAACAGTCGCCTGGTCAGGGCCTCGCCGAGGCCCTGACCCTGTGCGCCGGGCGCGATGTGCAGCTCGGTGAGTTCGAAGTAGCTGGCCATCAGGTCGGCGATGTGTCCGGGGCTGGCGCCCACCCGCTGGAGGCCGGAGATGACCTGCTGTTGCCACCACTGATCGGGCGCCCCGCTGTAGCCGTAGGCGATTCCCTGCAGCGGAGCGTCGTTCACGTCGGCGCTGTCGGGCGCGGCCGCCGGGTCGGCGACCTCGACGGCGGCCACGCATTTCCAGCCTGCGCGGCGGGTGTGTTCGAGCCAGAGCGCGGCGCGCTGTTCCTCGGTTCCGCGTGGGTAGCGCATCGCGTCGACGTACACGCGCAGCGCCTCGGGGAGCCGGCGCTTCATGTCGTCCGGCGACAGATCGATGAGATACGTCGCCAATGCCCTCGCCTTTCGCCCGCCCGGTGTCTGCCGAGCTCATTATCTTCAGCATTATCCGGCTGTGAGGCGGTCGGTCCCCTCGACCGGGGTGATCTCGGAACGACCTACAATCGAGGGCGAACAAGGTGGTACGGCTCGGATCGACCTCGTATCATTAGGGTTAGGTGCCCGTGATTGCGGGCATGTGAAATTTTGAAAAGCGACGGCGGCGTCGGCAAGGAGGGACGAATGCCACTCTCCGATCATGAGCAGCGCATGCTCGATCAGATCGAGAGCGCGCTCTATGCCGAGGATCCCAAGTTCGCCTCGAGCGTTCGTGGTGGGACCTTGCGCGCGCCATCGGCTCGGCGCAGGCTGCAGGGCGCGTTTTTGTTCGTACTCGGTTTGGCGTTGTTGGTTGTCGGTGTCGCGGTGAAGTCGCTGTGGCTCGGTGGTTTCCCGGTTCTGTCGGTGTTCGGCTTCGTGGCGATGTTCGCCGGCGTGGTGTTCGCCGTCACAGGCCCGCGTGTCACCGGTGCTCGCGACCGTGCGGCCCAGGGTTCCGGCAACGCGCCGCGTCAGCGTCGTCAGCGCGGCGGCTCGTTCACCACTCGCATGGAAGATCGGTTCCGTCGCCGGTTCGACGACTGAGCCGGTCGACGGTTTCAAGGGGTAGCCCGTAACGGGCTGCCCCTTTTTTTTGCGCTTTCCCAGGCCCGGCGTCGGGGTGCCCAGCGACACGCCGAGTAGTTCCTTCGCGCAGCTGCGTGGGGCGGTGTGGGGGAAGGCATCAGATTCTCAGGGATTTTTGCCCCACAACGCCCCACCTTCTCGCTGCGGGGTTCTACCTGCGCTTTTCCGTTTTCCGCTGCCCGGCAGCGGCGTTTTGGTGCGCGCTGCGAGCCGTTCTGGGGGGCGCGGGTGGGGAGAAAACCCAAACTGGACGGACTAAATGGAGCAAAGTGGGGGATCGTGGGGTAAAGTGGCGGCCAACGGGGAAATCGGAGCCCCGTTCGGAGGGCAGAAGGCGAAGCGACCCGGGATCCGAACCGGGTGGCGGGAGGTGTCCAGATGTTTCTGGGTACCTACACGCCCAAGCTCGACGACAAGGGGCGGCTCACGCTGCCCGCCAAGTTCCGCGACGCACTGGCAGGAGGGTTGATGGTCACCAAGGGCCAAGATCACAGCCTTGCCGTGTATCCGCGCGACGAGTTCGAAAAGGTGGCCCGGCGCGCTGCTGACGCATCGCGAAGGAACCCCGACGCTCGGGCGTTCCTGCGTAACTTGGCGGCCGCCACCGATGAGCAGCATCCCGACGCGCAGGGCCGGATCACCCTGTCGGCGGATCACCGTCGCTACGCGAGCCTGTCCAAGGAGTGCGTGGTGATCGGGTCGGTCGACTACCTGGAGATCTGGGACGCCGAAGCATGGGAGTCCTACCAGCAGTCCCACGAAGAGAACTTCTCCGCGGCCACCGATGAAGCTCTACGCGACATCCTCTGATGCGGCCCATCAACCGGCGGCTGGCCTGGACCTAGCCCGTGCAACGAGGCCTCTGCCCGAATTGGCCCTGGCGTACTTCCCCAACGCCAGGTCCGTTAATTCGGACAGAGACCCCGGTGCAGGGGCCATTCCGAGCGGAGGTGTTTCAGCGGTGCCAGATTCCCCAGATCACTCAGACTCCCAGGACCACGGTCATATCCCGGTGCTGCTCGACCGCTGCGTCGAGCTGCTGGCCCCCGCACTGACCCGCCGTCATGACGACGGAACCGGTGCGGTTCTGGTGGATGCCACCCTCGGTGCCGGCGGCCACTCCGAACGCTTTCTGACCGACTTTCCCGGCCTGCAGGTTATCGGCCTGGACCGGGACCCCAATGCGCTCGGCATCGCCGGTGCCCGTCTGGCTCCGTTCGGCGACCGGATGCGGTTCGTGCGGACCCGCTATGACGGAATTGCCGGGGCCATCGCCGAATCCGGCTTCCGCCAGATCGACGGTGCGCTGTTCGACCTCGGGGTGTCGTCGATGCAGCTGGATCAGACCGATCGCGGCTTCTCCTACTCCGCGGACGCACCGCTGGACATGCGGATGGATCCCGATGCGCCGCTGACCGCCGCGGACATCCTCAACACCTACGACGCCAAGTCGATCGCCCGGATCCTGCGCGATTTCGGCGAGGAGCGCTTCGCCAGCCGAATCGCCGACAAGGTCGTCAAACGGCGTGTGCAGCAACCGTTTTCCACCACCGGAGAGCTGGTGGAGCTGCTCTACGAGGCAATCCCGGCGCCGGCGCGGCGCACCGGTGGGCATCCGGGCAAGCGGACATTCCAGGCACTGCGGGTGGCGGTCAACAGCGAACTGGATTCGCTGCGTGCGGCGCTGCCCGCCGCCCTCGCAGCTTTGGTCGACGGTGGACGGATCGTGGTGATGTCCTATCAGTCGCTCGAAGACCGGATCGTCAAGCAGGCGTTTACCGCGGCTACCGCATCGCGGACACCGCCCGGCCTGCCCATCGAGTTGCCCGGCCACGAACCCGAATTCGTCACGCTGACCCGCGGCGCCGAGAAGGCCCGCCAGGCAGAAATCGATCGAAATCCGCGTAGCGCACCGGTGCGGCTGCGGGCACTGGAAAAGGTGGGGGAAGGGGGCAACTCATGAAGGTGAAGCGACCCGAACAGCTGCGTGAGGCAGATCGCAGGCGTCCGGTGCGTCAACCCGCGCGAGGTGGCGGGCGGCGCGCCGAGCAGGCTCCGCCGCGCAAGCGTCGGCCGGGCGCCGAGCAGCGCCCCGCGCGGACCGCACCGAGTGCCGGACCGATTCAGCGTCCGGGCACCCGGCCGGCCCGGCCCAAGAGCACCAGCCAGGCGAAGGCCCGGGCGAAGGCGCGTAAGGCCAAGGCTCCCAAGGTTGTCCGCCCGCCACTGCGGGTCCGGCTGCGGGAACGTCTTCTGGTCCGGCTGGCCTCGATCGAGCTCAATCCGCGGGTGCTGATCTCTCGGGTCCCGTTCGTCGTTCTGGTGATCGCGGCGCTGGGCGTCGGACTGGCGGTCACCCTGTGGCTGTCCACGGGTTCGGCCGAGCGGTCTTACCAGCTGGGCCACGCTCGCCAGGTGAATCAGGGCCTGCTGCAACAGAAAGAGGCGCTGGAACGCGATGTGCTCGAGGCGCAGGCCGCTCCGGCGCTGGCTGAGTCTGCCCGCAACCTGGGGATGATCCCGTCGCGCGACACCGCACATCTGGTGCAGGATGCGGCCGGTAACTGGACCGTCGTCGGGACCCCCAAGCCTGCCGAAGGCGTGCCGCCGCCTCCGCTGAACACGCCGCTGCCGGAGGAGGCCCCGCCGGCCCCGCCTGCACCTCCGGCGCCGCGGGTGCTCGATCCACGCGAGCTGACAGTACGGACGCCCCGTGCGGGTTCCCCTGCGCTACCGGGTATTCCGGTTCCTCAGGCCGACGCGCCCCACGGGGTGCCGGGTGCCGTGCCGCCGGTGCCCGGGCCCGTCCCGGTGGGCCCGTCGGCCGGTCCCGCACCGGATGTGCTCGCGGCTCCTGCGCCGGCTCCGCTGGCAGCCCCCGCGCCGGGGCCTGTTCCCGCTGACCCGGCGCAGCTCGCACCGCAGGTGGTGACCGATCCGACGCATCTGCCCGCCGCCGGTGTACCGATCCTGCCCGGACCGGCCGCGCCGGCACCGGCCGCACCGGGACCCGCGGTCCCGCTGGAACAGTTCAGCCCGCCGGCGGCGCCGGCGGTGCATGCCCCGGCCGTCGCCGTCAGCGCCCCGGCGCCCGCCGCATGAACCGCCGCCCGGGCCGCCAGGGCCAGTCGCCGAAGCCGCAGCGGGCCAAGAAGGCCTCGCCCGGGCCGGGGCATGAGGCCGGGGTTCGCCGCACCCGGGTTGCCGCACCCGAAACAGGTTTGCGCAGTTCGTCTTTCGTGTTCCGGCACCGTACCGGCAACCTGGTCATGCTTGCGGTGTTGGTGATCGCGGCCGCGCAGTTGTTCAGCCTTCAGGTGCCCAGGGCGGCGGGTCTGCGCGCCGAGGCGGCCAGCCAGCTCAAGGTCACCGATGTGAACCCGGCCATGCGGGGGAGCATCGTCGATCGCAACGATGACAAGCTGGCATTCACCATCGAGGCCAAGGCGCTGACCTTCCAGCCGGTCCGGGTTCGCAAGCAACTCGCCGAGGCCAAGGCCAAATCGAGTGAGGCACCCGATCCGGATCACCGGCTCACCGAGATCGCCAAGGAGATCGCCACCCGGCTGGACAACCGGCCCGATTTCAAGACCGTGCTCAAGAAACTCAGGAGCAACGAAACCTTCGTCTATCTGGCCCGCGCGGTCGATCCCTCGATCGCCGGCGCGATCATGGACAAGTTTCCCGAGGTCGGTGCCGAGCGTCAGGATCTTCGGCAGTACCCGGGCGGTTCGCTGGCTGCCAACATCGTCGGTGGGATCGACTGGGATGGCCACGGTCTGCTCGGGTTGGAGGATTCGCTCGACGCGGTGTTGGCCGGCTCCGACGGTTCGGTCACCTACGACCGCGGTTCGGACGGCGTGGTGATCCCGGGCAGCTACCGCAACCGGCACGACGCGGTCAACGGATCCACGGTGCAGCTGACACTCGACGACGACATCCAGTACTACGTCCAGCAGCAGGTGCAGCAGGCCAAGGACGCCTCCGGGGCGAAGAATGTCTCCGCGGTGGTGCTGGATGCGAAATCCGGTGAGGTGCTGGCGATATCGAACGACAACACGTTCGACCCGAGCCAGGATCTGGGTCGGCAGGAGAGCCGGCAGATGGGCAACCTGCCGGTGTCCTCGCCGTTCGAGCCCGGTTCGGTGAACAAGATCATCACCGCCTCCGCGGCGATCGAGTACGGGCTGGCCAATCCGGACGAGGTCCTGCAGGTGCCCGGCTCGATCGACATGGGCGGCGTCACGGTCCGCGACGCGTGGAACCACGGCGTGATGCCGTACACGATGACCGGGGTGTTCGGGAAGTCGTCGAACGTCGGCACCCTGATGCTGGCCCAGCGGGTCGGCCCCGATCGGTTCTACGACATGGTCCGCCGGTTCGGGCTCGGTCAGCGCACCGGTGTCGGTCTGCCCGGTGAGAGCTCGGGCCTGGTACCGCCCATCGACCAGTGGTCGGGCAGCTCATTCTCCAACCTGCCGATCGGGCAGGGTCTTTCGATGACGCTGCTGCAGATGACCGGGATGTATCAAGCCATCGCCAATGACGGGGTGCGGATACCGCCGCGGATCATCAAGTCCACCATCGCGCCGGATGGCACCCGCACCGATGAGGCGCGCCCGGAAGGGGTCCGGGTGGTGACACCTGAGACGGCCCGAACGGTGCGGAACATGTTCCGCGCCATCGTGCAGCGCGACCCGATGGGCTTTCAGCAGGGCACCGGCCCGCAGGCCGCAGTCGAGGGTTACCAGATCGCCGGCAAGACGGGTACCGCCCAGCAGATCAATCCGGCGTGCGGCTGCTACTACGACGACGTCTACTGGATCACCTTCGCCGGCATGGCGCCTGCGGACGATCCGCGCTACGTCGTCGGCATCATGATGGACGCGCCGCACCGCGCGGCGGACGGCTCGCCGGGATCCTCGGCGGCGCCGCTGTTCCACAACATCGCCTCGTGGCTGCTGCAACGTCACAACGTTCCGTTGTCGGCCGATCCGGGGCCGCGGTTGACCCTGCAGGCGACCTGACCGGGATAGTCGTGGGTGGTGCGGTCGGCGGACCGCAGATGGGTACTGTGGCATGGCCATGAAGCTGCGTCCCAGCCGTCCCGCCGGCCAATACCTCGTGCCGCTCGCCGAACAGGTTCAAGCGGTAGCCGCTACCGGAAATCCCCTACCGGAACTTCGGGTTACAGGAGTGACCCTGCGGGGTCAGGACGCCCAGCCGGGGGATCTTTTCGCCGCGCTGCCAGGTGCGGCGGTGCACGGCGCACGCTATGCGGCCGACGCGGTCACCGCCGGCGCGGTGGCGGTGCTCACCGACGCTGCCGGCGCCGCTGAACTTGGTGGGCTCGACGTCCCGGTCATGATTCACCCCGACCCTCGTTCGGTGCTCGGTGAGGTGGCGGCGGAGGTGTACGGGCGTCCTTCCGAGCGGTTGACGGT
The DNA here is from genome assembly GCF_053600815.1 of Mycobacterium sp. NPDC004974. Classification (NCBI taxonomy): domain Bacteria; kingdom Bacillati; phylum Actinomycetota; class Actinomycetes; order Mycobacteriales; family Mycobacteriaceae; genus Mycobacterium; species Mycobacterium sp. NPDC004974. The sequence continues at coordinate 251,600 of NZ_JBSGAQ010000005.1, read as the reverse complement.
CATCGGGGTCACCGGAACCTCGGGAAAGACCACCACGACCTATCTGGTCGAGGCCGGGCTGCGGGCCGCGGGCCGGGTGGCCGGACTGATCGGCACGGTGGGGGTGCGCATCGCCGGACGCGATCTGCCGAGCGCGCTGACCACCCCGGAGGCGCCGGATCTGCAGGCGCTGTTGGCCGTGATGGTCGAAAGCGGCGTCGACACCGTGGTGATGGAAGTGTCGAGCCACGCGCTGACGCTGGGCCGCGTCGACGGGATCGTATTTGCGCTCGGCGGGTTCACGAACCTCTCGCGCGATCACCTGGATTTCCATCCGACGATGCAGGACTACTTCGAGGCCAAGGCCCGGCTGTTCGATGCCGGTTCGCGCAACCACGCCGCGGCGGCGGTGGTCTGTGTCGACGACGACGCGGGCGCGGCGATGGCCCGCCGGGCCGAGAAGGTGACAACCGTCAGCGCCACGGGCGCCGCGGCTGACTGGCAGGCCCGGGACATCACGGCGGTCGGCGTCGGATCTCAGGAGTTCACCCTCGTCGACCCCGCCGGCGTGTCCCACGAGCTTCGGATCGGGCTGACCGGCGGATACAACATCGCCAACGCGGCCCTGGCGGTCGCACTGCTGGACGGGGCCGGGGTGTCGCCCGAACAGGCGGCTCCGGGACTGGGTACGGCGACCGTGCCGGGCCGGCTGCAGCCGATCGACCGTGGGCAGCCCTTCCTGGCTCTGGTCGACTACGCGCACAAACCCGGCGCACTGCAGGCAGTGCTGGAGACCCTCCGGGGATCGGGCCCGCGGCGCATCGCGGTGGTGTTCGGGGCCGGGGGCAACCGGGATACCGGCAAGCGCGCGCCGATGGGGCGGGTCGCGGCCGAACTCGCGGATCTCGTCGTCGTCACCGACGACAATCCCCGGGACGAGGACCCCGCACTGATTCGAGCGGCGATCGTGGCCGGAGCGGCCGAAGCAACCGCCGGTGCCGAGATCGTGGAGGTCGGTGACCGGCGCGCGGCGATCGAGCATGCGGTGGCCTGGGCCGGTCCCGGCGACATCGTGCTGATCGCCGGAAAGGGCCACGAGAGCGGGCAGACCGGTGGCGGCCACACCCGGCCGTTCGATGACCGAGACGAGTTGGCGGCGGCGTTGGAGGCACTCAAGTCAGGGGAGTCGGGCACGTGATCGAGATGACCATCGCCAGGATCGCCGAGATCGTCGGCGGCGAGTTGGCCGACATCACTGCCGAAGAGGCCGCTGCGACCCGCATCACCGGCACCGTCGAATTCGACTCCCGCGCGATCGGCCCGGGCGGATTGTTCCTGGCGTTGCCCGGCGCACGCTCCGACGGCCATGACTTCGCCGCCTCGGCGGTGGCGTCCGGGGCCGCTGCGGTGCTTGCCGCACGCCCGGTCGGGGTGCCTGCCATCATCGTGAAGAAGCCCAGCGGCTCCGCCGGGGGCGTCGATGTTTCTTCGGGCGCTTTGGAATTCGATACCGACGGTTCCGGTGCCGCGGTGCTGGCTGCGCTGGCCAAGCTCGCGGCGGCGGTGGCCGCCGAGCTCGTCGCCGGCGGCCTGACGATCATCGGGGTGACCGGATCCTCCGGCAAGACCTCGACCAAGGATCTACTGGCCGCGGTGCTGGAGCCGCTCGGGCAGGTCATTGCGCCGCCGGGCTCGTTCAACAACGAGCTGGGGCATCCGTGGACGGTGCTGCGCGCCACGCCCGAGACCGATTACCTGATCCTGGAGATGTCGGCCCGGCACCCGGGCAATATCGCCGCCCTGGCCGCGATCGCTCCGCCGCAGATCGCGGTGGTGCTCAACGTGGGCACCGCCCACCTCGGCGAGTTCGGCTCGCGTGAGGCCATTGCGAACACCAAAGCCGAGTTGCCGCAAGCTGTTCCGGCCTCTGGCGTGGTGATCCTCAACGTCGACGACACCGCCGTCGCGGCGATGGCCGGTAAGACCGCGGCCCGCGTGGTGCGGGTGTCGCGTGAGCCCGGCTCCGAGGTCGACGTGTGGGCCGGCCCGGTCGCCCTCGATGCTCTTGCGCGTCCGCGGTTCACCCTGCACGCCGGCGGCGAACAGACCGAAGTGGCACTGGCGGTGCACGGCGATCACCAGGTCGGCAATGCGCTGTGCGCGGCGGCGGTCGCGCTGCAGTGCGGCGCCGGCCTGGATCAGGTGGCCACGGCGCTGGGCGGCGCCGGCCCGGTCTCGCGGCACCGGATGCAGGTCGCCACCCGTGCCGACGGTGTGACGGTGATCAACGATGCCTACAACGCCAACCCGGATTCGATGCGCGCCGGTTTGAAGGCACTGGCGTGGATGGCGCGCCGGCCCGCCGGAGATGCAGCAGGCGAACTCGCCGGTGAGGCGGGTGGGAAGCGCCGCAGCTGGGCAGTGTTGGGCGAGATGGCTGAACTCGGCGACGACGCCATAACCGAGCACGACGCCATCGGACGGTTCGCGGTGCGCTTAGATGTGTCTCGGTTAATCGTCGTCGGAACCGGGAGGACTATGAACGCCATGCACCATGGCGCGGTGATGGAGGGTTCGTGGGGATCTGAGTCCACGATGGTCGACGACGCCGATGCCGCGCTAGCCCTGTTGCAGGCTGAACTGCAGCCGGGGGACGTGGTGCTGGTGAAGGCATCCAACTCGGTGGGATTGGGTGCCCTCGCAGACTCGCTGGTTGCCGCGGCCGGTCCGGACGCAGACGGGGATGCCGCCCTATGAAGCTCATTCTGATTGCCGTCGGCATCGCTCTGACGGTCTCGATCCTGCTGACTCCCGCGTTGATCCGGCTGTTCACCAAGCGTGGGCTCGGCCATGAGATCCGCGAGGACGGTCCCGCCAGTCACGCCAAGAAGCGCGGGACGCCGTCGATGGGTGGCGTGGCCATCGTGGCCGGCATCTGGGCGGGATACCTGGGCACCCATCTGGTCGGGGTGGCGCTGGGCGGCGACGGCCCGTCGGCATCGGGGCTGCTGGTGCTGGGGCTGGCCACGATGCTCGGCCTGGTGGGTTTTGTCGACGACCTGATCAAGCTCCGGCGCTCGCGCAATCTGGGTCTGAACAAGACCGCCAAAACCGTCGGGCAGCTGACCGCGGCGGTGTTGTTCGGCGTGCTGGTCCTGCAGTTCCGCAACGGGAACGGGCTCACCCCGGGCAGCCCGGAACTGTCGTATGTCCGTGAGATCGCCACGGTGACGTTGGCGTCGTGGGTGTTCGTGCTGTTCTGCGTGGTGATCGTCAGTGCCTGGTCCAACGCGGTGAACTTCACCGACGGCCTGGACGGACTGGCGGCGGGCGCGATGGCGATGGTCACGGCGGCCTACGTGTTGATCACGTTCTGGCAGTACCGCAACGCCTGCGCGACGGCGCCGGGCCTGGGCTGCTACAACGTGCGCGATCCGCTGGACCTGGCGATCATCGCGGCTGCGACGGCGGGCGCGTGTATCGGCTTCCTGTGGTGGAATGCCGCGCCGGCCAAGATCTTCATGGGCGACACCGGCTCGCTGGCTCTTGGTGGCATCATCGCCGGGCTGTCGGTGACGAGCCGCACCGAGATCCTCGCGGTGGTCCTGGGTGCACTGTTCGTCGCCGAGGTGACCTCGGTGGTGGTGCAGATCCTGACGTTCCGCACCACGGGCCGCCGGGTGTTCCGGATGGCGCCGTTCCATCACCATTTCGAATTGGTGGGTTGGGCCGAGACCACGGTCATCATCCGGTTCTGGCTGCTGACGGCGATCGCCTGCGGTCTGGGTGTGGCCCTGTTCTACAGCGAGTGGCTCACCGCAGTCGGGGCCTGACATGGCCGGCCCGATGGACGGTGACGACCAGGGGCTTCCCGCACGCGAGGAGGAAGAGGGGTTTCCCGCACGCGAGGAGGAAGAGGGGTTGTTGTCGCTGCTGACCCCTGGGGCTCCGGTGTTGGTCGCCGGTGCGGGGGTTACCGGACGCGCCGTATTGACCGCGCTGGCACCGCTGGGGGTCGCTGCGACGCTGTGCGATGACCGTCCCGAGGCCCTGCAGGTGTACGCCGAGCAGGGCACCGCGGTCACTGATCCGGCCGGGGCCATCGCCGGTATCGCCGACTACGCACTCGTGGTGACCAGCCCGGGTTTCCCGCCTACCGCTGCTGTCCTGGCCGCCGCGGCCGAGGCCGGTGTCCCGATCTGGGGCGACGTCGAGCTGGCCTGGCGGTTGGACGCCGCAGGCCGCTACGGTCCGCCCCGGCGCTGGTTGGTGGTCACCGGCACCAACGGCAAGACCACCACCACCTCGATGCTGCACGAGATGCTGCTGGCCGATGGACGACGAAGCCTGTTGTGCGGCAACATCGGTGATCCCGTTCTGGCGGTGCTGGATCAGCCCGCGGAGTTGCTGGCCGTCGAGTTGTCGAGTTTCCAGTTGCACTGGGCGCCCTCGCTGCGCCCGGATGCCGGTGTGGTGCTGAACGTGGCCGAGGACCACCTGGACTGGCACGGTTCGATGGCTGCCTATGCCGCCGACAAGGCCAGGGCGCTTACCGGCCGGGTGGCTGTGGTGGGTCTCGATGATCCGGTGGCGGCCGGACTGCTGCCCACCGCGACGGCCGCGGTTCGGGTCGGATTCCGCCTGGGCGAGCCCGCCGACGGCGAGCTCGGCGTCCGCGCCGGCAAGCTCGTCGACCGCGCTTTCGGTGTCGATGTCGAGTTGGCTGATGCCGCGTCGATCAGCGTGGCCGGGCCGGTCGGCGTGCTCGATGCGCTGGCGGCCGCGGCGCTGGCCCGTGCCGTCGGGGTGGCTCCGGAATCGATTGCCGCCGCGCTGGCGTCGTTCCAGGTCGGCAGGCACCGCGCCGAGTTGGTCGGGGAGGCCGACGGGGTGCGCTACGTCGACGATTCCAAGGCCACCAATCCGCACGCCGCGCAGGCCTCGATCGCCGCGTTCGACCGGGTGGTCTGGATCGCTGGGGGCTTGCTGAAGGGTGCTTCCGTCGATGAGTTGGTGCGCCAGGTGGCGAATCGGCTGGTTGCGGTCGTGCTGATCGGGCGGGATCGGCAAATGGTTGCCGATGCGTTATCGCGACACGCCCCGGATGTCCCCGTCGTCGAGGTTGTGACGGGGGAGGATTCTGGGGTGCTTGAGACAAATGAGTCTATTGGTGATCATGTGACTCGTGTGATCGAAGTCGCAGACCGTCCGGTCTCCGACGCGGTCATGACGGCGGTCGTCGATGTCGCCCGCGGCCTGGCCGCCTCGGGCGACACCGTGTTGCTGGCCCCGGCAGGCGCGTCCTTCGATCAGTTCAGCGGCTACGGCCAGCGCGGCGATGCGTTCGCCGGCGCCGTCCGCGCCGCAATCGGGTAGTCGAGGTGGCCAGCATCCTGGCCCGGTTGCGCCGCCGTGGCGATGACGCAACCGGCGATACCTCCGCTGCCGAGGGCGGATCGGCCGAGGCGAGTTCCACGTCGACGGCCACCGCTCCGCGCACCCGGTTCGGCGCCTGGCTGGGCCGGCCGATGACATCGTTCCACCTGATCATCGCGGTCACCGCGTTGCTCACCACGCTGGGACTGATCATGGTCCTCTCGGCGTCGGGGGTGTACTCCTACGACTTCGACGGGTCACCCTGGGCGGTGTTCGGCCGCCAGGTGATGTGGACGGTTGTCGGACTGATCGCGTTCTACCTGGCCCTGCGGATATCGGTGCGCACCCTGCGCCGGCTGGCGTTCCCTGGGTTCGCCTTCACCATCGTGCTGCTGGTCCTGGTGCTCATCCCCGGAATCGGCAAGGTGGCCAACGGTTCCCGCGGCTGGTTCGTCGTCGCCGGGTTCTCGATGCAGCCCTCGGAGCTGGCCAAGATCGCCTTCGCCATCTGGGGTGCGCACCTGCTGGCGGCCCGGCGCTTGGAGCGGGCCTCGCTGCGCGAGATGTTGATCCCGCTGGTGCCCGCCGCGGTGATCGCGCTGGCGTTGATCGTCGCCCAGCCCGACCTCGGCCAGACCGTCTCGCTGAGCATCATCCTGCTCGGCCTGCTCTGGTACGCGGGCCTGCCGCTGCGGGTGTTCCTGTCCTCCCTGCTGGCGGCGGTGTTGGCGGCCGCGGTGCTGGCGGTCTCCGCGGGCTACCGGTCGGATCGGGTGCAGTCCTGGCTGGACCCGGCGGCCGATGGTCAGGGGATCGGTTATCAGTCCCGGCAGGCCCGGTTCGCCCTGGCCAACGGCGGCATCTTCGGTGACGGGCTCGGCCAGGGCACCGCCAAGTGGAACTATCTGCCCAACGCGCACAACGACTTCATCTTCGCCATCATCGGCGAGGAGCTGGGGTTCGTCGGCGCCCTGGGGCTGCTGGCGCTGTTCGGGCTGTTCGCTTACACGGGAATGCGCATCGCCCGGCGTTCGGCAGACCCGTTCCTGCGCCTGCTCACTGCGACCACCACGCTGTGGATCGTCGGTCAGATGTTCATCAACGTCGGCTATGTGGTGGGTCTGCTGCCGGTCACCGGGCTGCAGTTGCCGCTGATCTCTGCCGGTGGATCTGCGCAAGCTACAACACTTCTGATGATGGGGCTGATCACCAACGCGGCCCGGCACGAGCCGGAGGCGGTGGCGGCGCTGCGCGCCGGGCGCGACGACCGGATGACCCGGCTCCTGCGGCTGCCACTGCCCGAGCCGTACGTCCCGACCCGGTTGGAAGCCGCCCGCAACCGGCTGCACGACCGCCGGAAGTCGCCCTCGGGCAGCGCGGGCAAGCCCAACGGCAAGGCCGGTGCGAAGCCGGCCGGCAAGCAGGCGGGCAAGCAGGCCAGAGCCAAACAAACGGGCGCCAGACAGGCGGCCACGCGCCGCTCGCCGCACGGCGCCGACCGGCCGGTGCGCCGGTCGGGTCGCGCTGCCGGTCAGCAGCCGGCCGGGGGCGGGAGGTCCTCGGTCCGATATCCTGCAGGCCAGCGGAAACAGGGTCAACGGACCCGGACTTTGGAAGGTCAGCGTTACGGGTGAGCGACGGTAAGACGGACCGGTGGATATCTGGTCCTCGGGGGCAGGAGCGTGGCGAGCGCGGGATATCTGGTCCTCGGGGGCAGGAAAGTAGCGACCGGGGGATATCCATCGTTCTCGCCGGTGGCGGCACGGCGGGTCACGTCGAGCCGGCCATGGCGGTGGCCGATGCACTCCGTGAACTCGATCCGCAGGTGCGGATCACCGCACTCGGAACCGCCCGCGGGTTGGAAACCCGGCTGGTGCCACAGCGCGGCTATGACCTCGAGCTGATCACCCCGGTGCCGCTTCCGCGCAAGCCGTCGGGAGACCTCGTGCGGTTGCCGCTGCGCGTGCGCACCGCAATCCGGCAGACCCGTTCGGTCCTGGCCGGTGTCGAGGCCGACGTGGTGATCGGGTTCGGCGGCTACGTCGCGCTGCCGGCGTACCTCGCCGCCCGTGGCGGCTTCGGCCTGCACGGTCGTCGTCGTGCCATCCCGGTGGTGGTCCACGAGGCCAACGCCAGCGCCGGCCTGGCCAACCGCGTCGGCGCGGTATCGGCACGACGTGTGCTCTCGGCGGTGCCCGAGCCCGGACTGCGCAAGGTCGAGGTGGTCGGAGTGCCCGTGCGCGCGGCGATCACCTCACTGGACCGGGCCGCCTTGCGGGCCGAGGCCAGGGCATTCTTCGGATTCGCCCCCGACGCCAAGGTGCTGTTGGTGTTCGGTGGGTCGCAGGGGGCGCAGTCGATCAACCGTGCGGTGTCGTCGGCTGCCGAAGCCCTTGGTGCGGCGGGAGTTTCGGTTCTGCATGCGCACGGGCCGAAGAACACGCTCGACCTGCCGCCGGCTGCGGCGGGCGCACCGGCTTATGTCGCGGTGCCGTACCTGGACCGGATGGACCTGGCGTATGCCGCGGCAGATCTGGCGATCTGCCGTTCCGGAGCGATGACGGTGGCCGAGGTGACCGCCGTCGGACTGCCCGCGGTGTACGTCCCGCTGCCGATCGGCAACGGTGAGCAGCGGCTCAACGCGCTACCGGTGGTGTCGGCGGGTGGCGGCATCGTCGTCGACGATGCCCAGCTCACCGGCGGATTCGTGGCCGATACGGTGGCAAGCCTGATGACCGACGACGCGCGGTTGGCGGCGATGACGGCCGCTGCCTCGTTGTCGGGTCATCCCGACGCCGCGAGGCGGGTGGCGCAGGTCGCCCTCGATATCGCCCGTGCTCAACGAAAGAAGCTGCAGTGAACGGTAATTCACTTCCGGCTGAATTGCAGCGGGTGCACATGGTCGGGATCGGGGGAGCTGGGATGTCGGGTGTGGCCCGCATCCTGCTGGACCGGGGTGGCCTGGTGTCCGGCTCGGACGCCAAGGAGTCGCGTGGCGTGGTGGCCCTGCGGGCCCGCGGTGCCGAGATCAGGATCGGCCACGACGCGTCGTCGCTGGATCTGTTGCCCGGCGGGCCGACCGCGGTCGTCACCACCCACGCCGCGATCCCCAAGACCAACCCGGAACTGGTCGAGGCCCGGCGCCGCGGAATCCCGGTGATCCTGCGCCCGGTGGTGCTGGCCAAGCTCATGGCCGGTTACACCACGTTGATGGTGACGGGCACCCACGGTAAGACCACCACCACGTCGATGCTCATCGTGGCGTTGCAGCACAGCGGTTTCGACCCGTCCTTCGCCGTGGGCGGTGAACTGGGCGAGGCAGGCACAAATGCCCATCACGGCAGCGGGAAGTGCTTTGTCGCCGAGGCTGACGAGAGTGACGGCTCGCTGCTGGAGTACACCCCGAATGTCGCGGTGGTCACCAACATCGAGGCCGACCACCTGGATTTCTTCGGCAGCGAGGAGGCCTACACCGCGGTGTTCTCCGCGTTCGTCGACCGTATCGCGCCGGGCGGTGCCCTCGTGGTGTGTACCGATGATCCGGGAGCCGCTGCCCTCGCCGAACACACTGCCTCACTGGGTATCCGGGTGTTGCGGTACGGCAGCACGCCCGCCGACGATCTGGCCGGCACCTTATTGAGCTGGGAGCAGCAGGGGACCGGGGCGGTGGCCCACATCCAGCTCACCGGTGAGCCGCACCCGCGCGCGATCCGGCTCGCGGTGCCCGGCCGGCACATGGCGCTCAACGCACTCGGTGCGCTGCTGGCTGCCATCGAGGTGGGCGCACCCGCGGAGGCCGTTCTCGACGGACTGGCCGGATTCGAGGGTGTGCGGCGGCGTTTCGAGCTGGTGGGCTCACTCGGCGGTGTCCGGGTCTTTGACGACTATGCGCACCATCCCACCGAGGTGCGGGCCACTCTCGAGGCGGCCCGGACCGTGGTGGACCAGACCGGCGGCCGCGTCCTCGTCGCCTTCCAGCCGCATTTGTACTCGCGCACAGCGACTTTCGCGACCGAGTTCGGATCGGCGCTGAGCGCTGCCGACGAGGTCTTCGTGCTCGACGTCTACGGCGCGCGTGAGCAGCCACTGCCCGGCATCAGCGGCGCCACCGTCGCCGAGCATGTCAGCTCGGCAGTCACCTATGTTCCGGATTTCTCGGCGGTCGCCGCCGCGGTGGCGGCTTCCGCGCGCCCCGGTGACGTGGTGCTCACCATGGGTGCCGGCGACGTGACCATGCTGGGCAAGGAGATCCTGACCGAACTCGGCATCAAGGAGAACCGCAGTGCCCCGGGCCGTCCCCCGATGGGTGCGCCGTGACCGAGACGGGTTCTGACGGTCCCGAGGAGGCGACCGACGTTCCCGGCGAGGCTTCGACCGAGGCTTCCGCATCCGGCCCGGCTGGGTCCGATGTGCCGCCCGCGACTGAGACCGATACGCCGCCCGAGGCGGAAGGCGATTTCGAAGGCCCGCGCCGGCGTGCCCGGCGCGAGCGCGCGGAGCGACGAGCCGCGCGGGACCGGGCAGTGGCGATCGAACATGCCCGCCGTGAGGCCAAGCGCAAGGTGGTCGGGCAGTCTGCAGACGCTCCGAATGCTGTGACCCGCAGCACTATTCGTGGCCTGAAGGTGTTGCTGTGGTCTGCGCTGGCGAGTGTGGTCGCGGTGGCGTTGGGTCTGGTTCTGTACTTCACGCCGGTGATGTCGGCGCGGAATGTCGAGGTCAGTGGTACGGCCGCGGTGCCGCAGGAGCAGGTGCTGGCCGCTGCCGCGGTGGCACCGGGCACGCCGCTGTTGCAGGTCAATACGGACGCGGTCGCCGAGCGGGTGGCCACGATCCGCCGCGTCGCCACGGCACGGGTCCAGCGTGAGTATCCCTCGACGCTGAGGATCACGGTCGTCGAGCGGGTTCCGGTGGTGGTCAAGGACTATCCCGACGGTCCTCATCTGTTCGACCGCGACGGTGTGGATTTCGCCACCGAGCCGCCACCGCCGACGCTGCCGTACCTGGACGCCGACAATCCGGGCCCGACGGATCCGGCGACCAAGGCCGCGCTCGAGGTGATGTTGGCTCTGCCGCCCGATGTCGTGGCGCAGGTGGGCCGGATTGCCGCGCCGTCGGTGGCCTCGATCGCGCTGACGCTCGCCGACGGCCGAGTGGTGGTGTGGGGGACCAACGATCGGACCGACGAGAAGGCGCTGAAGCTGGCGGCCCTGTTGACCCAGCCGGGTCATACGTATGACGTGTCCAGCCCGGATCTGCCGACTGTCAAGTAGATCCGCGGAAAATTGCCGCGCGGCGCGTCGGCGCGCCTGCCGCGATCACCGGCGTCGGCCCCCTACCGTTCTGTTTGCGCGGAACTACTTGACATAACTCTAAGCCTATGGTTGAGGTTGAGGGTTTGCAGGAGGAGAGTTCGGCGGCCATGAACACCCGACCTGGGAGGAAGACGATCCATGACCCCCCCGCATAACTACCTAGCGGTAATCAAGGTGGTTGGTATCGGCGGCGGCGGTGTCAACGCCGTCAACCGGATGATCGAACAGGGCCTCAAGGGCGTCGAGTTCATCGCCATCAATACCGACGCACAGGCACTGCTCATGAGCGACGCTGACGTCAAGCTCGACGTCGGCCGCGATTCCACCCGCGGACTCGGCGCCGGGGCGGACCCCGAGGTGGGCCGCAAGGCCGCCGAGGACGCCAAGGACGACATCGAGGAGCTGTTGCGCGGCGCCGACATGGTTTTCGTCACCGCGGGCGAGGGTGGCGGCACCGGAACCGGTGGCGCACCCGTCGTCGCATCGATCGCGCGCAAGCTCGGCGCGCTGACCGTCGGTGTCGTGACGCGGCCGTTCTCGTTCGAGGGCAAGCGGCGAAGCAACCAGGCCGAGAACGGGATTCAGTCGTTGCGCGAGAGCTGCGACACCCTCATCGTCATCCCGAACGATCGGCTGCTCCAGATGGGCGATGCCGCGGTGTCGTTGATGGACGCGTTCCGCAGCGCTGATGAGGTGCTGCTCAACGGTGTTCAGGGCATCACCGACCTGATCACCACACCCGGCCTGATCAACGTCGACTTCGCCGACGTCAAGGGTGTGATGAGCGGGGCGGGCACGGCGTTGATGGGTATCGGCTCGGCACGCGGCGACGGCCGTGCGCTCAAGGCGGCCGAGATTGCGATCAACTCGCCGCTGCTGGAAGCGTCGATGGAAGGTGCGCAGGGCGTGCTGCTGTCGGTGGCCGGCGGTAGCGACCTGGGTCTGTTCGAGATCAACGAGGCCGCCTCGCTGGTGCAGGATGCGGCCCATCCCGAGGCCAACATCATCTTCGGCACGGTGATCGACGATTCGCTCGGCGACGAGGTTCGGGTCACGGTCATCGCGGCCGGCTTCGACAGTGCCGGCCCCAGTCGGAAGCCGGTGGTCAGCCCGAGCGCGGCACAGACGCAGCCGATCGCCTCGGCACGGGCGGGCAAGGTGACCACGTCGTTGTTCGAGCCGACGGACGCGGTGAGCGTCCCGGCACACACGAATGGCGCCACCGTGAGTGTCGGTGGCGACGGAGACGGCGGGATCGCCGACGACGATGTCGACGTGCCGCCCTTCATGCGGCACTGAGCCGGGCCCGGCGGCGGGTTCGGATACTGGGATTGTGAGTGTTCGTATTCGGCGGGTGACGACAACCCGCGCCGGCGGCGTCTCGGCACCGCCCTTCGATTCCTTCAACCTCGGCGACCACGTCGGCGACGATCCGAGGGCGGTGGCCCAGAACCGGCGACGGCTGGCCGCCGCAGTCGGGGCCGATGCGCTGGTCTGGATGAATCAGGTACACAGTGACCACGTCGTCACCGTGGACGGCCCGCGCGACACGGCGGTCGATAATGCCGACGCATTGGTGACGACGACGCCGCGTTTGGCATTGGTCGTGGTGACCGCCGATTGCGTCCCGGTATTAATGGGCGACGCGCGCGCCGGGGTCATCGCAGCTGTCCATGCCGGGCGGGTCGGCGCCCAGAAGGGCATCGTCGCCCGGACCCTGGAGGCGATGGTGGCCGCCGGTGCGCATCTCGGTGATATCTCGGTGCTGCTCGGCCCTGCGGTCAGCGGCGCCAATTACGAGGTGCCCGAACAGATGGCGGCCGAGGTGGAGGCCGTCCTGCCCGGCTCGCGCACCACCACCTCGCGGGGTACGCCCGGTTTGGACCTCAGAGCCGGAATTGCCCGGCAATTAACGGCTTTGGGTGTCACTGCGATTGGTGTGGACCCGCGGTGTACGGTCGCCGACCGCGCACTGTTCAGCCATCGCCGGGACGCACCGACCGGACGTCTGGCGAGTGTGGTGTGGATGGAGCAGTCCCGATGAACGATCCCAGAATGAGTCTGGAGTGAGGGTGAGATGAGCACCGTGCAGCGCGGGCGTGACGCGGATCGGACGGCCGAGTTGACCGCCGCGCTCGGTGCGGCGCGGGCGCGCCTGGCGCGTGCCGCAGAATCGGTCGGGCGAAATGTCAATGAAATTGAATTACTTCCGATTACGAAATACTTTCCGGCCTCCGATGTCATTATTCTCAATCAATTAGGGTGCCTCGCTTTTGGTGAATCCCGCGAACAAGAGGCCGCAGATAAAGTCGGTTCTGTTCGCGCCGAATTGCCGGACGTGCCGATTCGCTGGCACATGGTGGGGCGCATCCAGCGCAAGAAGGCGCGGGCCGTCGCGGGGTGGGCGCACACCGCGCACTCGGTCGACAGCATGCGTCTGTTGACCGCGCTGGACCGGGCCGCAGGGGAGGCGCTGGCTGCCGGTGGGCGGGCGCAGCCGCTGCGGGTCTACATCCAGATCAGTCTCGACGGGGACACCGAGCGGGGTGGTGTCGATGTGAATGCCCCCGATCTCGTCGACGAAATCTGTGGTTCAGCGAACGCCGCCGAGGGGTTGGAGTTCGCCGGTCTGATGGGAATCCCGCCACTGGAATGGGATGCCGACGACGCGTTCGCGCGGCTGGCCGCCGAGCGGGAGCGGGTACAGCGCGACTACCAGCACCGGCTCGAACTGTCGGCGGGGATGTCCGGAGATCTCGAAAGTGCGGTCAAACACGGATCGACGTGTGTGCGTGTCGGTACCGCGCTCATGGGGCAACGCCCGCTAACGTCACCCGCAGTAGTCACTCCAGTCACATCTTCATCACAGACACCACCACCCCCACAGTCCGCAGAAGGGTCGCCGAGATGAGCACACTGCACAAGGTCAAGGCCTACTTCGGCATGGCGCCGATGGAGGACTACGACGACGAGTATTACGAGGACGACGACCGTGGAGCTGCGCGCAGCTACGCCCGGCGCCCCCGTGACGAGCGCTTTGAAGAGGACGGCTACGGCTACGAGGCCCCCGAGTACGACGAGGGCCCGGCCTATCGGGGCGGCTACCCGGGTGGTGGTTTCGCCGACGAGCAGCGGTTCGACGCGCGGATGCGCGCCCCCCGCGAATTCGACCGTGCCGCACCGCGTCTCGGTGCACTGTCCGGATCTACCCGCGGTGCGCTGGCAATGGACCCCCGCCGGATGGCGGAGCTGTTCGAAGCGGGCAGCCCGCTGGCGAAGATCACCACGCTGCGGCCCAAGGACTACAGCGAGGCGCGCACCATCGGCGAACGGTTCCGCGACGGCACCCCGGTGATCATGGACCTGGTCTCGATGGACAACGCCGACGCCAAGCGGCTGGTCGACTTCGCCGCCGGTCTGGCGTTCGCGCTGCGCGGCTCCTTCGACAAGGTGGCCACGAAGGTCTTCCTGTTGTCGCCCGCAGACGTCGACGTCAGCGCTGAGCAGCGACGTCGGATCGCCGAGGCCGGCTTCTACGCGTATCAGTAGCGCGGCGACGTCCGTCGCGGCACCGTGACGCCGCTGCGCGTACCGGACGCCCAGATGGGGCCCGGGTAGGCTGGCGACGTCGCAATATCGGTTGACCACGTCATCTGTGTGAGATGTGTCCGGCCTACGGCGACCTGTATCCAATGTCACACATCCTGCTGTAGTGAGGTCGGCTCAGTTGTCGCTGTTCTTCGAAATTCTCGGTTTCGCGCTGTTCATCTTCTGGCTGCTGCTCATCGCGCGCGTCGTCGTCGAGTTCATCCGGTCCTTCAGCCGCGACTGGCACCCCAAGGGGCTGACCGTCGTGGTGCTGGAGCTCATCATGACCGTGACCGACCCGCCTGTGAAACTTCTGCGGCGGCTCATTCCCCAGCTCACGATAGGCGCCGTGCGGTTCGACCTGTCGATCATGGTGCTGCTTCTCGCGGCGTTCATCGGGATGCAGCTGGCGTTCAACGCGGCGATGTAGACCTTCGATGTACGCGGGTTGGGCAGACGCGATCTCGGCGTTTGCCGAATGGTCCACAATTGCGTAAGAAGATTGAAATTCGTTCTTAAAAATAGGCCTCCACTGCAACCGCCGGGTCTGGTGTGACAGGATGGACTCCAGTTGCGATCAAGCAAGGCTTTACACTTTGAGATCGGTTGACGGTCCAAGACTTCAAGGGGGCAGACAATGCCGCTCACACCAGCGGACGTCCATAACGTCGCGTTCAGCAAGCCGCCCATCGGCAAACGTGGCTACAACGAGGACGAGGTCGATGCCTTTCTCGATCTGGTTGAGAACGAGCTGACTCGGCTCATCGAGGAAAACGCCGACCTCCGGCAGCGGGTGTCCGAGCTCGATCAGGAGCTGGCATCGGCGCGGGCCGGCGGTGGTGCTCAGTCCACCCAGTCCATCCCGCTCTACGAGCCGGAGCCCGAGCCGACCCCGGCGCCCCAGCCGGTGTACGAGGCCCCGCCGGTGCCGGTCGCCCCTGCCGCGCCGCCGAGCGAAGACACCGCCGTACGTGCCGCCCGGGTGCTCAGCCTGGCGCAGGACACCGCCGACCGTCTGACCTCCACGGCCAAGGCCGAGTCGGACAAGCTGCTCTCGGATGCCCGCGCCCAGGCCGACGCCATGGTCAGCGATGCCCGCAAGACCGCCGAGACCACGGTCTCGGAGGCGCGCACGCGTGCCGACGCCATGCTGGCCGACGCGCAGACCCGCTCGGAGACCCAGCTGCGTCAGGCTCAGGAGAAGGCCGATGCCCTGCAGGCCGACGCCGAGCGTAAGCACTCGGAGATCATGGGCACGATCAATCAGCAGCGCACGGTCCTCGAGGGCCGCCTGGAGCAGCTGCGCACGTTCGAGCGTGAGTACCGGACGCGTCTGAAGACCTACCTGGAGTCTCAGCTGGAAGAGCTGGGCCAGCGCGGTTCGGCCGCGCCGGTTGATTCCAGTGCCAACAACGACTCGGCTGGTGGTTTCAGCCAGTTCAACCGCGGCAATAATTAACCAGCAAGACTGACGTCCTCGCACTGTCGTGAACCGGCCCGATCTCGGGCCCACCACACTTAGGGTTGAACGATGTTGATCATTGCGCTCGTGCTTGCCGTCATCGGCCTGGCCGCGCTGGTGACCGCTGTGGTCACCAGCAATGAGCTGATCGCCTGGGTCTGTATCGGTGCCAGCGTGATCGGTGTGCTGCTGCTGATCATCGACGCATTGCGGGAACGCTCGCGCGGAACGAAGACCGGTGACGACGAAGACGCGGTCGCGGCCGCTGATGAGCCCGACGCCACCGAGACGACCGAGACCTTCGACGCGGTGGATGCGCCGGTGGATTATCCCGATGACCTGGTCGCCGAGCCTGAGTCAGATGTCGCCGTGGAGCCCGACGCCGCTGATGTGGACGTCGAGGCCGACGAGTCCGCCGAGAAGCACAAGAACTAACTCTCGCCTGGTCCCGTGGTGGACTCGGCCAGCAGGCGGCGCACCTCGTCGTCGCTGACCTGGTGGAAATCCACGAACGCTTGACCCACCGCTTCGAACATGGGCGGGGTACTCAAGCACACCACGTCGTCGGCCTCATCCCGTAGCTGATTGCTCAGGGTCGGTGGGCCGACCGGTACCGCCACCACGACCCGCCGGGCCGCCCGCACAGCGCGGACCGCGGCCAGCATGGTGGCCCCGGTGGCGATGCCGTCGTCGACCAGGATCACCGTCCTGCCGGGAAGTTCGGGCGCCGGACGTCCTCCGCGATAGGCCTGTTCCCGCCGTTCGATTTCGGCGGTCTCGCGCCGGATGGTCTCGACGATGGTGTCTTCATCGATACCGAGGCGATCCACCAGTCCGTCGTTGATCACCAGACCGCCGCCGGAAGCCACCGCACCCATGGCGAGCTCCGGCCATTGGGGCACGCCCAGCTTGCGGACCACGAAGATGTCCAGCGGCGCGTGGAGGTGGGCGGCGACTTCTGCGGCGATCGGGACTCCGCCCCGGGCCAGGCCCAGGACGAGTACGTCGGGTCGGTCCCGATACGACACCAGCTGTTCGGCCAGGACCCGGCCCGCTTCGTGGCGGTCCTGGTAGATGCGATCTCTGCCGGTTCGCAGACTCCAGGCGTTCATCAGCGCTGTTGCCGGCTCTCGAAAAATTCTGCCGGCTAGATGCCAGCCTACGTCGACGGCTGCGCCCGGACCACCCGGTTCAGGAAGCCGCGGACCAGCGTGCGCAGCCGGGCGGCCGCGTCGTCGGTGAATTCCTTTGTTTGCAAGCGCAATTCATCGTGGCTGCGGCCGATGTCGGCTGCCGAACCGTCGCGGTCGTGGGCCAACCAGACTTCCAACAGCTCCGAATCGAGTTCGGGGTGGAACTGCAGCGCCAGCGCCGTGCCCAGGATGAACGCCTGTGAGGCGTCGGGTGTCCGGGCGATCTCGGTGGCCCCGGGCGGAAGGGTCCAGCGGTCGAAATGCCACTGGAACCACGGGCCACCCGGAACCACCTGATCGTCGTCGCTGGCCACGTCGTACCAGCCGACCTCGGGCGCGGGGGACCTGCTGACCGAACCGCCGAAGGCCTGCGCGATGAGCTGTCCACCGAAGCACACCCCGAGCACTCCGACGCCGGACTCGACCGCGCGGCGCACCATGGCCATCTGGGCTCCCACCCAGGTGTCGACCAGGGATTCGTCGTAGACCGACCAGCGCGCACCCAGCGGAACGATCACGTCGTAGCGGGTCGGGTCGGGGAGGGTCACCTCGCCGGCGGGGTCGTCGTCCCGCTCGGGGGCCACGACATCGAACGTGTCGATGTCGAATCCGCATTCGGCGAAGACACCGGCCAGCATGGCCTCGGTGGCCGTGCGGTCGTTGCGCAGAAACAGAACCTTCGATGTCACTCCGTCATTATCTCGGTACCCCGCCGGCGATCGTATTTCAGGTCCAGTTTTTGGACCTTCAGGCCGCCTCGAAGGTCACGGGCAGTGAGGCGGGCCCTGTGATCCCGGTCATCGGCTTCCATCGGGCTCGGCCAACGCAGCGTGGGTTGTGCAGCTTTCGGGTCAGCACGCGCAATGCCTCGGTGAGTTCGACCCTGGCAAGATGAACGCCCAGGCAGTAGTGCAGCCCGCCGCCGAACGTCATCATGGCCGGCGGGCCGATCCGGTTGACGTCGAACCGGTCGGGGTCGTCGTACACCTGTGGATCGCGGTTGGCCGCAGCGAAGTTCACGGCCACGTGGGTTCCGGCCGGGAAGATCAGGCCGGCCAGTTCGACATCCTCGCGGGTGGTCCGCACACTACTCAGGGCTATGGGGGTGTGCCGAAGGAGTTCGTCGACGAAAGTTGGTGCTATGTCGGGATTCTCGGCCAGTAGGAGCCACTGGTCGGGATAGTCGCACAGCACCTGGACGGCTGCCGCGAGTTGATTGCGGGTGGTATCGGTGCCGGCCAGCAGGACGCCACCGGCCAGCATCTGCAGCTCGGAGTGGGTCAGCCGGTCTCCGTCGACCTCTGCCCGGATCAGGTCGGACAGCAGATCGTCGGTGAGGGTGGTGCTTCGGCGGGTCACCATGGCGTCGACGTAATCGTCGAGTTGCAGCCAGGCCGCTTCGACCGTGTGGGCGTGGTCGCCGAGGTTCCAGCTGAACATCTTGAAGATGTCATCGGCCCATCGGGAGAACAGATGCCAGTCCCGGCGCGGTGCGCCGAGCAGCGCGCAGATCACCGGGATCGGATATTGCATGGCGATGTCGGTCACCACGTCGCACCGCCCCTCGGACAGACAGGGGTCGGTGAGCTCGGTGACGATGTCGATGCAGGCCTCCCGCAGCTTCTCGGCACTGCGGGGGGCGAACGCCTTGGCCACCAGTCGGCGCAGCCGAGTGTGTGATTCGCCGTCGATGCCCAGAAGGCTGCTGTTGGCGCGGTCCCACAGCGGGCCCGAGGTGATTCCCTGGGCGGCCAGGAACATGCCTCTGGGCACCTCGAAGCGTGCGTCGCGCAGCGCGGTGCGCACGAGGTCGTAGGTCAGCAGTTCCGGGCCGTGCGGTCCCATCGCGATCGGGGCGTGGGCGCGGGCCGCTGCGATCAGCCGGTGCACTTCCTCGGGGTCGGTCTCGTGTTCGTAGTCGAGCGTGGGAAGGGCGGCGTTGGTTACCAGGGTCATGACAGCCTCCGCGTGATCGGGCCAGGACCTGCTGATGTTGATGCTGGTCTGTCGGCTGCCGCGGGTCGTGAGTAGCGCGCTACGTCAGTTCTGCGGTTCGGATGCGGTCACCTTGCCCGGTAGCGCCGCTCGGGGCGGCCGGCACCGTACTGCAACCGCAGCTCGAGTGCGCCGGTGCTCAGGTAGTACTCCAGGTAGCGGCGCGCGCTGACCCTTGAAATACCCACCAGTTCAGCACATTCGGCGGCTGATACCTCGCCCGCGCCGCGAACCGCATCCATCACCAGCCGGCCGGTCTCGGATCCGAGCCCCTTGGGCAGGACGGCTGCCGGGCCACCGAACAGGGCGTCGATGGTCGATTGATCCGCGCCGCCCTCAGCCGCCAGCGCCTCGGCACGCGCGGCGAAGGCCACCAGTTTCGCCTGCAGCTGATCGAAGTCGAACGGTTTGATCAGGTAGTCGGCGGCCCCGCCGTCCAACGCACCGCGCACCGTGTCGAGTTCGCGGGCTGCGGTAACCATGATGACGCCGACGCGGTTGCCCTCGGCGCGCAGCCGTCGCAGCACCTCCAACCCGGTCATGTCCGGCAGGTAGACGTCGAGCAGGATCAGGTCGGGACCAAGTTCGGCCGAGACCGCGAGGGCCTCGGTTCCGTTGTGTGCCACCGACACCGCGCGGTATCCGTCGACACGGTCGACGAAGCGGCGATGTATCTCGGCGACCATGAAGTCGTCGTCGACGACAAGTACGTCACGCATGGAGCCGCACCACGAACAGCGCGCCGCCGCCGGGGGCGTCGGTCACTTCGACGTCTCCGCCGTGCTGGGCGGCCACCAGGCGTACCAGGGCCAGCCCGATGCCCCTGCCCCCTGGGACGTCGGCCTTGGATGTGACTCCGCGGGAGAAGATGGTCTCCCGAAGATCCTCGGGCACACCGGGTCCCGAATCCGACACGGCCAGCAGCAGCTCGGCCGAGTCGTCGATGCGCACGGTCACCTGTGCTGTTGTCGAGCCGACGGATACGTCGACGGCGTTGTCGATCAGATTGCCCAGCAGTGTGATCACGTCGGTCGCCAGGGCCGGGTCGAGCGGGCTGAGGTGACTGTCGCCGGTCAGGGCGAGGGCAACCCCGCTCTCGGCGGCCAGCGACGTCTTGGCGATCAGCAGTGCGGCCACCGCGGGATCGGAAACGTGTTGGGTGACAGCCTCGTTGATCTCGGCACGGCGCCGGGTCAGGGTGCCCACCAGGTCTCGTACCGCGTCGAATTCGGCCAGTTGCACCAGTCCGGAGATGGTGTGCAGCTGATTGGAGAACTCGTGGGTCTGAGCCCGCAGGGTGTCCGTCACGCTTCGGTGTGAGGACAGTTGTGCCTGCAGTGCGGCGAGCTCGGTGCTGTCGCGCATGGTGGTCACGGTACCGATGGTCCTGCCCTGACTGCGGGCCGCGCGGCGGTTGAGCGCCAGCACCCGGGTCCGGGTGGTGATCACCACGTCCGAATCGTCGGCGCGAGTTCCTCCACCGGACAACAGGAATGACACCACGGCAGGTTCCAGACCGACCTCGTCGGCACGGCGGCCAACCGCGTCTGCGCCGATGCCCAGTAGGTCGGATGCGCTGTCGTTGATCACCGTGACGACTCCCTCGTTGTTCACTGCGACCACGCCCTCACGGATGCTGTGCAACAGGGCTTCCCGGTGATCGGCCAGGCTGGCGATCTCGGCGATGTCCAGACCACGGGTGTGGCGGTTGATGCGACGCGACAACAGCCACGACGCAAGCATCCCGAGCGTCGCGCCCAGTCCGAGGTAGATCAGCAGCCGTTCGCCGGCCCCGCCCAACAACTCCCACATCGACGGGTAGCGCTCGCTGACCGAGACGATCGCCAGCACCGCACCGTCGGCACCCAGTACCGGCACCTGGCCCACCAGTCGATGCGTGCCGCTGACGTCGGTGTCTCCGGACCAGGCGCGGCCCTCATCGGCGCGGGTGGTGCTCAGGTCGAGTCGTTGCCCGACGCGCGCCGGATCGGACGACACGCGCACATTTCCGGCTGGATCGGCGATCTCGGCCAGCTCGGCGCCCGACAGCGCCACCGCGCGGTCGACCTCGGGTGCCAGCACCTGGGCGGCGAACGGGTCGTCATACCGGTCCCGGACGATCGGTGTGGACGCCATGTTCTCGGCGACCGCGATCATCCGCTGCCCGCGGACATCCCGGAACTCCCGGGTGGACTGCGCCACCGACACCGCGGCCACCGCAATCAGTACCACCGCGACGACCAGCAGTTGGAACACCAGGAAGCGCCCGGCCAGGCTGCCGCCCCGCAACAACCGTGACCGCGCGACTGGTGAACGCCCGACCGGTGAACTCAACGACCAAAACTTCCTTTGCGTCCGAATGGGTGACCTGCGTCACGTCAGGGGTCCAGTATTGCTGACCATGAGGTTCCGACGTCTAGGTGCCGCGCTGATGGTGGCCGTGGTCGCAGTGATGCTGGTGACGGCGTGCGGCGTCACTCGCGGTGACCAATCCCGCGGCCTGCACCGGCTGCGCATGATGGTGCCCAACAGCCCGGGCGGCGGCTATGACCTGACCGCGCGCACCGCGGTGAAGATCATGGAAGACACCGATATCACCGGGCGCATCGAGGTATTCAACGTCATCGGGGCCGGCGGCACCGTGGCCATGGCCCGGCTGATGAACGAAAAGGGCAACGACGACCTCATGATGATGATGGGGCTGGGAGTGGTGGGAGCCGTGTACACGAACGGCTCCTCGGCGCGCGCATCGGACGCCACTGCACTGGCCAAGATGGTCGAGGAGCAGGAAGGCATTCTGGTGCCAGGGGATTCGCCGTTCCGCACCATCGGCGAGCTGGTCGCGGCGTGGAAGGCCGATCCCGCGAAGGTCACGATCGGCGGCGGATCCTCGCCCGGCGGACCGGATCACCTGTTCCCGATGGAAACCGCACGCGCCGTCGGAGTCGACCCCCGCAAGGTCAACTACATCACCTATGACGGCGGCGGTGACCTGCTGACGGCCCTGCTGGGCAAGAAGATCGCGGCCGGCACCACCGGACTCGGCGAGTTCGTCGACCAGATCGAGGCCGGGCAGGTCCGGGTGCTGGCGGTGTCGGGGGCCAGACGCGTCGAGGGGATCGATGCGCCCACCCTGACCGAGGCCGGCATCGACCTCACGTTCACCAACTGGCGCGGAATACTCGCGGCGCCAGGGATTTCCGGTGAGGCCAGGGACGCGATGGTGCGCGCCCTGACTGATCTGCACGGCACCCAGCAGTGGCGCGACGCGCTGGTCAAGAACGGCTGGAGTGACGCGTTCAGCACCGGCGCGGACTTCGAACAATTCCTGCGTGATCAGGACAAGCGCGTCTCGACGACGCTGACCGAATTGGGGTTGTTGTGAAGGTCGACAAGGCCCAGTATCTGGTGTGCGCGGTCCTGGTGGCCGTCGGCGGATTCCTGATTTATGACGCGCTCACCTTGACCGGCGGGTTCGCCAAGGTCGACCCCGTTGGGCCGCGGGCATTTCCGCTGGGGATCGGGATCGTCCTGATCGTGCTCGCCGTCGTCCTGGCGATCGTGATCCCGCGCGGATCGGTCGGTGAGGCGGACGCCGGTGAGGATGTCGACCCGAACATGCCGGGGGACTGGCGCACGGTGGGTCTCCTGGTCGGATTGTTCGTGCTGGTGATCGTTCTGGTCAAGCCGTTGGGTTGGGCGATCATGGGCGCACTGCTGTTCGCCGGGGCGGCAACGATTCTCGGCAATCGCCACTACCTCCGCAACCTCGCGATCGGCACGGTGCTGTCGGTGGCGAGCTTCTACGCGTTCTACTCCGGGCTCGGAATTCCGCTGCCCGCAGGCATTCTGGACGGGATTCTGTGAATGGGTAACTTCGAATGGTTGCTTCAGGGGTTCGCCGAGGCCGCGACCCCGATGAACCTGTTGTACGCCGTGATCGGCGTGCTGTTGGGTACCGCGGTCGGTGTGCTGCCGGGCATCGGCCCGGCCATGACGGTGGCCCTGCTGCTGCCGGTGACCTACAACGTCAGCCCCAGCGCGGCCTTCATCATGTTCGCCGGGATCTTCTACGGCGGGATGTACGGCGGGTCGACCACCTCGATCCTGCTGAACACCCCGGGTGAATCCTCGTCGGTGATCACCGCGATCGAGGGCAACAAGATGGCCAAGGCCGGCCGGGCCGCGCAGGCGCTGGCCACCGCCGCGATCGGCTCCTTCGTGGCGGGCGCGATCGGCACCGCGCTACTGGCCGCCTTCGCGCCGCCGATCTCGCGGTTCGCGGTGACCCTCGGCGCGCCGTCCTACCTGGCGATCATGCTGTTCGCCCTGGTCGCGGTCACCGCCGTGCTCGGCTCCTCCAAGTTGCGCGGTGCGATCTCGCTGTTCCTCGGGCTGGCGATCGGGGTGGTCGGCATCGACTTCCTCACCGGCCAGCCGCGCGCCACCTTCGGCTTGCCGCAGTTGTCCGACGGTATCGACATCGTGGTGATCGCGGTGGCGATCTTCGCACTCGGCGAGGCGCTGTGGGTGGCGGCGCATCTGCGCCGCCGGCCGGCCGACGTGATCCCGGTGGGCCGGCCGTGGATGAGCCGTGAGGACTTCGGCCGGTCGTGGAAGCCGTGGCTGCGTGGCACCGCCTACGGGTTCCCGTTCGGCGCGCTGCCGGCCGGCGGCGCCGAGTTGCCGACGTTCCTGTCCTACATCACGGAGAAGCGGCTGTCGGCGCACCCTGAAGAGTTCGGCAAGGGCGCCATCGAGGGCGTGGCCGGACCCGAGGCGGCCAACAACGCCTCGGCGGCGGGCACCCTGGTGCCGATGCTGTCGCTGGGGCTGCCCACCAACGCCACCGCCGCGGTGATGCTGACGGCGTTCGTGTCCTATGGGATTCAGCCCGGGCCAACGCTTTTCGAGAAGGAACCGCTGCTGATCTGGACCCTGATCGCCAGCTTGTTCATCGGTAACTTCCTGCTGCTGGTGCTCAACCTGCCGCTGGCGCCGCTGTGGGCCAAGCTGCTGCGCACGCCGCGGCCGTACCTGTACGCGGGCATCCTGTTCTTCGCGACGTTGGGGGCGTTCGCGGTCAACGTGCAAACCCTGGATCTGGTCCTGCTGCTGGTGTTCGGGCTGCTCGGTTTGATGATGCGGCGATTCGGATTGCCGGTACTGCCGTTGATCATCGGGGTGATCCTGGGCCCGCGCATCGAACGGCAACTGCGTCAGAGCCTGCAGCTCGGCGGCGGCGAGTGGACCAGTCTGTTCACCGAGCCCGTCGCGATCGTCACCTATGTGCTCATGGCCATCCTGTTGTTGATGCCGTTGGTGCTCAAGCTGATGCACCGCAGTGAGGAGACGCTGTTGATCGTCGAGGATGATGCGGATCAGCAGGAGAAGGCGACCCAGGCATGACAACCGACGAGCGCTTGCGCGAGGAGAATTCATGATCGTCGTCGGCTACACCGCGGACGCCTTCGGTATTGCCGCCGTCGAGCACGGTATCGCCGAGGCCGCCCTGCGGGGCACCAGCCTGCTGGTGATCAACGCGACCTCGGGCGAGGCCTATGTGGATTCCCGGTTCGCCCGCTCCGGTCAGGTTCACGATGTCGAGGAACGGTTGCGGGAGAGTGGCGTGCCGTTCGAGTTGCGCCAACCCGTGGGGGTCGACGCGGCCACCGAATTACTCGATGCGATGGAGGCCGCCGACGCTGAGTTGCTGGTGATCGGCATCCGGCACCGCAGCCCGGTGGGCAAGTTGTTGCTGGGCAGCGTGTCGCAACAACTGCTGCTGGAATGCCCGAAACCGGTGCTGGCGGTCAAGCCCACACATCACTGATGCACTCTGACCTGGGATGTTTCCCCTCACACGGGGCATCTACGGGTGGTGAGCATCAGTTTTCGTGGCGATAACGTCGCCGGAAAGATCCGACAACACCCTCACCAGATGATGGGGGCATGGCGGACGGCGCGGCCCCGGGTTCGGTCCCGGACAAGACACACCGGACGGCGTGTTCGTACTGTGGCGTCGGATGCGGCATCGAGGTCACTACCAGGGTCGATGACGGCCGCACGGTGATTGCCCGGGTCAGCGGCGACAAGCTGCATCCCACGAATTTCGGCCGGCTGTGCACCAAGGGGGCGATGCACGCCGAGATGATGGCCGCTGACGAAGATCGGCTCCAGTCCGCTTTGCTGCGGCCCACGCGTGCGGATGAACTGCTGCCGACACCGGTGGACGACGCGGCAGCCGAGGCGGGACGCCGGCTGCGGGCCATCGTCGACGAGCACGGACCGGATGCCGTCGCGCTCTATGTGTCCGGCCAGATGACTCTGGAGGCGCAGTACCTGGCCACCAAGCTCGCCAAGGGATTCCTGCGGACCGTTCACATCGAATCGAATTCCCGGTTGTGCATGGCCAGTGCGGGAACCGGCTTCAAACAGTCGCTCGGCTCCGACGGGCCGCCGGGTTCCTACACCGACTTCGACCGGGCCGACCTGTTCTTCGTCTCCGGTGCGAACATGGCCGACTGTCATCCGATTCTGTTCCTGCGCATGGCTGATCGGCTCAAGGCCGGAGCCAAGCTGATCGTCGTGGACCCGCGCCGGACGGCGACCGCCGAACGCGCCGACCTGTTCCTGCAGATCAAGCCGGGAACCGATCTGGCGCTGCTCAATGGCCTGCTGCACCTGCTGGTCGAACGAGGCGACATCGATCATGAGTTCATCGCCGAACACACCACGGGTTGGGACGCGATGCCGGAATTCCTGGCCGGCTACCCACCGGCCCGGGTTGCCGAGATCACCGGAATCCCCGAAGCTGACATCCGCACCGCCGCAGCGATGATCGCCGAGGCCGGGGAGTGGATGAGTTGCTGGACCATGGGTCTCAACCAGAGCACACACGGAACCTGGAACACCAACGCCATCTGCAACCTGCATCTGGCCACCGGCGCGATCTGCCGCCCCGGCAGCGGTCCGATGTCGTTGACCGGTCAGCCCAACGCCATGGGCGGCCGGGAAATGGGTTACATGGGACCGGGTCTGCCCGGCCAGCGGTCAGTGCTCGCGGCCGATGACCGCGCATTCGTCGAGACCCGGTGGGGTGTCGAACCCGGCACCATCCGCTCCGAGGTGGGCCCGGGCACCATCGGTATGTTCGAACAGATGGAGCAGGGCAAGATCAAGGCCTGCTGGATCATCTGCACGAATCCCGTTGCCACCGTGGCCAACCGGAAGACCGTGATCAACGGCTTGGAGGCCGCCGAGCTGGTCGTCGTCCAGGATGCCTACCGGTCCACGGCGACCAATCACTACGCCGACGTCCTGCTGCCCGCTGCGTTGTGGGCGGAATCCGAAGGCGTCATGGTCAATTCGGAGCGCAACCTGACCCTGCTGTCCCCGTCGGTCGCCCCACTGGGGCAGGCCCGACCGGACTGGCAGCTGATCTGCCAGGTGGCCGCGCATCTCGGGTTCGCCGAACACTTCGCTTACCGGTCCGCGGAAGAGGTCTTCTCGGAGATCCGCGGGTTCGCCAACCCGAAGACCGGATATGACCTGCGCGGCGCCGACTATGAGCGGCTGCGCGAGACCCCGTTGCAGTGGCCGGTCCCACCGGTCGACGGCCCCGGTGGGGAGGACGACCGGCACCCCATCCGCTACCTCAACGACGGCGTGAGCCAGGACCTGTTCGTCGACGCCGACGGTAACCGGCCCCGGCTGGCCTTCCCGACGCCGTCGCGGCGGGCTGTCTTTTTCGCCCGGCCGCACATGGATGCCGCGGAACTGCCCGATGACGATTATCCGATGGTGCTCAACACCGGTCGGCTGCAACATCAATGGCACACCATGACCAAGACCGGCAAGGTGGACAAACTCAACAAGCTCAATCCCGCTCCGTTCGTCGAAATCCACCCGCTGGACGCCCTGGAGCTCGACATCGTGGAGGGGCAGCCGGTCGAGCTGACGTCCCGGCGTGGGCGCGCAGTGCTCCCCGCGGTGTTGTCGGACCGGGTGCGGCCGGGCAACTGCTTTGCGCCGTTTCACTGGAACGACGAACACGGCGAGTACCTGACCGTCAATGCCGTGACCAACGATGCTGTCGACCCGGACTCGTTGCAGCCGGAGTTCAAGGTGTGCGCAGTCAGCCTGCGTCCGGTCCTGACGGTCGACGGGACCCCGGCGCTGCATCCGCTGGCGGCCGAGATGGGGTTGAGCGCCGCACACAAGCCGTCTCTGAGTCAGAACGAAAAGATCTATCTGGCCGGATTCTTCACCGGTCTGCCGGACGCCCCCGTGGGCGTGCCGGTAGTTCCGGCGGCAGCGCCGCTCAGTGCCAAGGTGCGGCTGTGGGTGGACGGGATGCTGGCCGGACGCTATTCGCGGGCCGGCGGCGGTGCGCCGGGCGAGAGGTCGGTGCCCGGCGGGCCGCTGGTGTTGTGGGCCTCGCAGACCGGCACCGCCGAGGAATTCGCGGCTGGGCTGGCGGGCCGCATCGACGGGGCTTCGTTGGTCAACATGGACGACCTCGCGCTGGCCGACCTTGCCGCCGCACGCGACATCCTGGTGGTCACCAGTACGTTCGGTGACGGGGGCCCACCGGACAACGGCGCCGACTTCTGGAGCCGGCTTCAGGCCCCGGATGCCCCGCAGCTGCACGGTGTCCGCTATGCGGTACTCGGCATCGGTGACAAGTCCTACGACAACTTCTGCGGGCACGCCAAATCCCTGGACCAGCGGCTGGCCGATCTCGGTGCCACCAAGCTGCTCGAGCGCGCCGACTGCGAGGCCTACGATGACGAGCCGTTGCGGCGCTGGGCCGATTCGGTTACCACGGCGCTCGCCGGTGCCACGCCCGTCCCGGCCATCGCCGGCGGAGGTCCCGGCACCGTCATCCGCACCGAGTTTGACGAATTCACCAGGGCCAAGCCGATTCTGGCCGTACTGGCGCGCAACGAGCTGCTGACGACGTCGACCGCGGCCAAGGAGGTCCGTCAGTTCGGCTTCGACATCTCCGAGTACGACGTGAGTTATTCGGTCGGTGACTCACTGGGCGTCTATGCCAGCAACGATCCGGCCGTGGTCGACTCCTGGCTGGCGGCCACCGCACTCAACCCGGACTCGGTGATCGAGGTCGACGGTGTGGAGCAGTCGCTGCGCGATGCCCTCATCTCGTCATACGACATCTGTAGGGTGACGCCGGACCTGTTGCGGTTCGTCGCGGAGTCCTGCACGGACAAGTCCGCGGCCAAGATCCTGCGCAATTCCGGTGAGCGGCGCAGCAATTGGATGCGCAACCGCAACGGCCTCGACGTCGTGAGCGAGTTCGCGGTGCGCGCGGAGCCCGAACAGTGGCAAGAGGTTCTGGTCCGGCTGACCCCGCGCAACTACTCGATCTCGTCGAGCCCGCTGGTCAGTCCGCACGAGGTCCAGCTGACGGTGTCGGTGGTGCGCTACCGCGGTGCCGGCGGCTCGGCCCGGGGCGGAGTGTGTTCCACCTTCCTGGCCGACCGCGCCGCGGCCGCGCCGGTGTTCCTGCAGCGGTCACCGCATTTCCGGCCGCCCGAGGACGCTGGCACGCCGATGATCATGGTCGGCCCGGGTACCGGCGTGGCGCCCTTCCGGGGATTCCTGCAGGAGCGCCGGGCGCTGGGGCACGGCGGTCGAAACTGGTTGTTCTTCGGCGATCAGCACCGCCGCGAGAACTTCTACTATCGCGACGACCTCGAGGACATGGTCGAGGACGGCTTTCTGAGCCGGCTGGATCTGGCGTTCTCCCGCGATCAGGCCGACCGGGTGTACGTGCAACACAAGATGCTCGACCGTGGGGCCGAGGTATGGCGCTGGCTCGACGACGGTGCCCACTTCTACGTCTGCGGTGACGCCTCCCGGATGGCCAAGGATGTCGACACCACGCTGACCACGATCCTGCGCACCCACGGTGCGATGTCCGAAGACGCCGCGCGCGACTACAAGCGGGAACTGGTCGCCCAGAAGAGGTACGTGCGAGACGTGTATTGAGCTCGCGTCATTGAACTCCAGTTACTGGCCCAGGTCGTTCCAGACGATCTTGGCGAGTTCATCACGGTCGGCCACGCCGAGCTTGATGCAGGCCCGGTAGATGTGCCCCTCCACGGTGCGGACCGAGACGGTGAGCCGTTCGGCGATGTCGCGGTTCGACAATCCCTGGGCCACCAGTCCGGCCACCTCGCGTTCGCGCGCGGTGACCGGCAGCGGGCGCGCGGCCGATCGGATCGCCGGGGTGGCGGCGCCGCCGCACTTGGACGCCAATTGCAGTGCGTGCGCGGCGGATTCGGTGCTGTTGCGGCGATGCCCGGCCTTGTCGTGCAGGGGCACCGCCTGAGCGGCGGCGTCAGCCGCCGACAGCAGCAGACCGACCTCCTCGAACGCGCCGGCCACCTTGTCCAGTTCGTTCGGGTCGGCGGCGGTCACGGCCGCGGCGTGTCGTGCGTAGAGGGCGGGCAACGGTCCCTCCGTCCGGTCGACCAGGTCCTGCAGGCGGCGGGTCACGCTGCGGTCGCCGAAGCGTGCCGCGCTGTGCAGGGCCTCGGCCTCGACCGCGAACTGGCCGGACGAGTGCGCCGCATCGGCGGCCGCCCGGGCCATGTCGATCGCCGAGCGGTGTCCGCCCTTGGCTGCGGCCAGCCAGGCCTTGGCGATCATCCGGAGGGGCTCGTGCAGTGCCATGAACTCGCCCGAGTGTTCCTTGGCATCCTCGAGCACCCGCTCGGCCTCGGCGGGGTTGCCCACCCCGGCGTATGCGCGGGCCAGTAGCAACCGGCCGGGCAGTTGCCAGGGCAGGGAGCTCTCGGCGTTCAGCGCGGCCAGGGCCTGTTCGATCGCCAGGATGGCGTCGCGGAACCGGCCGCTGTGCGTGGCCGCCACGCCTTCCATGATCTTGGCGATGGCCCAGCCGGCGAACTGGCCGGCCGAGGAGAACTCGGCGTACTCGGTGGCGCGCTGCTGGGCCAGATCCAACCGGCCGGTGTACGCCAGAGCCAGCACCTCACCGTAGAACACCATGATCCGGACCATGCCGTCGGTGGTCTTGCGCTCGGTGCGGCACCGCGATGCGATCGGCAGGAAATCGTTGCCGCGACCGATCAACGGCATCGACAGGCCGGCCGCGAACGCCGCGAAATCCACCGCCTGCCGGGGCGCCTCAGGGTTTGCCAGCACCCGTTCGGCGATCTCCAGTCCCTCGGGAATCTTGTTCCGGTGAACGGCCATGCCCGCGCCGGTCGCATCGACGATCAGTCGGAGGGTCGGATGGGTGACCCGCTCCCGCAGGAGAGCCAGCACCTGATCCGCGCGCACCACATCGCCCATTGACCAGAAGAGGTTGGACAGTCGGGGAATGCCCCACTGCACGAGCTCCATCTCGTTGAGGTCGGCAGGGGAGAACTGCTCGAGGATGGCGTCGGCCTGTACCGGGTGGCCCTGCCACAACAGCGCGCGGGACAGTAGTGCGGCTGCGCTCAGGCCACCGCCGTGGGCGAAGGCCGCACGGGCCAGTTTCTCGCCGAGCGGAAGGTTGGACAGGAACACCGCGTCCTTGGCGGCCGTGATCAGCAGTTCGATGTCGGTGCCCTGGTCGCTCTCGATGGCCAACTCGGCCAACTTGATTCGGCTGGCGGGCGAATCGAGGTTGCGTTCGTGCAGGATCTTGGCGATCCGGCCCCGCAGCTTGCGGGCCGACGCGGTGCCGACCCGGCGGCGCACCGCCTCGCCGAACAATGGGTGGCTGAACCGAACGTTGATCTGACCGTCGTCGGCGACGATCCGGATCAGGCCGCGCATCTCGGCCGTATCCACCGCTTCCTCCCCGGCCAATTCGGCCAGGGCATCGATGTCCAGGGGTTCGCACAGGGCCAGCAGTTTCAGTGCGTGCAGCACATCCTCACCGGCGTGCGCCAGCCGCTCGTCGAGCAGTTCGACCAGCCCGGACGGGATGACGGTGGGGCCGCGAAACTGCCACACCCCGTTGACCTTGGTCAACGTGCCCGCGTCGACGGCGCCCTCGACCATGTTGCGCAGGAACAGCGGGTTGCCGCCCGAGGTCTCCCACATCACGTCGGCGCTGAGCCCTTCGAGGGTTCCGCCGAGCACGGTTTCGATGAGAGCGATGCTCTGCTGCTTGGTGAACGGGCTGAGTTCGAAGCGCTGGAGGTAACCGTCCTTCCACAGTGACGTGACGGCGTCGGGTACCGGCTCGCCGGTGCGGACCGTGGCCACCACGTGGCCGGAGCGCTCGACCGCGATCTGGTGCAGCAGCGTCGCCGACAGCTGGTCCAGCAGGTGGGCATCGTCGATTCCGACGATGGTGTCAGCGTCGGCCACAAGGGATTCGCGTGCCGATCCGATGAGCGCGATGGGGTCTCGCGATCCCGACGACGACACCCAGTGGGCGAACGCGCCGAGCGGGATGCTGCGCGACGATTCGGTGCATGCGGTCCAGTGCACCTTCCGGCTCAATGATGCGGTGACGGTGCGCGCCAACGTGGTTTTGCCGACTCCGGCAGCTCCGACGAGGACGACTCCGCAGCTGTCCGTCCCGCTGAGGGCGGCCCGAATGGCCTCGTGCTCGGCGGGCCGGTCCAAAAGCTGCCACTGACCAGGCATGAATCCTGAGTCTAGGGGTACCGAGGCCGGATCGCTGCCGAACAAGGGGTCGACGGGGCGGTGTGTGTCGGCGGTGGAGGCGAATGTTCTTCCCATTGCAAGCATTTCCCGTTCGCTGAGGGTCAATCCGGAAGTTCGGCAATGTTGGCGGGCTCGTGCCGGTCGATGTGATTCATCTGGTGCCGGAAGTCGCTCGATGCCTCGTACACCTTGCGCTTCAACCGATTGATGGATCCCAGAGGCCGGTGTGCCTCGAGGCCGCGCCACGAGTTGAAGGACAGCACGTCGTCGCCGTACGCGCGGCGCAATGCGCTGTAGGGGTTCTGCTCGGGGAACACCACCTTGGCGACCGGTAGGTACGGGGATTTCCAGGGCTTCGTGGCGTCCTCGATCGGCATCTCCTTGGTGTCGAGACACAGCTGCACGCTGAATGTGTATTCCGCGGAGTGCTTTTCGAAGAACGCCATGATCAGATCGCGGTGCTCATCCTGGCCGGGATTACGCGGAAGGGTCTGGTCGGCAAGCGCTTTCACCTCCGGTGAGGTGGGCTCGTATTTGAATCGCGCCACATAGTCGCCATAGCGGATCGGGGCGGAGGAGTAGAACGTCTCGCCCAGGATCGGACGGTTGGGCGCGACGAACACGGCCAGATTGGGCGGTATCGGCAGACCGATCTTCTGGAGCGCGCCGAGCAGTTCACTGCCTGCCCACAGCGCGCCGTCGGACAACCGGGCCAGCAAGGTGGCGCTCAGCATCCCCAGCGTCCGGTAGGCATGGGCATCGGCGAACAGGAATTCCTCGTGGGTGACGAGCACGAAGTCCTGCGTGACATTCGGTTCATCGTCCATCGCGCGCTCGCCGTGCACGCCGATGGCTTTGATGCCGAGTCCGCGCACGCCGCGGTTCTTGTCGCTGCGCAGTACCCCCGAGGTGGTTGAGATGCGGGCGATCACCGGGAAGCTGCGCGCTTCGGCGAACATTCCCTGGGCGAGCACCTCGGGCAGATCCGGATTGACGATGAGCTCGCCGCGCAGGATGGCGTGACTCTTGGCATGCGCGTCCCGCAGCCCGTGCTTGAACTTCTTGTACGCCCGCTCGTTGTTCTTGTGCAAGGCCTTGATGATCTTCTCGATGTCCTTGGCTTCGCCGGCCTTGGGTTGCTCGAGACTGTCGCGGTAGCGAACCGGGTCGAGGCTCTCTGCGAGGCGACGTACGTCGGCGGGGGCCATGGCTTCGGTCATGCGGATGCCTTTCTGGTGGGGGAGACGGGGTTCCAGGGGGCGAACGGGTTGGCGACCCCGGCCAGGGCCGGGGATAGTTCGGGAAAGTGGCGCAACAACACCGAGCGCATGTCGTTGTCGCGCACCCAGTTCATGCCGGCGACGGTGTAGGTCTCGTCACGGAAGTCGCTGGTGAAGAAGCGGTCGCTTTCCAGCCGACGGGTGGCCATCAGGATGAACACCCGGAACGCGGTGTCGCTGAAGCCGAATCCGGGCGGTTTGGGCTCGGCGTAGAGGCCGATCATCAGGTCGACGAGGTCCACGTCGTCGTCGTAGACCTCGCGCAGCTCGGCGGCCAGCACCGTCTCACCGGTCAGCTCCTCGAAAGTCTTCACCGGCCTGAGCCGGAACAACTCCCGGAACTGGTTGTAGCGCGGCACACCTCGTTCCCGGGACCGGATCAGGTCGATCGTGGCCAGATCCATCAGGGTGCCGTCGACGCGATGCATGTGCTGCAGGTGCCGCGGGAAGTTGTGCAGCGACAACGCCCCGGGGTGGGCGCGACCGAAGGAGTAGAACAGGTCGGCCATCGGGCTTTCGGACAGCCGGGCACGCACATTGAGCACCGACAGTTCAGGAAGCTCGTGCTGAGCGGTGACGTGGTCGTCGGCCAGCGAGCGGAAGGTGAACTCGTCGGGGATCAGCGGGTGCATCCGGTACACCGCGACGAACTCCTCGGTCAACGAATACGGCACGCCGTGATGTGTGGTGGGTGAGCCGGGGATGCCGTGCAGCAGCGGACTGATGCTGATCCGACCGATGCTGTGTCGGAACCGGCGGCCCAACCGCTCGCCCAGCAGCCCGAACCAGTTGACGCGCATGGCCGTCACCGTCGTCGGGTGCGCGATGATGGCCGGCGTCCAGTCCACGGTGTGGATCTTGGCCATCAATGCGGAATTGACCAGGCGGGCCTTGTCGTAGAGCTGTTGGCCGGTGAGATAGGGGTACGCCTGGGCCAGGTGGTCGCAGATGGCGTTGTGCTCGCGCATGAACAGTGAGTGCAGCAGGGCCAGACCCACCCAGAAGTTCCCCGCGGTGCCGGTCAGGTCGGCCGTCGCCTCGACCTCGGGCGGCGGCAGACCCGCGTCGTCGATACGCAGCTTGCCCTTATCGGGTGCGCGCAGGGCACGGGCGAATGCCGGTGTGGTCCCGTAGATCTGGGAGGCGTCCCACCAATGCGACTCCTGCGTGACGAAGGTTGGCGGCCCGACGGGACTGGGGTGGGGATCGGGCGGCGTGCGTTCGACCCGCATCGGTCGCTGGGGCCACGGGTCGTCATCGTGCAACGGGACCACCCAGGGCTGGGTGGGGACCGAGCCGTGCGCGAACCAGTCGTGGACCTCGAACTGAATCCACGCCGCGGCCAGGAGATTCAATGTGGTCGCGGGCTGAAAACTGTCGCGGGTCAGCAGGGTGCGGCTGATCAGCCGCGGGTTGGGTTCGAGGAGTTGCTGGGCGGATTCCGGATAGGAGTATTCGGGTGGGACGTTCCGGCCGAACCGGCAACCCACCGCACCCATCCTCGGGTCGCTGAGGTCGTTGTAGGAACCGTCACGGGTGCGGGCGCCCAGGTAATTGCCGATGTCGACGGGTCCGCTCGGTGGGATCGGGGCAGGTTCGGCGGCATACAGATTCGACGCCCGCAGCTGGTGCCGCAGTCCGATCAGTACGGCCAGACCGACGATCTTGGGAAGGCGTGCCCAGCCCACCGACTGGTCGATGCCCTGAGCGATCCGTGCCGCGAGTGTGACCGTCACCGATCGGGACTGGGACCAGACCGCGGCGATGAACGCAGGAGCCTGTCTCGCCGTGGTCACCATTCGTTGTTTCCCTCCGGTGAGGATGTGCTGCCTCCCCAAACACGATTGTTGTTCACCGGGACGGGAATGACATGAGTAGTGGGCTACTCGATCCGACCTTGCTGATCGGTGTGCGTTTCGAGTAGTCGAATACGCGTGTATGTGCGGCTCGGCTGAGCGACGATCAATCGACGCAGGAAAACCTGGGGTGGCTGAGTATGCCGAGGAGCGCGGTGAGTTCAACGGGGGAAATCTGGGCAGATCGGGTGCTCAGTGCGCTGGGAGATCTGGAGGCGTCCGGCACCACCGCGGACATGCCGTTGTTGACCGAGACGGTCGCCGCCAAATTCGCTTCGAGATTCACCGAGCGTGACCGCCAGTACGAGAACGACAAACCGTACTGGCACAACCGTGTTCATGATGCCGTCGCGGCACTGCGGAGGCGGAAGCTGATCGCGCCCAAGGCAGGGAAAAGCGCGGCGGTGCAATTGACCGAAGCCGGTCGAGGAGCCGTAGCCGATGCCCGCGAACGGGCCGAGGCTGTACCCGGGCCGGCGGTGCGGGCCGCGGCTCCTTCGGACGAACGCGCCCCCGCACCACAGGTCGGGACTCCCGAACCCCCCAAACGCGACCCGGTTCTGGCCGGCGTCGTGACACCGCCGCTGCGCACGGCGATGGCGCGGGAGAGCAACGACACCCCGATACCGATCATGATCGAGCTCAACTTGACCTTCCAGCCATCGGTGGCCGCCGCGATCGAAAGGGTAGAGGGGCTCTGGAAGCTGGTCGGCGGGGCGGGGATGCCCGTGCCGCTGGCCGATCAGTTCATGGCCGGGGATCTCACGTCCGACCAGATCAAGTCGATCGTGTCGGCCGATGCCGTCCCGCAGGTCTGGCCGCAGCGCGCGGTCTACCGGATCTGGCCGGACTTCGAAGTGCACCCGCAGATCGATGCCTCCTCGACCACCATCAAAGCCATCGCCGCTCAGCGATCGTTCGACAGCTTCGGTGAGGGAATCGTCTGGGCGGTGGTCGATTCCGGTATCGATGAGAAACACGCCCACTTCGCGGCGTACCACAACCTGAGTGATCCCGCGGTGGCCGATCTGCACCAAGACTTCACCGGCGGCAACGCCCCGCTGACCGACACCGACGGACACGGCACGCACGTGGCCGGGATCATCGCCGGTGGTTTGGTGGACCGTAAGCCCGAGGACATCGTGGTGGTCGAGAAGCGGCTCAACGACCCTGAGTTCGGCGGTGATCCGATCACCGCGCCGCGCACGGTGGCCGATCCGTCGCGGCTGGCGGGTATGGCGCCGAAGGCCAAGCTGGTGAGCCTCAAGGTGCTCGGGCCCGGGGATGACGCGTCGCGGGTGAGCCGGGTGATGCAGGCCCTGGCCTACGTCCGGAAGCTCAACGCCGGCAGCGAGCGGGTGCCCCGGATACATGGCGTGAACCTCAGCCTCGGCTACGAATTCGACGCCGAGTGGTATGCCTGCGGGCAGAGCCCGATGTGCATCGAGGTCGACAAGACCGTGCGCTCGGGAGTGGTGGTGGTCGTGGCCGCGGGCAATTCCGGCTACGTGTCACTGAATACGGCGTTCAGCAAGGATTCGGTGAAGTTCACCGCCGACATGACGATCAACGATCCGGGTAACACCGAGAGCGCGATCACCGTCGGCTCCACACACCGGAGTTCGCCGCACACCTTCGGCGTCTCGTACTTCTCCTCCCGCGGCCCCACCGGGGACGGGCGGCGCAAACCCGACCTCGTCGCACCCGGCGAGCGCATCACCTCGGCAGCGGCCGGAAGCTTCCGGGACGCCGTGACCAATCAGATCGACGTCGGACCCGACGTGCCGGTGTATGTCGAGGAGAGCGGCACCAGCATGGCGGCGCCGCATGTGTCCGGCGCGATCGCGGCGTTCCTGTCGGTTCAACGCGAATTCGTCAGTGAGCCGGAGGCGATCAAACGCATCTTCGTCGACTCGGCCATCACGCTGAACCGCGACCCGGCGTTCCAGGGCAGCGGCATGGTGGACCTGATGCGGGCTATGCAATCCGTTTGACCTGAAAGGAATCCGATGACCAACGATGTGGCAGAACGGATCTGGCGACTGGTGTTCGACGCCGACGGCGACCCGGATCCGGACGTGCTGGCCGATCTGAAGAGCCGGATCGGTGCGGCGGGGTTGACCGATCTGATCATCTTCTCCCACGGCTGGAACAACGACGAAGCGGCAGCGACGTCACTGTACAACCGATGGTTCGGGCTATTGGCTCCGCAACTCGATCCGGCTCACACAGTCGGGTTCGTCGGGCTGCGGTGGCCGTCCGAGCTGTGGCGTGACGAGCCGATCCCCGATTTCCCCGGGCCGGCGGCGCGCGACGCCGGGGGTGCGGCCGCGCTGGGCGACGACGTGGAGGTACCGGCCGGACCGGTGACGATCGATCCGGCTCAACTGGCCGACCTCAAGGACATGTTTCCCGACGGCAAAGAGCAGTTGGACACCATCGCCGGCCTGTTGGCCGCCCCGCCGAGTAACGAACGCCTGCCGGAACTGCTCGATGCATTGCGCGCGTTCAGCGCCGCCACCCAGACCGGGTTCAGCGATGGCGAGGCCGATAGCCCGGAGGCCGGTCCGGGAATGATCGCGCCGGACCAGGACCCGGAGAAGCTGTTCACCACCTTCGCTGACGAATTGGCGGCTGCCGGTGTGGAATTCGACGACGAAGGCGGGGGAGCAGCCGGCCTGGGCGATATCGCGGGCCGATTGTGGCAGGGCGCCAAGGAGGCGCTGCGCCAGCTCAGCTACTGGAAGATGAAGAACCGCGCCGGCGTGGTGGGCCGGCGCGGGCTGGGGCCGGTCATCGACCAGCTCCACGCTGACTTCCCCGACCTGCGGATCCACCTGGTGGGACACAGTTTCGGGGCCCGGGTGGTGTCCTATGCGCTCGCCGGGATGACCGATGTCCAACCCTCACCGGTCAAGGCGGTGACCCTGCTGCAGGGTGCGTACTCCCGGTTCAGCTTCACCGAGCGGCTGCCGTTCCGGAAGGGGGCGGGGGAGCTGGCGGGCATGCTCAATCGCATCGACGGCCCGTTGACGGTCTGCTTCTCCAGCCATGACCGGGCATTGGGGACGTTCTATCCGCTGGCCTCGGCCGCCGCGGGCGACGATGCGGCCGGAGTGGAGGATCCGTTGTTCCGCTGGCGGGCCATGGGCTCGAACGGGGCATACCAGTCGCAGACCCAGAGCCTGGGCGCCACGGGAGCGATTTACCCATTCCAGCCCGGGCAGATCCTGAACCTGGATTCTTCGGGTGTGGTGGCCAAGGATGACGGCCCGTCGGGCGCGCACAGCGACATCTTCCACGAAGAGCTGACCTGGGTTGCCGCCACCGCTGGGAAGTTGAACCCGGCCCGGGTGTGATGGCGGCTTCGCCGGCCATCACACTGCATCGGCTCAGAAATGAAGGCGAGCGTTCATTTCGCTCGCCTTCGTTGTGTGTCCGAGGGGGGACTTGAACCCCCACGCCCGTTAATAGGGCACTAGCACCTCAAGCTAGCGCGTCTGCCATTCCGCCACTCGGACTCGCCAGCCTCGCGGGCTGGGCGCTTAAGGCTAACGGATTGGGTGCCGAAGACCCAAACCGGCGTCCCGGAGCGAATCGGTGGTACCAATGGACTCTGTGACGGTCCCCGCCTCCAGCGCGGACGAGGTAGTCGATCTCGTCAGTGCGCTCATCCGATTCGACACCTCCAACACCGGTGATCCGGCCACCCTGAAGCCTGAAGCGGACTGTGCGGAATGGGTAGCCGACCGGCTCCGGGAGGTCGGCTACACGACTGAATACGTCGAGGCGGGGGCTCCGGGGCGGGGCAACGTCTTCGCCCGGCTGCCCGGCGCCGACCCGTCCCGCGGCGCGCTGATGATCCACGGGCACCTCGACGTGGTCCCGGCCGAGCCCGCCGATTGGAGCGTGCACCCGTTCTCCGGTGCGATCAAGGACGGCTACGTCTGGGGCCGCGGCGCGGTGGACATGAAGGACATGGTCGGGATGACCATCGCGGTGGCCCGGCATTTCAAACGGGCCGGCATCGTCCCTCCCCGCGACCTGGTGTTCGCATTTCTCTCCGACGAGGAGCACGGCGGCACGTACGGGGCCAACTGGCTGGTGGACAACCGGCCCGACCTGTTCGACGGCGTCACCGAGGCGATCGGTGAGGTGGGCGGGTTCTCCCTGACCGTGCCCCGCAAGGATGGCGGGGAGCGTCGGCTCTACCTGATCGAGACCGCCGAAAAGGGGCTGTCGTGGATGCGGCTGACCGCGCGGGGCCGGGCGGGGCACGGCTCGATGGTGCACGACGACAACGCCGTGACGGCCATCGCCGGTGCCGTTGACCGGCTGGGCCGTCACCAGTTCCCGTTGGTCCTCAATCCGGCCGTGGAACAGTTCCTCACGGCGGTCGCCGAGGAGACCGGCTACGACTTCGACGTGAATTCGCCGGACCTCGACGGCACCATCGCCAAACTCGGCGGCGTGGCCCGGATCGTGTCGGCCACCCTGCGCGACACGGCCAACCCGACCATGCTCAATGCCGGTTACAAGGCCAACGTGATTCCCGCATCGGCGGAGGCCGTGATCGACTGCCGGGTGCTGCCGGGCCGTAAGGAGGCCTTCGAGCGCGAGGTCGACGAGTTGATCGGGCCCGATGTAACCCGCAGCTGGGAGCGGGATCTGCCGTCCTACGAGACGACGTTCGACGGTGATCTGGTGGACGCCATGAATGCGGCGATCCTGGCGCTCGATCCGGAAGCCCGCACCGTGCCCTACATGATGTCGGGCGGAACCGACGCGAAGTCGTTCCAGCGGTTGGGGATTCGATGCTTCGGATTCGCGCCGCTGCGGTTGCCGCCGGAACTGGACTTCGCGGCGCTGTTCCATGGTGTCGACGAGCGGGTGCCGGTGGACGCGCTGCAGTTCGGTGCGGGGGTTCTGGAACACTTTCTGCGGAACTGCTGACCGCACGAGCCGGTTACACGAGCCACGACGAGAGGGAACCATGAGCACATCTCCGTACGACAGCCTGCCGAAGCTGCCGACGTTCACCCTGACCTCCGAATCGGTCACCGACGGGCAGCCGCTGGCCAATGATCAGGTCAGCGGGATCATGGGGGCCGGCGGTTCGGACGTCTCGCCGCAGCTGAGCTGGTCGGGCTTCCCGGCCGAGACCAAGAGCTTCGCGGTCACGGTGTACGACCCCGATGCCCCGACCGCCTCGGGTTTCTGGCACTGGGCGGTGGCTGACCTGCCCGCGACGGTGACCGAACTGCCCGCCGGTGCCGGTGACGGTGGCGACCTGCCCGGTGGGGCGGTCACGCTGACCAACGACGCGAGCCTGAAGCGCTACCTCGGTGCGGCCCCGCCGGCCGGTCACGGCCCGCACCGCTACTACATCGCAGTGCACGCCCTGCCGGTCGAGTCGTTGGGGCTGCCCGAGGGTGCCACCCCGGCCTACCTGGGCTTCAACCTCTTCGGCCAGGCCATCGCCCGCGCCGTCATCCACGGCACCTACGAGCAGAACTAGTTCGCGGCGCGCGGTGGGT
The DNA here is from genome assembly GCF_053600815.1 of Mycobacterium sp. NPDC004974. Classification (NCBI taxonomy): domain Bacteria; kingdom Bacillati; phylum Actinomycetota; class Actinomycetes; order Mycobacteriales; family Mycobacteriaceae; genus Mycobacterium; species Mycobacterium sp. NPDC004974. The sequence continues at coordinate 211,362 of NZ_JBSGAQ010000005.1, read as the reverse complement.
CAGCGTGCAGCTGAACCCACCGCGTCGGTCAGCGAGGCGAACCCGCCGGCGTGCAGCCGTTCGGCGATGCCGTCGTGAATCTGTTTGGCCCACAACCCGCCGCCGTAGATGAACCCCGTGTAGCCCTGCAGCAGCGTGGCCCCGGAGACGATTCGCTCCCATGCGTCGTCGGCGGTTTCGATGCCGCCGACGCTGATCAGCACGAGCTTGTCGCCCACGCGGCGGTACAACCGGCGCAGCACCTGCAGGGACCGGTGTGCCACCGGGCGCCCCGAGATCCCACCGGTGCCCAGGTCTGCGACACCGGGGGTGGCCAGCCCGTCACGCGAGATGGTGGTGTTGGTGGCGACGATCCCCGCCAGCCCCAATTCGACTGCCAGGTCCGCGATTTCGTCGATATCGGTATCGGAGAGATCGGGGGCGATCTTGACCAGTACGGGCTTGTCGGTCTCGGCCTTGACCGCGGCCAGGATCGGCCGTAGCGATTCGACGGCCTGCAGATCCCGCAACCCGGGGGTGTTGGGTGAGCTCACGTTGACGACGACGTAGGCGGCCAGCGCGCTCACCAACCGGGTGCTCTCGGCGTAGTCGGCTACCGCGTCCTCGGGCGGGGTGAGCTTGGTCTTGCCGATGTTCACCCCGATCGGCACATCGGGGGTGTGCCGGGCCAACCGGATGGCCAGCGCCCCCGCGCCCTCGTTGTTGAACCCCATCCGGTTGAGCAGCGCGTGGTCTTCGGGCAGCCGGAACAGCCGCGGCTCGGGGTTACCCGGCTGTGGCTGCGCCGTGACGGTGCCCACCTCGGCGAACCCGAAGCCGAGTGCACCCCAGGTACCCAGGCCGCGGCCGTCCTTGTCGAAACCCGCGGCCAGGCCCATCGGGCCGGCGAACCGCATCCCGAACACCGTGCTGGCCAACGCCGGATCGGTCGGAGCCAGCCGTCGCGCCAGTGCGCGCCGCAGGATCGCGGGGCCGGTGACCGCGCGCAGCAGGGCGAACACCCACAGGTGAATCCGTTCCGGGGGCACCAGGAACAGCGCCCGCCGCAGAGCCGCGTAGATCACAGCGAAGGCGCCTGGGGTGTGCCCGGCATGGATGACGCGGTCTTCTTGCGGCGCAACAGCACCCGTCGGCTCCCATCTGTATAGGCCCGCACCCGGGTCAGTTCCCAGCCGCGGTACTCGGCCTCGATCGACAAGCGGATCGAGGCGCTGATCCTGGTGACATCCGGCGGTAGCCGCAGCGGTATCCAGTCGTATTCCTCGGAACGATCCTCGGCGACGACCTTGTCCCATCCGGGAGGCATGCGGCCCTGCTGGATAGTGGTCATCGGCGGCCCGACGCGGTGCGGATCACCTGCACACCGGCTCCCGAGCCCGACACCACGTAGAGGGTGTCGGTCTTGTCGTCGTAGGCCAGGGAGTTCGGTTGCTGCACGGTTCGATAACGCACCTTTTCCACCGGTATGCCGGTGGAGAGATCGTAACCAATCACGGTGTTGGCCGCGGTCTGCGACACCCACGCCAGCTCGGCGGATCCGGCCAGGCCGTAGGGGGCGGCGGGTACCGGGTAGCGCTGGCGCATGATCAACGGCTCGGTGCCGAACACCAATAGCTCGTCGCCGCGGGTATCGGCGACCAGGACCCGTCCGCGCGCATCGGCGGCCATGGTGGTGGCACCATCACCGGCCCGCAATGCCTGGGCGGCTTTGGTCCCGCTGGGGTTGACGGCTGTCACCGAGGTTTGCCCGCGGTCCAGAACCACCGCGGTGTTTCCTTGTGTGACAAGAGAATCCACTCGGGCGAAGATCTTGAGGTGGGCGGCTACGGTGTGGTCGCTGCCCAAGGTGTAGACCGCTCCGTCGGAGGTGCCCAGCACCGGATTGCCGTCGGCGCGCAGTGCGATCGCGGTGAACTCCACACCCTGGGCGCCGTCCACGTCGATTTTGCTGGCCTTGGCCGCGGCCACGTCGACCCGGAAGTATCCACCCCGGGTGGATGCCAGGATGTCGCCCTTGCCGTCGACGCCGAGCGCCGTGGCCGCGGGCAGCAGCGTCACGTCGCGCCGCGGCTGGTTTCCGGTCAGCAGGCTCAGTGTCGACTGGCCTTCTGGGCCGGGGGTCAGAACGGCCAGCGTGCCGGTTGCTGGGTCGAATAGGGCGCTCGCGGCGTGCCCGCGTAGTTCCCGGACTTCCCCGTCTGGTTTCGCCGCCACTGGGGGTGAAACGGCGGCCTGAGCGGGCTCGATGGTCGGAGGCGGGGCATCGGCGGGGTTGGAGGAGCAGCCCGCGGTGAGCAGCAGGGCCAGCGCAACGAGGCCGGCGCGAACTGGCTGACCTGCAAGGATTGGGCGCAACGGATCGCTCTCGATCGGAAATGGATGGTCGGTGACGTGCAGGAATCCAGTTTAGGCATGGCCATTGGACCGAAATGGTCGCGTCTGCAACCAACGCGGCATAAGTCGAGGTATGGTTCGACCATGACCCTCGCCGCAGACCGGGAATTGGGTAACCGAGAGTTTGCTATGGAGGATATTTCCACTGGTGTACACGCCAGTGGGTTTGGCCAAGTTGGCGATGGCCGGAGTTTTTCTTTCCACATCGAACGTCAGCAGCTCATGATCGAGGTCTACCGCCCGCGGCTGTCGGGCCCGGTTCCGGTCGACGACGACGTAGTGGCCGTGGCCACCCGCAAACTGACCGATATCGACCTGACTGATGAACGCAGTCTGTCGGCAACGGTGCGCGACGCGGTCGCCGGCGCGCAGCCGGTTTCGCGTACCGCTCGCTGACGCATCTCGGCCCGCTCGCCACGGTACGGTCATCGTCGTGACTGACGTCGGTGCCATGTCCTGGCTGCAAGTTGTCGTGCTGTCGATTGTCCAGGGGCTCACCGAGTTTCTGCCGGTCTCGTCCTCGGGACACCTCGCGATCACCTCGCGGGTGTTCTTCGACGACGACGCTGGCGCCTCGTTCACAGCGGTGACTCAGCTGGGGACCGAGCTTGCCGTGCTGGTGTACTTCGCCCGGGACATCGGGCGCATCATCAAGGCCTGGTTCAGTGGACTGTTCAACGCGGCGCACCGGTCGGCCGACTACTGGCTGGGCTGGTGGGTGATCATCGGCAGCATTCCGATCGGCGTGTTCGGGCTGCTGTTCAAGGACGAAATCCGTACCGGCGCACGCAATCTGTGGCTGGTGGCCTCGGCGCTCATCGTGTTCTCGGCGGTGATCGCAGCGGCCGAGTACTACGGCAGGCAGGTTCGCCGCGTCGAGCAGCTGACCTGGCGCGACAGCATCATCGTCGGCCTGGCCCAGTGTCTGGCCCTGGTGCCGGGGGTCTCCCGCTCGGGCGCGACCATCAGCGCCGGGCTCTTCCTGGGCATGGAGCGCGAGCTGGCTGCCCGGTTCGGCTTCCTGCTGGCGATCCCCGCGGTGTTCGCCTCGGGCATCTTCTCCCTGCCCGATGCCTTTCACCCGGTCGGGGAGGGGATGAGCGCCAGCGGGGCCCAACTGCTGGTGGCCACCGTGATCGCGTTCGTCGTGGGCTTGGCCGCCATCGCCTGGTTCCTGAAATTCCTGGTGTCGCACAGCATGTACTGGTTCGTCGGCTACCGGGTGGTGCTGGGCGTGGTGGTGCTGGCGCTACTGGGTACCGGGGTAGTCGCCGCGCAATGATCCAGACCGGGAGGGCATGGCCGATGACCGACGAGCGCTCGCACGAGGAGTCGAAATGACCGTGATCCTGCTGCGCCACGGCCGTTCGACGTCGAACACCGCGCATACCCTCGCCGGCCGCAGTGAGGGTGTCGAACTCGACGAGCGCGGCGCCGAACAGGCTGCAGGCCTGGTCGCGCGAATCGGGGAATTACCGGTGACCGCGATCGTGCACTCGCCGCTGTTGCGCTGCGAGCGCACGGTGGCGCCGCTGGCCGAGGCGCTCGCGTTGCAGCCGATCGTCGATGACCGGCTCACCGAGGTGGATTACGGCAGCTGGACCGGCCGTGCCATCGGCGAGCTGGTCAAGGAACCGCTGTGGGCGGTCGTGCAGCAGCAGCCCAGCGCGGCGGTGTTCCCCGACGGTGAGGGATTGGCCCAGGTGCAGGCTCGTGCCGTCGCCGCGGTGCGGGAACGCGACCGCGCGTTGGCCGAACAGCATGGTGCCGACGTGCTTTGGGTCGCCTGCACCCACGGTGACGTGATCAAGGCGGTGCTGGCCGATGCCTTGGGCGTGCATCTGGATGGATTCCAGCGCATCACCGCCGATCCCGCGTCGATGAGCGTGATCCGCTACACCGACCTCCGCCCATTTGTGATGCACATCAACCACACTGGCGCGCAGTTGAGCGCCGGGCTGGCGGCCAAACCCGCCACCGACGCCGTGGTGGGTGGGTCCACCAACTGACCCGCGGTATTGCTACCGGTATTTTGGAAGGTGCCATGGCCCGCGCAATTCATGTTTTCCGTACTCCCGACCGCTTTGTGGCCGGGACTGTCGGCCAACCCGGTAACCGCACCTTCTACCTGCAAGCTGTCCATGACAAGCGAGTGATCTCGGTGATCCTGGAAAAGCAGCAGGTCGCCGTGCTGGCCGAGCGGATCGCCGCCCTGTTGACCGAGATCAACCGCCGCTTCGGCACACCGATCCCGCCGGAAACCGGCGAGGTGAGTGACCTGCTGCCCCTGGTCACCCCGGTCGACGCCGAGTTTCGCGTCGGGACGATGGGCCTGGGCTGGGATTCGGAAGCGCAGACCGTCGTGGTGGAACTGCTTGCGGTCTCCGAAGGCGAGTTCGACGCGTCGGTGGTCCTCGACGATGCCGAGGACGGCCCCGACGCCGTGCGGGTGTTCCTCACCCCGGAGTCGGCACGGGAGTTCGCCACCCGGTCCAACCGGGTGATCTCGGCCGGACGCCCGCCGTGTCCGCTGTGTGATGAGCCGCTGGATCCCGACGGTCACATCTGTGTGCGTACCAACGGCTATCGGCGCGGTGAGGTGGCCGGGTCCGAAGATGACGCAGAATCCTAGCCCCGATCCGGATCCCGACCCCGACGATGATGCGGTGCTGGCCGACGGCGAACTGACGGTGATCGGCCGGATCCGGTCAGCCAGCAACGCCACCTTCCTGTGTGAGGCGACCTCCGGTGAGCGGCAGGTCCATTGCGTGTACAAGCCGATCCGGGGCGAGGCGCCGCTGTGGGATTTCCCCGACGGCACATTGGCGGGCCGCGAGCTGAGTGCATATCTGGTGTCGGCCGCTTTGGGCTGGAACATCGTGCCCCACACCATTATTCGTGACGGGCCGGCCGGGCCGGGCATGCTGCAGCTGTGGGTGGAACAGCCCGGGGATCAGGTGGGCGACGAGCCCGACTCCGGCCCCGATCTGGTGGACCTGGTGCCGGCCGGGAACCTTCCGCCGGGTTTCCTGCCGATCCTGCAGGCCTACGACTACGCCGGCGACGAGGTGACGCTGGTGCACGCCGACGATCGCCGGCTGTTCCGCATGGCGGTGTTCGACGTGCTGATCAACAACGCCGACCGCAAGGGCGGGCACATTCTGGCCGGGCTCGACGGGGGCGTGTACGGCGTGGACCACGGGGTGAGCCTGCATGTCGAGGACAAGCTGCGGACCGTGCTGTGGGGCTGGGCAGGAAAACCCGTCGACGACGAGACCCTGGCCGACGTCGCGGCGCTGCGCGACGGGTTCGGCGGTCTGGCCGAGCAGTTGTGCATACACATCACCGAGGCGGAGATCGCCGCGTTGCGGTCCAGAATCGTTGGGTTACTGCACAATCCGGTGATGCCGACGCCCGATCGGCACCGGCCGATCCCGTGGCCGGCCTTCTAGCTCGGATTCGAGCTGGGCGAAGGTGTACTGCAACCGGCCGTAGTCGCCCGTGTCGGCCCAGATGGCCTGCTCGGCCAGGCACTGGCACAACCGACCCCGTCAGCGCAACAATCGGGCCCGGCCCGGCTACCGCGTCGACGTGGCATTCCGTGCGCGTACCTGCGACACCACCGTGCGGATCGCATCGACGACTGCGTCAGGCCTCTCCAGCTGAATGACATGACTGGAATCGTCGAGCTTGCGATGCGTGCTCCGGGTCGACCAGCTCGCCTCCTCCACCTGCATTTCCCACCACGCCTGTTGCATTCGGTCGAACTGGTCACGGGACAGGCCGGTGCCCGCCCGCTCGGATTCGCTGTAGGCGCTCCAAGGCTTGCCCCGGGAGAGGACGGACAGGGGCCGGTCGCCCAGTTCGCGGAAGGTTCCCGCCTCCCGCAACGTGCTCTCCATCGCTTCGGCTTCGTCGAATGAGGCGGCCAGTGAGACGGGCTGATAGGCACCGATTGCGCGCACGACGTCAGGCGGTAGTTCCTTCACGGTCGGCCCGGGGATGAGCAGCCGCGGCAAGCCCGTCCAAGCCAGATACCGCAGGACTTTGAACACCGCAGGGATGCCGTCTTCCGGGCGTCCGGTCGCGGCCGCCAACCGGTCGGTCTGATCCGGGTGGGCAGCGTCGACGAAGACCAGGCCGGCTACTTCGCTCCCGTAGTACTTGGTGAAGATCATCGTGAAGGGGCCGCCGAGCGATGCCCCGACCATGACGTAGGGCGGCGATTCGTTTGCCGCCCGCAGCGTTTGCTGAAGATCTGCGACAACCGCGACGGGGTCACGTGGCCTGTCGCCGGCAGACTCGCTCCACATGAGTCCGGCGCGATCGTACGAACACACCCGGGTGAAGGTGGCCACTTGTCGATGCACCGGGAACCACAACGCGGAACCGCTCGTGTCGGCACCGGATTCGAGCACCACTGTTGGCGAGCCTTGGCCGCGACAGTCGAGATGAACGGTGCGGCCGCCGATATCGATCATCTTGCCCGGGGCTGGAAACTCCGCGGCGGCGCGGTTTCGTTCGATCTGTTCCCATGCCGCGCCCGACCCGATCACTACGACCACAGTCGCCAGGACGCACAGCGGGATCACTTTGACCAGTCGCCTCACGCTGCCAAGTTACCGGCGCGCCAGCGCAACCCGGGCCCCGATCCGACACCGGATGTTCGGGCCACCGATACTGGCTTGGTGCACTCGACTGACGCCGACCTGGCCGCCGCAGTGGCCAAGGAGGCCGGTGAGTTGTTGCTGGCCGTACGCGAGGAGGTCGGTTTCTACGACCCGTACTACCTCGGTGACGAGGGCGACCGGCGATCCAACGCGCTGATCCTGGATCGCCTGGCCCAAGCCCGCCCCGGCGATTCGGTGCTGAGCGAGGAGGCGGTCGACGACCTGGCCCGTGTCGAGGCCGACCGGGTCTGGATCGTCGATCCGGTGGACGGCACCCACGAATTCTCGTTGCCCGGTCGGGAGGACTGGGCCGTACACATCGCCCTGTGGCAGCGCTCGGTGGGCGTCGACGGGGGCCTGTCGGATGCGGTGGTGGCCCTGCCCGCCCGCGGTGAGGTGTACCGCAGCGATACGGTCACCCCGCCCGGGCCGCGGCGCGACGGGCCGCTGTTGATCACCGCGAGTTCGAATCGGCCCCCGGCGGTGCTGTGGCGGATGCGCGAGCAGCTCGATTTCCGGATGGTGCGCATCGGTTCGGCCGGGGCCAAGGCGATGGCCGTGGTGCGCGGCGACGTCGACGCGTACATCCATGCCGGCGGGCAATGGGAGTGGGATTCGGCCGCACCTGCGGGGGTGGTGCTGGCCGCGGGTCTGCACGCCTCCCGGCTGGACGGCTCGGAGCTGCGCTACAACCGCGCCGACCCGTACCTGCCGGACTTCGTGATGTGCCGCAAAGAGCTGGCGCCGATCCTGCTGGAGGCGATCGGGGTGGCCCGGTGAGCGATCTCCGCAGCGTTCCGGGAATGGAATCGTCGGCGGCGTTGTCTGACTTGGGAGAACTGTGCGGGACCGACCGGCGGGAGGCCGTCCTGAGCGAGCACCTTAGAGTCGAAGCCATGCAATCGTGGTCGGCACCGTCAATTCCGGTGTTGGAAGGGCGTGGTCCGCAACTGCGGCTGTACGACAGCGCCGACCGGCAGGTACGTCCGGTCACGCCGGGACCGACGGCCACCATGTACGTGTGCGGCATCACCCCCTATGACGCCACCCATCTGGGCCACGCCGCGACCTACCTGACGTTCGACCTGGTGCACCGGCTGTGGCTGGACGCCGGGCACACCGTGCACTACGTGCAGAACGTCACCGATGTGGATGATCCGCTGTTCGAGCGGGCCGACCGCGACGGCATCGACTGGCGGGACCTCGGTGACCGCGAAACCCAACTGTTCCGCGAGGACATGATGGCCCTGCGGGTGCTGCCCCCGCAGGACTACGTGGCCGCCACCGAGACCATCTCCGAGGTGGTCGAGTTGGTGGAGAAGATGCTTGCCTCGGGTGCGGCCTACGTCGTCGACGACGCCCAATACCCCGACGTGTACTACCGCGCCGATGCCACCCCGCAGTTCGGCTACGAGTCGGGCTATGACCGCGACACCATGCTGCGGCTGTTCGGCGAGCGAGGCGGTGACCCGGACCGCGCCGGCAAGGGTGACGAACTCGACGCCCTGCTGTGGCGGGCTCAGCGACCCGGTGAGCCCAGCTGGCCCTCGCCCTTCGGCGCAGGCCGGCCCGGCTGGCATGTCGAGTGCTCGGCGATCGCGCTGACCCGCATCGGCTCGGGCCTGGACATCCAGGGCGGCGGCAGCGATCTGATCTTCCCGCACCACGAATTCTCCGCCGCGCACGCCGAATCCGTCACGGGGGAGCGGCGATTCGCCCGCCATTACGTGCACGCAGGCATGATCGGGTGGGACGGACACAAGATGAGCAAGAGCCGGGGCAACCTGGTGCTGGTGTCGAGGCTGCGCGCACAGGGTGTGGATCCGTCGGCCGTGCGGCTCGGACTGTTTGCCGGGCACTACCGTAGCGACCGGTTCTGGAGCGATGCCGTGCTCGAAGAGGCCAACGCTCGGCTGAAGCACTGGCGCAGCGCCACCGCGCTGCCCGCCGCGCCGGACGCCACCGATGTGGTGGCCCGGGTGCGCCAATACCTCGCCGACGACCTGGACACCCCGAAAGCCCTTGCCGCGCTGGATGGTTGGTGTACCGACGCACTGGCCTACGGCGGGCATGACACGGCCGCGCCACGGCAGGTGGCCGACACGGTGGATGCGCTGCTGGGGGTTGAGCTCTAGACCTCGTCGGCTGCGCCCCGGTGGGGTACGTTGCGGCCATGGGTTCTGTGAACGGGAAAGTCGTCTTCATCACCGGCGGTGCGCGCGGCGTCGGTGCCGAGGTTGCCCGCAGGTTGCGGCGCAGGGGCGCCAAACTGGTGCTGACCGACCTCGATGAGGCGCCGTTGAGCGCGCTGGCCGCCGAACTCGGCGAGGAGTACGTGCTGACGGCGCTGGCCGACGTGCGTGATCTGGCCGCCATGCAGAAGGCCGCCGACGCCGCGGTCGAGCGATTCGGCGGCATCGACATCGTGATGGCCAATGCGGGCATCGCCAGCTTCGGTTCGGTCATGCAGGTAGATCCTGAGGCGTTCAAACGGGTCGTCGACATCAACGTCGTCGGGGTGTTCAACACCGTGCGCGCCACCCTGCCCGCAGTCGTCAAGCGTCGCGGGTACGTGCTGGTGGTGTCCTCACTCGCCGCGTTCACCTCGGCACCCGGGCTGGCCGCCTACCACGCCTCCAAGGCCGGCGCCGAGTACTTCGCCAACACGCTGCGCCTGGAGGTGGCGCACCTCGGCGTCGACGTCGGCTCGGCCCACATGAGCTGGATCGACACGCCGCTTGTGCAGGACGCCAAGTCGGACCTGTCGGCGTTCCGGGAGATGCTGTCCAAGCTGCCGCCGCCGCTGAACCGGACCACCACGGTCGACGCCTGTGGCGCCGCGTTCGTCAAGGGCATCGAGGGACGCAAGAAGCGCATCTACAGCCCGGAGTGGGTCGGGGTGTTCCGCTGGATCCGGCCGTTCGTCACCACGCCGCTGGCGGAGCGCGACATCCTCAAGTTCACCCCGACACTGCTGCCGAAACTCGACGCGGAGGCAGCCGCACTCGGCCGCTCGACGAGTGCCCGCATCGAGGCGCTGGAGAAGCCGGAGACTTAGCGGTTTCAACGCCGAGCGGCCAGTTATGACACGTGATCCGGAAGTTTCCGTGCACTAGGTGGCCACTCGGCGTGAGCCGGGAAGTTCAGCGGCCTCTGCGCCGCAGATAGCGCTCGAACTCGGCCGCCAGCGCGTCGCCGTCGATCTTGCCGAGCACCTCGTGCATGTCGACCTCGGCGTCGCCGCGCTGTTCCAACGAGGCGACGTACTCCGCGATCTCCTCGTCTTCGGCGGTCATCTCGGTGACGGCCTGTTCCCATTCCTCGGCGGCGGCGGGCAGGTCGGCTAGTGGCACCTCGACGTCCAGCACGTCCTCGACCCGGCGCAGCAGGGCCACGGTCGCCTTGGGGCTGGGCGGCTGCGACACGTAGTGCGGCACCGCGGCCCAGAAGGTCACGGCCGGGATACCGGCCTGCACGCAGGCGTCCTGGAACACCCCGGCGATCCCGGTCGGGCCTTCGTAGCGGGTCTCTTCCAGGCCGAAGAATTTCGCCGACTCGGCTGAATACGCCGAGCCGGACACCGGCACGGGCCGGGTGTGCGGGGTGTCGGCCAGTAACGCGCCCAGGATCACCACGGTCTGCACGTTGAGCTTGTCGGCGATGGCCAGCAACTCGGCGCAGAAGGTGCGCCAGCGCATGTTGGGCTCGACGCCGTGCATCAACACCACGTCATGGTTGCTGCCCGGGGGACGGCAGTGCGAGATCCGCATCGACGGCCAGACCAGCTCCCGCGTGACGCCGTCGACCTGGCGGATCACCGGTCGGTTCACCTGATAGTCGTAGTACGACTCGTCGTCGATCTCGACGATCGGCTGGGCCTCCCAGATCGCATCCAGGTGGTCCAGCGCGTCACTGGCCGCGTCGCCGGCGTCATTCCAGCCCTCGAAGGCGGCCACGATCGTGGCGTCCTTCAGTTCGGGCAGGTTCAAACTCCGGCCGGCGTTCGGATACGACGGTGTCACACATAGAGGGTAAGCCTTGTCGGGTGCCGATGAGCCCGTTGTGCACGTGGGCCGCCGCCGCGCCGAACAGCGGTGTTTGATAGACCGACTACCCTGTTCATGTGACTGTCGCTGACAAATCTGCCTACGGCACCGACCTGCTCGACACCCTGTCGAAGCGCGTAGTGGCAGGCCGCGGCGCGGTCGAGGCGAAATACGTTCGGCTGCAATCTGGTTAACCCTGGTGCCTACGACATTGCTGACAAGATCGGTGAGCTGTCACTCAAGGGCACCGCGATCGCCACGCGGGTGGGGGTCGATCGTGGCGACGGGTTGGGCGTCCACAAGTCTGTCGGATGACGACGTAGACTCTTCTGGTCGAGAGGCGTTGCAACGGTTCCGGGTTCCTGCCCGTATCCGCCACGCTCGGCAGAGTCAAGGACGCCTTCCGTTATGGAAGGAGTGCACGTGACCGCTGTTGAGTCGACGACCTTTACGCCGAACATCCGCCCCGACTGCACCGACAAACTGACGGCGGCCATGCGCGAGCGGATCATCGTGATCGACGGCGCGATGGGCACCGCGATTCAGCGCGACCGGCCCGACGAGGCCGGCTACCGCGGCGACCGGTTCACAGAGTGGCCAACCGCTCTTCAGGGCAACAACGACCTGCTCAACCTGACGCAGCCGCAGATCATCGAGGGCATCCACCGCGAGTACCTCGAGGCGGGCGCCGACATCCTGGAGACCAACACGTTCAACGCGAACGCGGTCTCGCTCGCCGACTACGACATGGCGGACCTCAGCTACGAGCTGAACTACGCCGGCGCCGCCCTGGCCCGTAAGGCCGCCGACGAGTTCAGCACCCCCGAGAAGCCCCGCTACGTCGCCGGTGCCATCGGGCCGACGACGCGGACCGCGTCGATCTCGCCCGATGTCAACGACCCCGGAGCCCGCAACGTCTCCTACGACCAGCTGGTCGCCGCCTACCTCGAAGCCGCCAACGGCCTGGTCGACGGTGGTGCCGACCTCCTCATCATCGAGACGATCTTCGACTCGCTGAACGCCAAGGCGGCGGTGTTCGCCGTCGAGACGCTGTTCGAGGAGCGCGGCCGCCGGTGGCCGGTGATCATCTCGGGCACCATCACCGATGCTTCCGGCCGGACGTTGTCCGGTCAGGTCACCGAGGCGTTCTGGAATTCGATCAGGCACGCGAAGCCGATCGCCGTTGGCCTCAACTGCGCCCTGGGCGCCCCGGAGATGCGGCCCTACATCGCCGAGATGGCGCGGATCGCGGACACCTACGTCTCCTGCTACCCGAACGCCGGCCTGCCGAACGCCTTCGGCGAGTACGACGAGTCCCCGGAGCATCAGGCCGGCTACATCGCCGAGTTCGCCGAGGCCGGCCTGGTCAACCTGGTCGGTGGTTGCTGCGGAACGGCGCCGGCGCACATCGCCGAGATCGCCAAGGTCGTCGAGGGTAAGCCGCCGCGCGAGCTGCCGGATATCGAGGTGGCCACCCGGCTCGCGGGTCTGGAGCCGCTCAACATCACCGACGACTCCCTGTTCGTGAACATCGGTGAGCGCACCAACATCACCGGCTCCGCCCGGTTCCGCAACCTGATCAAGGCCGAGGACTACGACACCGCGCTGTCGGTCGCGTTGCAGCAGGTCGAGGTCGGGGCGCAGGTCATCGACATCAACATGGACGAGGGCATGATCGACGGCGTCGCCGCGATGGACCGGTTCACCAAGTTGATCGCGGCCGAGCCGGACATCAGCCGCGTCCCGGTGATGATCGACTCCTCCAAATGGGAGGTCATCCAGGCGGGCCTGAAGAACGTGCAGGGCAAGCCGATCGTCAACTCGATCTCCATGAAGGAGGGCGAGGAGAAGTTCATCCGTGAGGCACGGCTGTGCCGCAAGTACGGCGCCGCCGTCGTCGTGATGGCCTTCGACGAGCAGGGCCAGGCGGACAACCTGGAGCGCCGCAAAGAGATCTGCGGGCGCGCCTACCGGATCCTGACCGAAGAGGTCGGCTTCCCGGCCGAGGACATCATCTTCGACCCGAACTGCTTCGCGCTGGCGACCGGTATCGAGGAGCACGCGACGTACGGGATCGACTTCATCGAGGCCTGCGCCTGGATCAAGGAGAACCTGCCCGGGGTGCACATCTCCGGCGGCATCTCGAACGTGTCGTTCTCGTTCCGGGGCAACAACCCCGTCCGCGAGGCGATCCACTCGGTGTTCCTGTTCCACGCCATCAAGGCCGGTCTGGACATGGGCATCGTCAACGCCGGTGCGCTGGTGCCCTATGACTCGATCGACCCCGAATTGCGGGACCGGATCGAGGACGTCGTCCTGAACCGTCGCGAGGACGCGGCGGAGCGGCTCCTGGAGATCGCGGAACGGTTCAACAGCAAGGACAAGGCCGAGGATCCCGCGGCAGCCGAGTGGCGCAGCCTCCCGGTGCGTGAGCGGATCACCCACGCCCTGGTCAAGGGCATCGACGCCCACGTCGACTCCGACACCGAGGAGTTGCGGTCCGACATCGCCGCGGCAGGTGGCCGCCCGATCGAGGTGATCGAGGGCCCGCTGATGGACGGCATGAACGTCGTCGGTGACCTGTTCGGCGCGGGCAAGATGTTCCTGCCCCAGGTGGTGAAGTCGGCCCGGGTGATGAAGAAGGCTGTTGCGTACCTGCTGCCGTACATCGAGGCGGAGAAGCAGCCGGGCGACGCCGACACCACCAACGGCACGATCGTGATGGCCACCGTCAAGGGCGACGTCCACGACATCGGCAAGAACATCGTCGGGGTCGTCTTGCAGTGCAACAACTACACCGTGATCGACCTCGGTGTGATGGTGCCCGCTCAGAAGATCCTGGACGCGGCCAGGGAGCACAACGCCGACATCATCGGGCTGTCCGGCCTGATCACCCCGTCCCTGGACGAGATGGTCAACTTCGCCGTCGAGATGGAACGCGAGGGGCTTCAGATTCCGCTGCTCATCGGTGGAGCGACCACCTCGCGCGCCCACACGGCCGTGAAGGTGGCACCGCGTCGCAGTGGTCCGGTGGTGTGGGTCAAGGACGCTTCCCGTTCGGTGCCGGTCGCTGCCGCGCTTCTGGACGACAAGCAGCGGCCGGCCCTGTTGGAGGCCACCGCGACCGACTACGCCGCCCTTCGCGAACGGCACGCCCAGAAGAACGAGCGGCCGATGCTGACGCTGGAGAAGGCCCGCGCCAACCGGACGCCGATCGAGTGGGACGGCTACACGCCGCCGGTGCCCGCCCAAGGCCTCGGCGTGCGGGAGTTCCATGAGTACGACCTCGCCGAGCTGCGGGAGTACATCGACTGGCAGCCGTTCTTCAACGCCTGGGAGATGAAGGGCCGGTTCCCTGACATCCTCAACAACCCGGTCTCGGGCGAGGCCGCCCGCAAGCTGTACGACGATGCCCAGCAGATGCTCGACACCCTGATCAAAGAGAAGTGGCTCAAGGCCAACGGGGTGATCGGGTTCTTCCCGGCGAACGCGGTCGGCGACGACATCGAGGTCTACACCGACGAGACCAGGACCGAGGTGCTGACCACGTTGCACAACCTGCGCCAGCAGGGCGAGCACCGGGACGGCATCCCGAACCGGTCACTGGGTGACTTCATCGCGCCCAGAGAAACCGGGGTCGCGGACTACGTCGGCGCCTTCGCCGTCACCGCGGGCCTCGGCAGCCAGGACAAGATCGTGGAGTTCAAGGCGGCCCTCGACGACTACAGCGCCATCCTGCTGGAGTCGCTCGCCGACCGGCTGGCAGAGGCTTTCGCCGAACGGATGCACCAACGGGTCCGCGAGGAGTTCTGGGGATATCAGCCTGACGAGCAGCTGGACAACGACGCACTCATCGGGGAGAAGTACGTCGGCATCCGCCCCGCCCCCGGCTACCCGGCCTGCCCGGAGCACACCGAGAAGGCGACGCTCTGGGAGCTGATGGACGTCCAGAATCGGACCGGGATCGAGCTGACCGAGTCGATGGCGATGTGGCCCGGTGCTGCCGTCAGTGGCTGGTACTTCTCGCACCCGCAGTCGCAGTACTTCGTGGTCGGCCGGATGGCTCAGGACCAGGTCGCCGACTACGCGAGGCGCAAGGGCTGGACCCTGGCCGAAGCCGAGCGCTGGCTCGCCCCCAACCTCGGGTACAACCCGGAGGACTGAGCACGCCGAAACCGGGTGCGCCCGAACGGTTCACGGACGCACCCGGTCTGGCGGCTAGCCGAACAGGTCCCGATTCCGGGCCGCCCACTGCGCCATCGATTCGGCCGGTGTGCCCGTGAGCCGTTCGACGTTGTCGTTGGCGGCCTGGGGTTGCGGATCGTCCTCGAAAAGGTCGAGGTACCACTGCGCGCCGTCGCCCATGACAGGGCGCAGCAATTCTTCGGCCTCGGCCCGGCCGCACCGCTGCGCCTCGACTGATTGGCCGAGCCCCGCTCCGATCTGGCGGGCGATGTCGCCGCGGCACAATGCGACCGGACCGGTGAGTTCGTACATCGCGCCGGGATGGGCGTCCGCCGGTGCCGTCAACAGATGCGCCGCGACCCGGGCGATGTCGTCCATGGATACCGGTGATTCGACGTAATCCGGATTGATGTCACGGACCGTACCGGTCTTGATCTGCGGGGCCCACATCGCGAAGTTCTCGCAGAACTCGCCGGGCCCGAGCTGGGTGTGCGCCAGTCCCGAGGCGGCGACCGCATCGGCGTGTTCGGCCCAGTGTGCACCGCCGGACAGTGCCACCACGTGTTGCACACCCGCCCGCACCATCAGCTCGAGTGTGGGCCCGACGGTGGCCGGGAACGGGGCCAGGTAAACGCGTTCCACGCCTTCGAAGGCAGCCGGCAGCGTCTCCGGCCTACCCAGGAAGCCGGTGATTGCTGTCACAGATTCCGGCAGCGCCGCCTTCGCCGGATTTGTGGTCAGTGCGCGGATGTCGTGGGCGCCCAACGTGATCAGATGATCCACGACGCGCCTGCCGATGTTCCCTGTGGCTCCCGTCACCAATATCGTCATGCTCCCACGCTATCGACGGGGTCGGACAATGTCAGAATGGCTGTCATGCAGGCGGTGCTGTGGGACATGGACGGCACGCTCGTCGACTCCGAAAAGCTGTGGGACATCGCCATGCAGGCCCTGTATGCGCGGATGGGCGGGGTGCTGACCGCGGAGGTACGGGAATCGACGGTCGGCGGCTCTGCCGAGAGCGTGATGCGAATCGTCTATGACGATCTGGGGCTGGAACCTGACCCTGGCGCCATGGCCGAATCGGCCGATTGGTTGCACGACTACACCGGCGAGTTGTTCGAGCAGGGCCTGCCGTGGCGGCCGGGTGCCCAGGAGATGCTCGACGCTCTCACCGCGGCCCGGGTCCCCATGGCGCTGGTCACCAACACCCGCCGGGATCTCGCCGAACGCGCGTTGAACAGCATTGGCCGCCACTACTTTTCGGTGACCGTCTGCGGTGATGAGGTCGCGAGCGGCAAGCCGTCGCCCGACCCGTATCTGCGGGCGGCGGATCTTCTCGGCGTCTCCGCCGCATCCTGTCTGGCGGTCGAGGATTCAGTCACCGGGACAACATCGGCAGAGGCCGCGGGCTGCCCGGTGCTGGTGGTGCCCAACGATGTCGAGGTTCCCGCGGGCGCTGGGCGCCGGCATGTCCAAACGCTCGGCGCGCTCGATGTCTCCGACCTGCGGACAATCCACGCCGAACTGGCTGCCGGGCCGGGCGTGCGCGGCGCCTGAGGCGCATCGAATTCAGCTGCCGGATATGGCCCTAGCTGCGGGCTCTCTGTGTCAAGGTGATGATGTTCGGTCACGCAATGGCGCGGAGAGGACACGGCATGTCACACGGTCCGGTGAGTGACGGCACACCTTCGGTCCACGACGACGACTACTACTCGTCCGGACGCAGTGCCGTCCGTATCGCCGCGGTCGCCGCACTGGGCGGGTTGTTGTTCGGCTATGACAGCGCGGTGATCAATGGCGCGGTGGACGCCGTGCAGAAGCATTTCGTCATCGACAACAAGATCCTGGGCTTCGCGGTGGCCTCGGCGCTGCTGGGGGCGGCCGTCGGTGCGCTGTCGGCGGGCCGGATCGCCGACCGGATCGGCCGGATCGCGGTGATGAAGATCGCCGCGGTGTTCTTCTTCATCAGTGCCATCGGCACCGGGCTGGCGCCCAGCGTCTGGGTAGTGGTGTTCTTTCGTATCGTCGGCGGAATCGGTGTCGGTATCGCCTCGGTCATCGCCCCGGCCTACATCGCCGAAACCTCGCCGCCGGGGATCCGCGGCCGGCTGGGGTCCCTTCAGCAGTTGGCGATCGTCACCGGCATCTTCCTGTCCCTGAGCATCGACGCGCTGCTGGCGCACATCGCCGGGGACGCCACCAAGGAACTGTGGCTGGGCATGGAGGCGTGGCGATGGATGTTCCTGTTGATGACGGTTCCCGCCGTCGTGTACGGCCTGCTGACTTTCACGATTCCCGAATCACCCCGGTATCTGGTTGCCACACACCGCATTCCCGAGGCCCGCAAGGTGCTCTCGCGGCTGCTGGGGGAGAAGAACCTGGAGATCACCCTGGGCCGCATCCAGGACACCCTCCAACAGGAGAAGCCGCCGGCCTGGCGTGATCTGCGTAAGCCGGCGGGCGGCGTCTACGGCATCGTGTGGGTGGGCCTCGGGCTGTCGGTCTTTCAGCAGTTCGTCGGCATCAACGTGATCTTCTACTACTCGAATGTGTTGTGGCAGGCCGTCGGATTCGACGAGAGCGCGTCGTTCATCATCACCGTGATCACCTCGGTGACCAACATCCTGACGACGTTGATCGCCATCGCCTTGATCGACCGGGTCGGCCGCAAGCCGCTGCTGCTGATCGGCTCGGTGGGTATGGCGCTGACCTTGGGCACCATGGCCGTGATCTTCGGTACCGCCAAAACGCACGAGGTGCTCAACACTTCGACCGGTCTGATGGAGTCGCAGCCGTTCCTCGGCGGGATCACCGGCCCGGTCGCCCTGGTCGCGGCGAACTTGTTCGTGGTGGCCTTCGGCATGTCGTGGGGCCCGGTGGTGTGGGTCCTGCTCGGCGAGATGTTCCCCAACCGCATCCGGGCGGCCGCGCTGGGCCTGGCCGCCGCCGGCCAGTGGGCGGCGAACTGGCTGATCACCGTGACGTTCCCGGAACTGCGCAATGTGTTGGGCGCGGCGTATGGGTTCTATGCGCTGTGTGCGGTGCTGTCGTTCGTGTTCGTTTGGCGCTGGGTCGAGGAGACCAAGGGCAAGAACCTCGAGGACATGCACGCAAACGCGTTGAGCGCCTAGCGGTGGTCCGGCGGAGGCCGGTAGTCGTCGGCATACGGCGCGCAGCCGACGCTGCGGGCGATCTCGACGGCCGCCTCGACCAGCTTCTCCGGCGAGATGTCCCGGTGGGCCAGATAGACCTCGCAGCGCCCAACGACCACCCACACGCTGGACAATTGCACCTGTACCAGGGCGAACTCGTCGGGTGCGGCGCGTTGCACCTCGAATGTTCCCCGGGCGGGGTCGGCGCCGTAGCGCAACTGGTCGACCTCGGCGGCAAAGTCGTCGATCGGGTGGACCGACACGGTGAGAATCGGGGACGCGGCCACATCAGCGCCCCAGGATGCGGACAGGCAATCGAGCGGGAGGATGGGGTTGGCGAGGCGATTGTTCTGGACCAGGCCGTCCACCGTCAGGTATCTGGACAGGATCGCGCGGATCGCCGTGACCCGGGCGGTGTAGGTCCGCAGCTCGTCGCCGACAGGTTCGCTCACCCTTCTATTGCACCCCACAAATCGACCCCCGCCGAGCATGAAACAATTCATGCCTGTGAAGACCTTCGAGGCCCTGTTTGCCGAACTCAGCGACAAAGCGCGCACCAGACCTGCCGGTAGCGGCACGGTCGCCGCACTTGACGCCGGCGTCCATGGGCTCGGCAAGAAGATCCTGGAGGAGGCCGGCGAGGTGTGGCTGGCCGCCGAGCACGAGAGCGACGAGTCGCTCGCCGAGGAGGTCAGCCAGTTGCTGTACTGGACCCAGGTGCTGCTGATCTCCCGGGGCCTGACCCTCGACGACGTCTACCGGAAGTTGTGAGCCGTGGCCGATCAGATGTTGCGCGTCGCGGTGCCCAACAAGGGCTCGCTCAGCGAAGCGGCCGGCGAGATCCTCGCCGAGGCCGGGTATCGGCGCCGTCGTGACCCCAAGGATCTGACGGTCGTCGATCCGGTCAACAACGTCGAGTTCTTCTTTCTGCGGCCCAAGGACATCGCGATCTACGTGGGTTCGGGTCAGCTCGACCTGGGCATCACCGGACGGGACCTGGCCGCCGATTCCGACGCCCCGGTGCGGGAGCGCCTGTCGCTGGGCTTCGGTGGCTCCACCTTCCGTTACGCCGCTCCGGCCGGCCGGGAGTGGAGCCCGAAGGATCTGGCGGGCAAACGGATCGCCACGTCGTTTCCGAACCTGGTTCGCAAGGACCTTGCGGCGCAGGGCATCGAGGCTTCGGTGATCCGGCTCGACGGCGCGGTCGAGATCTCGATCCAGCTCGGGGTCGCCGACGTGATCGCCGACGTGGTCGGCTCGGGTCGCACTCTGGGGCTGCACGGCCTGGTGGCATTCGGTGCGCCGCTGTGCGAGTCGGAGGCCGTGCTGATCGAACGCGACGGGGCCGAGGGGAATGGCAGTACGTCCGCGCGGGATCAGCTGACGGCGCGCGTGCAGGGCGTGGTGTTCGGCCAGCAGTACCTGATGCTGGATTACGACTGCCCGCGTACGGTTTTGGACCAGGCCACCGCGGTGACGCCGGGACTGGAGTCACCGACCATCGCGCCGCTGGCGGATCCCGATTGGGTGGCGGTGCGGGCTTTGGTACCGCGCCGCGACGTCAACGCCATCATGGATGAGATCGCCGCGATCGGTGCCAAAGCGATACTCGCATCGGATATTCGGTTCTGCCGTTTCTGACGGACGGACACCGCCCTGTCTGATCGGCGCGTGCAGCGCCGCATTGCGTGTTAGCGTCCGGGTGACAATTCCAGGCCTCGGAGGTCGCCGTGACGCATTTTCTGGTTCTGTTGTTGGCTCTTCTCATCGGTGTGGTGGCCGGACTGCGGGCATTCACCGCTCCGGCCGCGGTGGCGTGGGCCGCCGCACTGAACTGGATCAACCTCGACGGCACCTGGGCCCAGTGGTTGGCCCACCCGGTCACGGTCACCGTGCTGACCGTTCTTGCTGTGGTGGAGTTGGTCACCGATCAGCTGCCGCGCACGCCCAGCCGTAAGACCCCGGTGCAGTTCATCGCCCGGCTGATCACCGGGGCGTTCGCCGGTGCGGTGATCGGCACCGCGTGGGGCTACACGTACACCGCGCTCGGTGCGGCCCTCGTGGGTGCGGTGATCGGCACCCTCGGCGGATACGAGGCGCGAAAGCGCTTGGTCAGCCGCAATGATGGCCATGATCTGCCGGTCGCGCTGTTCGAGGACGCGGTCGCCGTACTCGGCGGCTTCGCGATCGCGGCTCTGACCTCCGTCCTCTAGTTCATGGTGCCCGCGCGAAGTTTCGACGCAATCGTCATCGGCGCGGGCCAGGCGGGGCCGCCGCTGGCGGGCCGGTTGACCGCAGCGGGGCAGACCGTCGCGGTGATCGAACGCAAACTGGTCGGCGGCACCTGCGTCAACTATGGCTGCATCCCCACCAAAACCCTTGTGGCCAGCGCGCATGCCGCCCATCTCGCGCGGCGCGGCGCTGATTTCGGCGTCGGCACAGGCGAAATCGACATCGACATGGCCAAGGTCAAGGCCCGCAAGGATGCGATCATGCTGGCCGACCGCCACGGGGTGGAGGATTGGCTTGAGGCGATGAACGGCGCGGTGCTGATCCGTGGCCACGCCCGTTTCGTCGACCCGCACACCGTCGACGTCGACGGCGAATTGCTGCGGGCCGATCGGATCTTCCTCAATGTCGGTGGCCGCGCGGTGGTTCCGGAATTTCCCGGCCTGGACGGTATCGACTACCTCACCAACGTCGGCATCCTGGACCTGGACCTTGTTCCCGAGCATCTGGTGATCGTGGGCGGCAGCTACATCGCGCTGGAGTTCGCGCAGATGTACCGCCGGTTCGGTGCCCGGGTGACGGTAGTCGAGAAGGGGCCACGGCTGACCTCGCGTGAGGACGAGGACGTATCCGCCACCATCGCCGAGATCCTCCGGGCCGAGGGGATCGACGTGGTGCTCAATGCCACCGGCATCCGGTTTGCCAAGCGGGACGGCGGTTTCGAGGTGACGCCTCGCGACGGTGCCGATCCGATTGCCGGAACGCACCTGCTGCTCGCGGTGGGGCGGGCGCCCAACACCGACGATCTCGGGTTGGAGAACGCCGGCGTGGACGTCGACGGACGTGGCTATGTCGTGGTCGACGATCAGCTGCGCACCACGGCCGAGCACATCTGGGCGATGGGGGACTGCAACGGCAAGGGCGCCTTCACCCACACGTCCTACAACGACTTCGAGATCGTCGCCGCCAATCTGCTCGACGATGATCCGCGTCGCGTGAGCGATCGCATCACCACCTACGCGCTCTACATCGATCCGCCCCTGGGACGGGCCGGGATGACGGTCGATCAGGTCCGGAAGTCCGGCCGAAAAGCGTTGGTGGGCAAGCGTCCGATGACCAGGGTAGGCCGTGCGGTGGAGAAGGGTGAGACACAGGGCTTCATGAAGGTGGTGGTGGATGCCGAGACCGAGGAGATTCTGGGGGCGTCGATCCTCGGTGTCGGCGGCGACGAGGTGGTGCACTCGATCCTCGACGTCATGACGGCGAAACTGCCCTACACCGCGATTTCACGCACGATGCACATCCACCCCACCGTCAGCGAGCTGGTGCCTACGATGCTGCAGGAGCTGAAGCCGCTGGACTGAGCGTGCGGCCGATGTTGAGCTGACGCGTCACCAGCGCGACACGATGCCCGAGGTGGCGGCAGGTCTGGAGATCCGCCGGGTGCATCTGGTCGGGCCCAGCGTCGACATCGGTGGCTGCCGCGGCACCCAGCCAGAACCCGAGTCGGTTCAGGTCATGCTCGCTGCCGCCCGCGCTGTTCCAGCCGGCTCCCAAACCCAGGTTCACCCAATGCATGTGGTGCTGGGCGGCGAAGATCGCAAGGGAGTTCAACGTGGCGAGTTTGTCTCCGCTCTTGGCTCCGGAGTTCGTGAACCCGGCCGCGATCTTGTCGCGCCACCTGCCTTCCATGCACCGCCGGCCGGTCTTCTCGGCAAAGGTCTGAAATCCTGCTGACACGTTGCCCATGTAGGTGGGGCTGCCGAAGATCATGGCGTCGATACCGTCCAGCACGTCCCAATCCTGGTCGGTCACGGCCTCGACGCGCATGACGGTGACGTCGGCTCCGGCGTCAGCGGCTCCGGCCGCGACCGCATCGGCCAGGGTCGACGTGTGACCGAACCCGGAGTGGTAGACCACCGCGACGGTGGGTGCGGCGACGTCAGTTCCGTTGCGATGCATGGTCGTTTCCTGTCTCCGGGGTCCATTGGGTTCCGAGTGTTTGAGCGACTTCCTGATAACGCTGGGCCCAGTCGGGCAAGGGTTGCCCGCCGAGATAGGCCTCCAGTCGGTCCAGATAGGCGTGGGTGCCGGGGTGGAATCCCTGACCGTCGGAGACCGTCAGGCCGCGGTGCGTGAATCGGAGCAGGGTGCCCTCGCCATCCGGGATGAGTTCGTAACGCACGACGCCGGATTCGGGGGCGGACAGGACGGGCTGGTTCCACTCGTGTTCGAAAACCCGTGGCGGGTCCCACACCCGGATCCGTCCGGTCATCTTCTTCTGTTGCGCCGGGATGGGCGGAGAGTCCGGAATCATCTCGATCGCGCCGCCTTCGCGGGCGTCGATCATCGTTTCGCCCATCCATTGGTCGCGTTGTGCGGGATCGGTGATGGCGGCCCACACCGCCTCGACCGGATAAGGCAGGCGCCGCTCGAAGTTCAGGGCGGCCCGGTCGCCCTCGACGGTGAGTTTGCCTTCACGGCTGGTCATTTCGTCTCCTTGTGGGTCGCTTTGAGATGACGTTCCAGGGCGTCCAGGTGATCCGACCAGTAGCGGCGGTACCGCTCGATCCACTCGTCGATCTGCACCAGGCCGTCGGCGCGTAAGGCGTAGATGCGGCGCTGTGCGTCGGGTCGCACCTCGACCAGACCGACCTCCCGCAACACCCGCAGGTGCCGTGACACCGTCGGCTGGGTCAGCCCCGGCAGGGTGGCCACCAACTCGCCTGCGGTGCGTTCACCGTCGACGAGGGCGTCGAGCAATGCGCGTCGGCTGGGTTCGGCGACTGCTTCGAACACGTCCATGCGTTGAGTATTGCAGTATAGCTATATAGATGCAAGCAAATATAAAGGGGCTGGAGGTGGCGAGGTGTTGGACGGAGTGCGGTGCGCGGAGGTATCCGCCTGCCAATCGCTCAGCCGCGGCCGCTTAGCGATCTGTCGGTAGCGAGTTCACGTGGAGTTGCAAGATCTTGGTGATGGTGGCCGTGGACCTGGGGCCGTGTGCTGTCACGGCG
Organism: Mycobacterium sp. NPDC004974; assembly: GCF_053600815.1. Lineage (NCBI taxonomy): Bacteria > Bacillati > Actinomycetota > Actinomycetes > Mycobacteriales > Mycobacteriaceae > Mycobacterium > Mycobacterium sp. NPDC004974. Next base: position 187,666 of record NZ_JBSGAQ010000005.1, on the reverse strand, counting down.
TCGAGGGCGAGGCCGGACAGAAGTGACGCGAGACGCTGAGCTTCCAGGCTGGGCTTTGGTACCGCCATGTTCTTGAGGGCTTTGACCAGAACATCGTGCAGGTCGGTAGCCATCTGCGCTGTCGTTGGGCGGAAAGCTGCGGTGGTGCGGGAGGCCGCGATGACCTCCATGAGGATCACGGCCTCGCTGTGACGTTCGTCGTCCAGGGGGACCAGTTCCTTCAGGAGTGCCAGGAGGTGTTGTCGGTGTTCTGTGACGTCGCGTGATTCGGGTGGTGTGTGCTTTATCAGCCGCTGGCCCATGCGGTTGCCGGCTTCGGTGACCACTGCGACGACGAGAGATTCGTGATCGGCGAAATAGTGACGGACTGATCCGATGTTCAGCTGTGATTCTGCTGCGACGCGGCGGAATGTAGCGGCGGCCAGCCCCTCCTTCACCACCAGACGTAACGCGGCTTCGACGATATGACCTCGACGTTTCACGGGGTCGATACGGGCTGGCATGGTCACAGTGTAGCGGGATCCAACGATATGTATCACGACTGTGATAAAAAGAAGGTAACGCCGGCGGAGTCGCCGAGCGGAGACATAGGGGATCTTGATGAAACATGTTGATGCGCTTGCTCGTAACAAGGAGAACTGGGATGAACGCGCAGACATCCATGCCCGGTCACAGATGTATGACGTGGAGGGATTCCTGGCTGACCGGTCGATGATCTCGTCGGTGGTCCGAAACGACCTGTCAGTAATGCAACCGCACCTACCCTCCTCGGGGGTGACCGGTCGGTCACTGCTGCATCTGCAGTGTCACATCGGCACCGACACCGTGTCGTGGGCACGGCTCGGCGCGGTCAACGTCACCGGCTTGGATTTATCGCCCAATTCCCTGCGCCATGCCCAACGCATCGCCGAAACGGACTGCCAGACAATCACGTGGGTGCAGGGCGATGCTCGGTTCGCCTCCTCGCTTATTGATGAGCAGTTCGATATCGTTGTCACCAGCGCCGGAACCATCGTGTGGCTGCCTGAGTTGTCGGCGTGGGCTCAATCGATCCACGACCTGCTCACGCCCGACGGAGTTTTCGTGATCCGAGACGACCATCCGATATTGGCGGCGATGGAGTTCCAGCCTTGGACTATCAGTGACGACTACCTCTCGGGCGGCGGTGCCAGGACCTACGACGACGCCAGCACGTACACAGAGAACACCGATGTGGCAATCCGCCAGACAACAAATTACGAGTGGCGGCACGATCTCAGTGAAGTCATCACCGCACTCCTGGAAGCCAATCTGCGCATCGAGGCCGTTCGCGAGCTTCCCTACATGGATTGGCGAGCTTTCCCGGCTCTGATTCCTGATTCGCACGGCTGGGCACTGCCCGCAGGTGTTCCGCGCATTCCGTTGAATTTCGCAATCGTAGCCCGGAGGATCGGCTGACTCCGACACTGGCACAGCGACTTTCGAGAGCTACAGGTGGAGCTATCGCATTGGGTCCGTCACGTCGTCGGAGCTGCGGCGTCACCGATGATGCGTTGGGGAGGTGCCGAAATGACAGTGACGTCGAACCGCTGAAGCCTGACGTCCATGCCTGGTCGGGTCGGCATCGATCTCAGCGGCTCACCGGTGCGGTGGCGTTCGGGCTCAGGCGCGGACGGCCCGCCAGATCAACCTGCGAGCCTCTGGTTCGGCTGACTTTCCGGTATGGCACGAAACTGGTATTGCTCTCGCATGGCTTTCGAAAGGCCCAGCTCTAACTGATGGGATGTGTCACTGGAATTGGGAACCTGCAGCACACATGGGTATCGAGTGGTTGAAGCCACCCCCTGGGGCCGGCGTTCGTAATCCTCAAGGCGGCCCGCCAAGACCTACGCGCAACCCGCTACTGCACGGTCGCGTAGATTCTCTGAGGATCAATCCGAGCACCTAACGCAGCATTCAACGAAGGCCATCATGTCCGAGGACCAGAACGTAGACGTTCCACCGAATCATCTCTCCATCGACCCGCGCAGCCCCTTCTATAGCGAAGAGGTGCTCCGCCGCGACGTGGGTATTCGCTTTAATGGCGTCGAGAAAACCAATGTTCACGAATACAACGTGGCCGAGGGTTGGGTGCGTGTTGAAGTCCCTACCGCGAAGGATCGCCGCGGAAATCCTATGGTCGTCAAGATCAGTGGCACGGTTGAACCTTATTTTCGCTGAGCAAAAGAGCGGACGCGCTTGGACTTCCGGCGCGGCTGTCGAACGGCCCCGGCGGTCGGCCTGTAGCTCGAGTGGCAGCCATCAGCTACAACGAGTACTGGTTCGCAAAGGCCCAGCGGCTCTTTAGCGCATCCGCGCGAGCCAGGCGAGAATTGAACCAGCCGACGGCCGGTGAGCGGCGAGTCAAGATCTGGACGACCGTGTGGTTCTAGGATCCGTCACCGAAAGCGGAATCTGGTGTCCGCCATCATGAGCGGAATTTCGGAAAGTCTCAGGAAGCGGCAATGGGATCCGCCATCTGAAATCGGCACACGCAGCGTGCGGCGGACCCGGAGCGAGCCGTGCGGCCATGCCCTGTGGGACTACAGTGGGCAGGGGACGGGGTTACTTGCTCGAGGCTATGCCGGAGGTGGGGTGTGATCCGTTTGAAGAATCTTGGAAAGTTGGCCGTCGGCCTTGGCGTAGTGGCGGTGCCGATCGGGGTCGCGTTTGCCGGGGCGGGGTCGGCATCGGCCGATCCGGGCCTGTGTGTGAGTGGTCCATATGGTTTCGCGCATGCCTGCGTGGACACGCCCGGCTGGTACAACGGTTGGTACGACGGTCCGCGTTGGCGCGGTGATTGGCATGGCGGTGACGGCAACAGCCAGGGCGAGGACGATTAGTCGCCGGTTCGGCTCACCGCTCGCAGCAGGCGCAACTGGCCGATCTCCGCGGCGTTCTTCGTCAGCTCGACGTTCAACCAGAGGACTGTGTCGGCCAGCGAACGGCCGCTATCCGGCCCCCACGGAAACGTCGCGGGGGCAACAAGATCGGTGTCGGTCAACGAGTCCAGCAGGCCGCTCCAGCGTGCGCTGAGCACCCTGATCCGCTGCACCGCGGCCGCGGGGCCGGGCCAGTCGATCTCGGAGCGCGGTGGTGGCGGCCGTCCGTCGACGTGCGCCAGCGCGCTCGTCCACCAGAAGATCATGTGCCAGGTCAGCCAGCCGATGGTCGGAACGGGAATCGGGTCGGGCTCGGTGTCCGCCCAGTCCGGCCACCACCGGCCCGACGGATCCTCGTGCACGGTCCACACCAGCGGACCCGGCTCCCAGAGGTGATCCTCGTCGGCCAGCGCCGACAGGTGCAGGTCGGTCAGCGCCCAGGCCAGGTCGAACTGGCGACGCAATTCGACGATCACGGCACCCGCATCACCAGCAGGGTCTGGGCCGAGGTCCCGATAAACCCTTGGCGGTCAAAGATTTCCGCCGTCGTCACGCCGATACCGTCCGGTCCGATCGAACCACGGGCTCGCACCGCGAAGTCCGACCCCTCCGGAAGCCGGTGCAGATGCACCGCGGTATCGGTGTTCATGAACACGAACTTCTCCGGATCGAGCGCCGCGCCGATGCCGTTCGCCGAATCCACCACCAGCGCCAGGCGCTGCAGGGCCGTCGTCTCCTCGTCGTCGACCACCGGCGTCAACGGACTCATCCAGGCCACCGCCGACTCACCGTCGGTCGCGTTCTGCCGACGCCACGACACGCTTTCCAGATAGCCCGGTGCGCCTTCCCAGTTGTGCGCCACGTCGGCCGCCTCGCCCTCCACCAATGGCGGGAAGCGGTCGGTGACCACGTCGCTGGTGTCGCTGGGAGCCAGCAGCCAGGCGGTGACCCGCGCCACCGCGCGCCAGGTGCCGTCGGGTCGAGCGGCCTCCATCTCGGAGACGACCATCGAGATCCGTGACCCCGGCCGGTCCACCCAGGCCCGAACCCGCACCGGCGCAACGGGAATCGCGCCCAGGATGTCGAGCGTCAGCCGCCCGATCCGCAGGTCTGAGTCGGCGGCCAACTCCTCGATCGCCTTGGTCAACAGCGCCAGCGGCGGCGAGCCGTGCTGGATCGCCGGATCCCAGTTGCTCCGGGTATCGGCGGTGGATTCGAACAGCTGGTACTCACCATCGGAACCAAGCCGATGGTAGTGACACCCGATCATGCAGCTCCTGATTCTGGCCACCCGGGATACGGCGGCGGGGTGCCGCCGAACGCCGGACACAAACTCTGATGTGCGCACCACGAGCACAACTTCGACGGGTTGGGCCGGAAGTCGCCGGTGGCCCCGGCCACCTGGATGGCCTTCCAGATCGCCATCAGCGTGCGCTCGAACCGCAGTAGCTCGTCGTGCTCGGGGGAGTAGTCGAGCACCTGACCGTCGGCCAGATACAACAACCGCAGCCGCGACGGCATCACCCCACGCGAGCGCAGCAACGCCACCGCGTAGAACTTCATCTGGAACATCGCCTTGAACTCGGCCTGCGCCCGCGCCTCGGGCGGGGCCTTGCCCGTCTTGTAATCGACGACGCGTAACTCGCCGGACGGTGCGACATCGATCCGGTCGACGAATCCGCGCAGCAGCGTGCCGTCGGTCAGTTCGACCTCGAGCCGGTGCTCGCAGCACTGCGGATCGAACCGGGTCGGATCCTCCAGGCGGTAGTAGCCGGACAACAGCGCCCGGGCCTCGGCGAGCAGCGTGGCCGGATATTCGGTATCGGCCAGCTCGGGCTCGGCGGCGACGACCTGCTCCCAGGCCGGCTCGACCAGCGTCAGCGCGGTGTCATGCACCCGCTCGGCCGCAGGCAGGCCGTAGAGCTGCTCCAACGCGGCATGCACCAGCGATCCACGCAGCTGGGCGGTGGACCGGGGCTCGGGGAGCCGGTCGATGGCGCGGAACCGGTACAGCAGCGGGCACTGTTTGAAATCGCCGGCCCGCGACGGCGACAGCGCCGGGCGGCGCGGCGTCGGGGTCGGTTCTTCGCTCACACCCGTAAGCCTAGGACGGAGCCCCGACAAACTTGCGGAACCCCGGGCACCCGGCCCGGTGGGGCTACTGGCAGGCTGGACGTCCGTGGCAGGGAAGAGACCGACCGGACCGTTTGCCGTTGGCGACCGGGTGCAACTCACCGACGCCAAGGGCCGGCGCTACACGATGGTGCTCAACCCCGGCGGTGAGTTCCACACCCATCGCGGCATCATCGCCTTCGACAACGTGATCGGGCTGCCGGAGGGCAGCGTGGTCAAATCCACCAACGGCGATCAGTTCCTGGTGCTGCGACCGCTGCTGGTCGACTACGTGATGTCGATGCCCCGCGGTGCGCAGGTGATCTATCCCAAGGACGCCGCGCAGATCGTCCACGAGGGTGACATCTTCCCGGGCGCCCGGGTGTTGGAGGCCGGTGCCGGATCCGGTGCGCTGACCTGCTCGCTGTTGCGGGCGGTCGGCCCCGAGGGCCGGGTGACGTCGTACGAGATCCGCGACGATCACGCGCCGACCGCGGAGAAGAACGTGATCACGTTCTTCGGTGAGCGGCCCGACAACTGGGACCTGGTGATCGCGGACCTCGCGGACTACGACGGTCCGGAGATGGACCGCGTGGTCCTGGACATGCTGGCGCCCTGGGAGGTGCTGCCCGCGGTCTCCAAGGCGCTGGTCGCCGGCGGCGTGCTGATGGTCTACGTCGCCACCGTCACACAGCTGTCGCGGGTCGTGGAGGCGCTTCGCGAGCAGCAGTGCTGGACCGAGCCGCGGGCCTGGGAGAGCATGCAGCGCGGTTGGCACGTGGTGGGCCTGGCGGTACGCCCGGAACACAACATGCGCGGACACACCGCATTTCTGGTCAGTGCGCGCAAATTGGCGCCGGGCGCGGTGGCGCCGGTCCCGCTGCGCAAGAAACGTCATCTGGCCGTCGAGTCCGCCGTCGAGTCTCAGCCGGGCGCCTGACGGCTCAGTCGTCGGCGTTTTCTACCGCACGCCTGCTCGCCGGCGAGGACTACCGCCCTCCGGTAGAAACCGGTGCGTCCGAGTCGGCCTAGTCGTCGCTGTGGTGCAGGCCCCTGCGGGTGGAGAGCAGTTCGAGCTCCGGGTGGCCCGCAACCATCCGTTCGGCGGCATCGAGCACGTCCACCACGTGAGCCCGGTCAGCGGCGACCAGGGCGACGCCGATGCCGGTGCGACGGTGCAGATCCTGGGTCGCGGTCTCGGCTGCCGACACCGCGAGCTTGCGGTGCAGTTCGGCGATCACCGGCCGGATAACCGAACGCTTCTGCTTGAGCGAGTGCACATCACCGAGCAGCACGTCGAACTCCAACCAGCCGATCCACATGGCGGATCAGCGGGGCGGTGTGGGAGCGTTCGAGGAACCCGCCGCCGATCCCATGACCAGCAGCAGATCGGCGGTGTGCCGGGTCAGCTGCCAGCCGTCGCCGTGCGGGGTGAATTCCATCGGAAAGCTGAAGTCGCGGGCCGAATTCTCGCCGCCCGCGGTGACCTTGACGTTCGCCACCACGTTGTTCGGCTCGGTTTGAGACCAGGCCAGATCGGTGGCCTCGAAGGTCAGCGGGGTGAATCCGTTGTCGGCCAAGGCCCGGCCGAACTTGTCCAGCGCGGCGGCGTCATCGGCGGTGCCCTGTTCGACCAGGACAACCTTGTCGGCACCGGGCACGTTGACGTCGGCCAGCTGGTCCAGCACGCCGGTCAGAGCTTCGGGGGCCGGTAGCGGTGCGGTGGGCGGTGCGGCCGGTGTCGTGGTGGTCAGCACGCTCGTGGTCGGGTGCGAGCGGTTCGCCGGACGATCTCCGCTGCTGCACCCACAGAGCCCAAGTGCCGCCACGATCGTGGCGGCACTCAGGACTGCGATTCGGGTGCGGTTCAATTACCTACTCAGCCGACAGAGGACAGCAGGGCCATGGCCGATCCCTTGGAGATCTGCCAGCCGGTCGGGCTCGGGCCGGCCACGAACTGGATGTTCTGGGTGGCGGTGCCGCCGGTGGCCGAGGTGGCGGTGACATCGGCAAACGCCACGCCGCCCTGGTCATCGATGTTGGCGATGTTGAAGGTCAGCGGGAACTTCCCTTCAGCGGCGGCCTTGCTGTAGGCGCGGTCGGCGGCGATGCTCTCGATACGGCCGATGCCGCCCTGGATGTAGGGGGCCTTGCCGCTGAACGAGCCACCGTTGGCGAGTGCCTGCAGGGTCTGCACCAGTGGCGACGCCAGGTCCGGTGCCGGCGTGGCCGGCAAAGGCGCGCCGAAGACCACCGGCTGGATGGCCGGCGAGGTCGACATGCCGCTGGATGCAATAGAAGTCACACCCGCCGCTGCTCCGCCCACCACGGCGGCGGCTGCAGCTGCGGTGATAAAGCCGGTAACGAGGGTTTTCAAGGCCACGATTGTCCTTTCGATCGGACCAACTGAACTAAGAGGCTAACAGTGGTGCTGGTGTGTCTCGTTCCTAGAGCGCACACAATGGCTGAATCGCCGGTAGCGTTGAAGTTGTTACTGCACCAACTTGCGGTGCGGGAGGGAGCGCAATATGTCTGAGTCAGAGCGTTCGGAGGGCCACGCCGAGAGCTTCTCGGCGGGCTTCTCGCAGCCCATGTCCAGCGATGATGCCGCCGAGTTGGAATCGCTGCGCCGTGAGGCCGCGGTTCTGCGTGAGCAGCTGGAGAATGCAGTAGGGCCTCAGAGCGGATTGCGCAGTGCCCGAGACGTGCACCAGCTGGAGGCGCGGATCGACTCGCTCGCCTCGCGCAACGCCAAGCTCATGGACACCCTGAAGGAAGCACGTCAGCAACTCCTCGCCCTGCGCGAGGAGGTCGACCGGCTGGGGCAGCCGCCCAGCGGGTACGGCGTGCTACTGGGTACCCATGAGGACGACACCGTCGACGTGTTCACCTCGGGCCGCAAGATGCGACTCACCTGCTCCCCGAACATCGAGACCGCGTTGCTCAAGCAGGGCCAGACGGTTCGGCTCAACGAGGCGCTCACAGTGGTCGAGGCCGGCAACTTCGAGGCGGTCGGCGAGATCAGCACGCTGCGCGAAATCCTGGCCGACGGCCACCGGGCACTGGTGGTCGGGCATGCCGACGAGGAGCGCATCGTCTGGCTGGCCGAGCCACTGGTCGCCGTCGAGGATCTGCCGGAGGATTCCGAAGCCGCTCTCGACGACGACCGTCCGCGCAAACTGCGGCCCGGCGATTCGCTGCTGGTCGACACCAAGGCCGGGTACGCCTTCGAGCGCATCCCCAAGGCCGAGGTCGAGGACTTGGTGCTCGAAGAGGTGCCCGACGTCAGCTACAACGACATCGGTGGATTGGGCCGCCAGATCGAGCAGATACGCGACGCCGTGGAGCTGCCCTTCCTGCACAAGGAGCTCTACCGCGAGTACTCACTGCGGCCGCCCAAGGGTGTGCTGCTCTACGGCCCGCCCGGTTGCGGTAAGACGCTGATCGCCAAGGCGGTGGCGAACTCGCTGGCCAAGAAGATGGCTGAGGTTCGTGGCGACGACGCCCGCGAGGCGAAGAGCTACTTCCTCAACATCAAGGGCCCCGAGCTGCTGAACAAGTTCGTCGGTGAGACCGAACGTCACATCCGGCTGATCTTCCAGCGGGCCCGTGAGAAGGCCTCCGAGGGCACCCCGGTGATCGTGTTCTTCGACGAGATGGACTCGATCTTCCGTACCCGCGGCACCGGTGTCAGCTCCGATGTCGAGACAACCGTTGTGCCGCAGCTGCTTTCGGAGATCGACGGCGTGGAGGGGCTGGAGAACGTCATCGTCATCGGCGCGTCCAACCGCGAGGACATGATCGACCCGGCGATCCTGCGGCCCGGCCGCCTGGACGTCAAGATCAAGATCGAGCGGCCCGACGCCGAGTCGGCACAGGACATCTTCTCGAAGTACCTGACCGAGGCTCTGCCGGTGCACGCCGACGATCTGGCCGAGTTCGGCGGTGACCGGACCCTGACGATCAAGACGATGATCGAAAAGGTCGTGGACCGGATGTACGCCGAGATCGACGACAACCGGTTCCTGGAGGTTACTTACGCGAACGGTGACAAGGAAGTCATGTACTTCAAGGACTTCAACTCCGGCGCCATGATCCAGAATGTCGTCGACCGGGCGAAGAAGAACGCGATCAAGGCCGTGCTGGAGACCGGGCAGCCCGGTTTGCGTATCCAGCACCTGCTGGATTCGATCGTCGACGAGTTCGCCGAGAACGAGGACCTGCCCAACACCACCAATCCTGATGACTGGGCGCGGATCTCGGGCAAGAAGGGCGAGCGGATCGTCTACATCCGCACCCTGGTCACCGGGAAGAGTTCGTCGGCCAGCCGCGCGATTGACACCGAATCGAACCTGGGGCAGTACCTGTAGGCCCTTGGTCGAATCGGCACCCGTCCGGGCGGCGTCGGTGGCAGCATGAAGCTGTGACCACACCGGCGCTGTCCTGGGACGTGGTGTCCGTCGACAAGCCCGACGACCTCAACGTCGTCATCGGGCAGGCGCACTTCATCAAGACGGCGGACGACCTGCACGAGGCGATGGTGGGAGTCAGCCCGTCGTTGCGGTTCGGGCTGGCTTTCTGCGAGGCATCGGGTCCGAGGTTGGTGCGCCGCAGCGGTAACGATCCCGACCTGGTCGAGTTGGCCGTTCGCAATGCGCTGGCGATCGGCGCAGGGCATGTTTTCGTCATCTTCCTGCGGGACGGGTTCCCGGTGAACGTCCTCAACCCGATCAAAGCGGTCCCCGAGGTCTGCTCGATCTACTGCGCCACTGCCAATCCGGTCGACATCGTGGTCGCCGTCACTCAACTTGGCCGCGGCATCGCGGGCGTGATCGACGGGCAGCCGCCGCTGGGCGTCGAATCCGACGATGACGTCACGGCCCGCCGGGATCTGTTGCGCGCGATCGGCTACAAGCTCTGACGCGTCAGGATTCCGCCGTGTGGGTGCGGTAGCGGTCGCGGGCCACCAGTGTGAGTCGCAGATCATCGAGCAGCGGGTCGAGGAACCGGGTCCGCTGCTCGGGGTCGGATACCGCCCGGGCGCTGAGGTACATGAACGTCAGCGCCGCCAGGAACATGGTGGTCTGGATCAGCGCCTGGGGTACCGGGAACGTCATTCCCAGCAGCTGGCCGTCGGGTGATCCATTACGGGTCCAGGCGGCCAGAAGCTCGGGACTGAGCACGATCAGTCCCAGGACGAAGAAGATCAGCGCGGTCACGATCGCCACGGTGAGCACCTGGACGATCTGCGAGAGCACGAGCGCAAACACCACGTTGAGCCGTTCCGGCTTCGACAGCCGGACCCGCCGTGGCCGGTCGGGCATGTCGGCGAACGGCGTACCGGAAAGACGCCCGTCGTCCTCGGGTTCCTTGGCGCCGGGCCGCAGAATCGGCCGCACCCGCTCCAGCGTGCTGGAGACCAGGAACACCGTGGCGACCGCGAAGAGGAACATCAAAGCCAGCCAGAGACGGGTGCGGCTCAAGGTGGATGCCATCAGCCAGACGTAGGTGTTGAAGAACACCAGCACGGTCAGCAGAACTACCGGCAGCGCCCGGACGAAGAGGCTGCCGACCGACGCCAGATTGGAGGTCGTGACTTGGGCTGCAAAACCCAGGATCGATCCGATTCCTGTTGCGGTGCAGACTAATACAGCCGCGATGACGAGCAGTTCGATGATCAGGTTCACGCCGTCCCGGGCAGTCAGTCCGCCGTAGAATCCGCTCACCACGATCACCAGGCAGGCCACCGCCGACGCCGCATCGGCCGCGCGTCCGGTCGGGAGTAGCGAGACCGCCCACCCGACCAGAGCGGCAGTCGGCAGCACCAGAAGCAGTACCGCCAGCACGAACCACTCGGTGCGCGTCGGGGTGCCGTCGATGGCGATGGTGTGCTTGCCGGTCAGGCCGACCACCAGCACCGAACTCAACATCACCCATGCGTAGGCGGCCAGAGCCGGCGCCGACCGCGCCCACACCGAACGGACCAGCGCTCCCGGGCGCAACACCGCGGGCAGCCCGTTGGCCAGGAACCAGCGTTCGGCCTCGATGCGGTCAGGGGATCGTGAACTCGCCACGGTTCCTCACCGCCACACCGGTGCCGCGACCAGCGTTGCGTTGCGCCTCACGAGGTTCGTCATCACGACTACTGCACCAAGCAATCACCGGTACGGCAAGCACCGGGCGTAGTTACCGGGGCAGCGTGTCGTGGCGCACCGCGCGCGGATGTCACGTGAGCGCCGAACTGACCTCCGCGGCGATCGCCCTCAGCTCGTCGAGTACGACGGCCACCGCGGGCCGCGCGGTCGCGCCCGAGCGGGTGACCGCCTCCACCCGCCGGGCCACCGAGATGTCGATGATCGGCAATCGCACCAACTTGCGCGCGAGCCTCACGTAGCGGGGCATCAGGGCAATGCCGGTGCCCGCGTGGACCAGCTCCTCGACCACGCGGAAGTCGTTGATCCGCTGGATTATTCGCGGCTGGACGCCGGACAGTATCGTGATCGAGTTCAGCACGTCGTCGACCATCAATCCGCCTTCGACACCGAGCCAGGGTTCGTCGGCCAGGTCGGCCAGCCGCACTTGAGCGCGGCCGGCGAGGCGATGCCCGGGCGGCAGGACGACATCCAGGGGCTCCCGCAACAGTTCGGTGGATTCGAATCGCGGACCCCACGAGGACGCGTCGCGTTCGTCGCGGTGAACTACCACGACGTCGAAGTCGGCGAGTTGGGCCGGTGCCCGGGACGCAGGCACGTCGATGTCACGCCCGAGCACCTGGACTCCGTGTTCGGCTGCCCGGATGATCAACGGGGCCAGCAACATTGCCGCCCCGGAGGGGAAGAAGGACACGCTGACCGTGCCGCGGGGTGTGCTGCGGTAGGCGTCCATCTCGGCCCGGGCGCAGTCCAGTGCCGCCAGCACGGCATCGGCGTGGCCGACCAGCACCTGTCCGGCATCGGTGAGGCGCACCCGCCTGCCGTCGGGTTCGATCAATGTCACACCGGCTTCGCGTTGCAGGATCTTCAGCTGCTGGGAGACGGCCGAGGGTGTCATGGACAGCACCTCAGCCACTGCGGCGACCGTGCCGTGGTCGGCGAGTTCACGCAACATCCGCAGGCGACCCGCATCCATGAAGTAATTCTACATATATAGTGAAAAAAGATTAGCTTGACTGCACTATTGGGTGGGCAACACGCTGGTGGGTATGGCCCAACGATCCACCGACCTCTGTCTGCTTGCCGTCGCTGTGGTGTGGGGATCGAGCTATCTGGCCACCAAAGAGATCGCCGCGCCCGACACGGTTTTCGCCCTTCTGGCGGTGCGGTTCGCCCTCGCCACAGTGGTGCTGGCCGCCGTCCTGTGCCGGCGGCTGACGGGATTGACCCGCGCCGAGGGGACTTCGGGTGTGGTCGGCGGGATCCTTCTGGCCGCGGTCTGTGTTGCCGAAACCTACGGCGTGACCATGACATCGGCATCGAATGCGGGACTGATCATGGCGTTGACCATCGTGGCCACACCCATGATCCAGCGCCATCGGGTGGCGCCCCGCTTCTATTCCGCGGCGGCGCTCGCGGTGGTCGGCTGCGTGTTGCTGACCCAGTCCGGCGGCCTGACCGCCCCGCGGGCGGGGGACATCGTGATCGTGATCGCCGCGCTACTGCGCGCGGTGCACGTCACCGTCATGGCGCGGATGTCAGAGAAAAGTGAGATCGACTCGGCCCGAACCACTTTGGTCCAGCTGGTCACCGTCGCCGGTGTGGCGCTCGCCCTCTGCGGGCCGTCCGGGCAATCCGTGGTGGCGACGACCGCGGCCTACGGGGTGGCGGACTGGGCCGTCATCGGGTATCTGGTGTTGGCCTGCACGGTGTTTGCCTTCCTGGTGCAGTTGCGGGCGCTGAACACAACCAGTCCGGCCCGGGTCAGCCTACTGGTGGGTACCGAACCGCTGTGGGCCGCCATCATCGGCATCGCCATGGCCGGCGATCGCGTCACCGGCGCCGGAATCGCCGGAGCCGCACTGGTGATCGCCGGAACCACCTGGGGGCGCATGGTGCTGACGCCGCCGGCGTCAGCGTCGCTCCAACTCCAGGTAGGCGTCTCGCCCGGCCAGGCTGACCGCGACGTCCGCGACCACGTTGACCTGTTCGGCGTGTGACAGCGGGGTGCGCCGCGGATGGTGCCCGTCTGGTTTCGGCAGCGGTCGAATCCTGGCTACGGATCGCGTGGTGTTGCCCGTACCGCGATACGGCTGGCTTGCTGGATGGGTTGATTCACGGAAACCCTCCGAGCATATTCGACCGCCTAATGGGGTTGAAACCCGGCCGCGATTATTAGATTTTGATTTGAATTTCTGGGCGCGGAGTTTCGGCGGATAAACCAGTGTATGGGGGCGTTCGGCATGCCGAGACAACTGTGGCGGCGGGATAGCTAGTGACTCCGAGGGTGGTACCCGCGCACCAATGTAACGATTGGATAACGGCGCTAACACTTTCCTGAGATTGACGATTGGCGGAGTTATTGCAGGTCAAGTGGGGTGATCGGAGACGAATTGTCGCTCCTCGGGCGGTGTCGGAGCTTGATCCGGGCAGAGCGGTGTGCTTACGTCGAGGGCACCGATGGCCTGAAACTGACGATGTTCGCTGAGAAGTTCGGTGGTGACTTTTAACTCGATATGCGTGTTTTAGAAAGCGTTCCGGGACGCCATTCCCGGGAAGAATTCCTGCGCCCTCCGCGGGGTACCGATGCGATTGGCATCCGCGGCCTTGTGGAAGCCACTGGGGTGCTCGATCTGAATTCCACCTACGCCTATCTGTTGCTGGCAACCGATTTTGCTGCCACGTCAATCGTGGCCGAACGTGACGGTGACCTGCACGGATTCATCACGGGTTACCACCCGCCGCCACGACCGGACGTCCTGTTTGTGTGGCAGGTCGCCGTGGCGCCGTCGGCGCAGGGCGGAGGGTTGGCCAGCACGATGCTCGACGCCCTCGTTCACCGGGTGCGGACGCAGCGCGGCGGGCGCCCGGTCACCGTGGAGGCCACGGTCTCACCCGGCAACACCGCCTCACGCGCATTCTTCGGTGCGTTCGCCCGCCGGCACGGTGTCCCGCTCGTCGAGGACCCACATTTCGGTTGCGATCTCCTCGACGCCGACGGAGCGCACGAGGACGAGCCGATTCTGCGGATGGGGCCCATCGCCACACCGCTTTCTCGCTGAAATCAGTTATCTGATAACCATTTTGAATTGATTGGAAGGATTATCCCTTGCTGCTCGCTACGACAGCGCCGTTGTCCGAATCTGACCTTCCCGACGTGTTCAGCTCGGTCGAGTCAGAGGTCCGTAGCTATTGCCGCGGCTGGCCCACCGTCATGAACAGCGCCGCTGGCTCCTGGGTGACCGACACCTCGGGGCGTACCTACATCGACTTCTTCGCCGGAGCGGGGGCGCTGAACTACGGCCACAACAACGCCGCTCTGAAGGAACCGTTGCTGGAATACCTTGTCTCCGACGGGATCGTGCACTCGCTGGACATGGCCACCGCGGCCAAACAACGGTTCCTGGAGAGCTTCGAGCGGCTGATCCTGCGGCCGCGCGGGCTCGACTACAAGGTGCAGTTCCCCGGGCCGACCGGGGCCAACTCGGTGGAGTCGGCCCTGAAACTGGCCAGGAAGGTCACCGGACGCGAGTCGGTTATCAGCTTTACCAACGCATTTCACGGCATGACACTGGGCGCGCTGTCGGTCACCGGCAACTCGATGAAGCGGGCCGGGGCAGGCATCCCGCTGGTGCACGCCACGCCGATGCCCTATGACAACTATTTCGGCGGGGTCACCGAGGACTTCCACTGGTTCGAGCGCGTGCTCGACGATTCGGGCAGCGGACTCAACCGGCCGGCCGCGGTGATCGTCGAAACCGTCCAGGGCGAAGGCGGTCTCAACGTCGCGCGGATCGAATGGCTGCAGGCCCTGGCCGAGTTGTGCCGCAAACGCGACATCCTGTTGATCGTCGACGATGTCCAGATGGGGTGTGGCCGCACCGGGCCGTTCTTCAGCTTCGAGGCCGCCGGCATCGTGCCCGATATCGTGACGATCTCGAAGTCGGTCAGTGGTTACGGCCTGCCGATGGCGCTCACACTGTTCCGCCGCGAGCTCGACATGTGGACGCCGGGGGAGCACAACGGCACCTTCCGCGGTCACAATCCGGCCTTCATCACCGCCACGGCCGCGATCGAGACATATTGGGAGAATGACCAATTCAGCGTCGACACCGCCGCCAAGGGTGAGCTGATCCGGGCGCGTCTGGAGGAGATCGCCGCTGCCCACGACGGGCTGAGCGCTCGTGGCCGCGGAATGGCCCAGGGGATCAAGTTCGACGAGCCTGACCTGGCCGGAAAGGTCTGCCGGGCCGCCTTCGACCGCGGTGCGCTGATGGAAACCAGCGGACCGTCCGACGAAGTGGTCAAACTGCTGCCGCCGCTGACCACTCTTCCGACCGAATTGTCCGAGGGACTCGACATTCTCGCCGAGTCCGTCGCAGTCACGCTGGCCTGAGGAGGCTTGAAACATGATTGTTCGCACCACAGCTGAGATCACCGGTACGGACCGTGACGTCGCCGACGGCAGCTGGCGATCCAAGCGCATCATCCTTGCCGGCGACGGTGTCGGTTTCTCGTTCCACGAGACCACCATCGAGGCGGGGTCGGTCAACGAGTTCCACTATCAGCATCACGTCGAGGCGGTCTGGGTGATCGAGGGGACCGGCACGCTGACGGATCTGGAGACCGGGCAGCAGTACCCGCTCGCTGACGGCAGCATGTATCTCCTCAACAACCATGACCGCCACCGCGTTACGTGCGACGAGCAGCTCCGGATGCTGTGCGTGTTCAACCCCCCGGTGACGGGGCGGGAGGTGCACGACGAGAACGGCGTATACCCGGCGCCGCAGTCGGTCGCATGACGGCACAGCGGACCGCCGAAGGCGTATCGCGTGGGAGCACGGTTGTCGAGGATCGCTACCCGACACGGCTCGAGCACGCGATCGAGCCGATACCGCGCCACGAGCCGGTGGTGTGGGGCACAGCGGCCGATGGGCCGCTGAGCCAGCATCATCTCGACGGCTTCTCCGAGTACGGCTACCTGGTCGCGCCCGAGACGGTGTCCGACGATTGGCTGCCGCTGCTGCGGCACGAAATCGACCGGGTGGCAGCGGATCTGGACAAGGACGACCCGCGGGTGATCCGTGAGCCGGGCGGCACGATCCGGTCGATCTTCGAACCGCATCTGCTGAGCGATCTGGTGGCCCAGGTGGTCCGGCTGGACACCGTGCTGCCGGTCGCTCAGCAGTTGCTCGGCGGCGACGTGTACATCCACCAGGCCAGGATCAACCTCATGCCCGGGTTCACCGGGACGGGGTTCTACTGGCATTCGGACTTCGAGACCTGGCACGCCGAGGACGGCATGCCGGCGATCCGCGCCGTCTCGTGTTCGATCGCCCTGACCGAGAATTTCCCCTACAACGGGTCGCTGATGGTGATCCCCGGATCGCATCAGACGTTCTATCCGTGCGTCGGCGCCACGCCCGAGGACAACCACGACACCTCACTGGTGGCGCAGAACGTCGGTGTGCCCGATCAGACGACGTTGACCAAGGCTGTCGACGCCCATGACATCCACCAGTTCACCGGCCCGCCCGGTACCGCACTGTGGTTCGACGCGAATCTGCTGCACGGCTCGGGATCCAACATCACCCCACTGCCGCGCTCGAACGTCTTCCTGGTGTTCAACTCGGTCGACAACGCGCTGACCGACCCGTTCGCCGCCCCGCGGCCGCGGCCCGAATACCTGGCGGCCCGCGGCACACAGGCCGTCACCTAGGCTGGCCACATGCAACGGATCATCGGAACAGAGGTCGAATACGGCATCTCATCGCCGTCCGATCCGACCGCCAATCCGATCCTGACCTCGACACAGGCGGTGCTGGCATACGCGGCTGCCGCCGGCATCCAGCGCGGGAAGCGCACCAGGTGGGATTACGAGGTCGAAAGCCCGCTGCGCGACGCCCGCGGGTTCGATCTGTCCCGGGCCTCCGGGCCGGCTCCGATCGTCGATGCCGACGAGGTCGGCGCGGCCAACATGATCCTCACCAACGGTGCCCGGCTGTATGTGGACCACGCCCACCCGGAGTACTCGGCGCCTGAGTGCACCGATCCGATGGACGCGGTGATCTGGGACAAGGCCGGTGAACGTGTGATGGAGGCCGCGGCCCGCCACGTGGCGAGCGTGCCCGGGGCGGTCAAGCTGCAGCTCTACAAGAACAACGTGGACGGCAAGGGCGCGTCCTACGGGTCGCACGAGAACTACCTGATGAGCCGTCAGACACCGTTCTCCGCGGTGATCGCAGGGTTCACGCCGTTCCTGGTGTCCCGGCAGGTGGTGACCGGCTCGGGCCGGGTCGGCATCGGTCCGTCGGGTGACGATCCCGGCTTCCAGCTGTCCCAGCGGGCCGACTACATCGAGGTCGAGGTCGGCCTGGAGACCACGCTCAAGCGCGGCATCATCAACACCCGCGACGAGCCGCACGCCGACGCCGACAAGTACCGGCGGCTGCACGTCATCATCGGCGATGCCAACCTGGCCGAGACGTCGACCTACCTCAAGGTCGGGACGAGCTCGCTGGTGCTCGATCTGATCGAGGAGGGCCCGCAGTACGGGCTGGACCTGTCCGATCTCGCGCTGGCCCGACCGGTGCACGCGGTGCACGTGATCAGCCGCGATCCGTCGCTGCGGGCCACCGTTGCGCTGGCCGACGGCCGTGAGATGACCGCCCTGGCGATGCAACGGGTCTATCTGGACCGGGTGGCCAAACTGGTCGACATCAGGGACCCCGACCCACGAGCCTCCCACGTCGTCGAGACCTGGGCCCATGTGTTGGACCTGCTGGAACGCGATCCGATGGAATGCGCCGAGATCCTGGACTGGCCGGCCAAGCTGCGGTTGCTGGAGGGGTTCCGTCAGCGCGAGAACCTCAGCTGGCAGGCGCCGCGGCTTCACCTGGTCGACCTGCAGTACTCCGACGTCCGGCTGGACAAGGGCCTGTACAACCGGCTGGTGGCACGCGGTTCGATGAAGCGCCTGGTCACCGAACAGCAGGTGATCGACGCGGTCGACAACCCGCCGACCGACACCCGCGCGTACTTCCGTGGCGAATGCCTTCGCCGGTTCGGTTCCGACATCGCCGCGGCCAGCTGGGACTCGGTGATCTTCGATCTCGGCGGCGATTCGCTCGTCCGGATTCCGACGCTGGAGCCGTTGCGCGGCAGCAAAGCGCACGTCGGCGCCCTGCTGGACTCTGTGGACAGCGCCGCCGAACTCGTCGAGCAACTCACGAACTGACCGTTTCCGGCGGTGAGCTATCCCGGGCAATCCGGGTGCCGACCGGTACTGTGGAAGGACCGGTTGGGCGGTTAGCCCAGCCGATGACAATTGCAGGAGGCAGCGATGGCTCAAGAGCAGACCAAGCGTGGCGGTGGCGGCGGCGAGGATGACGACCTCCCGGGTGCATCTGCCGCCGGCCAGGAGCGTCGCGAGAAGCTGGCCGAGGAGACCGACGATCTGCTCGATGAGATCGACGACGTGCTGGAAGAGAACGCAGAAGACTTCGTGCGCGCGTACGTCCAAAAGGGCGGCCAGTGACCTGGCACGAAAATCTGTCTTCGTCTTTGCCCAAGCCCCATACCGGTATCCCTTCTGTAGCCATGGACCTGTCGTCGTTCTCTGAACTGCTGCGTCGTCAGGCTCCCGAACTGTTGCCGGTCAACCGTGTCGCCGATGGCGCCATCAACCCGACCAACGCGGTGCCGCACGGGACGACCATCGTCGCGATCAAGTACCCCGGCGGGGTGCTGATCGCGGGTGACCGCCGCTCCACCCAGGGCAACATGATTGCCGGGCGCGACGTGCAGAAGGTGTACATCACCGACGACTACACGGCGACCGGCATCGCGGGTACCGCGGCCATCGCCGTCGAGTTCGCCCGCCTCTATGCCGTGGAACTGGAGCACTACGAGAAGCTCGAAGGCGTCGCCCTGACCTTCCGCGGGAAGGTCAACCGGCTGGCCATCATGGTGCGTGGCAATCTCGGTGCGGCACTGCAGGGTTTCGTGGCGCTCCCACTCCTGGTGGGTTACGACGTCGATGCCGCCGATGCCGAGAAAGCGGGCCGCATCGTGTCCTTTGATGCCGCGGGCGGCTGGAACATCGAGGAAGAGGGCTACCAGTCGGTGGGCTCCGGCTCGATCTTCGCCAAGTCGTCGATCAAGAAGCTCTACCCGCACGTGGTGGATGCGGATTCGGCACTGCAGGTGGCCATCGAGTCGCTCTACGACGCGGCCGACGACGACTCCGCCACCGGTGGGCCCGACCTGGTTCGTGGCATCTATCCGACCGCGGTGACCATCGGTGCCGAGGGGGCGGCGGAGATCGCCGAGGAACGCATCGCCGAGCTGGCTCGCGAGGTCATCGCGCGCCGGACCCGGACGGGCGGTGAGGGGTAAATGAGTTTCCCGTATTTCATCTCGCCTGAGCAGGCGATGCGTGAGCGCTCCGAACTGGCGCGCAAGGGCATCGCCCGAGGTCGCAGCGTTGTGACGCTGGCCTACGACAGCGGCGTGCTGTTCGTGGCGGAGAACCCGTCGCGGTCGCTGCAGAAGGTCAGCGAGCTCTACGACCGGGTCGGTTTCGCCGCCGTGGGCCGGTTCAACGAGTTCGACAACCTGCGGCGCGGCGGTATCCAGTTCGCAGACACCCGCGGCTACGCCTACGACCGTCGAGACGTGACCGGCCGGCAGCTGGCCAATGTCTACGCGCAGACACTCGGCACGATCTTCACCGAGCAGGCCAAGCCGTACGAGGTCGAGCTGTGCGTCGCCGAGGTGGCGCACTACGGCGAGACGAAGTCGCCTGAGCTGTACCGCATCACCTATGACGGGTCGATCGCCGACGAGCCGCACTTCGTCGTGATGGGCGGTACCACCGAGCCGATCATCACCGCGCTGAACAACTCGTACGCGGAGAACGCCGATCTGGCCGCAGCGGTCAAGATCGCCGTCGAAGCGCTGAGCGCGAGCGGCAACGGTTCCGAGCCGCGCGCGCTGGGCCCGGCCACCCTCGAGGTGGCGGTCCTGGACGCCAACCGTCCTCGCCGGGCGTTCCGCCGGATCACCGGGGCAGCGCTGGAAGCCCTTCTGCCCGAAGCGAAGCCGGCCGAAGAGTCGTCGGAAAAGCCGAAGAAGTCAGCAAAGTAGGTGTGCGGGCCGTCATCCCAGGGCGAACCGTAGTTTCGCGACTGCGGTCTGGTTCCACACGCCGGCGGTGATCTCGTGAGGCCTTACGGCATAGGTTTCACCGCGGTGGTCGAGGACCGTCACTGCGATGCGGGACAGCACGTCGTAGCCGGCGTCGTCGTACTGCAGAGCTCCGGTGCCGGACTCGATCCGGCCGAGCACGTCGACGGTGAAGTTGTACACGAGCGTGTCCACCGCCCCGGCCGCCGCGGCGCGGGCGATGTCGCCCAGGTCGGTGGCCACCAGCCCCTTGCTGACGTCGTTGCCGAGCTCCTCGACCCACGCGTTGGCCTGTTCGGCATTCAGGGCGGGCAGCGACTCGCGGATGGCACCGTCGATCTGATCGGGCCGCAGCTCGTCGGCAGCACCGGGCACCGCCACGATCCGGCGTTTGTGGTCGAGCCCGCGGTACATATCGAGCAGCGGGTCGGTCGCGAACAGGTACAGCGGCCGGTTCGATGACGGATCGAGCTGACCCAGTTCGGCGTCCACCGCCTCGGCGACCCGCTTGGCGTACTTCTCGAGCAACACCTTCTTGCCTTCGTCGCCGACCAGGCGGCGTACATGGCCCCGGTCCCGCACGGTGGCGCGATGGGTCGCGTCGGCAACGTCGGCCGCGTACTCGCCGGTGAGCTCCAACTCGTTGGCCCGCGTGCTCGCGGTGGCCTGCCACAGGTTCCAGCCGTCGGCCGACAGGGTCAGGGCGTAGGCCTCCTGCGGCGTGGTGACTGCCCGCACCAGCTGGCCGATGTCGAAATAACTGCCCACCTGCGATTGGCTCTCCAGAGCGTTGGGCAGCACGTAGACCTCGTGGAAGTCGTCGGCGATGAAGATGGCCACCGATCCGGAAAGGCTCAGCCACAGGTCCGATTCGGCGATCTCGGTCCAGCGCGACCGCAACTGTTCCTCGACGGCATGCCGTGCCCCGGACTCGCGGATCGTGCGCAGGGCCCGGTCGACTGCGCTCTTCGCGGTCAGCAGGCTCTTTTCCCGCTCGTCGGGTCCCGGTGCGGTTTCCGCGTACACCGTGATGGCGTGCTCATGAGGCTCGCCAAGGCGGATCAGGTCGGCAACATCGGGCAGTTCGTAGCGGGTCATCACCACTCCTTCGTGCGGACTGTGCTGCCAACCTTATGCCGGTGATCGCTGCTGACCAGGGTAAAAAGTCCCAGAAGGTGGCATCGCGCAGCGCGTCGACCGCGGCCTCAATCCCGGTCGGCGTCTGCTTTCACAACCGTCAGTCCGCTCAGCAGTACCGCGATGCCGAATTCGAAGGCGTCGTCGGCGCGGGCGGGCTTGGCGCTGCCGCTGGCCAGGGCGGCGGTCAGTTCCGGGCCCACCTCGGCGCCGGTGCTCCAGGGTTCGTCGGGAGCGGCGACATCCAGGGCCGAGCCCAGCACGAATGAGTCGATCAGGGTGATGGCGCGCAGCGTGTCGGCCGGGTCGAACCCGGCGCGGCTGAAGGTGAGGGCCAGGGTGTTGTACATGGTCAGGGCATGTTCGCTGTTCACCGCGTGTGCGGTGAGCAGCGGGATGAGTCGCGGATAGCGGGCGTAGCTCTGCCGGTAGGACCGCATGATGTCGGCGACCACCTCGGTCCAGGGGCGGGCCGGGTCGTCGTCGGGGAGGGTGACTTCGGACATGGCCCGCTCACGTAGCAGTTCGACGATCTGTTCGCGTCCGGCGACGTGGTTGTAGAGCGAGGACGGCCGGACCTTCAGCGCCCGGGCGAGTCGGGGGACGCTGAATCCGCCGGTTGAGTTCACCAAATCCATTGCCGCACTGGTGATGCGGTCGGGGGAGAGCAGCGGTACCGGCGGGCGTCCCATGGCACATTTCTACTACCTCTTTACAACCGCTGTAAGCGGGGTCACAATAAAACGAACACCATTCGTTTTAGGAGTCGACCGATGATCACCCTGACCGCCACCGCGCCCGAGTCGCTGTCCCGAAGCGCCGAGTCGACGCGCCCTCCGCTGCGGGTGGGGCTGGTGCAGCATCGGTGGCGGCCCGACGCGACGGAGCTGGTCAGGGTGCTACGGGACGGTATCGATCGGGCGGCCGGCGCCGGTGCCGCGCTGGTCTGCCTGCCGGAGATCACCCTGCTGCGATACCCCGCGGACACCCCGGCCGGACAGAATCCCGGCGAGTCCGCCGAGGATCTCACCGGAGGCCCGACCTTTGCCCTCGCCGCCGAGGCCGCCCGCGCGAACGGCGTCTTCGTGCATGCTTCGCTGTACCAAAAAGCACCGGCCGAAGACGGATTGGGCTTCAATACGGCGATCCTGGTGACCCCGTCGGGGGAGTTGGCCGGATATACCCGCAAGCTGCACATCCCGATCTCGGCCGGCTACTACGAAGACACCTATTTCCGTCCGGGTCCGGGGCCGTCCGCCGACGGTGACCCCTATCCCGTGTACAACCCAGAGGGCCTGGGTGCCCGTGTCGGCCTGCCGACCTGCTGGGACGAGTGGTTCCCCGAAGTGGCGCGCAGCTACTCACTCGGCGGCGCCGAGATCGTGGTCTACCCGACGGCGATCGGTTCGGAGCCGGTGTTCCCGGCCTTCGACACCCAGCCGCTGTGGCAGCACGTGATCGTCGCCAACGGCATCAGCAGCGGGCTGTTCATGGTGGTGCCCAACCGGATCGGTGACGAGGGCAAGGTCACCTTCTACGGTTCGTCGTTCATCTCCGACCCGTTCGGCCGGGTGCTGGTGCAGGCACCTCGCGACGAAGAAGCCGTGCTGGTCGCCGACCTGGATCTGGATCAGCGCCGGGACTGGCTGGAGCTGTTCCCGTTTCTGCTCACCCGGCGGCCCGACACCTATGCCGCGCTGACCGCGCCGGTCGATGTGGCGCACCCGTACGGAGCCGGCCACGCAGCCACGGCAGTGGTGAAATGACCACTCACCGGATGCCGGCGGAGAGTGCACCTCAGGATCGCGTGTGGATGGCCTTCCCGTCCGCCGGCTATTCGCTGGGCGACTCCGAAGCCGAACACCACGAAGCGCGCACCACCTGGGCGGCGGTGGCGCACGCGGTGTTGGAGTTCGAGCCCGTGACAATGGTGGTGGATCCCGCCGAAATGGCCGCGGCCCGACGCTATCTATCCGCAGCTGTCGACATCGTCGAGGCTCCGTTGAACGACGCGTGGATGCGCGACATCGGCCCCACCTTCGTGCACGCCGAGGACGGTTCGGTGGCCGCGGTGGACTGGGTGTTCAACGGCTGGGGCGCACAGGATTGGGCACGCTGGGATCGTGACTCGAAAATCGCTGCGGCCGTGGCTGATTGGTCCGGAGTGCCGGTGGTCGACTCGAATCTGGTGAACGAAGGGGGCGGCATCCAGGTCGACGGGCTGGGAACCGTCCTGGTCACCGAGACCGTGCAACTGGACCCCGGTCGCAACCCCGGCGCCACCAAGGCGGACGTCGAGGCCGAGCTGGCCCGAACCATCGGTGCCGATCACGCGGTGTGGCTGCCGCGCGGGTTGACCCGTGACTCGCAGCGCTTCGGCACTCGCGGCCATGTCGACATCGTGGCCGCGATAACGTCGCCCGGCCGGCTGCTGCTGCATGCGCAGGGCGCCGAGGAGCATCCGGATCACGTGGTGTGCAAGGAAATCCGCGCATCGATCGAGCAGTCCCACGACAGCACAGGACGGCCGTGGGAGATCGTGGAGCTACCGGCGCCGGACCAGTTGACCGACGCCGACGGCTTCGTCGACTACAGCTACATCAACCACCTGGTGGTCAACGGCGGGGTGATCGCCTGTGCCTTCGGTGATCCGCGGGACGCCGACGCGGCGGCGATCCTCGCCGAACAGTATCCGGGCCGCCGTGTGCTCAGCGTCGATGCCCGCCCGCTATTCGAGCGCGGCGGCGGCATTCATTGCATCACCCAACATCAGCCTGCCGCTCTCCAGCGGTGATCAGCCGGCCGATCGCCGCGCTCACCCGGGCGCGGTTGCCGGTCCCGTTGCGCAGCACCCAGGACGTCAGGTGCTCGACCAGCTCGCGTACCTGCAGCAACGCCTGGATGCGCTGCCCCTCATCGCTGCTGCCGGCCAGTTCCGCCGCCCACAGCGCGTCCAGATCGAGGATGTCGCGCACCGTGGCGTAGGCCTGCGCCACCTGCGGCGTGGTCACCGCCAACCGCTCCTGCATGCGGTAGATGGTGCCGGGGCCGACCCGGTTGATCAGCTCGCCGGCCACCGAGGTCGCGACGATCTCACGGCGCAACGGATGGCGGCTGATCTCGGCGCGGGCATGCTGGGCGATCCCAGCGGGGAAGTAGTCCCCGAGGCGGTGCGCGAACACCTCCTGGTCCGGAATGTCGGAGGCAAGCAACTCCTGTGCCACCAGATTCTTGGATTGGGCCAGCAGCACCGCGATCTCAGGTCGGGTGAGTCCCAGTCCCATGGTGCGACGGCGTGCCAGTTCCGGCCCGGCAGGCAGCCCCTCGACTTGGGGGTCGACGCCCGCTTCGTCCCGCAGATTGCCGATCAACCTGATGTGCCGGTCCAGCAGCGAATCGGCTTCGGCGGCGGCCATGCTGATTGCCAGGATCGCCTCGGCGTTGTCGGCCAGCACCCGCGCGGCGACGTCCTCGGTGGCGTCGGAGAGCAGCGTATTGCGTTGTGCAGTATCGATGTTGCCGGAATCCAGGGCGATTTTGATGTTGACCTCGAGGTCTGAGGTCGCGACACCGGCCGCGTTGTCGATGAAGTCGGCGTTGACCCGGCCACCGTTCAGGGCGAATCCGATCCGCGCCTGCTGGGTGAGTCCGAGGTTGCCGCCTTCGCCGATCACCTTGCAGCGCAGCTGCGATGCCGTCACCCGAACGCGGTCGTTTGCCTTGTCCCGGGCGTCGGAGTCGGATTCCCCGTCGGACCTGACGTATGTGCCGACGCCGCCGTTCCACAGCAGGTCGACTGGGGCGCGCAGCACCGCCGAGATCAAGTCGTCCGGGGTGCACTCGGCCGCTTCGATGCCCAGCGCGGTCCGTGCCTGCGGTGACAGCGGTATCGACTTGGCAGTGCGGGGCCACACCCCACCACCGGCCGAGATCAGCGTCGAGTCGTAGTCCTGCCAGCTCGATGCGGGCAGACCGAACAGCCGTGTGCGCTCGTTGAAGGACACCTTGGGGTCCGGGTCGGGATCGACGAAGATGTGCCGATGGTCGAACGCCGCGACGAGTTTGATGTTGTGGGACAGCAACATTCCGTTGCCGAACACGTCACCGGACATGTCGCCGATACCGGCGACTGTGAACGGATCGACATCGAGGTCGTGGCCGGCTTCGGCGAAATGCCGCCGTACCGAGAGCCACGCACCGCGTGCGGTGATGCCCATCGCTTTGTGGTCGTAGCCGGCCGAACCGCCCGAGGCGAAAGCATCTCCGAGCCAGAAGCCGTACTCGGCGGCAATGGAATTGGCCAGGTCGGAGAACTTCGCGGTGCCCTTGTCGGCAGCGACGACCAGGTAGGCGTCCGTGCCGTCGGGGCACACCGTCCGGTCCGGATGACGGACCGCACCATCGACGATGTTGTCGGTGACGTCGAGCAGCCCGCGGATGAATGTGCGGTAGCCGTCGGCGGGGGCGATATCGGCGTTGCGGAGCACGAACGCGCCTTTGGCGCCGGCCGGCACGATGGGGGCGTTCTTCACGGCCTGCGTCTTCATCAGGCCGAGCACCTCGGTGCGGAAGTCCTCAGGGCGATTCGACCAGCGCAGCCCACCTCGGGCGATGGCGCCGCTGCGCAGGTGTATGCCCTCGACGGTGTCGGAGCACACGTAGATTTCGCGGTAGGGGACCACCGGGCCGGTGTCGGCCAGCTGGGCCGAATCGATCTTGAAGGACAGGTAGTCCTTGGCCTGGCCATCTGGTCCGAGCTGGAACCAGTTGGTACGCAAGGTCGCCCGCACGAAGCTGTGCAGCGTGCGGCGAATACGCTCGTCGTCGAGCGAGGTCGCGGCGTCCACCAGGGCCGCCACGTCGAGATCTGCTTGGGCGGCGTCGGCGCGGTCGGTGCGGTCGGTGCGGTCGGGGTTGAAGCGGGCATCGAACAGCACCAGCAGCGCGTTGACGAAATCCGGTGCGGCGACCAGCGAGTCGATGATGTAGTCGGACGAGAAACCCAACCCGGTCTGCCGGATGAATCGGGTGGCCGCCCGGATCAGAACTACCCGGCGCCAATCGATTCCGGCTGACGGAATGAGCGCGGCGTATCGGTCGACCTGCCAGCGTCCGGCGATCGCGGCTTCGTAGGCCCGTGCGATCAGATCGAGCGTGGATGTCGGCAGGTCGAGACCGCCGAATTCGTAGTGGTGTCCGGCGTCGCTGGCCCGATAGGAGGCGACACGCAAGCCGAAGTGTTCGAACATGGCGCAGACCTCGGCGAGCAGCGGCGGGGATCCGGTCCACTGCACCTCGGCGTGGGTGCCGGCTTCGTCGGCGGCAAAAGACACTCGGGCAGAAGGGTTTTCCACAGGCCGAGTCTCGGCCATGGCGGGCCGAACGGCCATCGACATACTGGCGATGATGGTGACGTTCGCGGCGCCATATTGTCTAGTGATTTGTGCACGATTTTCCGCGCCTGGCGCGGAAAATCGTGCACAAATCACTCAGGCAGAGTGTCGAAGCCGCAAGGCATTCCGGATCTCGGCCAGGACCCGATCGGGATATTCCGTCAGATCGAGCCAGGTGAACCGCAAGATCTGATATCCGTGCAGCGAGATGATGTTCTGCCGGTTCCGGTCGTTCACGAAGTCGTCAGCGTTGCTGTGGAAAGCCCAGCCGTCGACTTCGATGGCAAGCCTCGCCGCCGGAAAGACAACGTCGACCTGGTATCCCGCGACCGGACAGTTGGCCTTCCATCCGGTGATCTTGTTGCGACGCAATAGTTTCACCAGCAGGCGTTCGGCTTCGGAGCGGGCGCCGTCTGCTGCGGAGAGCAGTAGTATCCGGGCGGCGGGCGACCCGTGCCGGCCCTTGTTGCGCAGATGCGCATCCCATAGTTGTTTCAGCTCGACGTGCCGCTGCAATGCCGCATCCATCAGCTTGGCGCCACCCCCGCGGCGGGTCGCGGCTTCGACGACCGAAAGTGGAAGTGCGGTTACGCGGAGTCCATTGCGTTCGATGATGTCGGAGCCGGGCAGATCGCGGCGTCGGACGCGGATCCCGTCGCGCTTGCGGTGATTGCTCACCCTGGGCACGGTCACTTCGACGCTCTTCGGCGGGTAGCGCGTGACGCCGTGCCACCATGCGGCGGCCAGTCCGCTGGCGGTGGCAGATGGCCCGTACGACCACACCGCGCTGCGCACCCGTGCTGAATCGGTGAATGGACGATCGTCGACGAAGAACACCCCGGGTGCGCAACGCAGCCAGTGGCCCGAACGAACGCGACGGCTGATGGCGTCGTCGCTGAGGCCGGCGGACAGGGCTTGTGCCCGGGTGATCACGCCATCGTGATTGCGAAGGTAGTCATCGAGCACACTGAATCGGACGTCCGCGCCGCCGCTTCGGTTCCACCGACTGTGATTTGTGCACGATTGTCCGCGGCAGGCGCGGAAAATCGTGCACAAATCACCCCAGGCTCAGGGGATCGGGGGCGTGTCCATGGTCAGGGTTTCGCCCCGGAAGAATGCCGGCTGGACGAAACGCAGGACGAGCATCAGGACGGCACCGAGCAGCAGAATGCCGAAGCCGAGGTAGAACACCAGGCCGACGCCGCCGATCGACGCGCCGCTGCCGCTGGCCTCCGGGTCCATGCTCACCAGAACCGACTTGACGAAAACCGACAGCAGCATGATGCCGCCGACCGCCGGGAAAACCAGCTTGTAGATGATGTTCCTCGGGCTGAGGAACAGTTCTTTGCGGAAGAACCACACGCAGGCGAACGCGGTGATGCCGTAGTACCAGCAGATCATGATGCCAAGGGCGGCAATGGTATCCAGCAGTGTCCGCTCGGAAAGCAGTGTCACGACCGTGTAGAAGCAGGCGGTCACCACACCGGCGACCACGGTGCTGAACACCGGTGACAGGGATCGTGGGTTGACGCTGGCGAACCGCTTGGGGAAGGCGCCGTAGGCGCCCATCGCCAGCATGGTGCGGGCGGCCGGGAGAACGGTCGTCTGCAGGCTGGCGATCGACGATGCGAACACCGCCAGCAGCAGCAGTGGCCCGCCCCAGTCACCCAGCACCGGATAGGCCAGCGCCCCGAACACGTTCTCCGCGATCTCCTCGTTGCCCAGTCCCAGCCCGGTGTCGCCGACCCCGGCGTACATCATCACCGCGACCGCCACCAGAAGGTAGGTCAGCAGGATGGACAGGACACACAGCAATCCGGCGCGGCCGGGCACCTTGGTGGGGTCCTTGCTCTCCTCGCCCAGCGTCAGGCAGGTGTCCCAGCCCCAGAAGGCGAAGATCGAGCCGATCAGCCCAATGACGAAGGCACTCATCGTGAGTCCGGTGAACGGGTCGAACCATTGGATGTCGAAACTCAAATGCCCCTCGGCGCCGCCGGACCGCACGATGGCGACGACCGCGAACGTCAGGAGGACCGTCATCTGGAATCCGACCAGCACATACTGCACCTTCTCGCTGGTGGTGATGCCGCGGCAGGAGATGAAGGTGGCGATGGCGAGTAGCGCGACCGTCGAAACGATGTTGACGCCGACATTGTCGGCAGGGAGCATCGCGAGCGTGTCGTTGTGCAGCACCTTGCCCAGGAACTCGTAGCCGAAGAGGACGCCGATCGAGGCCAGGTTGGACAGCACGATGATGGTGGCGATCACCATGCCCCACCCGCACATCCAGCCGACGTACGGCCCGAATGCTTTGGTGGACCAGGTGAACGACGCGCCGCAGTCGGGAGCCCGGGAGTTCAGTTCACGGTAGGCGTAGGCGGTCAGGAACATCGGGATGAAGCCGGCGATCAGGATGGCGGGCATCTTGAGCCCGACCGCCGCGACGATGAGCCCGATGCTGGCGGTCAGGGTGTAGCCCGGCGCCACCGTCGAGATGCCGAGGATCGCGCCGGTGAAGGTGCCGATCCGCCCCGGCGCCAGGCCTTTGGCGACCAGGCCCTCCTCGCGCTCGGCCCGTTCCAGTTCGGTGCTGGCCAGTTGCTCAGACATGCTCTGCCCCTTCATCTTTAGGTACCACAAACATCGGGACCCGCAGAACACGCAGCATCTTCGCCGCAGTCGACCCGAGGAACAGCCGGCGCGGCTGGGCCAGCCGGCTCGAACCAACCATGATCACGTCGTCGTCACGCCAGCCCAGTTTGTCGACCGCCTCCTCGACGGTCGGGCCGGTGGCCACCTGTGAGGAGACCGGAACATCGTCCGGAAGAAAGTCCTTCGCTTGGTCCAGGGCGCGCTGAGCGTGCTGCTGGGCGGCGTCCAGCCGGCGGGCGTCATCCACGGCGACCAGCGAGACCAGGCGAAGGGGCGTCTCGGTGGCCCGGCAGAACCGCAAGGCGGTGTTGAGCAACTGGGTGGCTCCGGGCCGGGTGCCGATGGCGCAGGTGACCTCCCGAATCCGCTCGTTGCGCTGCAATCGGGCGCCGCGCGGTGCGATCACCACCGGTACGGGGGAGGCATGCACCAGGTCGTTGACCACCGAGCCGAGTGACAGAGGACCGGCCATCCCGCCGCCGGCTCCACCGACCACCAGCGCATCGGCGCCCAGGTTCTCGGCCACCGCGATCAGGCCCATGGTGCTGGACTCGTCGTAGCTCAGGTGGGTGGTCACCGGCACGTCGTTGCGCACCCGCGCCGCGGCCGCAGCCAGCCAGCCGTCGGCTTCCCGGTGCAGCACGTCGCCGGGGGTGGGGGCCAGCGCCGAGCGGTCACTGGGCAGGACCATGCACAGGTCAAGGGCCGCGCTCAGGGTGCGGGCGATCTGTTCCCCGACTGCGACGGCGTCGTCGCCTCCCGGTGTGGCGATGTAGGCGACGGCGATTCGTGGGCTACTCATCGACTAGTCCTCCGCAGCTGTCCAGCCGACATCCCGCACCGTCCATCTCTTGTGAATTTCATCAGGTCTCTGGCGGGCCAAGTGTGTCGCGTAACACATCGCAGATCATCCGACAATATGGAGATTCTCAGTGCAGGTTTTCGACACTCTGTACATTCCTGTGGGTGGCGGTCCCGGTGTCGTGGGTGATCGAGCAGTCGGATCTGCATCTGCGTCTGCTCGCGGGCGCGGCCGGTGTCGGGCGCGAGGTGAACCTGGTGCTGACCACCGAACTGGCGAATCCGGCCGAATGGCTCTCTGGTGGCGAGTTGGTGCTGACCACCGGCATCAGCCTGCCCGCAAGCGCTCGAGGTCGCCGACGTTACCTGCAGCTGCTCGCCGAAAGTGGCGTCACTGCAGTGGGTTTCGGAATCGGCTTGACGTTCGATGCGGTTCCGGAAGAAGTGGTGGCAGCCGCCGATGAGCTCGGGTTGGCGCTGATCGAGGTCCCGCTTCGGACGCCGTTCGCGGCAGTCGTGCAGCGGGTCGGTTCGCGCATTGCCGCGCTCGAGTATGACGCCGTGCTGCGTGCTTCCCGGGCGCAGCCGCGGATCACCCGGGCGGTGGTGAGCGACGGTCCGCGCGGTGTCGCGGCCGAACTGGGCCGCGCGTTGAAGGCCGCCGTGGTGGTGCTGGATCCGACCGGGACGGTGATCGCATCGCACCCGAGCAACCTCAGCGTCACGACGGTCAACCTGGTACGCGACTCGATCGAACCGGGAGCCGCGTCAGGCGTCCGCGTGCTGTCCGATGGCACCACCGTGGCCCAACAGGACATCCGGGTCGGCGGCCGTTCGCACGGTGTACTCGCGGTGGTCGGCCCCGGTGCCCTTAGTCCGGTCGACCAGGTTCTGTTCGGGCACGCAACATCGTTGCTGGCCTTGGATTTTGAGAAGCCGGCCCGGTTGCAGGAGGTGCAGCGGCTGCTCAATGAACAGGCGCTGGGGCTGTTGTTGGCCGGCGAACACGACCTGGATCCGGTGTATGCGCAGCTGGCGCCGGTCGCCGATGTCGAGGGCCGGATTCGGGTCCTGATCGTCGACTTCGACGGAGAAACGAAGTCCGCGAGTCACCGGAGCCGGGCGCGGGCCGCGGTGGTGCGCGAGCTGGAGGCGGCCGGACATCCGGTGTTCGTGCACGGTGCCGATCGCCGGCTGACCGTGTTGCTGCCGGGCACGGCGACGGTTGAGAGCGCGGCCGGTCTGCTGAGCGGGCTGGACCGTTCGGTGCGCAAGTCGAGCCGCAGCGGGCTCAGCGGGATGCGGCCGTTGGCGCGGTTGATACAGGCCGTCGACGATGCCCGGCTGGCCGCATCGGTGGCCGAACGCGGCTGTTATCCATTGGAATTCGCCGATCTGGCGGGCAGCGCACTGTTGTCCTCCGGGCCCAGCCGGGAGGTACTGATGGCGCTCGGGGCGGCGGTACTGACTCCGGTGGCGGACCACGACGCGCAGCACGGATCCGGGTTGATGGCGGCACTGCGGGCGTTCCTGGAGGCCAACGGCCAGTGGGAGGCCGCCGCGGCGGCCATCGGCGTGCACCGGCACACGATGCGCAAGCGGATCGAGATCGCCGAGGGGCTGCTGGGCTGTGATCTCGGGGTGGCGCGGGTGCGGGCCGAGCTGCTGTTGGCGATCTTGGCGCGCGGCTGACCGCGCCACTGCGGCCGCGTGCTCAGACGGTGACCGCCGCTTCGTCCGGCGCCGGCTCGCGACGCCAGCCGACGTAGGTCAAACACAAGCCCATCGCGGTCAGGAGCAGGAAGAAGATCCGCGCGACCAATTGCAGACCCGGGCTGGTGACCGTCGCGTTCGCCCCGGAGTCGATCGCCGACGGAATCGCCATCATCGCCAGTCCGCGCAGCGCCACGAACCAGCCGAACAGCGAGATGAGCGCCGCCGTCACGCTGTACCAGTACTGGTGGAACGCGATCACGATCAGGCCCATCATCAACATCGCCGCACCGAGGATCCAGGGCAGGACCGCGTTGTCGAACAGTCCGCCTAGCAGCCCGGTGAGGTCGGGCAGGCGAATCGCGATGATCGCGGTCGCGGCCGCGACGAACGGGCCCAGGACGCGGGCGAACGCCCGGGTGCGGCGTCGGGCTTCGGGGGTGGCCTGTGACATCACTACTCCAATCGATAAACCGACGGACGGTCTATTTTTAGGTTAGGCTCGACCCGAGCAGTCGTCAATGGGAGGTGTTCGTGGCCCGTCGGGTCAAACCGGAGGAGTACGCAGCCCGGCGGCGCGAGATCCTCGATGCCGCTCTGGAGCTCATGCATGACAAGGGCTATGAACGCATGACCATCGAGGACGTGCTGTCCAAGGTGCAGATGTCCAAGGGCGCGCTCTATCACTACTTCGGTTCGAAACAGGCGCTCCTGGAAGGAATCGTCGACGCGATGGCGGAAAGTGCGTCGCTGCCCTTGCAAGCCGTGATCGCCGACGACAGCCTCGACGCCGTCGCCAAGCTCCACGCCTACTTCGGTGCGTCGTCAGCCTGGAAGGCCGAAAACCCGGAGGTCGTGACAACCCTCATGAACCTGTGGCGGGACGAGAACGCGCTGTTCCGTCAAAAGCTGGCCAAGCAGTCGATGCGCACCTCGGTGCCCATGCTCGAAGCCGTCATCCGCCAGGGCTGCGACGAAGGCGTGTTCCACGTCGGGTTCCCGCACGAGGCCGCGATGTTCATCGCGGGCCTGGACGGCGTGCTCGCCGATGCCTTCGCCGTCGCGGTCGAGCAGCACGAATCACCCGGGATCGACGTCAGCGGACCCCGCGCACAACGTGTGATCGGCGCGTACCTACAGGCGATCGAGCGCATCCTCGGATTGCCCGACGGCTCGCTGGCGTCCGGTGCCTAGGGGCTTTCGGAACCTCACACCACGCTGGCGCGCCCGAGATCGGTGATGTCGCTACCGATCAGCTCGAGCATCTGCCCGGCGGTGTACCGCTTGTCGACGATCGCGCGCAGCTCGGCGTCGGTGGCGCCGACGAGCTGAACGAACGTGACCCGGCCATGCGGGGTATCGATCTCACCGGCCGCGTCGAGGGTGGTCAGGAAGCCGGTGAGCGCCGACCGGTGCCCGGTGTCGATGCCGGCCTCCTGGCCCGTGTAGACGTACTCGCCCGGCTGGAAGACCTTGCCCGACTCGAACACGTAGCGTGCCAAGCCCTGCAGGTTGACGCAGGCGGTCCGCATCTCCTCGTCCTCGTTGGCCCCGGGTGCGAGCTTCAGCTTCAGCGTCAGCTCGATGCCGAAGCCGCTGTACGCCGGATCGGTGGATTCCTTGGCGTAGAGGTCGGAGAACCCGTACGTGACGAAGTGCAGGGCCTCCGGGCTCCGGTAGATGCTGATGCCGTCGAGCGGGTCCGGGCCCCCGAAGCACCACTTGATGAGGGCGGCCATGTGCAGCGGCTCGGGCTGATCCGGATAGAGCGTGTCGAACGCCGCGGTGATCGCGTCCCAGCCAGGTGCGCTGTCGTCGTCGCCCGCGGCGACGTCAGCCGCCGGCTGCTCCGCGGCGCTGTCCTTGTGCTTCCGGCCGAACAGGCCCATGGCTCTCCCAACTCTCCGGGTCCGCCCGATCCGGGACCGACGGGCGTCGTGCCGACGAGTGTGACGGCCACGATGTCCAGATTTTGCCGCACCGTCAGCGCGCGCTTGTCCACCGTTGCGGTGAACCACCCCGTAAGCTCGTTAGCGTGCAGCGACGAATCATGGGCATCGAGACGGAATTCGGTGTGACCTGCACCTTCCATGGCCATCGTCGGCTCAGCCCCGACGAGGTTGCCCGCTATCTGTTCCGGCGGGTGGTGTCGTGGGGCCGCAGTTCCAACGTGTTCCTTCGTAATGGCGCGCGGTTGTATCTCGACGTCGGCAGCCACCCCGAGTACGCGACCGCCGAATGCGACAACCTGACCCAGCTGGTCACCCACGACCGCGCCGGTGAGCGCGTCCTGGAGGACCTGCTGATCGATGCCGAGCAACGGCTGGCCGACGAGGGCATCGGCGGTGACATCTACCTGTTCAAAAACAACACCGACTCGGCGGGCAACTCCTACGGCTGCCACGAGAACTATCTGATCGTGCGGGCCGGGGAGTTCTCCCGGATCTCCGACGTGCTGCTGCCGTTCCTCGTCACCCGCCAGCTCATCTGCGGTGCGGGCAAGGTGCTGCAGACGCCGAAGGCCGCCACCTTCTGCCTGAGCCAGCGCGCCGAGCACATCTGGGAGGGCGTCTCCAGCGCCACGACGCGGTCACGTCCGATCATCAACACCCGCGACGAGCCGCACGCCGACGCCGAGAAGTACCGCCGTTTGCACGTCATCGTCGGTGACTCCAACATGTGTGAGGCCACCACGATGCTCAAGGTGGGCACCGCCTCGCTGGTGCTGGAGATGATCGAGGCCGGCGTCCCGTTCCGTGATTTCTCCTTGGACAACCCGATCCGCGCCATCCGCGAGGTCAGCCACGACCTCACCGGGCGGCGTCCGGTGCGGCTGGCCGGCGGCCGGCAGGCCAGCGCCCTGGACATCCAGCGCGAGTACTACAGCCGGGCCGTCGAGTACCTGCAGACCCGCGAACCGAGCACCCAGATCGAGCAGGTGGTCGACCTGTGGGGCCGCCAGCTTGACGCGGTCGAGAGCCAGGATTTCGCGAAGGTCGACACCGAGATCGACTGGGTGATCAAGCGCAAGCTGTTCCAGCGCTACCAGGACCGCTACAGCATGGAGCTGTCCGACCCGAAGATCAGCCAGCTCGACCTCGCCTACCACGACATCAAGCGTGGTCGCGGGGTGTTCGACCTGTTGCAGCGCAAGGGTCTGGCCGCCCGGATCACCACCGACGAGGAGATCGACGCCGCGGTCAACACCCCGCCGCAGACCACCCGGGCCAAGCTGCGCGGCGAGTTCATCAGCGCGGCACAGGAAGCGGGGCGGGACTTCACCGTCGACTGGGTGCACCTCAAGCTCAATGACCAGGCCCAGCGCACCGTGCTGTGCAAGGACCCGTTCCGGTCGGTTGATGAGCGAGTCAAGCGCCTGATCGCCAGCATGTGAGCTCTAAGCTTTCATCTCGTGGCGGTATCCAAAGTCGAGCGGTTGATGAACCTTGTCATCGCACTGCTGTCAACCGATCGTTTTCTGCCGGCAGAAAAGATCCGCAAAATCGTCCAGGGCTACGACGACAGCTCCAGTGACGAGGCGTTCTCGCGAATGTTCGAGCGCGATAAGAACGAATTGCGCGATCTTGGAATCCCGCTGGAGACCGGCCGGGTGTCGAAGTTCGACCCCACCGAGGGCTATCGGATCAACCGTGAGGCCTATGCACTGCCGGCCGTCGCGTTGACCACCGACGAAGCCACCGCCGTCGCGGTGGCCACCCAGCTGTGGCAATCCCCGGAGTTGATCACCGCGACCCAGGGTGCGTTGCTCAAGCTGCGGGCGGCAGGGGTGGACGTCGAAGGCGGCGATTCGTCCGTCGCGATCACCTCCACGACTGTGCTGCCGGGTATCAGGGGTTCGGAGAAGGTCCTGGGAACCCTGTTGTCGGCGATCGACACCGGACGGGTGGTGCAGTTCGAACACCGGTACTCGCGCAGCGATCCGTACACCACCCGCACCGTCGAACCGTGGGGCGTGGTGACGCACCGGGGCCGCTGGTACCTCGTCGGTCATGACCGGCTCCGCGACGACACCCGCACGTTCCGGCTGTCCCGCCTCGGTGACACGGTCACCGCCATCGGAGAAGCCGGCACCGTGCAGAAACCCGACGGCGTCAACTTGCGTGAGGTGGTGCAGCGCGTCGTCGCCGAAGCGCCGACCGGGGAACAGGCCCGGGTCTGGGTGGCCGACGGCCGGGCAACTGCCCTGCGACGGCAGGCCGTCGGGACCGTACCGCGCACGCTGGGCGGCCGCGCAGGTGAGGAGATCACCGTCGACGTCGGCGGATACGACAGATTGGCCAGGGAGATCGCGAGTTACGGGGCCGACGCCGTGGCGTTGGCGCCACAATCGCTGCGCGACGACGTGCTGGCGCGGTTGCGGGCGCAGGCGGACCGCGGCATGAGGGTCAGCGAGGATCGCGCATGAGTCAGGTTTCCACCCGGCTGGTCCGGATGCTGAACATGGTTCCGTACTTCCAGGCCAACCCGAAGGTCACGCGGGCCGAGGCGGCCGGGGCGCTGGGCGTCACCCGCAAGCAGCTTGACGATGACCTGCGGCAGTTGTGGATGTGCGGGCTGCCCGGGTACAGCCCCGGCGACCTCATCGACTTCGATTTCGAAGGCGACACAGTCGAAGTCACGTTCAGTGCGGGTGTGGACCGCCCGCTGCGGCTGACCTCCACCGAAGCAACCGGGATCCTGGTCGCGCTGCGGGCACTGGTCGACGTGCCCGGCATGGTCGATCCGGAAGCCGCGCGCAGCGCGATCGCCAAGATCGAATCTGCCGCGGGCAGCAAGCTGGCGGCCGTCGACGAGCCGGCGCAGACCGAAAGCGTCGCTGCCGCGGCCGTGCGGGCCGCGGTGCGCGACGGCCGGGCGGTGACGCTGGAGTACTACTCGGCGTCGCGGGATTCGCTGAGCCGACGCACGGTCGATCCGATCCGGGTCGCGCTGGTCGGTGACAACAGCTATCTGGAGGCGTGGTGCCGCACCGCCGAGGCGGTGCGGCTGTTCCGCTTCGACCGCATCGTCGACGCGCAGGTGCTCGACGAGACATCGGCACCGCCGCCACCGGCGGTACAGGCGGGCCCCGACATGTCACTGTTCGACGCGGATCCGGCCCTCCCGTCGGCCACCCTGTTGGTCGACGCGACTGCCGCGTGGGCCTTCGACTACTACCCGTTGCGGGTGGTCAACGAGCTGCCCGGCGGGGCCTGCGAAGCTGCGATGACCTACGCCTCCGACGAATGGATGGCCAGGTTCGTACTCGGTTTCGGCTCGGCGGTCACCGTGTTGGCCCCGGAGTCGTTGGCGCAGCGGGTGCGGGACGCGGCCGCCGAGGCCCTGCGTGTCTACGACGCCGACGACGCACGCGGGTAGACTCGGCACCGACGTCTGGAGGTAACCAAATTGGGTGGTCTACAACCCTGGCACTGGATCATTGTCATCGCGGTGTTCGTGCTGCTTTTCGGCGCCAAGAAGCTGCCGGACGCCGCGCGGTCGCTCGGTAAGTCGATGCGGATCTTCAAGTCTGAGATCAAGGAGATGCAGTCGGATTCTGCGGCCTCCCCGGCGGAGGCCCCGCCAGCCAAGCCGATTGCTTCCGAGCGGGTCGACGCTCCGGCTCCCGAGCAGTCCCCGGACCGCCACACGGCCTGACCGGTCCGGCATCCGATCGCGGTCATCGCCCCGCGATGCCGTGCCACGTCTACGACCAGGCCTCTAGAACACGCCAGTGACCTCCGGATTCATCAAGAAGCTCGATCCCCGCCGCCGCCGCTCGCGGGTCAACCCCGACGGCACGATGTCGTTGGTCGACCACCTGCACGAGCTGCGTAACCGTCTGCTGATCAGCGTGCTCGCTGTTCTCGTGACGACGATCTTCGGCTTCCTCTGGTACACCAACGGCTTCTTCGGTCTGCACAGCCTGGGGGAAT
Organism: Mycobacterium sp. NPDC004974; assembly: GCF_053600815.1. NCBI lineage: Bacteria > Bacillati > Actinomycetota > Actinomycetes > Mycobacteriales > Mycobacteriaceae > Mycobacterium > Mycobacterium sp. NPDC004974. The sequence goes on along the minus strand of NZ_JBSGAQ010000005.1, from coordinate 149,684 downwards.
GGCTGCGTGGCCCGTATTGCTCACTGCCTGCCTCGGCCCGCGCGACCATCGCCCCGGACGGCGAGTGCCGGCTGCTGGCCACCGGCCCGTTCGACCAGTTCATGCTGCGCCTCAAGGTGGCGCTGGCAGCCGGGCTGGTGCTGGCCTGCCCGGTGTGGCTCTATCAGCTGTGGGCGTTCATCACGCCAGGTCTGTACAAGAAGGAACGCCGCTTCGCGATGGCGTTCGTCGGCGTCGGCGCCGTGCTGTTCATCACCGGCGCGATCCTGGCCTACGTGGTCCTGGCCACCGCCCTGGGCTTCCTGCTCACCGTCGGCAGCGACGTGCAGGTCACCGCGCTGTCGGGCGAGCAGTACTTCGGGTTCCTGATCAATCTGCTGCTGGTGTTCGGCATCAGCTTCGAGTTCCCACTCCTGATCATCATGCTCAACCTGATCGGCATGCTCAGCTACGAGCGGCTCAAGGTCTGGCGCCGCGGCCTGATCTTCGGCCTGTTCGTCTTCGCGGCATTCGCCACGCCGGGCTCTGACCCGTTCACGATGCTGGCGCTGGCCTCTGCGCTCAGCCTGCTGCTGGAGTTCGCGATCCAGATCGCGCGGGTCAACGACAGGCGCAAGGCGCGGCGCGAGGCACTGGAGGTGCCCGAGGACGAGGCCGCGCCGATCCCGACAGCGGAACCGATCCAGACGCCGGAACCGGTGAGCGGACCGTCGCGAATCGACATCGACGACGATGCCACCTGATCCTGGTGAGCAACCCGGCGGTGAACTGATCAGGTTCACCGCCGAATATCCGTTCGCCCTCGACGATTTCCAGCTGCGTGCCTGCCGTGCGCTGGAAAGCGGTCACGGCGTCCTGGTGTGTGCACCGACCGGGGCGGGCAAGACCGTGGTCGGCGAATTCGCCGTGCACCTGGCGCTGGCGGCGGGCGGCAAGTGCTTCTACACCACACCGATCAAGGCGCTGAGCAACCAGAAACACAACGATCTGGTGGCCCGCTACGGCGCCGACAAGATCGGGTTGCTCACCGGAGACCAGTCCATCAACGGTGACGCCGACATCGTGGTGATGACCACAGAAGTGCTTCGCAACATGCTGTACGCGAATTCGCCTGCGTTGCATGGGCTTTCCTATGTCGTAATGGACGAGGTGCACTTCCTGGCCGACCGGATGCGCGGTGCGGTGTGGGAGGAGGTCATCCTTCATCTGCCCGAGGACGTGCTGTTGGTCAGCCTGTCGGCGACGGTCAGCAATGCCGAGGAGTTCGGCGGCTGGATCCAGACCGTTCGCGGCGACACCACCGTCGTCGTCGACGAACACCGGCCGGTGCCGCTCTCGCAGCACATGCTCGTCGGCCGGCGGCTGTTCGATCTGTTCGAGGGCACGAACAGCACGCTCGTCGACCCGGATCTGTTACGCCACATCAGCCATCGGCGCGAGGCCGATCGGCTGGCCGACTGGCAACCACGCGGAAGAGGGCGCGGAGGCGGGCGCCCGCAGCTGTACCGGCCGCCCAGCCGGCCCGACGTGATCGCCACCCTGGACGCCGAGGGGCTGCTGCCCGCCATCACCTTCGTGTTCTCGCGGGCCGGATGCGACGCGGCTGTCCAGCAGTGCCTGCGGGCGCCACTGCGGCTGACCACCGACGAGGAACGCAGCCGGATCGCCGAGATCATCGACCGGCGCTGCGCCGACCTGGCCGAATCCGACCTGATCGTCCTCGATTACCACCAATGGCGCGAAGGACTGCTGCGCGGGCTGGCCGCCCACCACGCCGGCATGCTGCCGGTGTTCCGGCACACCGTGGAGGAGCTGTTCACCGCGGGCCTGGTCAAGGCAGTGTTCGCCACCGAGACCCTGGCTCTGGGCATCAACATGCCGGCCCGCACCGTGGTGCTCGAGCGGCTGGTGAAGTTCAACGGCGAGCAGCATGTTCCGTTGACGCCGGGGGAGTACACCCAGCTGACCGGGCGGGCCGGGCGCCGCGGTATCGACGTCGAAGGCCATGCCGTGGTGCTGTGGCGGCCCGACGACAGCAACGCCGAACCCGCGGAGGTCGCCGGCCTGGCCTCGACCCGGACCTTCCCGCTGCGCAGCTCGTTCGCGCCGAGCTACAACATGACCATCAACCTGGTGCAGCAGATGGGGCCCGAACAGGCGCACAAACTGCTGGAACGCTCCTTCGCCCAGTATCAGGCCGACCGGTCGGTGGTCGGGTTGGTGCGCGGGATCGCGCGCGGCGAACGGATGATGAGCGAGCTGGCGGCCGAGTTCGGCGGCAAAGACGCGCCCATCCTCGACTACGTCCGGCTGCGGACCAAGATCGGCGAACGCGAACGCGCGCAGTCGCGGGCATCGCGACTGCAACGGCGCAGGGCCGCCACCGACGCACTGGCCGAGTTGCGCCGCGGCGACATCATCACCATCACCCACGGCCGCCGCGGCGGACTGGCGGTGGTGCTCGAGCCCGCGCAGCGCGACAGCGACGACCCGAGACCGCTGGTGCTCACCGAACACCGTTGGGCAGGCCGGATTTCGTCGGCCGACTACTCGGGTGCGTCGGCCCCGCTGGGTGCGATGACGCTACCCAAGCGGGTCGAACACCGGCAGCCACGGGTGCGTCGGGACCTGGCGTCGGCGTTGCGCTCGGCGGCCGCCGACCTCTCGGTGCCCTCGAAGCGCGCGAGCAGGGGCGCCGCGGCCCCCGAACGCGACGTCGATCCCGAACTGGCCGGCCTGCGTGACGAACTGCGTCATCACCCGGCGCATCAACTACCGGACCGCGAGGCCCAGGCCCGGATCGCCGAACGCTATCTGCGCATCGAACGTGACAACGCCCAGATCCAGCAGAAGGTGAACGCGGCGACGAACTCGCTGGCCCGCACCTTCGACCGAATCGTGGCGCTGCTCAGTGAACGCGGCTTCATCGAAGCCGACTCTGGTGAACCCAGGGTGACCGACGCCGGTCGCCTGCTGGCCCGGATCTACAGCGAGAGCGATCTGCTGGTGGCCGAATGTCTGCGCGCCGGCCTGTGGGACGGTTTGCAGCCCGCGGAACTGGCCGGCGTGCTCTCGGCAGTGCTGTTCGAATCGCGCGGGGACTCCGCGGGCGGGGTCCTGGGAGTCGACATTCCCACCGAGAGCCTGCGCCGCGCGCTGGCCAAGACCCGGCGCGTCTCGGCGGACCTGCGCGGCGACGAGCAGCGGCACCGGCTCGCGCCGAGCCGTGAACCCGACGAAGGCTTCGTGACCGCCGTCTACCGGTGGGCGACCACCGGCGATCTGGCCGCCGCACTCGCGGCCTCAGATGTCGCTGGTTCGGGTTCTGCGCTGTCGGCGGGGGATTTCGTGCGGTGGTGCCGTCAGGTGCTCGACTTGCTCGACCAGGTGCGCAATGCCGCACCCGCAACTGCCCTGCGCAATACCGCGAAACGCGCTGTCAACGATGTTCGGCGCGGTGTTGTTGCTGTTGATGCGGGGTAATGTGTGGCAGGCGATACCGAACAGGATCAAGGAGAACCATGAGCGGACCGCAGGGATCTGACCAGGGACAGCAGTGGCCCGGTCAGCAGCCTGAGCCCACGGGGGACCAGGCGCAGGGTGCCGAGGCGTGGCAGCCACCCACCCCCGCTTCCGAGGACCCGACGCCTCACGCTCCGGCCTGGCAGCCGCCGGCGTACACGCCGCAGCAGTATCCGTCGTACCAGCCGCCTGCCCAAGGCGTGCAGCAGCCGGATTATTCGCAGCCGCAGCAGCCACAACAGCCGCAGTACCCCGGGGCCGAGCAGTACGGCCAGCCGGCGTACCCCGGCGGCCAGCCGCAGTACGGCCAGGTGCCGGGCTATGGGCAGCAACCGCAGTACGGGCAGCCCGGGCAGCCGCCGCAGTACGGCCAGCCGGGTCAATACCCTCAGCCGGGCCAGTACGGCGCTCCCGGTCAGTTCGGGCCTTACGGTGTGCCGGGCGCTTCGGGGGAATCCAAGCGTTCGCTGGCCGTGATCGGCGGCGTCGTCGGCGGCCTGCTGGCCCTGTTGCTGATCATCCTCGCGGTCACCGCGTTCTGGCTTCCGGGATGGGCGGTGACGACCAAGCTCGACATCAACAAGGCCCAGACCGGCGTCGAGCAGATCCTGACCGACAAGACCAACGGTTACGGTGCCACCAAGGTCACCGGCGTCAAGTGCAACGACGGTGAGAATCCGACGGTCAAAAAGGATTCGACCTTCGACTGCGAGGTCACCATCGACGGCACCAAGCGCAAGGTGACGGTGACCTTCAAGGACGACAAGGGCACCTACGAGGTCGGTCGACCCAAGTAAGTCAGCCCGCCGATATCTACATCAGGGTCGCTTCGCCGCGCGCGAGCGACCCTGATGTAGCAAATGGCGCGGACGGAGTCAGCCGGGCAGTCGGTCGAGGGCTGACTGCAACCGGCTGATCGACGAGGTCACCCCGTACGCCGCGGCCAGCTCGGCGACCCGCGCCGAGTCGCCGGCGGCCAACGGTAGATCGTCGGTCGCAGCAGACAACGTCACCGGGGCATCCGTGGCCACCCGGACCACCGGTTCAGCCGCGGCCATATAGTCGGCGGCGGCCAGCAGCTTGGCCCGATGTGCTTTGGACAGTGAGGATTTCGGGTCTTCGGCGGCCGCCTGGATACCCAGCAGCGAGCCGTGCCGGGCCAGCAGCGTCGCCGCCGTCTTCTCGCCGATCCCGGCGACCCCGGGCAGCCCGTCGGACGGGTCACCCCGCAGCAGGGCCAACTCCGCGTACGCCGGTCCGGCCCGGTCGATGGGAACCCCGTACTGCTCGGCGACCTCCTCCGGACCGAATTTCGTGGCCTTGGCCAGTCCCCGGCCGATGTAGAGCACGCGGACGGCGGGGGCCGGCTCGTCGCGTACCAGTTGCAACAGGTCACGGTCTCCGCTGACCACCACGACCGGATCGTGCTGTTCGCGCGTCGCCAGCGTGCCGAGCACGTCGTCGGCTTCGAACCCGGGCGCCCCGGCCGTCGCGATGCCGAATGCATCGAGCAATTCCATGATCATGTCGACCTGCGGGGTGAGGTCGTCGGGAACCTCCTCGACATCGGGGATGCCGTCAGGTTGCGGCTGTTCCACCCGGTGCGCCTTGTACGACGGCACCAGATCGACGCGCCACTGCGGCCGCCAGTCGTCGTCGCGGCACACCACCAGCCGGCGCGGTCGCTCCCGGGTGACCAGCGTGGCAACCGAGTCCAGGAATCCGCGTACCGCGTTCACCGGCCTGCCGTCGGGTGCCTTGATCGACGACGGCACGCCGAAGTAGGACCGGAACCACATGCTGGCGCCGTCGAGCAGCAGAACTGGGTCGCTCATCGGGTTTCCTCCATTCGACCGAATACATAGGACGCAGCCGTGACGGCTTTTCCGCCGGCACCCTCGTCATACAGCGTGGCCCGCACCGCGACGGTGCCACCCGCGCCGGGCAGTACCCGGGTGTCGACCCGGAACGGGCCGGCCTTACCGCGGGCCAGGAACATCACATGCGACGAAAGACCTTGCAGCGTATCGGTTTCTGCGGCACGGGCAGCGGCGTCCGCCGCGGCCGTCTCCAGGATCACGAACTGTGGGCCGATGTGCAGCGCGGCGTCTGGTGAGGCCACCTCGACCGCGAGCTCGGGTAGAGCCCAATGTCCGTTGTCGCGTTTGTGGCCGCCGAACACCTGCCACAGTGGCGGTAGATCCGGACCGTCGACGATGTCGATCGGGTCGACGGGCATTTTCTCCAGGCCCTCGGGGGGCGTACCGATGGAGATGCCCTGCCCCTCGGTGAGCGCGATGACCCGGTCCGGATTGTCGGCATCGACGATCACCGACCGGCTGTACGCGAGTTGCCTGCCCTGCTTGAGCACCTCGGTATCCACCCGGATGCGGGCCACATCGACGGCCGGGTCCAGCACCTGGCACGAGTGGATGACCGGGTTGGGTACGGCTTCCAGATCGCTCACGCCACCGCTGTCCGGGGAGGAGATGCCCAGCACCGCAAGCAGCAACCCGCCCGCCGGATTTCGCATGTCGCGCCGCAACGTCACCGTGTCGTCGACCGGACCGAGGTCCATCGAGGAATACGAGCGCCCGAGGTACCGGTAACTCAACAGGCCGCCCCAGCGCCTGCGCAGCTCAGCGGCATACGCCTCGGGATCGCCGGTGAGATCGCGGATATCACGCAACATTCCAGCGACAGTAGCGTGAGGTATGACCTTCACCGTCAACCGTATTGACCATGTCGTGGTGAACTGCCGGGACAGCGACGCCACCGTCTCGTTTTACGTGCGGGTGCTGGGCATGCGCAGGGAGGTGTTCGGTGACGGCCGTATCGCGTTGGTGTTCGGCGATCAGAAGCTCAACGTGCGGCCGACCGGTTCGGCCAACTGGGTGACCGGCGCCGTCGACGCACCGGGTTCCTTGGATCTGTGCTTCATCGCAGATGTCGAACCGGAGGCCGTTGGTGAGCATCTGAGAGCCTGTGGTGTCGAGATCACCGAGGGCCCGGTTCCCAAGACCGGCGCATTGGGCCCGATGACCTCACACTATTGCCGCGACCCCGACGGCAACCTGATCGAGATCGCCAGTTATCTACCGCACCACTAGCCTCGATGCCATGACGGTCAGCCGATTCAGCACCGATGTGTACGCCCACCGCCTTTCCGCGGCAGCATCAGCTGCAGCAGAAGCCGGTCTGGCCGGACTGGTCATCACCCCCGGCTATGACCTGCGGTACCTGGTCGGCTCACGCGCGCAGACCTTCGAACGGCTCACCGCGCTGGTGCTGCCCGCCACCGGGGACCCGACCATCGTGGTGCCGCGCCTGGAACTGGCCGCGTTGCGTGAGTCGGCGGTCACCGAACTCGGTGTGGCGGTGCGTGATTGGGTGGACGGGCAGAACCCGTACCAGATGGTCGCCGACGCCCTCGGCGGGCCGGGGAGTGCCGTCGCGGTGACGGATTCCATGCCCGCCCTGCACCTCTTGCCGCTCGCCGACCTGCTCGGTGTGGTCCCGGTACTGGCCACCGATGTACTCCGGCGCCTTCGGATGATCAAGGATCCCGCCGAGATCGACGCGCTGCGTAAGGCCGGAGCGGCGATCGACCGGGTGCACTCCCGGGTGCCCGAGTTCCTGGTGCCCGGCCGCACCGAAGCCGACGTGGCCGCTGACATCGCCGAAGCTATTGTCGCCGAAGGACACTCAGAGGTGGCGTTCATCATTGTCGGCTCCGGTCCCAACGGTGCCGACCCGCACCATGAATGCTCAGAGCGTGAGCTGAGCGCCGGTGACATCGTCGTGGTCGACATCGGCGGGCCGTACGAGCCCGGCTACAACTCCGACTCGACCCGCACCTACAGCATCGGCGAACCGGATCCCGAGGTGGCGCGGCGCTACGCGGTGTTGCAGCGCGCCCAGCAGGCGGCCGTCGCGGCCGTGCGCCCCGGCGTGACCGCCGAGCAGATCGATGCGGCCGCCCGCGACGTGCTGGCGGCCGAAGGGCTGGCCGAGGCATTCGTACACCGCACCGGGCACGGCATCGGGCTGTCGGTCCACGAGGAGCCCTACATCGTGGCCGGCAACGACCTGCCGCTGGAGGCCGGGATGGCATTCAGCGTGGAACCTGGCGTGTATTTCCCGGGGCAGTGGGGCGCCCGCATCGAGGACATCGTCGTCGTCACCGAGGACGGCGCGTTGTCGGTCAACAACCAGCCACACGATCTCGTCGTAGTGCCGGTGAACTAAGGCCCGCCGCTCTGCCGCGTTCGTAGCGTGGTGGCGGTTTTGGACTCGTTTTCCCGCCACTGCGCTACGCACGTGAAGCGGGGCCGGGCCGCCGACCCCGGAATTTAGGCCTCGCTGCGGTCCAGCAGCTCCGAGGAGCCCAGCACGCGCTCGATTCGTACCTCGATCACCACGCGACGGGGGTTCAGCCGCGGGGTGCGGTAGCGCTGGGCGTAACGCAGCTCGGCGTCACGGACGGCGTCCGGCTCGCTGCTCACCGTGGACTTGCCCTCCAACGACAACCAGCGGGCGCCGTCGACCTGGCTGAGCACAGCGATCCCGCGCTCGTGCGCGTTCACCGCCTTCTGCGAGCCGCCGTTGGTGATGACCCGCGCGATGTGCGTCTTGGGATCGAAGGTGAAACCGACCGCCACGACGTGCGGGGAATTGTCCGAGCGCAACGTCGTGAGCATCGCCAGGTGGCGTTCGGTGAGAAACGCCAGCGCCTCGCTGGTGAGCTTGGTGGTTGCCTTGCCACGAGATGTAGCCATCGGGGTCCACGCTAGCGCAGGACATAATCGCTGCCATGGATGACACGGCTGGCACGGATCCCCGTGTCGTGGTGATTTTCGGGGGCCGCAGCGAGATCGGGATCGAACTCGCGGTTCGGCTCGCGGCCGGGGCGGTCGTCGTGCTGGCCGCACGCCGTGCCGATCAACTCGACGAGCAGGTCGCCGCGGTGCGGGCGGCCGGTGCCGCCGCGGTGCACACCTGCGAGTTCGATGCCGACGACGTCGCCGGCCACACCCGCGTGGTCGAGGCGATCGAAACCGCCCACGGGCGGATCGACACGGCAGTGCTGGCATTCGGGGTGCTGGGGGATCAGGATCGGGCCGAGGCCGATCCGGCCCACGCCGTGGCCGTCGTGCACACCGACTACGTGGCCCAGGTCAGCTTGCTCACGGTGCTGGCGCAGCGTCTGCGCGCAGCGGGCCGGGGCCGGCTGGTGGTGTTCTCCTCGATCGCCGGAGCCCGGGCCCGCCGCGCCAACTACGTCTACGGTTCGGCCAAGGCCGGCCTCGACTCGTTCGCCTCCGGCCTGACCGACGCCCTGCACGGGACCGGTGTGCAACTGCTGATCGTCCGGCCCGGGTTCGTGATCGGCCGGATGACCGAGGGCATGGAACCGGCGCCGTTCTCCAGCACACCGGCTCAGGTGGCCGAGGCTACGGCCAAGGCGCTGGCCCGCGGTAAGCGTGCGGTCTGGGTGCCGTGGGTGATCCGCCCCATGATCTTCGTGACGAGATTCGTGCCGCGGCCGATCTGGCGAAAGATGCCCCGGTGACAGGGACGATCACCGTGGTCGGCATCGGGGCCGACGGGATGGCGGGGTTGTCGCAAGCCTCGCGTGACGAGTTGGCGCGTGCCACCGTGGTGTACGGCTCGCCGCGGCAACTGGAACTGCTCGACGACAGCGTGACGTCGGACCGCCGAGATTGGCCGTCGCCGATGCTGCCGGCCCTGCCGACGCTTTTCGCCGACGGCGATGTGCACGTGGTGGCGAGCGGCGATCCGCTGTTGCACGGCATCGGCGCGACGCTGATCCGGTTGTTCGGCGCGCACCGGGTGCGGGTGCTGCCCCATGTGTCGAGCGTGACGCTGGCCTGCGCGCGGATGGGCTGGACGGTGCCCGACACCGAGGTGATCAGCCTGGTGACCGCCGCGCCGCATACCGCGGTGCGCCGTGGCGGGCGCGCGATCGTGCTGTCTCGCGATGCGCAGACCCCGGCCACGCTGGCGCGGCTGCTGAACGAATCCGGCCGCGGCGATTCGGAATTGACCGTGCTGCAGCAGCTGGGCGGGCCGGGGGAGCGCCGCCACGACGGCACCGCCCGGGACTGGGCGGCGGCCGCCCCGGTCGATATAGACGACCTCAACGTGGTGGCGGTGGCCTACCGTCCCGACGAGCGCCGGGCCCAGGCGCTGCCCGACGAGGCGTTCGCCCACGACGGGCAGCTCACCAAGCAGTCCATCCGGGCGGTCACGCTGGCGGCACTGGGGCCACGGCCCGGCGAGTTGTTGTGGGATGTCGGCTCGGGGTCGGGCAGTATCGCGATCGAATGGTCGCGCAGCGTACCGGGTTGCGCCGCGGTGGCATTCGAACGCGACGAGCAGCGACGCGCGCGGATCTTGAGCAACGTCGCGGCTTTCGGGGTCCGGGTGGACGTCCGCGGCGGCGCTCCCGAGTCCCTTGACGGTGCGCCCGAGCCCGCGGTGATCTTCGTCGGCGGTGGCGTCACCCAGCCCGGATTGCTGCAGGCCTGCTTCGATCGCCTGCCCTCAGGTGGGCGGCTGGTGGTCAACGCGGTGACGTTGGAATCAGAAGTCGTTGTAGCACAATGGTATTCGAAGGAAGGCGGCGAGTTGCGGCGTTATCAGCACTACCAGGGTGGTGCGATCGGCGGATTCACCGGTTGGCGGCCGGCGCTGCCGGTGACCCAGTGGGCGGTGGTCAAGCGATGACGGTGTACTTCATCGGGGCGGGCCCGGGTGCGGCCGACCTCATCACCGTGCGCGGTGCGCGACTGCTCGGCAGCTGCCCGGTGTGTCTGTACGCCGGGTCGATCATGCCCGAAGACCTGTTGGCACTGTGTCCCCCCGACGCCAGGGTCGTCGACACCGGGCCGCTGAACCTCGACCAGATCATCGACCAGTTGGTCGCCGCGGATCGTGCGGGTGTCGATGTGGCACGGCTGCATTCCGGTGATCCGTCGATCTACAGTGCGCTCGCCGAGCAGTGCCGTCGGCTCGATGAACTGGGGATCGGCTACGAGATCGTGCCCGGTGTACCGGCATTCGCCGCGGTGGCCGCCGCACTGGGCCGCGAGCTGACCGTCCCCGGCGTCGCTCAGACCGTCACCTTGTCCCGGGTGGCGACGCTGTCCACGGCGATGCCGGACGGCGAGGACCTGCGTACGCTGTCGGCCCCCGGGGCGACGCTGGTGCTGCACCTGGCCGCGGCCCAGATCGACAACATCGTCCCGCAGCTCATCGACGGCGGATACCGCCCCGAAACCCCCTGTGCCGTCGTGGCATTCGCCAGCTGGCCGCAGGAGATCGTGTTGCGTGGCACGCTCGCCGACATCGCCGAGAAGATGCATGCCGCCGCGGTTACCAAGACCGCGGTCATCGTGGTCGGCGATGTGCTCGCCGCCGAGGGATTCTCCGACAGCTACCTGTACTCCTCAGGCCGCCGTCGCGGGGCCACCCACTGATGAAGCTCCTGCTGCTCGGTGGCACGGGTGAGGCCCGCGCCCTGGCCGCGGCTCTACACCCGCAGGTCGACGTGATCAGCTCGCTGGCCGGGCGGGTACCGGACCCGGCGCTGCCCGTCGGTCCCGTGCGCATCGGGGGGTTCGGCGGCGTGGAGGGGATGAGGCAATGGCTGGTCGATGAGCGGGTCGACGCGGTCGTTGACGCCACCCACCCCTTCGCCGCCACCATCACCGAGCACGCAGCCCGGGTGTGCGCTGAGCTCGGCGTGCCGCATCTGGTGCTGGCCCGGCCGGCCTGGGCGCCGGGCGCCGCGATCATGGTGGCATCCGACCGGGAGGCGGCCGAAGCCGTGGCGGGGAACGGTTATTCGCGGGTCTTTCTCACCACCGGGCGGTCCGGCACCCGGGTCTTCAAAGACGTCGACGCCTGGTTCTTGATCCGGGCCGTCACTCCGCCGGATCCCGACACCCTGCCTGCCGATCACCAACTGCTGCTGTCGCGCGGCCCGTACGACTACGACGGGGAGCTGGCCCTGCTGCGCGAGCACCGCATCGACGCGTTGGTGACCAAGAACAGTGGTGGTGCGATGACCGAACCCAAGCTGCGGGCCGCCGAAGCTGCGGGCGTGCCGGTGGTGATGGTGGACCGTCCGCCGCTGCCGCCCGGAGTACACACGGTGGCCACGGTTGAGGAGGCGGCGGATTGGGTTCGGGCCGAAACCGCAGGCTGAAACCCCCGGCAGCAGTAGGCTCCACACCGTGGCGGAGACGTCATACGCACCGTGCGGCGGTCTGAGTCTCGCCTACCAGGTATTCGGCGACGGACCCGTCGAGCTCGTCTACGCCGGGTCATTCGTCAGCCACCTCGAAGTCTTCTGGACCATGCCCGAGTTCGAGGCCTTCATGGAGCGACTTTCGACGTTCTGCCGCGTCCTGCTGTTCGACAAGGCCGGGGTCGGGTTGTCGGATCCGGTGCCCCAGGTGCGCACGCTCGAGGAACGGGCGGCCGAGCTCGAGGCCGTGATGGATGCCGCAGGATTCGGGCGTGCCGTTCTGTTCGGGTTGAGCGAGGGCGGACCCGCCGCGATGTTGTTCGCGGCGACCCGGCCCGAACGCACGAGGGCATTGATCCTGAGCGGCACGTTCGCGTACTTCGGCATCACCGAGTGGGCTGACTTCGACCGTGACCCGGCCGAGCTGCAAGCGCGGATCCTGGCCGAGATCGGCCAGCGCTACACACCGTCGACCGAGCAGGTCGCGCAGTTCCAGGAGTTCGGCCGGGCCAGCGGCTCGGTGTGGGGCACCGGTGCCGCACTCAAGCGTTTGTTCCCGGCGGCCGGGTCGGTGCGCCAACTCGGGATGTTCGAGAGAATGAGCGCCAGTCCCGGAATGGCCCGGGCCACCCTCGAAGCTCTGTTCCGGATCGACGCGCGACCCATTCTGTCGACCATCACGGCGCCGACCCTCATCATCCATGCCACCGGAGACCTGGTTCCGATCCAGGGCGGGCGGTATCTCGCCGACCACATCCCGGGTGCGCAGCTGCTCGAGGTCGACGGCACCGACCACGCACCCTGGATCGCCAATCCCGACGAGATCACCAGCGAGATCGAGGAATTCCTCACCGGCAGCCATGCCGCACCGTCGCAGTCCCACCGGGCCCTGCGCACGGTGCTGTTCACTGACATGGTCGCCTCCACGCAGCACGCCGCGGCCACCGGAGACGAGCGGTGGCGTGCGGTGCTCCATCGGATGGGGGAGATCACCGCAGACCTGACCGGGCGGTTCGGCGGCGTCGTGGTGAAGAGCACCGGAGACGGACACCTGGCCACCTTCGACGGGCCGACCCAGGCGATTCGCTGCGCGGAGGCCCTGCGTGATCAAACCGAGAGCTTGGGCATCGAGATCCGGGCCGGGATCCACACTGGCGAATGTGAACTGATGGACGGCGATATCGGGGGAATAGCGGTCCATATCGCGGCGCGCATCCTCGGCCTGGCCGGTGCGGGGGAAATCCTGGTGTCCAGCACCGTTCGCGATCTGGTGGTGGGCTCGGGAACCGGCTTCGAGGACCGCGGCGACGTCGAGTTGCGTGGAGTGCCGGGTACCTGGCGGCTCCTCGCGGTGGATCGCCACGGCGCGCGGGCGGGAACACCCGAGGCGGAACTGGCATCGGTGCCGACGCCGGGGCCCGGGCCTACGATGCGCCGGTCGGATCACGCCATGGCGGTGATGGCGCGGCGGATGCCGCGGATCGTGCGGGGGATCGCCCGCGTCACCCCGGGCACCCGCGTCACGGGACCGCCGGTCAGGCGCTGATCAGATCGAGTGTTCCGAGTTCCCGGATCGCCCGGCAGCCCCGCTGCGCCATCACCACCATCATGTCGTCGCCGCGCTCGGTGGAGCTGGCGAAAGCGGTGCCGAGCACCGTGATCAGCGGCGCCTGCAGCATGCCCAAACGGTAATCCTGCCAACAGGTTTCGCGATCGTATCCGGTGACGCCGTGCGACAGCAGTCGGTCATGATAGGCAGTGACCAGCCCGGCTTCGGCGGCGGCGCGGACAGTCGGATCCAGGCTGGTCGCGGTGAAGTACGACAGGTCGCGCGCGGGCAGGCCTGAGCCGAGAGTCTGCCAGTCCACCACGGTGATCCGGGTGCGGTCCGGGTCGAACAGCATGTTGTCCAGGCGGTAGTCGCCGTGCAGAACGGCGAACCGGTCCGGTTCGGCCAGCAGCCACGGGGTGACGACTGACATGGCCGTGCGCATGGTGTCCTGGTCCTCGGTATCCAGGCGCGCGCCGATCTTGTCCAGGGTGATATCGGCTGCCATCTTGGCGACGTCGCCGAATCCCTTGGCGGAGTCCGGTTCCGGCTTGGGCATCGCGATACCGGGGAAGTTCGCCCACCGTGGGTCGGCCCAGGTCGGCCCGTGTAGATCGGCGAGCGCCCGGACCGCCAGGGTGGCCTCGGCCGGTGTGCACCCGGCGATCTGATCGCCTTGTTCGGCCGGCGCCATGTCCGCCAGGAGCAAGACGAAATCTGCTCCCTCACCGGCGATTTCACAGTGATGGCAGCGGGGGACCGGAATTTGCACGTGGTCGGCCACATTGGTGTAGAAGGCGTGCTCTGAGCGGTAGCCGATGGTGACGCGGTCACGCACGGTGTCGTCCTGCGATGGCAGCTTGACCGCGAACGTGCCCGGCAGGCCGGCGTCGTCGCGGTAAGTGACGGTGACGCGGTAGGTGGCACCGGTCTGGCCCGTGCCGATCGGCGCGGTCTGCACCGAATCCACCTCGGCGCCAAGGACCTGCGACAGCCATGCGGCGGTCACCTCGGCGGGCTTGCCCGGTATGGACTTGGGGATCGACCCTGCGGCGGTCATTGCACTGTCCCGTAGATCGAACCCATCCACATTGCCTCCGCGCCTTCCAATAGTTGTTGTCGCGACAGCGGTCCACCCAGGATGAACCGTTCCAGCAAGCGATCGTTGAATTCCATGAGCAGGCTCGCGAGCACCACCGGGTCGGCACCGTCGGGGGCGCGGCCTGCGGTTCGCTCGGCGGCGATCACCGTCGAGACAGTGGGGACGAAGGACTCTCGCGCGCCGTCCCACAGATCGCGCACGGCGCCGCTGGACCCGCGGGCCTCCAACATGGCCTGCACCAGATAGCGGTGATCCTCGGCGGTCCGTAGTACCGCCTCGATGGTGTCGTGCACACGGTCGCGGGGTGGCCGGGTGGTGTCGGCCAGGATGTTGTTGGCGGCGAACAATGCGTCGTACATCGGCTCGACCAGAGCTGCGACGGCCGCCGCCTTGTTCTCGAAATAGAAGTAGAACGCCGAACGGCCCACCCCGGCCTGCCGCGCCACCTCGGCGATGTTCAGCGCGTCGAAGCCGGTCTTCTGCAGGTGCTCGTTGAGCGCCGCCAGAATCGCGGTGCGCCGCTGATCACTGCGTTGCGGTTGACGTCGGTCGACCGGGGACCGTGCGGGTGCGCCCTGTGGTGCCGTCGGCATGCTGGCCGGCCCTCCCATTTTCAACGGGTGTGACGCCGGACACTATCGATCATTCTGACAGCAGTCAATGAAACTCGACGCGAGTCAGTCTGTTGGTTCAGCCGGGGTAGTGGCGGGGGGTGAACACCCGGTCCTCGGTGGTGTCGCCGGCGGCCGAACCGGTGTACCACTGCGTCTGCGACGAGCCGATGATCAGCATGGTGCGCATGTCCACCTGGGCCGGGTCCAGATCAGCCAGTCGCACCACGGTCACCCGCTCACCAGGGCCGGGCTGCGCACCGGAGACCGCACGCGCGACGATCACCGGGGTGCTCGGATCGCGGTACTCCAACAGCAGTTCGCGCATGGCGCCCACCTGCCAGGTCCGGGTCTTGGAGGCCGGGTTGTAGATGGCCAGCGCCAGATCGGCCTTGGCCGCGGCGGTGAGACGCGCCGCGATCACATCCCACGGCTTGAGCCGGTCGGACAGAGAGATCACCGCGTAGTCGTGGCCGAGCGGGGCGCCCACCCGGCTGGCGACCGCCTGCGCCGCCGTCATCGCCGGAATCACCCGGACCTCGACGCCGGGCCACTGCTTGGCCTCTTCGAGCACCGCCGTGGCCATCGCGAACACCCCAGGATCACCGGAGGACACGACGGCGACTGTCCGGCCTTCCTGGGCCAGCTTGCAGGCCAGCTGCGCGCGGGCCGGCTCGTCTGTGTTGTCGCTGGGGTGGTGGTGCTGCCCGGCGCGGGCCCCGACGCGATCGAGATACGGTCCGTAGCCGATCAGATCCGTGGCGGCGGAGAGTTCGCGGCGGCTCTGCGGGGTCATCCAGTCCGAGTCGCCCGGCCCGAGGCCCACGACCACGACGCTGCCCTGTGGTGCGGTGGACCGGGACCGGCCGGGAACCATCGCCAGTGAGAAGTACGGCACCTTGGCATCCGCGCTGCCCTTGCCGCCCACCTCGCGGGCCGGTGACACCCGCTGCCGGTCCGTGCTGGCCCGCTCGACGTAGTACGCCTCATCCAGCCGTCCGGTCGCCTCGAGGGCGTCACGCACCCGGGTGTAGGACCGGCCCAGCTTGAGTACGACGGCGGCGTCGGTGTCGGCCAGGCGGCGTTCCAGCTCCGCTGTGGGCAGGGTGCCCGGCAGGATCGTCAGCACGTCGTCGCCCTGCACCAGCGGGGTGCCGGTAGCGGCCGAGGCCGCGCTCACCGAGGTGACGCCGGGAACGATGACGGCGTCGAACCGCTCGGTGAGCCGGGTGTGCATGTGCATGTAGGAGCTGTAGAACAGCGGATCGCCCTCGGCCAGCAGGGCCACGTCGCGGCCGGCCTCCAGATGGATGGCGATCCGGTCGGCGGCGGTGGCGTAGAAATCTTCCATCGCACCGACGTAGCCGCCGGGATGCTCGGTGGTTTCCGTGGTGACGGGGTAGACCAGGTGCTCCTCGAGCTGGCCGTCTCGAAGATAGGGCTCGGCGATGCCCCTGGCGATGCTGTGGCCGTGCTTGGCGCTGTGATACGCCACCACGTCAGCCGCACCGATCAGCCGGGCCGCCTTGACCGTCACGAGCTCGGGATCGCCCGGGCCCAGCCCGACGCCATAAAGGGTTCCGCGTTTGGACGTCTCGGTGCTCACTCGCGCTCACTCGCAATCGAATTGACGGCGGCCGCGGCCATGGCGCTGCCACCGCGCCGGCCCGTCACCACCAGATAGGACATGCCACGCGGGCGTTCGATCAGTTCGTCTTTGGACTGCGCCGAGCCGACGAACCCGACCGGGCCGCCCAACACCGCGGCCGGGACGGGCGCGCCCTCGTCGAGCAGTTCCAGCAGCCGGAACAGCGCCGTCGGCGCGTTGCCGATCGCGACCACCGCGCCGCCGAGGCGGTCGGCCCACAGATCGACCGCGGCCGCCGAGCGGGTGAATCCCAACTTCGCGGCCAACTCCGGGGCCCGCGGATCGGCCACCAACGAGACGACCTCGTTGTCGGCGGGCAGTCGCGAGCGGGTGATCCCGGCCGCGACCATCGACGAGTCGCACAGCACCGGGGCGCCCGCGACGAGTGCGGCATGCGCCCTGGTCACGACGTCGTCGGTGTAGGAGACATGATCGGCGACATCCACCTGGCCGCAGGTATGGATCAGCCTGACCACCACCCGCGACACATCGTCGGGGAAGCGAGACAGGTTCGCCTCGGCGCGGATCGTCGCGAACGACTGCCGGTAGATCTCGGCGGCGTCACGGATGTAGTCGAGCACGCGAACACCCTACGGGGGCGGGATACGCAGCCGGTATCCGTCCTCGGCGGCGATCAGGACCTCTCCGACGGGCGGGCTGCCGCAGGCCCGATCGCAGCCCACGAAATGCCGGTGCGTCTCCGCGGGCGTGTCGACCGCCTCGGCGGCGTCGGCACGCACATCGGCGGCGGACTTGGCGCATCCGGGACGGCCGGTGCAGGCGCTGATCCGCAGCCACGGCGAATTGGCGTCGAACACCAGTCCCAGTGGTGCCAGCACACGCAGGGAGGCGTCCGCGACGCCCTCGGGGACGTCGCACACCAGCACCGAACGCCACGGGGTGATCACCAGTGGGGCCTCGATCGCGGCCAGGAAGTGGGCGACCCGAGCCTGCAGGACCCCCAGCGGCACGGCGGCCCCCACCGCCACCCGGGCGTCCCGCTGTTCTATCCAGCCGACCGGCGGTGTCATCGTCGGCGGCCAGGTGGCGCCGGCCGGAGCGTCGGCGGTCAGACCGTCCAACAGTGCCGAATGATCATCGAGTTCGGTTATCCGCCAGGCCTTTCCGCGGATCTCTACGAACCGTCTGGCCACCTCGATCAAGGTGGCGACCGCATCGCCGGTATCCAGTCGCACCCCGGTGTCGCGCCCGGCCAGCAGCAACGCGCAGGTGCCGTCATCGCGGGCGTGTACACCGGCGTCGGCGTCGATCCCGGACACGTCGCCGCGGCCGTCGTCCAGGCTGAACCAGAACCTGCCGGGCAACCCGGCCAGAGCCGGGTCGGCCTGGATGGCGCGGTCGAGGTCGGACACCTTGGGGCGGATGTCGATGACGCCGCCAGAGCGTCCGGACAACGGCGAGGCCACGATGTTGCGGGCCCGCTCATGTGTCGGTGACGGCAGCAACCCGGCGTCGGCCAGCACCGTGGCGGTTGCGTCGGTATCCGTCACCGCCCGGATCTGGATGTTGCCGCGAGAGGTCAGCTCCATTGCGGGAGAACCGAACTGCTCGGCCGCCTCGGCCAGTGCCGTCAACTGGGCCGAGGTGATCATCCCGCCGGGTAGCCGGATCCGCACCAGGGCGCCGTCGGCGGCCTGGTGCACCGTCAATGCGCCGGGGCAGGCGTCCTGGTCGCGGGTTCGGGCCACGGGGTTCATTCTAGAAACCTTGGATTCTCGTCTCGCCGGCCACGTGACGTGCGACGATTGATCGGGCGATGTCCGGTATCGACAAGCCGACACGGCGCGTGGCGATTGTGCTCGCGCTGCTGGTGACAACTGTCCTGGCACTGCGCGGCTACCTGCCCGGGGCCCGGCCCGCACCCCGACGGGCGCCGACCGATCCCACTCTGAGCCTGATCGCCGTCGTCGCGCTGGTGGCGGTGGCGCTGGCGGTGCTCGCGTTCGCGGTGCTGACCCGCCGCCCGTCCGTACCGAGCAGCGCGGAGTACCGGCCGACCGCCCGGCGCGGGGTGCCGGGGGAGCTACGCGCGAAATGGGTGTTGATCGCGCTCGGCGTACTGCTCGGGTGGCTGGTGGTCATCGTGGTGATCTCGCGGCTGGGTGTGCAGACGAGCCAACCGCCGGCAGCGAAGCCGTCGCCGGCCCGCCCGCCGCCTGGCGCGGTCGAGCCCGAACCGCCCGACTCGTTCGGCGTCGACGACCGGCTCCTGCCGTATTTCGTCGCTACGACGTTGGTCCTGCTGCTGATACTCGCAGTCGGGGCCATCGCCCAGGTCAAACGCAGGCAGCCGGCCATCCGCGTCGATGCAGGAAGCGAGCCGCCACAGCGGACCGGACCCCAAACCCTCGTGCGGGCAGCAGAACTCGGGTTGGCCGAAATGGGAGATGCCGGCCGGGACCCCAGGGCTGCGATCATCGCCTGCTACGCGGCGATGGAACGCGGACTCGCGCATGCCCCGGGTGCGGTCCCGCTCGAATCGGACACCCCGTCGGAGGTGCTGGCTCGCGCGGTGGACCATCACGCGGTATCTACCTCGGGTGCAACGGAATTGGTGCAGTTGTTCACCGAGGCGCGCTTCAGCCCCCATGTGATGACCGAGGTCCACCGCGACAGCGCCGTGGCCGCGTTGCAGGACGTTCTCGCTGAACTCCGGGGTGTGTCGTGAAAGCAACCGCCCTGGTGGGATTTCTGGTGATCCTCGTGGTGCAGGGATATGCCGCGCTGGTGGTGCCCGACCGCGCGATGGTGGGCTGGGTTGCGGGCGTGGCGGCGGCCATCGTGTTGGGATCGATGCGTTGGATGCTGCGGGAGGATCGGCAGCAACCAGCGGTGGACTCGGACGACGCCGCGGAGTTGTTGGCGCAGTGGATGACTCAAACCGGGACCCTGGTGCGGCGGGCCGACTCCACCCGGCGGGAGTGGGACCGGCATCTACGTCCCCGGTTGGCCAGGGAGTTCTCGGCAGCCACCGGCCATCGGCAGACCGGTGATCCGGCCGCATTCGCCGCGACCGGCCGCATGTTGTTCGGCCCGCAGCTGTGGCAGTGGGTGGATCCGAACAACGTGAGTGCCGAGCGGGCCGACGAGCCCGGCCCGGGCCGCGAGGTGCTCGCGGAGATCCTGCAACGATTGGAGCGGCTATGACCGGCCACGTGTCGGAGTTGGCGTCGGCGGCCGCCACAGCGCAGGTCGTGCTCGACGAGATCGAACGGGCCGTGGTCGGCAAGCGGGACGCGCTGACCCTCATCCTCACCACCCTGCTGGCCCGCGGGCACGTGCTGATCGAAGACCTTCCCGGACTGGGGAAGACGCTGATCGCACGATCGTTCGCGGCGGCCCTCGGGTTGAAATTCACCCGCGTGCAATTCACCCCGGACCTGCTGCCCGCCGATCTGCTCGGTTCGACCGTGTACGACATGCAGTCGGGCCGTTTCGAATTCCGGCCCGGACCGATCTTCACCAACCTGCTGCTGGCCGACGAGATCAACCGCACGCCACCCAAGACCCAGGCCGCACTGCTGGAAGCGATGGCCGAACAACAGGTCAGCATCGACGGTCAGACCCATCCGCTGCCCGCCCCGTTCATCGTGCTGGCCACCGACAATCCGATCGAATACGAGGGCACCTACCCGCTGCCCGAAGCCCAACTGGACCGTTTCGCCGTGCGCCTTGAGCTCAGATACCTGTCCGAACAGGACGAGACCGCGATGCTGCGCCGCCGGCTGGATCGGGGATCGGCCGCGGTGGTGGTGCACCAGGTCGTCGACCGGTCGCAGTTTCTGGCGATGCGCGAAGCCGTCGAACAGGTCACGGTGCATGATGACGTGCTGCACTACGTCGTCGCACTGGCGGCCGCGACCCGCCACCATCCTCAGGTCGCGGTGGGTGCCAGCCCGCGCGCCGAACTGGATCTGGTGCAGCTGGCCCGAGCCCGGGCAGTGCTTCTCGGGCGCGACTACGTCATCCCCGAGGATGTCAAGACCCTGGCCGTCGCGGCCATGGCGCACCGCATCAGTCTGCGGCCCGAGATGTGGGTGCGCAGCATCCACGGATCCGACGTCATGGCCGAACTGTTGCGCCGCCTACCGGTCCCGCGAGCCACCCAGGCGTGACCGTCATGAGTGGCTACGAAGTCCAATATCATTGGCGCCCATCCTCATTGACGAGGGCGCTGGCCACCGTGGTGGCCGTGGCGCTGGCGGCCGCGGCGATCGGTGCACGGTGGCAGCTCATCGTGTTCGTGGCGCCGCTGCTCGGCGTGCTGTGCTCGGTCCACTGGCAGCGGCCGGTGGCGAACGTGCGGGTCAGCTGCGAACCCCACACGGTGCGCTGCTTCGAAGGGGAGACCACCCAGATCACGCTCACCGCGACCGTCGACGGTGCCGGAACCGATTGCCTGCTCACCGTGGACACCGTCGAGGGGCTGAAACTCGACGTTGCCGACGCGGGCCGCACCCGCCTGCACGCGACCGTGTCGGGTGTGGCGCAGCGCTGGGGCCGGTATCCGGCGCGGGCTCGAGTCGACGTCCTGGCACCCGGCGGACTACGCGCGGGCTACGGCGTCTTCGATGCCGCGCAGTTCTATGTCTTCCCGCTCGCCGCCCCTCAAGACACGGCGATCCCGTACACCGAACTGCCCGACCGGCTCGGCGCGCACCTGACCCGGCACACCGGGCCGGGGGTGGAGTACGCCGACGTGCGTCCCTATGTGCCGGGCGACCACCTCCGCACCGTGAACTGGCCGGTGAGCGCCCGGCGCGGTCGCCTGCACGTCACGGAGCGGTTGACCGATCGTGGCGCCGACGTGGTGGTGCTGATCGACACGCACGATCAAGCGCCCGGTCCGGCCACCGAGGCTGGAGAACGCATTGCGAGGGGCGCCGCCCAGGTGGTGCAGAGTGCGCTACGCAACTCCGACCGCGCGGGTGTCGTCGCGCTCGGTGGCCGACAGCCGCGTTGGCTCGGTGTCGACATCGGACGACGGCAGTTCTACCGCGTGCTCGATGCGGTGCTGGCGGCCGGCGGTGGAACCGAGAGTGTCACCGGCACTTTGGCGCCCCGGGCGGCGGTTCCGCCGGGCGCGGTCGTGGTGGCGTTCTCGACACTGTTGAACACCGAGTTCGCCTTGGCGTTGATCGAGCTGTGCAAACGGGGACATCCGGTGGTGGCCGTCGACGTGCTCGACGGCGCTCCGTTCATCGGCGAGCTGGATCCGCTGATCGCGCGCATGTGGGCGCTGGGACGCTCCACGATGTACCGCGACCTCGGGACCGTCGGGATCGACGTGGTGCGGTGGCGCCCCGATACCGGGCTGGCTGACGCGATGCGGCTGATCCCCGATCGGCACCGGAGTCGAGCGTGACGGCCCAACCCGCGCCCCGGATCTTCTCGACCGCGTTCGGGCTGTTGATGGTGGCGTCATCGGCCGCTCCCGCCGACGGACCCGCACTGCTGGCCGCCGCGGTCGGGGCAGTCGCGGTGTTGGGCGCAGTGGCGGTGCGCCCCGCAGCGACCGTCGCCGTGCTCGCCACCGTGGTCGCGCTGGCTTTGTCGGAACCGGCGCCGCTGTACGCGGCCCTGTCGGGATTGTCGGCAGCGGCCTATCTGGTGATCCGGCATGCTGTCGGCGCACCCGGCGTCGTGACGACAACGCGGGCCACCGTGCTGGCCGCGATCGGGTTCACCGTCATCGGATTGGGGGCGGCTTCGGTGCCTGCCCAGGTGCGGTGGCTGCCGTTGCTGGCACCTCTCGCCGTCGCCGGGATCTACCTGTCGGTCATCCGGCCCTTCATGGAAAGCAGCAGGTGGGAAGTCGGACACCCCGGTCGATTGTGACATTCGTCACTGGTCGGGAAAGCTGTTCGCTCTCTTACACATTGACGACTTTCTCGGTGATCCGAAGTACCGTCGGACGCATACCCGGGACCGCTGGTACCGGGTTGATAACGATCGAGGAAGGGGAAGCCCATGGTTGCATTCGGTGCATTCGCTGCGCTCATTCTGGTGCTCGTCGGCGTCACCGGACGGCCCTACCGCCAGACCTGGCACAACCGGTTCGGCGAGATCCGGCCCTGACGCACTTCTGACCCGTACCGCACCGCGCTCACCGCTCAGGTAGCCGGTGCGGTACGAATGGTGCGTGGTCACCTCCAGTCCGACATCCGATCCCGCCCAGCCCCGTCCCACCATTCTTCTGCTGTCGACATCCGACACCGATCTGATCACCGCGCGCGCCAGCGGAGCGGGGTTCCGGTGGGCGAACCCGTCGCGGCTGGTCACCGGTGAACTCGAGGAGCTGCTCGACGGTGCCGACATCGCGGTGATCCGGATCCTGGGCGGCTACCGGGCCTGGCAGGACGGCATCGACACCGTGGTGGCCAGTGGCCTGCCGACGGTCGTGGTCAGCGGCGAGCAGTCGCCTGACGCCGAATTGATGGGTCACTCGACCGCCCCGCAGGGGGCTGCCCTGCAAACCCACATCTATCTGGCGCAGGGTGGTCTGGAAAACCTGGGGAATCTGCATTCCTTCCTGTCCGACACGCTGCTGATGACCGGGTTCGGCTTCGCCGCTCCGGTGGCCACCCCGAGTTGGGGTGTCCTGGAGCGGGCGGCCACCGTCACGGGTGCCGAGGGTCCGACCGTCGCCGTGCTGTACTACCGCGCCCAGCAACTGGCCGGGAACACCGCCTATGTCGAGGCGCTGTGCGACGCCGTCGAGCAGGCCGGCGGCCGCGCGTTGCCGGTGTTCTGCGCATCCCTGCGCACGGCCGAACCTGAACTTCTCGAGCTGCTGGGCACCGCGGACGCGCTGGTCACCACCGTGCTCGCGGCCGGAGGTGCCACCCCGGCAGCGGTCGGCGCGGGAGGGAACGACGATTCCTGGAACGTCGCTCACCTTGCCGCACTGGATATTCCGATCCTGCAGGGGCTCTGCCTGACCAGTTCGCGCGACCAGTGGTCCGACAATGACGACGGGATGTCGCCGTTGGACGTCGCCACCCAGGTAGCCGTTCCCGAGTTCGACGGCCGGATCATCACGGTGCCGTTCTCCTTCAAGGAGATCGACTCCGAAGGGCTGATCTCCTACGTGGCCGACCCCGAGCGCTGCGCGCGGGTGGCCGGCCTGGCGGTCCGCCACGCCCGGTTGCGCGCCATCCCCGCTGCGGAAAAGCGGGTGGCCGTGGTGTTCTCGGCTTATCCCACCAAGCATGCCCGCATCGGCAACGCCGTCGGCCTGGACACTCCGGCCAGCGCGGTCGCGCTGCTGCGCGCCATGCGCGATGCGGGGTACGACATCGGTGAGGCCACCGCCCCCAGCGACCTCGCCAAGATCGGCGGATCCGGCGACCTCGCCACAATTGTCGCCTCCGGCGACGGCGACGCACTGATCCACTCCCTGATCGAGCGCGGCGGGCAGGACCCGGACTGGCTGACCGACGAGGCGCTGGCCGCCAATCCGCTTCGGGTTCCGGCCAAGGACTACCGGGTCTGGTTCGCCACACTGCCCGCCGAGCTGGCCGACGCCGTCGTCGAGCACTGGGGTCCGCCGCCGGGTGAGCTGTTCGTCGACCGCAGCCGCGATCCCGACGGCGAGATCGTCATCGCGGCCATCCAGGCCGGCAACGTGGTGCTGATCGTGCAGCCGCCGCGCGGGTTCGGGGAGAACCCCGTGGCCATCTATCACGACCCCGACCTGCCGCCCAGCCACCACTACCTGGCCGCGTACCGCTGGCTGGACTCGTCGTTCCCCGGCTCGTTCGGCGCACACGCGGTGGTGCACCTCGGCAAGCACGGCAACCTGGAATGGCTGCCCGGCAAGACGCTCGGCATGAGCGCGGCCTGCGGCACCGACGCCGCCCTCGGCGACCTGCCGCTGATCTATCCGTTCCTGGTCAACGATCCGGGGGAAGGCACCCAGGCCAAGCGCCGGGCGCACGCCACCCTGATCGATCACCTCATCCCACCGATGGCGCGCGCCGAAACCTACGGCGACATCGCCAAACTCGAGCAGCTGCTCGACGAGCACTCCACGGTCTCGGCGCTGGATCCCGGCAAGCTGCCGGCGATCCGGCAGCAGATCTGGACGCTGATGCGCGCCGCCAAGATGGACCACGATCTTGGCCTGGAGGATCGCCCCGACGAGGAGTCGTTCGACGACATGCTGCTGCACGTCGACGGCTGGCTGTGCGAGATCAAGGATGTCCAGATTCGCGACGGCCTTCATGTGTTGGGTCAGAAGCCCACCGGCGCAGGCGAACTCGACCTGGTGCTGGCAATCCTGCGGGCCCGGCAGCTGTTCGGTGGCGAGCAGACCGTGCCCGGGCTGCGCCAGGCGCTGGGCCTGATCGAGGACGGCAGTGACGACCGCGCGGCTGTCGACGCCGCCGAGGCCGGTGCCCGCGAGCTGGTGGCCGCGTTGCAGGAATCCGGTTGGGACACAGGTGCCGTCGAGAAGATCACCGACAACCCCGAGGTGGCCCGCATCCTGCGGTTCGCCGCCTCCGAGGTGGTGCCCCGGCTGGCCGGCACCGCCGGCGAGATCGACCAGGTGCTGCGTGCCCTGGCCGGGGGCTTCATCGCCTCGGGGCCGTCCGGATCGCCGCTGCGCGGCCTGGTCAACGTGCTGCCCACCGGGCGCAACTTCTACTCGGTGGATCCCAAGGCGGTTCCGTCCCGGCTGGCCTGGGAAACCGGTGTGGCGATGGCCGATTCACTGTTGGACCGCTACCGGACCGACTACGGACGCTGGCCGCAGTCGGTCGGCCTGTCGGTGTGGGGCACGTCGGCCATGCGTACCGCCGGTGACGACATCGCCGAAGTGCTCGCCCTGCTGGGTGTGCGCCCGGTCTGGGATGACGCCTCGCGGCGGGTGGTGAACCTGGAGCCGATCGGCCTCGCCGAGCTCGGCCGGCCGCGCATCGACGTCACCGTGCGGATCTCCGGGTTCTTCCGCGATGCCTTCCCGCACGTGGTCACCATGCTCGATGACGCGGTGGCACTGGTGGCCGGCCTCGACGAGTCGGCCGAGGACAATTACGTACGCGCCCACTCCCAGGCCGACCTGGCCGAGCACGGTGACCAAAGACGGTCCACCACGAGGATTTTCGGCTCCAAGCCGGGAACCTACGGTGCGGGCCTGTTGCAGCTGATCGACAGCCGCAACTGGCGTGACGACGCCGACCTGGCCGAGGTGTACACCGCCTGGGGCGGATTCGCCTACGGGCGGGGTCTGGATGGCGCACCTGCCAGTGACGACATGAACCGGGCGTACCGGCGAATCGCGGTGGCGGCCAAGAACACCGACACCCGTGAACATGACATCGCCGACTCCGACGACTATTTCCAGTACCACGGCGGCATGGTCGCCACCGTGCGGGCGTTGACCGGACAGGCCCCGGCCGCTTACATCGGCGACAACACCCGCCCCGACGCGGTCCGCACCCGCACGCTGTCGGAGGAGACGAACCGTGTCTTCCGGGCCCGGGTGGTGAACCCGCGCTGGATCACCGCGATGCGCAGGCACGGCTACAAGGGCGCCTTCGAGATGGCGGCCACCGTCGACTACCTGTTCGGATACGACGCCACCGCACATGTGATGGCCGACTGGATGTACGAACGGCTCTCGGCTGAATACGTGCTCGACGACGAGAACCGCAAGTTCATGTCGGAATCCAACCCGTGGGCGTTGCACGGCATGGCAGAACGGCTGCTGGAGGCCGCCGGCCGGGGGATGTGGGCCGAGCCCGAGCAGGCGACCCTCGACGGGCTGCGGCAGGTGCTGCTGGAAACCGAAGGTGAGCTGGAAGGCTAGGCAGACAGTTGATTTCCGGTGGGCAGGAGCGCAGCGACCCGGGGCAGTAGATTTGACCCATGGCTCCCACCTTCGCCGATGTCGCCAAGGCCAACTACGTTCTGCTGACCACGTTCACCAAGGACGGCAGGCCCAAGCCGACCGCGATCTGGGCGGTGCCCTCCGGTGACCGGCTGCTGGTCATCACCGAGGCCGATTCGTGGAAGGTCAAGCGGATCCGCAACACCCCGCGGGTGACGGTGGCGATCTGCGATGTGCGGGGCAACCCCAAGAGCGAGCCGGTCGAGGCGCAGGCCGTGGTGCTGGAGCAGTCCCGCAACGGCGAGATCTACGACGGCATCGGAAAGCGCTACGGCCTGATGGGTAAGGGCTTCAATCTGTTCAGCAAGCTGAGGGGCGGCATGCACCGCAATGTCGGCCTGGAGTTGCGGGCCGCGGACTGAAACGGACCGCGGCGGAACCTGACGGGCATCAGCCACGTTGTACTGAACATGGCAAAGCGGCTGTTTCTGATCTACCTCCTGGTAGAGATGGCGGTGATGGTCGCCCTGGTGGCGACCATCGGGTTCGGCTACACCGTGCTGTTGCTGTTGGCCTCGTTCGTGATCGGGCTGGCGCTGGCAGGTTCACAGCTCAATCGGCACATCCGCCGGTTGCGCACGGGCTTGTCCGGTGGGCTGTCCGATCCCCAGGGCGCGGTGTCCGACAGCGTGTTGGTGGCGCTGGGCACCGTGCTGGTGGTGATTCCCGGTCTGGCCAGCTCGATCGTGGGCGCGCTGTTGCTGCTGCCAACCACCCGAGCCGCCGCGCGACCGGTTCTCACCGGGCTGGTCGTCCGGCGGATGCCGCTCATCGCCGCGGCGCCTGCCGGTTTCGGTGCACCGACCGGTACCGCCGGTTATCGGCACGGGGCGGGCGACTACATTGACGGCGAAGTAATCGACGTCAATGAGTTCATCGACGTGACCGAAGTCGATCCACACCGCCTGCCTCCCAAGGCCTAACAGCCAGCAGAAACAGCTTGACCACACTTCTGATCAACGGGCGCATCCACAGCCCCAGCTATCCCGACGCGACCGCATTCGCCGTGCGCGACGGCGTAGTGGCGTGGCTCGGTACCGACGAGGTCGGCCGGTCGCAGTTTCCCGAAGCCGAGATCGTCGACCTGGCCGGCGGCTTCGTCGCACCCGCATTTGTCGACAGTCACGTCCACCTGACCGCCACCGGGCTCAACCTGGACGGTCTGGACCTCCGTGCGGCCACCTCACTGCAACACTGCCTGCGTCTGGTGGACGAGTACGCGCGCCGGCATCCGGACGGGCCGGTGTGGGGACACGGCTGGGACGAGTCGGGCTGGCCGGAGCACACCGGCCCGAGCACCGGGGACCTCGACGGGGTCTTGGGGGATCGGCCCGCCTATCTGGCCCGGGTGGACGTGCATTCGGCCGCTGCAACTTCCGCACTGCGCCGGTTGGTGCCCGCACTGGCCGAGGTCGCCGGGTTCGACCCGCAGCGCCCGCTGACCGCCGAGGCACATCACCTGGTGCGCGCTTCGGCGCGTGAACAGCTGACCCCGCAGCAGCGGCACGACGCCCGCGTCGCGGCGCTCGATCATGCCGCCGCGATGGGCATCGCCGCGGTCCATGAATGTGCCGGCCCGCAGATCGGCGGTCTGCTCGACTGGCAGGAGCTGCGCGCCCTGGAGCACGGCGTGGAGGTCGTCGGCTATTGGGGCGAGCCGGCCCGTGACGCCGAGCATGCCCGCCACCTGATTGCCGAGACCGGCGCCCGCGGCCTGGCCGGAGACCTGTTCGTCGACGGTGCCCTCGGCTCGCACACCGCATGGCTGAACGCGCCCTACCACGACGCTCCCGATACGTGCGGCAACTGCTATCTCGACGTCGAGGCCATCACCAGGCATGTGCAGGCCTGCACCGAGGCCGGCATCGCCGCCGGGTTCCATGTGATCGGCGACGCTGCCGTCTCCGCTGTCGTCGAGGGATTCGCCAGCGCGGCACAGCGGCTGGGCGGCCCGGCGGTGGCCCGCTGCGGCCACCGTCTGGAGCATCTGGAGATGGTCACCCCCGAACAAGCCGCCCAATTGGGGACCTGGGGCGTGATGGCCAGCATGCAGCCCAACTTCGACGCCCTGTGGGGCGGCGCAGAGGGTATGTACGCCCAACGTCTCGGGCTTGATCGAGTTCACCAGCTCAACCCGTTCGCGCTGTTAGCATCCGAAGGCGTGCCCCTCGCCTTCGGCTCCGATACGCCGGTCACCAGCATGAACCCCTGGCAGACCGTGCGCGCCGCGGTCTTGCACCGGAGCCCGGGCAGTGCCATCTCGGCCCGTGCCGCGTTCGCTGCGGCCACCCGCGGCGGCTGGCGCGCCGGTGGGGTGCGCGACGGCGCCAGCGGGACACTCACACCTGGGGCCCCGGCCAGCTATGCGGTCTGGGAGGCCGACCACCTGGAGGTCAGCGCGCCGGCCAACGCCGTTCAGCGATGGTCCACGGATCCGCGCTCACGGGTGCCCGCACTGCCGCGGTTGACCGCTGATGCGGAGCTGCCGCGTTGCCGTCAGACCGTTCACCGGGGTGTCGTCATCCATGGGCAGTGACCGTCCCAGAGAGCGTTTCGGCCGCCCGCGGCCGGGGCCCAACGAGACCACCGACGTGATCCCGGCCATCGAGGACGACGAACTCGCCGAGCTGGACGAGCTCGACGACGAGTCCTACGACGAACTGGACGAGGACGTCACCGGCGATCCGGTGGCCGACATCGATCCCGACGAGGAACCCGAGGAGCGTGGGTATCGCCTGACCGCGGCGGGCACCCCCGACCGCTGGTCTGTGGTGGCTGCCTGGGCGTCACGATTCGGCCGGGCCGCGGCTGTGCGGTGGGCGCAGTTGAGCGCATCGGTCGGCGGCGGGCTCGCGTTGTGCCTGAGCTATCCGCCGACCGGCTGGTGGTGGGCGGCGTTCATCGGGCTGGCGTTGATCGGCTGGGTGCTGACCCTTCGCTCCACCACCCGCGCCGGCGGCTTCGGATACGGATTCCTGTTCGGCCTGGCGTTCTATGTCCCGTTGCTGCCATGGATCAGCGGACTGGTCGGGGCGGCGCCGTGGCTGGCCCTGGCCGCCATGGAAGCACTGTTCTGCGGGATCTTCGGCCTGGCGGCGGTTGCGGTCAGGCGATTGCCCGGGTGGCCGCTGTGGTTCGCCGCGCTGTGGAGCACCCAGGAGTGGCTCAGATCGACCGTGCCCTTCGGCGGATTCCCTTGGGGTGTCCTCGGATTCGGTCAGACCAACGGACCGCTCCTGGCCCTCGCGCGATGGGGTGGCGCGCCGCTGTTGTCGTTCGCGGTGGCGCTGGTCGGCTTCAGCGCCACGCTGTTGGTCCTGGAGATCGTGCAGTGGTGGCATCACGGACACAAGCCGGGTTTCCCGGCGCCCGCGGTCATGCTGCCGGGTCTGAGCATCACGGTGGTGCTGCTGGCCACCGCCGTGCTGTGGCCCCAGGTCCGTTCCTCCGGCACCGGCGCGGGGGATGAGCAGACCGTCACCGTGGCCGCCGTGCAGGGCAACGTGCCCCGGCTCGGCCTGGAGTTCAACGCCCAGCGCCGTGCGGTGCTCGACAACCACGTGAAGCAGACGCAGCGGCTGGCCGACGACGTGCGCGCCGGAAGGGCTCCGCAGCCCATGTTCGTGGTCTGGCCCGAGAACGCCTCTGACATCGATCCACTGACCAACGCCGACGCGGCCGCACAGATCACCGCGGCGGCCGATGCCATCGGCGCGCCGATCCTGGTGGGCACCGTTGTCAAGGCCGACGGCTACACCCCGGACAATCCGGTGGCCAACAACACCGTGATCGTCTGGGATCCTGACCACGGTCCCGGTGAGCGCCACGACAAGAAGATCGTGCAGCCGTTCGGCGAGTACCTGCCGTGGCGCAGTTTCTTCAAACACCTGTCGTCGTATGCGGACCGGGCCGGCTACTTCGTGCCTGGTGAGGGCAACGGCGTCGTGCACGCGGCCGGTGTTCCGATCGGGGTGACCACCTGCTGGGAGGTCATCTTCGACCGGGCTGCGCGGGAATCGGTGCTCAATGGCGCCCAGGTGCTGACGGTGCCCACCAACAACGCGACGTTCGACGAGAACATGAGCGCCCAGCAGTTGGCGTTCGGCAAACTGCGGGCCGTCGAGCACGACCGTTACCTCGTGGTCGCCGGGACCACGGGCATCAGCGCGGTGATCGCCCCGGACGGGCGCGAGATGGCCCGCACCGAGTTCTTCCAGCCCGCCTACCTGGACAGCCAGATCAGGCTGAAGTCAGATGTGACGCCGGCCACCGAGTGGGGGCCGGCCCTGCAGGTGGCGCTGGTCACGCTTGGTATTGGGGCACTGGTTGCCGCG
The DNA here is from genome assembly GCF_053600815.1 of Mycobacterium sp. NPDC004974. Classification (NCBI taxonomy): domain Bacteria; kingdom Bacillati; phylum Actinomycetota; class Actinomycetes; order Mycobacteriales; family Mycobacteriaceae; genus Mycobacterium; species Mycobacterium sp. NPDC004974. Next base: position 118,727 of record NZ_JBSGAQ010000005.1, on the reverse strand, counting down.
ATACTGCACAATGGAGGGTTCGTGCAAAGAATGTTGAGGCGTCGCACCGGCGAAGGCCCGCGACGATGAAGGAGCCACATGACAGTCCCTGGTGACGGAGCGCAGCGGCAGGGGGAATCCAGCCCTCGCCAGGACGGTGAACGCCCGAGTCAGCGCACTCTGGTGATCATTCCCACCTACAACGAGCGGGAGAACCTGCCGCTGATCGTCGGACGTGTGCACCACGCCAGCCCCGAGGTGCACATCCTGGTGGTCGACGACGGCAGTCCCGACGGCACCGGCCAGTTGGCCGATGAGCTGGCCCTGGCCGACCCGGATCGGGTGCACGTGATGCATCGGACCAGCAAAGCGGGCCTCGGTGCGGCCTATCTGGCCGGCTTCGCGTGGGGGCTGGGCCGCGGGTACTCGGTCCTGGTCGAGATGGACGCCGACGGCAGTCACGCACCGGAGGAGCTGAACCGGCTCCTCGATGCGGTCGACGCCGGGGCGGATCTGGCCATCGGTTCGCGGTATGTCTCCGGCGGCACGGTGCGCAACTGGCCGGTTCGACGGCTGGTGCTGTCGAAGACCGCCAACACCTACTCCCGGCTCCTGCTGGGTGTCGGCATCCACGACATCACCGCCGGGTACCGCGCCTACCGTCGCGAGGTGCTGGAGAAGATCGACCTGTCCGCGGTCGATTCGAAGGGCTACTGCTTCCAGATCGACCTGACCTGGCGTGCGATCAACAACGGGTTCAAGGTCGTCGAGGTGCCCATCACGTTCACCGAACGTGAACTCGGGGTCTCCAAGATGAGTGGCTCCAACATCCGCGAGGCGATGTTCAAGGTCGCGGAGTGGGGTATCCGCGGGCGCTTGGACCGCGCCCGGGGTGTGGTCCGCTAACCGGCAGACGAAAAAACCGCGATACGCCCACGGAGGGCGTATCGCGGTTTTTTGTACGGTTCAGCTGCCGCGACGCTTGGTCTTGATCAGGTCGAGGCGCTCCTTGAGCAGCTCCTCGAGTTCCTCGACGGAGCGACGCTCGAGCAGCATGTCCCAGTGGGTGCGCGGCGGCTTGACCTTCTTGGGCTCGGGCACGTCACCGTCGATCAGGGTGCCCTCGAGCCCGTTCTTGCACGGCCAGGTGCCGGGGATCTCGGCGTCGTCGGCGAACGGAACGTCGAACACCTCGCCGTTATCGGTGCGGTAGCGCGCGACCTGACGCGGCGCCAGGTCATGGTTGCGGTCGGTCTCGTAGCTCACGGCTCCGAGGCGACTGCCTCTCAGGACACGATCAGCCATCGTCAACACTCCTTATTTGGCGTTTTGGTCCGGATGTATCAACGCTGCACGGCGTTGCCAAGTTCCCGACTCGACCATTGATGATACGCGGGTCGAGGCGTCGGGCAGTCTACAGTCGTGACCCATGGCGCACCACCGCAGACAAAGCCGTCCCCAGCCGTGTCGGTGGTGCGGTCGTGAGGTCGCCGATGCGCAGATGGGCCGCCGTCGCCAGTACTGCAGGCAGTCCTGCCGGCAGCGGGCCTACGAACAACGCGCCATGGTCAAGGGCACCTCGCTGGCCCCGGATTCGGTGGTACTCAGCGCCGACGAGGCGGCCCAGCTGTCCGACCGGGTGTACCAGGTCAGGTGTGCGGCCGAGGATGTCGCGATCGCGGTCGACGAGGGCGCCGGAATAGACGAACTGCGGCAGTTGTGCGATGCGTTGATAGAGGCCGCGAAGGCGGCCGACGGCTGGCGCTAGCTGCCGGTATCAGGGGTGCGTGGCTCCTGGCCGCGTTCGGCGAAGACCGCCATGACCTCACCCCTGGCCTCTTCGATGTGCGCGGCCATTGCCGCCGCCGCGGCATCCGCATCGCGATTCTTGATGGCGGCGATGACGTCGGCGTGGCCCCGGTTCGACGATTCGTAGATCACTGGGAAGTTGCTGCGGTCCAGTCGGGAGAACACTGACGCCCGAGTGTCCTCGATGACCTGACTCAGCATGGTGTTACCGCTCATCCTGGCGACGGCCAGGTGAAAGTTGGAGTCTGCCCGGCGGAACGCGTGGATGTCGGTGCTCGATTCCAGTGCTTCCTGGCAGGAATCCAGCCATTGCAGATCGGCTGGTGTGCCGCGTTCGGCGGCCAGCCGGGCGGCCATGGTCTCCACCGCCAGGCGGACTTCGAATACTTCAGCGGTCTTGCGGTCGTAGTCGTCGGTGAGGTCAGCCGCCATCACTCCGGGCGACACGGTTGTGCCACTGCTGCCGCGTTTGGTCAGCAGCAGGCCCTCGCCCTGCAGAACTCGCAGGGCCTCCCGCACCGTGACGCGCGAGACCTGCATTCCCTCGGCCAGTGAGCGTTCAGACGGCAGGCGGTCGCCGGGCAGGAGCACCCCGAGGGTGACGGCCCGGCGGATGCGGTCGACGACCGCGGCATAGGCCGGCGGGGCGTCGAGCGGGCGAAGTAAAAAGTCGTCTGACATCCCTTGCAGAGTACTCCGCGTGGCCCTATTGTCCTAAGGTATGAAATCCATACCATGGTGCACCGAATGCGCCCACTGATAGGGATCTGCGGCGTCTCGACCACGGCGACGTGGGGATTCTGGCGCCAGGATGCGGTGCTGGCGGCCCAGACCTACCTCGATGCGGTGGAGTGCTCCGGCGGGCAGTCGCTGGTGCTGGTGCCCTCGCTCAACGCCGATGCCGGACGAGTGCTCGACGTGCTGGACGGTGTGCTGCTGGCCGGCGGTACCGACATCGAGCCCGAGTACTACGGCGCAGGAGCCACCGAGCGGATGGAAGAGACCAACTCGATCCGCGATGAATTCGAATTGCGGATCGCCGCAGCGGCTTTGGAGCGTGACATCCCTGTTCTGGGGATCTGTCGGGGCCTGCAGATCCTCAATGTGGCCACCGGGGGCACGCTGCATCAGCACCTGCTGGACGTCGGGTTCGCCGAGCACCGTCCGGCGCCGGGCCGATTGGACCAGGCGACCCATCACGCGATCGAGGTGGCCGTCGACTCCCTGCTCGGTCACGCCGGGCTGGCCGGTGTGTCGGAAGTGAATTCGCATCACCATCAGGGTGTGGCCGAGGTGGGTGGCGGAGGGCGCATCACCGCCCGGTCGATACCCGACGGGGTGATCGAGTCGATCGAATGGCCGGATCGGCACTTCGCGCTCGGCGTGCAGTGGCATCCCGAATATCAGCCCATGAAGCAAATTTTCGATTCGTTCGTCGGGGCGGCAGCCCACGCGAACTCGTCACGTACGGAGAGGTTGTGATGAAGGGTCAGGTTCTGGAACCGGCAACCGGTGGGGTGCTCGCAGAGGTACCGTGGGCCACCGCCGCTGAAGTCGACGAGGCAGTGCGCAGAGCCGCACGTGCCCAGCGTGATTGGAGTCGCGCCGATCCCGCCCACCGGGCCGAGGTGTTGCTCGCGATCGCCGACGCGGTACGCGCGGAGGCCGAGGACCTGGCTCGGTTGGAGGCCCGCAATGTCGGGATGCCGATCGCCGACGCGCGCGGTGCGATGGCCGGGGTGGCCGGCACCTTCCGCTATTACTCGGCGACCCCGGAACGTCTGTTGGGCCACACGATCCCGGTCTCGGGCGGGCTGGACATGACCTTCCACGAGCCGTTCGGTGTGGTCGGTTTGATCACTCCCTGGAACTACCCGTTGTCCATCGCGGCGTGGAAGGTCGCTCCGGCGCTCGCGGCCGGGAACGCGGTCGTACTCAAGCCCTCTGAACTCACCCCGCTCACCGCCCTGGAATTGCAGCGCATCGCCGTGGCGGCCGGGCTGCCCGAGGGGTTGCTCAACGTGGTGGTCGGGCCGGGCGACCCGGTCGGCCGGATGCTGGTCGACCACCCTGACATCCGCAAGGTCGGATTCACCGGATCCACTGCGGTCGGCCGCGATATCGCCAGGCGGGCCGGGGACCGGCTCAAGCGGGTGACGCTGGAACTCGGCGGCAAATCGGCCGCCCTGGTGTTCGCCGACGCCGATTTGCAGGCTGCCGCAGCCGGATTGGCCGGAGGTGTCTTCGGCAACTCCGGTCAGGACTGCTGCGCGCGATCTCGAGTGTTCGTCGAACGCCCGGCCATGGAGGAGTTCCTGACCCACCTCAAGGACACCACGACCGCGTTGCGGGTCGGTGATCCACTCGACGAGAACACCCAGATGGGCCCGTTGATCTCGCAGCGCCAACGTGAGCGGGTCGCATCGTATGTCAGTCAGGCGCCGGTGCTGTTCGAGGGAAGCGCCCCGGACGGGCCGGGCTTCTGGTACCCGCCCACGGTGCTGCACCCGGTCGGCGACGAGCACCCGGCGGCCCGTGACGAGATCTTCGGGCCGGTGGTCTGTGTGCTGCCGTTCGATTCCGAGGACGAGGCGGTCCGGCGAGCCAACGACACCCGCTACGGACTGGCCGGATCGGTCTGGTCGCTGGACGGGGCGCGTGCGTTGAGGGTGGCCAGGGCCATGGAAGCCGGTGCGCTGGCGGTCAATTCGTACAGCTCGGTGCGGGTGAACACGCCGTTCGGCGGGTTCAAGGATTCCGGATTGGGCCGCGAACTGGGTCCCGACGCGCCACTGGCCTACACGGAACTGAAGAACATCTTCGTCAAGACCTAATTGCACACCGACCGTTGCCACAGACAAACCACCCCTGGAGCGCCGTGATCAATCAGCCCATCGCCCCCTTCAACAACCACCTCCCCGTCCGGATCTCGTTCGGAGAGGGTAAGTCCCACGAACTACCCGATCTACTGCGGGCATCCGGCGCCGGCCGGGTACTCGTGCTGACCGACGAGGACATCGATGCCCACAACCCCGCGGTGGCGGACCTGCTTGCCACTTTGGAGGGCTCGGGACTCGACATCACCCGGATCGACAAGCCCGCCGGTGAACCGACCATCGACATGATCGACGCGGCCACCGCCGCGATGACACGCGCGGGGGCCGAGGCCGTGGTGGCCCTCGGCGGCGGGTCGGTGATCGATACCGCAAAAGCGGCGCGGCTGTGCTACCAGAACGGGATGACCTTCGCTGACTTCCTGGATTCCACACGGGATTTCGCCGAACCGACAGTGCCGTTGTTCGCGGTTCCGACCACCGCGGGCACCGGCTCGGAGGTCTCCGGCGGCGCAGTGGTCTCCGACCCGGAGGCGGGCCGCAAGGCCGGCATCGCCCACCCCAACCTGCGCGCCCAATATGCCGTTGTCGACCCCGTGCTGACCTGGAGCATGCCGCCGTCGATGACGGCCAACACCGGGATCGACGCACTGGCGCAGGCCATCGCCGCGGTTGTGGCCAAGGTGCACACGCCGATCGGGGACGCGATCGCCCTCGAGGCGGTCCGGCTGATGGGCACATCGCTACTGCCCGCCTACCGTGACGGCACCGACACGGTAGCCCGGTCCAACATGTCCTGCGGGTCGATGCTGGCCGGGTTGGCGATGAACATCTCCGACTGCGCGGCCGAACACTCATTGGGGCAGGCGATCGGCGGGCTCACCGGCGTGCCCCACGGTCTCACCATCGGACTGGTGCTGGCCGAGACACTGGACCGGGAACGGCGTTTCGTGCCGCAGGCAATGGAGCGGGTGGCCGACGCATGGGGGCTGCCCGACGACGGCAGCGGAGACGGCAGTCGGGTGGTCGAGGCGGTGCGTTCATTGCTGGCCGATCTGGACTTCCCGGTGCTCGCCGACATCGGGCTGTCCGCATCCGATCTGGACCGGCTCACCGATCTGGCCCTGGCTGACTACTTCATCACCATGGCGCCCGAACCGTGGCAGCGATCAGAGGTTCACGACCTGTTCGCCGCGGCGCTGGGTCTGTCGACGCGCGAGTTCACCACCGCATAGGGAGAGGAGCGAAATGCATCGCACTGCGGCTTCGGGACCCGATCCCGATGAGCGCTTCGACGTCCTGATCGTCGGGGCCGGGTTCGCCGGTCTGTACATGCTCTACCGCGCCCGCCAACTCGGCATGCGGGCCCGCATCCTGGAACGGGCCGACGACGTCGGCGGCACCTGGTACTGGAACCGCTATCCGGGTGCCCGCTGCGACATCGAGAGCATCGACTACTCGTATTCCTTCGACGAGTCGCTGACCCGGGACTGGCGGTGGAGCGAACGCTACGCCGCGCAGCCGGAGATCCTGTCCTACATCGGACATGTCGCGGAACGCTTCGACCTGCGTGCCGATATCGAGTTCGACACCACCGTGAGATCGGCGGTATGGGAGGAGGACACCAACGAGTGGGTGCTGTCGTGTGAAACGTCCGCCGGCGGGACCCGGACCGTTCGTGCCACCTTCTGTGTGATGGCCACCGGCTGCCTGTCGGTGGCCAAGGCGCCGGACTTTCCGGGCCTGTCCGACTTCACCGGGGACTGGTATCACACCGGGCAATGGCCGCACCGCCCGGTGGATTTCACCGGTCGGACGGTGGCGGTGGTCGGCACCGGATCATCTGGTATCCAAGCTATTCCGAACATCGCGCGCCAGGCCGGTCAGCTCTACGTGCTGCAGCGGACCCCGAACTACAGCATGCCGGCGCAGAACCGGTCACTGGGCGAAGGTGAGCTCGAGGCGGCGGTCGTCGGGTTTGCCGAGCGGCGGCAGGTGTGTCGGGAATCCGACGCCGGGACGCCCCATCCGCCACCCACACAGGCCACCTTCGATGTCACCGAGGCCGAACGTGCCGAGCGATATGAAGAGGGCTGGCGCCGCGGCGGGATCAACTCGCTGTCGGCGGCGTTCACCGACTTCTTCACCGACGAGCAGGCCAATCTCGCGGCTCAGGAGTTCGCCCGGGGCAAGATCCGCGAGACCGTCCGTGACCCGGAAACCGCCGAGCTGCTGAGTCCGCGGCATCACATCGGCACCAAACGGACCTGTACCGACATCGGGTATTTCGAAACGTACAACCGTGACAACGTCGAGCTGGTCGATGTGCGCGCAGACCCGATCGAGAACGTCACCGACACCGGTATCCAGCTGCGCGACCGGCACATCCGCGTGGATGCCATCGTGTTCGCGATCGGTTTCGACGCGATCACCGGCGCACTGACCGATGTCGACATCCGCGGTGTCGACGGCGTTCCGCTGAGTGAGAAATGGGCGCACGGTCCGCGCACGCTGCTGGGCCTGCAGTCCGCCGGATACCCCAATCTGTTCATGGTCACCGGTCCGGGAAGCCCATCGGTGCTGAGCAACATGCTCATTTCCATCGAGCAGCACGTCGACTGGATCGCCGATTGCCTCGACCATCTGCGCAGCCACCAGCTGGACCGGATCGAGGCGACCGTGGCGGCGGAGGAGGCGTGGATGGCACATGTCGCCGAGATCGCCGCCGACACCCTGTATCCGAAGGCGCAGTCGTGGTACCTGGGCGCCAACATCCCTGGCAAGCCAAGGATTTTCATGCCTTATGTCGCCGGGTGTGGGCCATACCGGCAGGAATGCGACGCGGTGGTGGCGCGCGGGTACGCCGGATTCGTGCTGGGACACAGCGGAACGGAGCAGGTATGTCAGGGATGAACTCAACGCAGTTGCTGGCCGAACTGCGGGAGCGGCAGATCACCACGGTGATCCTCGGCGGGTGTGACACCCATGGTGTCATGCGCGGCAAGCGGATCCCCGTGGCGCAGTTACCCGAATTCCTCGACCACGGCCTGCCGATCTGTGATGTGTTCTGGGTGCTGCACGTCGACGAGTCGGATCTGGTGCAGCGGCCGGCGGGACACACCGGTTACTTTCCCACCGAGCGGCAGGGGTATCCGGACATCCATGCCAAACCGGATCCGTCCACCCTGCACATCGTGCCGTGGCACGCTGATACCGCACTTTTGTTGTGCGACTGGTACCTACCCGACAACACCACGATGGTGCCGATCTCGCCGCGAGGAGTGCTGCGTCAGGTACTCGGTAAAGCCGAAGCGATGGGCTACACCCCGCTCAGCGCACTTGAGCTGGAGTTCTACCTGCTGCGCGAAAAACCGGGCACACCGCACCGCAAGCGTCCCGCGGAACTGACCCCGTTGCAGGAGACGACGAGCACCTACGGAGTGGTGTTGGGGTCTCTGCAGGAGGATGTCGGGGCGCTGATCCGCAACCAGATGCTGGATTACGGCCTGCCGATCGAGGCGTGCAACCCCGAAACCGGGCCCGGCCAGTTCGAGATCACGCTGCACTACGGACCCAGCCTGAAGGCCGCTGACGATGCCTTCCTGTTCAAGTCCGGGGTCAAGGAGCTGGCGGCGCAGCGTGAGTTGCTGGCCAGCTTCATGGCCAAGCCGAACAGCGAGTGGGCGGGCAACAGCTGCCATGTGCACATCAGTCTGCAGGATCTGGACGGGCGCGGAGTGTTCTTCGATCCGGCTGCGCCGGAGCAGCTTTCGCAAACCATGAGGTACTTCGCCGGGGGCATTCTGAGCACGATGCGCGAATTCAGCGCGTTGATGGCCCCCACGCCGAACTCGTACCGCCGCTACGTGCCGTACTCCTGGGCCGGGACTACCGCCACCTGGGGAGTCGACAACCGGTCGGTGGGGCTGCGCGCGATCCGGGCGGGGGAACACGGAACCCGGCTTGAGCACCGGCAGCCCGGCGGTGACGCGAATCCCTATGTCGTGACCGCGGCCACCCTCGCCGGTGGTCTGCACGGGATCAAACATGCCATCGAGCCCAGCGAACTCGTCTGCGGCGATGTGTACGGGATGCCCGACGATCAGGCGGTCGCGCTGCCCGCCAACCTCGGTGAAGCGGTCGACCTGCTGGAGAACAGCGGCGTCGCCCGGGAGTGGTTCGGCGACGACTTCGTCGACCATTTTGTGGCACTGAAACGTGCCGAGCTGCAAGCCCAATCCAAAGCGGTGACCGACTGGGAGGTCGCCCGCTACCTCGAAACCATGTGAGAGGAACCAGGTCAGCATGACTGAACAGATCACCCCCGAGCCGACGCTGCGCCGGGACGCCATCGACTGGAAGCAGGTGGCGATCCTGTCGGTCGCCGGATGCGGACCCGCCTCGGTGATCGCGTTGAACTTGCAGTTCATGGGTCAATTCGCCGGATCTGCACTGGTTTTGGCGTTTCTGTTGGTGTGGCCGGGCATCCTGTTGCTGGTCAATACGTTCGCGGAGTTCTCCAAGCGGCTGCCCACCTCCGGTGGCCTGTACACCTGGAACTCCAAGGCGTGGGGCCCCAGCGTCGGATTCGTCTACGGCTGGATGTTCATCGGCGCGTACATGGTGTTCTCGGCGGCGGGTTTCGCGGTGTTCGGGGGCTGGGTCCAGCAGTGGCTGGATACGCAGTTCGGCGTGCAGGTGCCGTGGTGGGCCTTCACCTTCGCGGCGCTGGCCTACGTCTGTGTGCTGGCCTATCTGGGGATCAGCCAGTCGCTGCACGCCGCCCTCGGGCTGTTGGGCTTCGAGATGGTGGTCCTGCTGGCGTTGGCGTTGTGGATCTTCGTCACCGGACCGCAGTCGGGCAGTGGCTTCGGCACTGCACCGTTCGAGGCGTCTTCGGCCGGCGCAATGGGCTGGGGTGCGGTCGGTCTCGCGATGACCTACGCGGTGTTGTCCCACGTCGGCATCGAGGAGGGCGCGACGTTGGGTTTGGAGGTGCGTGACCCGAAACGCCATATCCCGCGCGGATTGTGGGCCGCTGCCATCGTGGTGCCTGTCTTCTACGTGGTGATCGCGTACGCAATGGTGTACGGCTACGGAATCGACCGGATGACCGAGTTCGGCGAGGATCCGGCGCCGCTGCAGACGATCGCCGAGACTTATTGGGGCAAGCTGGGGCTGACCGTGGTGGTGTTGGCCACCCTCAGCAGCATCCTGGCGTTCAGCCAGACGGCGTTCATCGCGGGTGCCCGGGTGCTCTACACCCTGGGCCGCGAGCGGGTGCTGCCGCGGCGACTCGGCGAGGTGTCGTCACGGCAGACACCGGCCGTGGCGATCGCGGTGATGGGCGTGATCTCGATGGCCCTCGGCGTGCCGCTCGCGTTCCTCGTCGGCCCGTTCAACGTGTGGGGCTACTTCGGCTTCCTGATCTCGATCGCATTCCTGGTGTCCTACATCGTCACCAATTTCGGCATGGTTCGCTACATGATCCGGATCGGCGAGTTTCGCTGGTTCCGGCATGGGGTGCTGGGGCTTGCCGGCTCCCTGGTGTTCCTGTACCCGCTGTACAAGACGGTGTGGCCGCTGCAGAGCGGGATCTACGGCGCATTGCCGTTCGTGTACCTGGCCTGGATCGCACTCGGTGTCGGGTTACTCGTGCACACGCTGCGCCGCAGGCCTGAGGTGATGGATCGGATCGGGTCGTCGCTGGCCGAGGGGGACCACCCGTAACCGCGGATCAATCGGGCGGGCAGCTGAGCTGGCGTCCGACGCCCACGGGCGGCGGGACCGGCTTCAGACAGCCCAGCGGTTCGACGCCGGAGGAGTTCAGCAGCACCCCGGACTGGTGGGCGTAGTTGACGCACACCAATGAGGTGGCGTCGGCCCGGCACCGGTAGTCACCGAACGCCAGCGACTTGCCCTCGGTCAGTTCGGCGCCGTCGCCGTCGTTGAACGGGCCCGGATCCCCGTGCAGTGAGCCGATATCCACGGTTTCCCCGGTGAAATCCACCCAGCCGGGGATCCACTGGCCCTCCACGTCGGACGGCTTCGACGGCAGGTCGTCGGCCTTGATCAGGCACGCCAATTGACCTTCGGCGTACTTGTTGGTGGCGCAGCGAGCGGTGCCCGAAGGCGCGACGAACGCGATGCCGTCGCCGAGACTCGTGGAATGGCCGTCGCGGGTGGCGGTGTGGAAACCGGACTGATCGGCCGCGGTACCTGCCTCGACCCACTTGATCACCCGGCTCATCGGGGTGCCTGGGGCCGGTGCCGTGGTGGGCAGTGGCGAGGTCGTCGTCGTGGTGGGCGTGGTGGTCTTGGTGTGTGGGGCGCCGGCCGGCATCGACATCCGGGGCTGCGAGCTCGACTGCGACTCGTGTCCCCCTCCCGACGAGCAGGCCGCCACGAGGGCCGCCGAAAGCACAGCAGCCCCAACAGTCACAACGGTGCGCATACCCGCAAGGCTAGCGGGCGCGTGTCAGGCCCACCGCCTGTCCGCCCACACCGGTGTAGTTCGATACGGTCGGTTCATGCACGAGCGGACTGTCCGGGCAAAGATCAGTACCGGCATCGTCGAGGGATTCACGCGCGACGGCGTACATCGTTGGCGTTCGATCCCTTACGCCAAGCCTCCGGTCGGCCGGCTGCGTCTGCGGGCACCCGAACCGGCCGAGCCGTGGCCCGGTGTGCGCTACTGCCACGGGTTCGGTTACTGCGCGCCCCAGCAAAATCGCTACACGCTCGTCGGCCTGGGCAAGCACCAGCCGATGAGCGAGGACTGTCTGACGCTCAATGTGGTCGCGCCGGAGAAGCCTGACTCCGATGGTCCGCTGCCGGTGATGTTCTTCGTACACGGCGGCGGCTACATCCTGGGTAGCTCGGCCACCCCCATCTACGACGGTGCCGCACTGGCCCGTCGCGGTTGTGTGTTCGTCTCGGTCAACTACCGGCTGGGCATGCTCGGGTGTGTCGAGCTGTCGTCGCTGGCGACGCCGGAGCATCCGATCGACGACAACCTGTTCCTGCGGGATCTGGTGTTGGCGCTGCGGTGGGTACGCGACAACATCGCCGTGTTCGGCGGGGACCCCGACAACGTGACGATCTTCGGTGAGAGTGCCGGTGCGCACGCGGTCGCGACCCTGCTCGCCGTGCCCGATGCCGAGGGGTTGTTCGCCCGGGTGATCTCGGAGAGCCCGGCCAGCGGGATGGTCAGCTCCGCGGGTGCTGCCGCCCGTATCGCGGACCAGCTCGCCCAATTGGTCAGTCCCGGTGGGGGATCAGCGGCCGCAGCGCTGATGTCCGCCCGCCCGGCCGAGCTGGGCCGGGCCCTGGAAGAACAGATCATGCGCGGCCAGACCGATATGCCCGGCGCGTTTCCGGTCGGTCCGACCTTCGGTACCGAATACCTGCCGGTCGATCCGGTCACCGCAATGGCCGAGGGCAGTGCACACCGGGTCCCGTTGATCGTCGGCAACAACGCCGACGAGGGGCGGCTGTTCACCCGGTTCCTCCAGTTGCTGCCGACCAACGAGCCGATGATCGAGAAGCTGTTCGCCGGTGCCGACCCCGAGGAGCGCCGCCGGATCGTCGCGGCCTATCCGGACTATCCGAGCAGCGCGGCCTGTGTGCGGCTCGGTGGTGATTTCGCGTTCGCGTCGGCCACCTGGCAGATCGCCGAGGCACACAGCCGGCACGCGCCCACCTATGTGTACCGCTACGACTACGCGCCGCGCACCCTGCACTGGGCGGGGCTGGGGGCGACGCACGCGATGGAACTGCTCGCGGTATTCGACACGTACCACACGAGTTACGGCGCGTTGCTGACGGCCGTGGGCGACCGCGCGTCGGCCCGGCGGGTCAGCCGGGACGTGCAGCGGCGATGGCGTGAGTTCAGCCGGACCGGTGAGCCGGGCCCGGGCTGGCCGGCCTATGACAGTTCCGAGCGGGCGGTTTTCGTGTTCGACCGCCGGCCACGCGTGGAGTACGACCCGCGGGCGGTGCGGCGTCAGGCCTGGGAAGGGTTCACGCTCGCCGAGCACTGAGTCGGTCGGAGTTCGGCTGATTCACTCTGGGCGATTTGCTGCACGGAATCCTCCGGTGTGGTTGCGTATTTGGTGTGGACTATCCCTTGGATCCGCTGTCCGCCGACGAGTTTCGCGCGGTGGCAGCGATATTGCGGCGTGAGCACGGGGTCGGGGAGGGCTGGCGGGTCGCCTCGGTGGAACTCGTCGAACCGTCCAAGGCCGAACTGGCGGCTTTCGACGGCGGCGGCGCGGCACCGGGCCGCCGCGCGGCTGTCATCTGCCTGGACCGATCGGCGAACGCCACCTACAAGGGCGTGGTGTCGCTGACCGACGACCGGGTCGAGAACTTCGACCATGTGCCGGGAGTCCAGGCCAACTTCACCGTCGACGAGTTCATCGAGTGCGATGAGGTGCTGCGCAGGCATCCCGACGTGATCGCCGCACTCGCCAAACGCGGTATCACCGATCTGGACAACGTGTTCATGGACACCTGGACCTACGGTGACGCGGTCGCGCCGCCCGAGTACCGCGACCGTCGGATCGGCTGGTCGGACACCTGGTACAAGGATGCCCCCGGCGCCAATCCCTACGCCCACCCGGTCAGCGGTCTGCACTGCGTGATCGACATCAACACCATGGAGGTGCTGCGCGTCGAGGATGACGGCAGCTCCGAAAAGCCCGACGTGATGGGCGAATACGTACCGCACCACATCCCCGAACGGATTCGCGCGGCCTCGCGCCGGGAGCCGCTGAAGCCGCTGAACATCACCCAGCCCGATGGTCCGTCGTTCACCTTGGACGGCAACCTGCTGGGCTGGCAGAACTGGTCGTTGCGGGTCGGCTTCAACCACCGCGAGGGGATGACGCTGCACACCGTGCGGTACCGCGACGGCGAGGTGAATCGTTCGGTGGCCCATCGGATGTCGTTCGCCGAGATGGTGGTGCCGTATCGGGACTCCTCGGTCGATCACTACCGGCGGACCGCGTTCGACATCGGCGAGTGGGGTCTGGGGTTCATGACCACGTCGCTGGAGCTCGGCTGCGACTGTCTCGGTGAGATCCGTTATCTGGACGCGGTTCTGCACGACAGCACCGGCGAGCCGTACACCATCACCAATGCGATCTGCATCCACGAGGAAGACAATGCCGTGCTGTGGAAGCACGTCGACCACGATGCCGGCGCCGAGGTGCGCCGGATGCGCAGGCTGACACTGTCATTCCACGTCACCGTCGCGAACTATGAGTATCTGGTGTACTGGCGGCTGTACCAGGACGGCAACATCGAGTGTGAGGTCCGCGCCACCGGGATCATGGTCACCACACCGGTTCCGGCGGGGCAGCCGCATCCCAACGGCACGCTGGTCGACGAGCGCACCTATGCGCCGTTCCATCAGCACTTCCTGATCGCCCGGTTGGACCTGGACGTCGACGGCACCGACAACACGGTCTACATGACGGAGTCGTACGCCGAACCGATCGGTCCCGACAATCCGTACGGGCTGTCGCTGGTGGTGCGCAATCAGGCACTGCGCACCGAGCAGGAGGGCAAGCAGGACGTCAGCTTCGCCACCCAGCGGGCCTGGAAGGTGGTCAACACCAACGTCGTCAACGGCTTCGGCGCCCACCCGTCCTACAAGCTGGTGCCCACCGGGGCGATCCCGGCGATGTTCGACCCGTCGTCGCCGGTGCTGCAACGCGCAAATGTCATCGCCCACACGCTGTGGGTGACCCCGAACCGGCCCGACGAACGCTGGCCGGCGGGGGAGTTCGTCAACCAGTCGGCGGCCGACTCCGGGTTGGGGGAGTGGACCAAGGCCGACCGGTCGATCGACAACACCGACGTGGTGCTCTGGTACGTGTTCGGTATCCACCACATCACCCGCCCGGAGGACTGGCCGGTGATGCCCGTGGACGTGGTGTCGTTCTGGCTCAAGCCGTTCGGCTTCTTCGACCGCAACCCGGCCCTGGACGTGCCGCCCACCCCGCCGGACTCCTGCGCGCACGGTCATGCCACGGCGGCACACCATTAGTTGACACCTGTCATATGTGACGCGGAACACTGCTAGGTTGCCTGTGTGCAACCGACTCGGACAGCCGTACTCGACCGCCCTGAAGACCTGACCTGCGACTGGCTGACCGCCGCCCTGGGCGCCGGGCCGGTCAGCGGATTCAGTTTCGAGCGGATCGGAACCGGCCAGATGAGCGAGTGTTATCGCGTCGCGCTGAGCTACACCGGGGAGGCGGACGGGCCGGCGTCGGTCGTGTTGAAGGTGGCCGCCACCGATCCGAACAGCCGCCAGACCGGGCTGGCGCTGGGACTCTACGAGCGCGAGGTGCGGTTCTACACCGACATCGCTCCCGCCCTGGCGCCCGGGCCGGTCGCGCCGTGCTATCACGCCGCGATCGATGTGCAGACCGGTGCTTTCGACCTGTTGCTCGGCGATGCCGTGCCCGCGGTGGTGGGGGACGAGATCCGCGGCGCGACAGCCGAACAGGCCGCGGTGGCGCTCACCGAGTTGGGTCGCATTCACGGGTCGAAGCCCGGCGCCGAGGCGCTCGACCGAGCCGAATGGCTCAACCGTGAGGCACCGGTCAACCAGGGGCTGATCGCCGGCCTGTACGCGGCGTTCGTCGACCGCTACGCGGGCGTGATCACGCAGGAACAGCGGCACGTCTGTGAACGGCTCGTCGAGAGTTTCGATGCCTACCTGGCCGACGAGGGCGCGCCCGAGAGGCCGATGGGTCTGGTGCATGGCGACTATCGACTCGACAACATGCTGTTCGGGGACTCCGGTGCCGACCGGGACCTGACCGTGGTCGACTGGCAGACCGTCACCAGGGGGCCGGCGTTCACCGACGTCGCTTACTTCATCGGCTGCGCCCTGCCCGTCGAGCAGCGCCGTGCGCACTACGACGGGCTGCTGGCGGCGTATCACGAGGCCCTCGGGCCGGACTCGGCGTTGACGCTCGATCAGGTGCGCGACGGTGTGCGCCGGCAGAGCTTCTTCGGCGTGATGATGGCGATCATCTCCTCGATGCTGGTGGAACGTACCGACCGTGGCGATGCGATGTTCATGACGATGCTCGACCGGCACTGCAGCCATGTGCTGGACACCCGGGCGCTGGATATCCTTGCGCCACCGGCGATCCCGCAGCCGCTGGTGCCTGCCGTCGAGGACGAGTACCCGCATACCCCCACGGGCGAAGAACTGTGGAACGAGAGCTGGTATCTCGACTTCGCTGACGCCGACGCGGGTTTCGGTGGCTGGATCCGCCTGGGGCTGATACCCAATCAGGACACCGCGTGGGTCAATGTGCTGTTCTGCGGTCCGGGGATGCCGACCGTGGCGCTCAACGACTTTCACGCCGCACCGGCCGAACCGGCCTTGATCACGGGTGAGGGCGTCGAGCTGAGCCTGCAGCCCGTCGAGCCGCTCAAGGTCTACCGGGTGACCGCCTCGGGTACCGGGCAGGCCCATGACGATCCCGCCGCGCTGCTGCGCGGTGAGGCGGGCCGGCCGGTTCCGGTGACCATGGACCTGACCTGGACCACGGTGGGAACTCCGTACCAGTACCGGATCACGCCCCGCTACGAGATTCCGTGCACCGTCTCGGGCACCGTGAGCGTCGGTGAGCAGACCTTCGAGATCAAGGCCGTCGCGGGCCAGCGCGACCACTCGTGGGGTGTGCGGGACTGGTGGTCGATGAACTGGGTGTGGAGTGCGATCCATCTCGACGACGGCACCCATCTGCACGGCGTGGACATCCGGATCCCCGGGATGCCGCCGATCGGTATCGGCTATTCGCAGCGCGCGGGCGAACCGCTCGTCGAATTGCAGTCGGTGACAGCGCGATACACGCTCGGCGACGACGATCTGCCGGTGTCGACGACGCTGACCCTGCAACCGGGTGACATCGAGGCAAGCATCGACATCCAGGGCCATGCGCCGGTGTTGCTGGTGGCCGCGGACGGGCGGGTCAGCCAGTTCCCGCGCGCCTGGGCGAAGGTACGCACCACCGATGGGCGCACCGGTATCGGGTGGCTGGAGTGGAACCGGAACGTCAGCTCACCCGAAAACGCTTGAGCCGCGCAGTCGCCCCGGAGATCAACTCCACGCGGCTGCGCGGCACACCCAGATGCTGGGCAAGCAATTTGGTGACGGCGTCGTTGGCCTTGCCGTCGACGGCGCGTTCCTGAACGTAGATGGTGAGCGCGCCGTCGTCAGCGACCTCGACCAGCGGGCCCTTGCGGCTGCCGGGCTTGACGCGGACGACGACGGTTTCGCTCACACCGTCATTTTCTACCGCGCGACGATCACCGAGGAGCCGTGGCCGAACAGGCCCTGGTTCGCGGTCACGCCGACCTTTGCGCCCTCGACCTGACGGCCGGTGGCCTGACCCTTGAGCTGCCAGGTCAACTCGCAGACCTGCGCGATGGCCTGCGCCGGGATGGCCTCGCCGAAGCAGGCCAGACCGCCGGACGCGTTCACCGGGACACGGCCGCCGATGGTCGTCGCACCGGAACGCAGTAGCTGCTCGCCTTCACCCTTGGCGCACAGGCCCAGGTGCTCGTACCAGTCGAGTTCCAGTGCGGTGGACAGGTCGTACACCTCGGCCAGGCTGACGTCCTCGGGACCGATCCCGGCCTCGGCGTAGGCCGCGTCCAGGATCTGGTCCTTGAACACGCGCTCCGGTGCGGGCACCACGGCGGTGGAATCCGTTGCGATGTCCGGCAATTCGGGCAGGTGCTGCGGGTAGCGCGGCGTCACGGTGGAGATCGCGCGCACCGACGGCACACCCTCCAGCGAGCCCAGGTGCTTCTCGGCGAACGACTTGCTGGCCACGATCAGCGCGGCCGCACCGTCGGAGGTGGCGCAGATGTCGAGCTGGCGCAGCGGGTCGGACACCACCGGGCTGGCCAGCACGTCCTCGATCGAGGATTCCTTGTGGTAGCGGGCATTCGGGTTCTGCAGGCCGTGCCGGGAGTTCTTCACCTTCACCTGGGCGAAGTCCTCGGCGGTGGCACCGTAGAGGTCCATCCGGCGGCGGGCCAGCAGGGCGAAGTACACCGGGTTCATCGCGCCGAGCAGGTGGAAACGCTGCCAGTCCGGATCGTTCTTGCGCTCGCCGCCGACGGGCGCAAATGCACCCTTGGGCGTGGTGTCTGCGCCGATCACCAGCGCGACATCGCAGAAGCCGGCCAGGATCTGGGCGCGGGCGCTCTGGAGCGCCTGTGAACCCGATGCGCAGGCCGCGTAGCTCGACGAGACCGGCACACCGTTCCAGCCCAGTTTCTGGGCGAAGGTCGACCCGGCGATGAAGCCCGGGTAGCCGTTGCGGATGGTGTCGGCGCCGGCGATGAACTGGATCTGCTGCGCGTTCAGGCCAGCTTCGGCCAGGGCCGCGCGGGCGGCGACAACGCCGTACTCGGTGAAGTCGCGTCCCCACTTGCCCCACGGGTGCATGCCCGCGCCGAGGATGTACAGCGGTTCGGGAGTGCTCATGCGATCCTCCAGGCGTGGGTGGTGCGCTCGACGCCCTCGTCGTCGGTGTAGAGCGTCATGGTGGTCAGCTCCATCTCCATACCGACCTTGAGATCGGCGGCGAGGGTGCCTTCGACGACCTTGCCGAGCACGATCAGGCCTTCTTCGGCCAGTTCCACCGCGGCGATCGCGAACGGCTCGAACGGGTCGGTCTTGGGGTACGGCGACGGTGGGAGGTACCGGTTCTCGGTGTAGCTCCACACCTTCCCGCGGCGGGACAGCGGAACCAGGTCAAGGGTGTCGCTGTCGCAGGCCGGGTTGGGGCAGTTGTTCTCGCGCGGCGGGAAGACGTACGTGGCGCACTGGGTGCACTTGCCGCCGATCAGGTGGGTGGCACCGGCGTCGTCGGTGGCGAACCACCCGTCGATCGCGGGTTGCGAAGATGCTGCTGGCACGCGGCCAGCCTAAACGATCAAGACCGCAGAACTGAAACGTGTTGCAGTTTTGTCCCGCGGACCAAGATAATGTGTTGAAGAGTACGAAACAGTTTCGTACTCTTCGGACCATGGTTCGAGGTATGGAGCGTGAGCGGGCCGTGTTGGCCGCGACGGCCGAGTTACTGGTGGAACGGGGATACCAGGCGTTGACGATCGATGCCGTGGCCGCGCGGGCCGGCGCCAGCAAGGCGACGATCTACCGCCGGTGGCCGAACAAGGCCCAGCTGGTCCGCGCCACGTTGGACGCTGCCGACGCCGCACGCAATGCGTCGGTACCCGATACCGGGACGCTGCGCAGTGATCTGTTCGCCGTGATGGACGCCGTCGCGGCGAACGTGGCCGACCCGCTGACCCGGGTTACCGCGGAACTCGCGACGCTGATGCGCCACGACGCACAGCTGGCCGAGGCCATCCGCGAACATCTCGCCAAGGAGGAGCTCTCGCCGTTCCATTACGCGCTGCAACGGGCCATCGCCCGGGGCGACATCGCCGCTGACACCGACGTCGAGCTCATCCACGACGTGGCCGAGGCGATGATCCTCCGCCAGGTTCACCTCGACCTGCCGGTCGACGCGGCGTTCAGTGCGCGGCTGATCGACGATGTCCTGCTGGTCCTGCTCGGAGGTGTCCGCAGGTGACCGTCGTGATCGCAGGCGCCGGGCCGACCGGACTCACCCTGGCCATCGAATTGGCCCGGCGTGGCGTGCCCTGCCGGGTGCTGGACAAGGCCGCGACGCTGTTCCCCGGCTCGCGTGGCAAAGGGCTGCAGCCGCGCACGTTGGAGGTCTTCGACGACCTCGGCGTGATCGGTGCCGTGCTGGCCGCCGGTGAGTCCTTTCCGCCGATGCGGCTGTACCGCGGCGCGGACGTGGTGTGGGAGAAACCGATCTACGACCTGCTCGGACTGCCCGAGTTGGAACCCACGCCGGCGGTGCCGTACCCGTACACCTGGCTGATTCCGCAGTGGCGCACGGATCAGATCCTGGCGGCGCGTTTCGCCGAACTCGGCGGGACCATCGAGTTCGACACCGAGGTAACGGGTTTCACGCAGGTCGATGACGGTGTCACGGTGCATACGCGGAGAGGATCGATCGACGCCGACTACCTGGTCGGCGCCGACGGCGGCCGCAGCACCGTGCGCAAGGCGTCCGGGGTCGACTTCCTCGGCGGTGCCCTCACCGAGGAACAGATCATCGTGGGTGACGTGCGGGCCCGCGGCCTCGATGGCCGGTGCTGTCACCTGCTGACCCGGGACGGCGACCAGTCCACGCGGTTCTCGCTGTGGAACCTGCCGGGCAGTGAGCATTACCAACTGGTGGTGACGATGGCGCCGGGCGTGGAGATTCCCGCGCTGACCCTCGACGGCATGCAGGAAGTGCTGCAGCACAGGTCGGGCCGACGGGACGTGACACTCTCGGATCTGCGGTGGATCTCGCTGTACCGGGTGAATCTGCTGATGGCCCAACGCTTCCGGATGGGGCGGGTGTTCCTGGCCGGAGATGCCGCCCATGTGCATTCGCCGGCCGGGGGGCAGGGCGTCAACACCGGGGTGCAGGATGCCTACAACCTCGGCTGGAAACTGGCCGCCGTATCGGCCGGAGCGCCCGACGCCCTGTTGGGCAGCTATGAGGCGGAGCGCCTGCCCGTCGCCGCCGAGGTGCTGCACCTCAGTGGTCTGTTACACCGCCAGGGGTTCGGTGCAACCGGGCCTGCGCCGGCGGCCATCCACCAGTTGGGCATCAATTACCGGGGAGGCCCGCTCGCGGTCGACACCGATCCGACCGGTGCGTTGCGTGCCGGCGACCGGGCGCCTGACGGCCTGCTGCCGGACGGCCGCAGACTGTTCGACGTCTTCCGCGGCCCGCACTGGAGCGTGGTGCAATTCGGCACCGAGCCGGTCGATTTCGGGATTCCGCAGGTGAGTGTTGGGCCCAACCCCGACTACGACGTGCCCGTCGGCTCCTACGTCCTGGTTCGGCCCGATGGCTACATCGCGGCGATCAGCACCCGGCCTGAAGTGATCCGCGATCAACTCGGCCAGGCTGGGGGATGCGAGCTGCTTCGAGCAGGATGCGAACGAGATCACTGTGGTTGTCGCGCATGAGGTTGTGTGCCCCGTCGAGTGCATGTGTGCGCCAGGCGGGGTCGGCGCTTACCCGCTCGAAGGTCGCGGCGAACGGCGATTCGCCCTCCCACCTCGTGGCGTAGACGTAGTCGAGCCGAAAGCGCGACAGGTCGTCGTGCAACCGGATCGGCTGCATCAGCGACGCGAGCGGATGTGCCGTGGCACGGTTGTCGAAGAACGGCAGCGGCGGTAGTCCGTAGCCAGTGGCATCGACGCCGGCGTACCACCGGCGCTGCTCGTCGTTGGTCAGGGTCCAGCAGGAGTCGCCGTCGCGCGGCACGAACGCGTCCAGATACACCAGCGAATCAACGTGCTGCGGAATGCGATCCGCGACGGCGGTGATCACCATGCCGCCGTAGCTGTGTCCGGCGAGAACCGCATGGGTCACCTGCTGGGCCTGCATTTCCGCGATCACATCGGCGATATGGGTTTCCAGATTGACCCCGGTGTGGGCCAGGTGGGCGCGCTCGGCCACCCCGGTCAGCGTCGGTGTCAACACCCGGTGGCCTTCGGCGCGCAGCGCGGCGGCGAGGTCGTCGAAGCACCAACCGCCGTGGCAAGCACCCGGTATCAGGATGAAGGTGGTCATCGGGAACTCCTGTCTGCGAGGGTGTTCCGTCGGTAGTCGGCGGTGACGCGGGCCAGATCCTGTGGATCGCCGGCATGCATCGTGCGGTTGGCGTGGACGACGGCCGTGGTCTCCTGGATGCGCCGGGACTCGTAGCCGGCGACGCCGCGACCGGCGGCCAGCTCGTCGGCGAGGGTGCGGGCGTCGAGGATGGCCTGTGAGCCGCCGTTGGCGCCGACGGGATACATCGGATGCGCCGCGTCGCCCAGCAGCGTGACGCGTCGAGTGCCCCAGTGGGACAACGGCTCCCGGTCGACCATCGGATACTCGAACACTGCCTCGGATCGGCCCACGAGTTCGGCCGTGTCCAGCCAGTCCAGGTGCCAGCCGGACATGCGGGCCGCCACCGCCGCGGGATCGACCTGGGCGTTCCAGTTCGCGTCCCCGGGAAGCGGGCCCGGCGTCGTCTCGGTGACCTGCAGTACCCAGTTGACCTGCTCGCCGCCGATCGGGTAGGTGACCAGCTCGACTCCGTCGGGCCCTTTGACGATGGCCATCGTGCGGCCGTCGAGAAACGGCCGAATACCGCTGGTGCCCCGGAACATCCGAACCCCCGACCAGGCCAGCGGGTCGGGGCCGGGATGCAATTGCCGGCGCACCGTCGAGTGCACCCCGTCGGCGCCGACGAACACCTCAGCAGTGAACTCCCCGGCACGGGTGGCCACCCGAACCTGGTCGTCGGATTCTTCGAAATCGGTGACGGCCGCGCCGGTGAGCACCGCGTCGGGGCCCAGCCGGGACCGGACCGCTTCGAGCAGCAGCATCTGCAGCCGGCCTCGGTGCACCGAGCACTGCGGGTAGCCGTATCCGCCTTCGATGCCGCGGGGCTCACGGAACAGCAGAGCGCCGTCGGAGCGGTAGAAATCGATGGCGGCCGGGGTGGCCGAGATGACCAGCAGGGCCTCACCGAGGCCGAGGTCGGTCAGTTCGCGTACCGCGTGCGGCAGCAGGTTGATGCCCACGCCGAGGGCCCGCAGTTCGTGGGCGCTTTCCAGGATCTGGGCGCGAAAACCTCTGGCGTGCAGGGTGAGTGCGGTGGTCAGGCCGCCGATGCCGGCGCCGGCGATGACGATCGGTCGTGTGGACATGATTCCAGCCTCGTCAGCGCCGAACCATAAGTCCAATACATAGTCAGTCCACAAACTATTGTGATTCCTTATGGAATTGCGGCAGCTCGAATACTTCGTCGCGGTGGCCGAAGAAGCCAACTTCACCCGCGCGGCCGAGCGGGTGCATGTTGCGCAACCCGCAGTCAGCGCCCAGATTCGGCACCTCGAGCGCGAACTCGGTCAGCCCCTGTTCGATCGCAGCCGACGTGCGGTCCGGCTGACCGCCGCCGGTGAAGCCGTGCTGCCCCACGCCCGAGCGGCGCTGGCCGCCGTCGCCGACGCTTGTACCGCGGTCGAGGAACTCGGCGAGTTGGTGCGGGGCTCGGTGGTGGTGGGCACCGTGACGGCCCACGACTTCGACATGGCGGGCCTGCTCGCTCAGTTCCACGCGGCGTACCCACTGGTCGACATCACGTTGACCAGTGATGAGTCTGACGCGCTGCTGGACGGCCTGCATTCGGGACGCCTCGATGCGGCCATCGTGTCGGTGGGTGCCGAACTGCCCGCCGAGTTGGCCGCCGAGGTGGTGACCGATCAGCGCATCGTCGCCGCGGTGGCGGATACCCATCCGTGGCGTCGACGACGCACCGTCACGCTGCGCGATCTCGCGGACCATCCGGTCATCGCCCTGCCGAGCGGCGCCGGGATCCGCCACCAGTTCGACCGGGCCTGCCGCGCGGCCGGGGTGGCGGCGCGCGTCGCGTTCGAGGCGAGCACCCCGAACGCGTTGGCTGAACTCGCCGAACGTGGGCTCGGCGTGGCGGTGTTACCGGAATCGGTGGCTGTCACCCGTGCCGCGCTGCACCCATTACCCATCACGCCTGAGCTGCGCGGCCGGTTGGTGTTCGCGTGGCGTGCGCAGGGGCCGATGAATCCGGCCGCCAGGGTCTTGATCGAGATGGCTCGTCGCCGTCTGCGCGTCAGTGGCCCCGCATAGAGTGAGGGCCGTGAGCCCCGCGAAGACCGAGACGAAGAACGCGCCGAACCCCACCGCCGATGACAAACCCACACTGATGCTGCTGGATGGCAATTCGTTGGCTTTCCGGGCGTTCTACGCGCTGCCCGCCGAGAATTTCAAGACTCAGGGCGGGCTGACCACCAACGCGGTCTACGGGTTCACCTCGATGTTGATCAACCTGCTGCGGGACGAGCAGCCCAGCCATGTCGCAGCCGCGTTCGACGTGTCGCGCCAGACCTTCCGCAAGGAGAAGTACCCGGAGTACAAGGAGGGCCGGTCCGCGACTCCCGACGAGTTCCGCGGTCAGATCGACATCACCAAAGAGGTCCTCGGCGCACTGGGCATCACGGCGCTCGCCGAACCCGGATTCGAGGCCGACGACATCATCGCCACGCTGGCCACGCAGGCCGAGCAGGAGGGCTACCGGGTGCTGGTGGTCACCGGCGACCGTGACTCGCTGCAGTTGGTCAGCGACAACGTCACCGTGCTCTACCCGCGGAAGGGGGTCAGCGAGCTGACCCGGTTCACCCCGGACGCAGTGGTGGAGAAGTACGGGCTGACGCCGACGCAGTATCCGGATTTCGCGGCCCTGCGTGGGGACCCGAGTGACAACCTGCCCGGCATTCCGGGGGTCGGGGAGAAGACCGCGACGAAGTGGATCGTCGAGTACGGCTCGCTGCAGGAGCTCGTCGACAACGTCGAGAAGGTCAAGGGCAAGGTGGGTGACTCGCTGCGGGCCAACCTGTCCGGCGTGGTGCTCAACCGTGAGCTCACCGAATTGGTCAAAGATGTACCGCTGGCCCAGACGCCGGACACGTTGCGGATGCAACCCTGGAACCGCGACCAGATCCACCGGCTGTTCGACGATCTGGAATTCCGCGTGCTGCGTGACCGGCTGTTCGAGACGCTGGTCGCCTCAGAGCCCGAGGTCGAGCACGGGTTCGACGTGCGTGGCCGGGCATTGGAGCCCGGTGAGCTGGCCGCGTGGCTCGCCGAGCACAGTCTGGGCAACCGGTTCGGACTGGCGGTGGTCGGCACGCATCTGGCCTACGACGCCGACGCCACCGCGCTGGCCATCGTGGCGGGCGACGGCGACGGGCGCTACATCGACACCGCCACGCTGACGCCGGAGGACGAGGAGGCGCTGGCGCGGTGGCTGGGCGATCCCGGCCCGCCGAAGGCGCTGCACGAGGCCAAACTCGCCATGCACGATCTGGCCGGGCGGGGCTGGACGCTGCGCGGGGTCACTTCCGACACGGCGCTGGCGGCCTACCTGGTGCGGCCCGGGCAGCGCAGTTTCGCGCTCGACGACCTGGCGGTGCGCTACCTGCGTCGCGAGTTGCGTGCCGAAGCGCCTGAGCAGCAACAGCTTTCATTGTTGGACGATTCCGACGGGGTCGATGAGCAAGCGGTGCAGACGCTGATCCTGCGCGCCTGCGCGGTGCTGGATCTCGCCGAGGCGCTGGACGAGGAACTGGCCCGCATCGACTCGTCGTCCCTGCTGGGCCGGATGGAACTGCCGGTGCAGCGGGCGCTGGCCGAGATGGAGTCGATCGGCATCGCCGTCGACCTGGACAAACTGCAGGAGCTGCAGAGCGAGTTCGCCGACCAGATCCGCGACGCCGCCGAGGCCGCCTATGCGGTGATCGGCAAGCAGATCAACCTCGGGTCGCCCAAGCAGTTGCAGGCGGTGTTGTTCGACGAGCTCGAGATGCCCAAGACCAAGCGCACCAAGACGGGTTACACCACCGACGCCGATGCGCTGCAGTCACTGTTCGACAAGACCGGGCATCCGTTCCTGCAGCATCTGCTCGCGCACCGTGATGCCACCCGGCTCAAGGTCACCGTCGACGGCTTGCTCAACGCGGTGGCGTCCGACGGGCGGATTCACACCACCTTCAACCAGACGATCGCGGCGACCGGCCGGCTGTCCTCGACCGAACCGAACCTGCAGAACATCCCGATTCGCACCGAGGCGGGCCGCCGCATCCGCGACACGTTTGTCGTCGGGGCCGGGCCGGACGGGCCGTATGCCGAGCTGATGACCGCCGACTACAGCCAGATCGAGATGCGGATCATGGCGCACCTGTCGAGAGACGAAGGCCTGATCGAGGCGTTCAACACCGGTGAGGACCTGCACTCGTTCGTGGCGTCGCGGGCGTTCTCGGTGCCGATCGACGAGGTGACCCCGGAGCTGCGCCGGCGGGTGAAGGCGATGTCATACGGTCTGGCCTACGGGTTGAGCGCCTATGGGCTGGCCAGCCAGCTCAAGATCTCCACCGAAGAGGCCAAGGTGCAGATGGAGCAGTACTTCGACCGGTTCGGCGGGGTCCGCGACTATCTGCGTGATGTGGTCGATCAGGCTCGCAAGGACGGGTTCACCTCGACCGTGCTGGGCCGTCGCCGCTACCTGCCTGAGCTGGACAGCACCAACCGCAACGTGCGCGAGGCCGCCGAACGGGCCGCACTCAACGCACCCATTCAGGGCAGTGCCGCCGACATCATCAAGGTGGCGATGATCAACGTCGACGCCGCGATGAAAGAGGCGGGGCTCAAGTCGCGGATGCTCCTGCAGGTTCACGACGAGCTGTTGTTCGAGGTGGCCGATGGCGAGCGCGAGACCTTGGAGGCCCTGGTCCGCGAGCACATGGGCAACGCCTATCCGCTGGACGTGCCGTTGGAGGTGTCGGTCGGGTACGGCCGGAGCTGGGACGCCGCGGCACACTAGCCGCCCTACGGAGGGGTCAGCCGACGGCTAGCCGGCGTCGGCGCCCAGCCCCACGCCCAGCGCCACCAGCGCGGCCCCCATCACGCGTTCGATTCGGCGACGAATATGGGCGCGATTCAGGACGTCGCGTGCGCGATGGGCGGCCAGCACGACGCCGACGCACCACGTGGTGTCCACTACCAACTGGATGACCGCGAGCACCAGCAATGTCGGCAGCACGGGGCCGCTGGTCGGCAGAAACTGGGGGAGCACCACGATGCCGAAGGCCGCCGCCTTTGGGTTGGCGGCGATGGACACCAGTGCCGCGCGAAACGCCGCTGCGGGGGTCCGTCCGCGGGGTGGCAGCGCCACTTCGACGTCGCCGGCACCTTTGGCGCTGCGCCAGGCGCTGATGCCCAGCCAGACCAGGACGGCGGCTCCGATGATGTGCAGCGCCAGTGACAGCATCCGGTTGGCCGTCAGCAGCATCGACAGTCCGCCGCCACCGGCCAGCGTCCATCCGCAGATACCGATCTCGTTGCCCACGACCGCCGCCAGCCCCGCCGTACGGCCGTCCCGCACCGAGCGGTGCAGGAACAGCACCGTCGCCGGTCCGGGCAGCGCGGCGAGAATCACCGCAGCGACCAAGAACGCCGGCAGGACGTCGAGAATGCGGGCGAGCATGCATGGAGTATCGCTGACCAGTGCAAATCGATATCGTCGCGTGCTCGACGGTGGAACGCCGGCTGGTCAGTAGCGGACGGGCGCCTGGTAGTTGGCCAGCCAGTGCAGGATCGGTGCGGCCGACCGCGCGGCGGTCACGGAGTACACCTCTTCCTGTTGCAGCGCATATACCTGTGCATCGCCGAAGCCGCGGTCGATGCGGTCGCGGACGAAGGCAAGTTCGACGACTGCGGCGGCGAATGCCGCGACCGCCTTGCCCGCGGGCCGCCCGCCGGCGAGCGTGGCCTGCGTGATCGCGCCGTGCCGGGTCTTCAAGGACCCGAGCCAGGTGGCCTCGTTGTGGGTGATCAATCCGGCGGCGACCATGCCCGGCAATTTGGCGGCCACCACGCGCTGTTCGCGTCGACGGCTGGTGACGGCCACCACGATCATCGTGACGAAGATCGGCACCATCCAGACCGCGTACACGACGAAGTAGGTTCCGGCGCCGACGAGCGAAGAACCGTTCCACAGCCCGTGCATGAACACCGCACCCAGGTAGCCGGCCAGGATGCACAGCGCCTTGGCGCCGGCGCTTCGTCGCTGCAGTGCGAAGTAGACCCCGATCGCGGTCATCGTGGTGAACAGTGAGTGGGCGAACGGCGCCATGATGAGGCGCATCGCCGCGGTGAGCAGCGATCCCGCCAGTGAATCGGCGCTGGAGATGTACATGATGTCTTCCAGCCAGGCGAAGCCGAGACCGACCAGGCCGGCGTACACCAGGCAGTCGGTCAACGAGTTGAGCTCGTTGCGGCGGCGTCCGGTCATCATGATCAGCAGGAACAGGCCCTTGGCGGCCTCTTCGATGAACGGTGCCCGGATCGCCACCGAGGCGAAACTGTGCGCCGATTCAGCCGAGTCGACACCGGGTGCCAACAAGGCATCGGTGAACAGGCTCAGCACGAGGGACAACACGACGGCGACGGCGGCACCCCAGCCGAAGGCCAGCAGCAGGAGGCGGGGTGGTTCCGGCTCCCAGCGGTCCAGCCACAGGTAGGCGAACACCGCGCCGGTCATCACGAGGCTGGACAGCGTGAACCCGATGATCGCGCCGGCCGGGTTGAGTGCGGTGAACAGCAGTACCAGCGCACCGATGACGACGCCGCAGGCGATGATCGCGGCCAGCGGGGCGCCGACCTTGCGGACCGGTCTGGGTAATGGAGCGGTGACCGGAAACCACTGGCGATGGGTTGGTCCGGGGGTCGGGTAGTACGCCACCTGCAGAGCGTAGCCGCGGGCCGGCTCGATTCCTGGCACAAATTCGGACGACGGTCCGGTGAGCCCGACTGCCCGGGCCGCGGGGGCGGTTTGTCCTGCGTGTGCCTGGTCGAGTACCCTCGTTACGTATCTGTGTGCACAGCTTGACACCGTCTGGTCACTGCCACGGATCAGCACGACCGCAATAAATGCTACAAAACTGTCCCTACTAGTAAACCTGTCCGGAGCAACCCACCACATGCCAAGTCCCTCCGTCACGTCCCCGCAAGTTGCCGTCAACGACATCGGCTCCGCGGAGGATTTCCTCGCCGCCATCGACAAGACCATCAAGTACTTCAACGATGGCGACATCGTCGAAGGGACCATCGTCAAGGTGGACCGCGACGAGGTTCTGCTCGATATCGGCTACAAGACCGAAGGTGTCATCCCTTCGCGCGAACTCTCCATCAAGCACGACGTCGACCCCAATGAGGTCGTTTCCGTGGGCGATGAGGTCGAGGCCCTCGTTCTCACCAAGGAGGACAAAGAAGGCCGCTTGATCCTGTCCAAGAAGCGCGCTCAGTACGAGCGCGCCTGGGGCACGATCGAGGAGCTCAAGGAGAAGGACGAGGCCGTCAAGGGCACCGTCATCGAGGTCGTCAAGGGCGGCCTGATCCTCGACATCGGTCTGCGCGGCTTCCTGCCCGCATCGCTGGTCGAGATGCGTCGTGTCCGCGATCTGCAGCCGTACATCGGCAAGGAGATCGAGGCCAAGATCATCGAGCTGGACAAGAACCGCAACAACGTGGTGCTGAGCCGCCGCGCTTGGCTGGAGCAGACCCAGTCCGAGGTCCGCAGCGAGTTCCTCAACCAGCTGCAGAAGGGTGCCATCCGCAAGGGTGTCGTCTCGTCGATCGTCAACTTCGGCGCCTTCGTCGATCTCGGCGGTGTCGACGGCCTGGTGCACGTCTCCGAGCTGTCCTGGAAGCACATCGATCACCCGTCCGAGGTGGTTCAGGTGGGCGACGAGGTTACCGTCGAGGTGCTCGACGTCGACATGGATCGCGAGCGGGTTTCGCTGTCGCTCAAGGCGACTCAGGAAGATCCGTGGCGTCACTTCGCCCGCACTCACGCGATCGGTCAGATCGTGCCGGGCAAGGTCACCAAGCTGGTGCCGTTCGGTGCGTTCGTCCGCGTCGAGGAGGGCATCGAGGGTCTGGTGCACATCTCGGAGCTGTCCGAGCGCCACGTCGAGGTCCCGGACCAGGTGGTCCAGGTCGGCGACGACGCGATGGTCAAGGTCATCGACATCGACCTGGAGCGTCGCCGGATCTCGCTGAGCCTCAAGCAGGCCAACGAGGACTACACCGAGGAGTTCGACCCGTCGAAGTACGGCATGGCCGACAGCTACGACGATCAGGGCAACTACATCTTCCCCGAGGGCTTCGACGCCGAGACCAACGAATGGCTCGAAGGCTTCGACAAGCAGCGGGAGGAGTGGGAGGCTCGCTACGCCGAGGCCGAGCGCCGGCACAAGATGCACACCACTCAGATGGAGAAGTTCGCCGCGGCCGAGGCCGAGGAAGCTGCCCGTCCGGTGTCCAACGGGTCCTCGCGGTCGGAGGAGTCCACCGGTGGCACGCTGGCCAGCGACGCACAGCTGGCCGCTCTGCGTGAGAAGCTCGCAGGCAACGCCTAACAAGTTCGACAGCGAACGCCCCGGCCTATTGGGCCGGGGCGTTCGTCGTTCCGGGGGCCTGACAGACTGTGGGGCGTGCTTCGCATCGGGTTAACCGGCGGTATCGGCGCCGGGAAGTCAACAGTGTCGGCCACATTCAGCGATCTCGGCGGCATCATCGTCGACGGCGACGTCATCGCACGTGAGGTGGTCGAGCCGGGAACCGAGGGACTGGCCAAGCTGGTCGCGGCGTTCGGCGACGGGATCCTGCTGCCCGAGGGGGCGTTGAACCGTCCTGCTCTGGCCGCCGTCGCCTTCAGCGACGACGAGAAGCGGGCCACCTTGAACGGCATCGTGCATCCGCTGGTGGCGCACCGCCGATCGGAGCTCATTGCCGCGGCCCACGAAGACGCGGTGATCGTCGAGGACATCCCGCTGTTGGTGGAATCTCAGATGGCGCCGATGTTCCCGTTGGTCATCGTGGTCAACGCCGACCCGGAGCTACGCGTCAAGCGGCTCATCGAGTACCGCGGATTCACCGAGGAGGACGCCCGCGCCCGAATCGCCGCACAGGCCACCGAGGAGCAGCGCCGTGCCGTTGCCGATGTGTGGCTGGACAACTCGGGCAACCCCGGTGCAGTCGTCGAGCAGGCTCGGGCGCTGTGGCATGAGCGGATCCTGCCGTTCGCGCACAACCTGCAGATCCGACAGCCCGCCCGCCGCCACCCCGCCGTGGTGCCCTACGACCCGACCTGGCCGGACCAGGCCCGCCGGATCGTGGCGCGACTGAACACCGCATGCGGACACCGCGCGGTGCGCATCGACCACATCGGTTCGACCGCCGTGCCCGGGATGGATGCCAAGGATGTCATCGATGTGCAGGTTACGGTCGAGTCCCTCGCGGTCGCCGACGAACTCGCCGAAGCGCTGTTGACGGCCGGCTATCCGGTGGTGCCGGACATCACCGCCGACACCCCGCACGATGACGATCCGGCGGTGTGGCACAAGCGTTTCCACGCCTCGGCGGATCCGGGCCGACCCACCAATGTGCACATCCGGGTGGATGGTTGGCCCAACCAGCGGTTCGCTCTGATGTTTGTCGACTGGCTACGGGCGAACCCGGGTGTGCAGGCCGACTATCTGGCTGCCAAGCATGCCGCGGTCACGACACCGGACTACGCCGTGGCCAAAGAGCCGTGGTTCCTGGATGCCTACCACCGCGCCTGGAAGTGGACGGACGCGACGGATTGGCGGCCCTAGCGCGGCCAATCCGCCGCGTCCGGTGGTTCAGGACAGCCGGACCCCGATGCGGCGCAGCAGCTTGGTGGCCGCGATGTATGCGGTCGCCCCGAACGGCCATTGCGAGACGATCCGCCCACTGCCGGCCTGGAAGTAGTTGTTGACCTGCGCCCAAACCGTTTTCGACAGCCGGTCCTGGATCCACTCGTTGTAGAGGGCGAATGCGGAGCGGCGGACCTCGATCGTGGTGGCGCCGGTCGCGGCCGCCCGGGCGATCAAGCTGGCGGTGAAGGCGGCCTGTGCCTCGTAGAAGGACACCAGCGGGATGGAGTTCGTGTTGGGTCCGTACATGATGAAGAAGTTGGGGAACTTCGGCACCATCATGCCCAGGAACGCCTCGGGCTCACCCTGCCACTGGTCGTGCAGTTCGGCGCCGCCGCGGCCGTGGACGCGGTAGTTGCCGAGATAGTTCGCGGCATCGAATCCCGTTGCCAGCACGATGATGTCGAGGTCGTGCTCGTCGCCGTTGGCATCCACAGCTCCGGTCTTGGTGAGACCCTTGACCGCATGGGGGACAAGGGTCACCTTCGGACTGTGCAGCGAGGCGTAGTAGGTGTCGCTGACGACGGTGCGCCGGCCCTCGAAGGGGAACTTCGGGGTGGCCAGCTCCAGTAGATCCGGCCGGTCGCCGAGCTCGCGATTGAGGAACTCCACTGCGGCCTTGTGTTTGCGCCGGTTGGTGTGGCCGGTGGATTTGGCGTGACTGGAGCCGTACTGCCGGACGTCATAGCCCAGGTACAACTTCAGCCGCCGCCATGCGTAGACCGGTGCCAACCGGTTGAGTTGGCGCTGCAGCGGGGTGAAGTCGTGACTGTTCTTGGGCAGCAACCAGTTCGGCTCGATCTGGAAGATCTTGACCTCGGTCCCGACGCGTTCCGCCTCGGTGACCACCTGTACCGCTGACGAGCCGGTGCCGAGCACGCCGATCGACTTGCCGGCCATGTCCAGGCCGTCGATCCAGCGCGAGGTGTGGCAGATCGCGCCACCGAAGTCACCCTGCTCCCGGGCGAAGGGCGGGATAAGCGGGATGTTCAGGAAGCCCACGGCGCTGATCACCGCGGTGAATCGGCCGTGGTCGGTACCCGATTCGGTGCTGAGTGTGTACGTGTGGTCGGTGTCGGACCAGGTGACGTCCTCAACCTTCTCGCTGAACCGGATGCGCCGCGGTAGATCCCACTTCGTCGCGACATGGTTGAGGTACTCGCCGAGTTCTTGCCAGCCCGCATGGGTGCGGGTCCAGTCGTACCGCTCGTAGGAGAACGAGTAGATGTGCGATTCCAGGTCGACCTCGGCACCCGGATAGCGGTTGTGGTACCAGGTACCGCCGAGTGCTGGGGCCTGCTCGAAGATGACGAAGTCCTCGATGCCCTTCTTGCGCAAGGCGATCGCCGCGGCGATGCCGCTGAAGCCGGATCCGATTATTGCGACGCGCGGTTTTGCTGGCCGGCTCATCCTGTCTCCCGTCTAAAGAACTATAGGTCCAGTATTTAGACCAATAAAGAGGTTGTCAATGCCCCACGGTCGGTTGGGGCGATGGGTTTGGTTACTTGATCTGCGCGGTCCAGCCACCGTCGACGACAAGGTCGGTGGCGGTGACGAACGACGCGTCTTCGGACAGCAGAAACGCTATGGCGCCGGCGATTTCGTCGGGCATGCCAAGGCGTCGCAACGGTGTCCGGTTTTCCATATCGGCCCGGCGGGCCGCATTGTCGACGTAGAGGTAGTCGATCATCGGGGTGAGGATCGCCCCGGGGCAGACCGTGTTGACCCGGATGCCTTCCGGCGCAAGTTGCAGGGCCAGCGCCCGGGTCAGCGACACCACTGCGGCTTTGCTCACCTGGTAGGCGTCCAGCGGGGAGTCCATACCGCGGATACCCGCGGTGCTGGCGACGTTGACGACGCTCTTGCCGGTGCCGCGACGCAGATGCTCGACGGCGGCCCTGGTGACCTTGCGCAGGCCGTGCAGGTTCACCCCGAGGGTGATGTCCCAGACGGACTCGTCGATGTCGAGCATGGAGCCGTCCCGGTCGAACAGGGCCACCCCGGCGGCATTCACCAGGTAGTCCAGCCCCTGACCGTCCAGCCGGCCGAACAACTCTTCTGGATCCCCGTTGAGGAGGTCGAACGCGACGTAGTCGACCTCCGGTGGCAGGGCAGCTGCCCGCTCACCGAGGTCGCTGGCGATGACATGCACCCCGTCGGCCACCAACCGGGCCACGGTGGCCGAGCCCATGCCGCCGCAGGCGCCGGTGACAACCGCGGTGCGCGTCATCGGGCCGGCTGCTCGGTCAGCGCCAGTGCGTCGGCCAGCCGCTGCCCGGCGAAGGTCATGGCGGGGGTGGCGGTCGGGAACACCTCGTCGAGACCGAAGAATCCGTGCACCATGCCCGGTGTCCGGTGACTGCAAACCGCTACCCCGGCGGCACGCAGCGCGCTCTCGTACAGCTCGCCCTGCGGGCGGATCGGATCGCATTCGGCCAGGACGATGGTGGCGGCGGGGAGTCCGGACAGGTCGGCGTCAAGGACGTTGACCCGCGGGTCCGACGCGGCGTCCGCACCGGGCAGGTAATTGTCCTGATGCCATTGCAGCTCATCGCGTTCGAGCATCACGCCGTCGTATTCGGGGTCCATACCGCGGACCAGGTCGGTGGTGGTGACGGGGTAGACCAGCAGCTGATGGCGCAGCACCGGGTCCCCGGCGTCGCGGTAGTGCAGCGCGACCGCCGCCGCGAGATTGCCGCCCGCGCTGTCGCCGGCCACCGCGATCCGGCTGACATCGACTCCGAGTCCGGACTGCGGGTTGCGGGCCCATTCGACCGCGTCGATCGCGTCGTTGACGGCGGTGGGGAAGCGTGCTTCGGGGCCGCGCCGGTAGCCGACCGAGAGCACGGCACTGCCCGAGGCATTGGCCAGCAGCCGGGTGGCGGCGTCGTGGGAGTCCACGCTGCCCAGCAGCCAGCCGCCGCCGTGGTAGTACACCGTCAGGGGCAGGTCGGCGGCATCCGTTGGCAGATAGAGCCGGCCGGGGATGCCTACGCCGTCACGGGTTCCGATGGTGAGGTCCACGACGCGGTGCACCGCGGGTTTGGCCAGTGCGGCGAAGGTGTTCTCGAAGTTCTCCCGGGCGGTGGGCACCGGCAGCAGGTGGGCGTTGGGACGGCCGGAGGCCTTGGAGTCGTCGAGCATCTTCTGGGCGATGGGGTCGATCGGCATGGTTCTCCTGTGTGTCGGTGGGTTGGCGTACTAGACGCGTTCGTAGTAGCGGCGGGACTCCCAATCGGTCACGGTGTGGGAGTCGAAGGCCTCCAATTCGCTTTGGGCAGAGGCCAAGAGGTGGTCGAAGACCTCGTCGCCGAAGGCCGCGCGGGCCATCTTGCTCTCGGCGAACAGGTCGATGGAGCGGTGCAACGAGGTGGGCACGGTGCGGATGTCGTCGCCGGTCCAGGCATTCCCGTTGAAGATCTCGGGAACGGCCATCTCATGATCCAGCCCGTCGAGGCCCGCCGCGATGGTGGCGGCGTAGGCGTAGTAGGGGTTGACGTCGGCGCCGGGGATCCGGTTCTCGACCCGGTACGACGGACCGGAGCCGACCAACCGGAACGCGCACGAACGATTGTCATCGCCCAGCGCAATGGCGGTCCCGGCGAACTGGTCGGGCTGGAATCGCTTGTAGGAGTTGATGGTCGGAGCGAACATCAGACTGATCTCGGCCGCGTGATGCAACTGGCCCGCGACGAACGAGCCGAACCGTTGCGACATCCCGTGCCGGTCGTCGGCCCAGCACAGCGGCTCGGAGCCGTCGGCGGACCACAGGCTGACGTGGAGGTGACAGGACGAGCCGACCTCGTCGATCTTGGGCTTGGCCATGAAGGTGACCGTCAGATCGGCCGCGTGTGCCAGCTGCTTGACGCCGTACTTGAACAGGACGTGCCGATCGGCCATCTCCAGCGCGTCGCAGTAGTCGAGGGTGACCTCCTGCTGCCCCAAACCCCACTCGGGCTTCGAGGACTCCACGGACACACCGAATTCCGGCATCTGGTTGCGGATCCGCTCGATGAACCAGTCGTCGCGCGCGGACTGGATCATCTGATAGTCCGAGCGGTAGTCCGACATCATCTTGAGGTTCTGGTAGCCCAGCTCCCAGGCCTGCCTCGGCGGCGTGGCGGCCAGATAGAACTCGAGCTCGGAGGCGAACTTGAACGACAGCCCGTGCTGCCGGGCCCGGGCCAGCTGGTTGCGCAGGATGGTGCGCGGTGCCACGGCGAGCGGCTCGTCGGAGTCCATGGGATAGGCGTCGCAGATCACCAGGGCGGCCGACGGCTCCCACGGGACCCTGCGCAGCGTCGCCAGATCCGGAACCAGCCGGATGTCCACCCAGCCGTTGTCGGCGTTGGACACCGGAAGGTCCAGCGGGTTCATCTCCAGATCTACCCCGAAGATGAAGCTGCTGGCGTTGACGCCGCTGCCCTGCAGGCCCAGGCTTCGGAAGGCCGGAATGGTCAGCCGCTTGCCGACCAGGCGCCCGTAGGGGTCGGGCGCGGCGCAGATCACCGTGGTGATCTCGCCGGCGGCGGCCAGCTCCTCGAACCGGTCGAGGGTCAACACGGATGGCGTGGTGCTCATTGGTGCTCCAGGTGTCGATGCAGTTCCCATGTGGTGATCGTGGTGCGCAACCACTGTTCATAGCGTTCCATCTCGGCTCGCCGGGTGGCGGCGAAGGAGGTGCAGAACGTCTTGCCCAGCAGGTCAGCCGCCCAGGCGGAGTTCTCGAACTGGGCCAGCGCGCTGCCCAGGTCCCCGGGCAGCTCGGCAGCTTCGGCGTCGGGGTCCGGTAGCGGGAGCTCGCTGGTCAGACCGTGCAGACCGGCGGCCAGCAGTGCGGCCCCGACGACATAAGGGTTGGCGTCGGCGCCGGGCCTGCGGTGCTCGACCCGGGCCGATTTCCGGTTGGGAAGCAGAACGCGGGCAGCGGTGCTGCGGTCGTCGTAACCCCAGGTGGCGGCGGTGGGGGTGAACATCTCCGGGTCGATGCGCTTATAGGAGTTGATATTCGGGTTGAGCATGAGCACGGTGTCGGCCATTCCGTCCAGCAGCCCGGCGAGGTAGTGGCTGCCCTCGGCGGACAGTGACCCCGACGGATCGGCGAAGATATTGACCCCGTCGCGGTTCAGGCTGGAATGTACGTGTCCGCCGGCCCCCGACTTGTCGGCGAAGGGCTTGGCCATGAAGCTCGCGTGCATGCCACGCTCGGCGCACAGGTCACGCAGATATTGGCGGGCTCGCACGGCGTTGTCGGCGGCCTGGACAGCGGGCGCGGGGGCCAGGGTGAACTCGAAGAATCCGGGACCGAGTTCGGTGTGGAACATCTCCACCTCGATGCCGACCTGATCCATCCGGTTGATGAACTCGGTTGCCAGACTGTGTATCTCGGCACCTCGGGTGAGGCTGTAGGCGTTCTCGGTGCGGCCCCGGGGCGTGAAGCCGGGCAGCAGGGCCGTGGGGGAGTCGCCGGCCTCGAAGATCCACATCTCGTACTCGAAGCCCAGCACCGGGTCCAGATCGACGTCGCGGTAGCGGTCGACGAGACTACCCAGCACGGCTCGGGGCGACAGCTCGAGCGGTCGGCGGTCGGCGTCGACGAGTTCAGCGATCACCGCGTCGGTCCCCGGTCGCCAGGGCAGCGCGATGCGGGTGGATTCATCGGGGACCAGCAGTGCGTCGGGGTAGCCGTTGGCAGCGTTGCTGAACGGGGTATCGGTGACGTCGTCGGTGAGCGACAGCCCGTACACGATCGTGCAGAAAGCCAGGCCCGACGAGCCGTGGGTCTTGGTCGAACGGATCAGCTTGCCGCGCAGTCCCAGATCGTAATCGGCGACCTCGAGCTGCGTCGTTGCCACGGTGTCAGTCATGCTGCGTACTCCTGATACTCGTTGTCGGGCTCGGTCGCACCGCCGGGTCGCGGCCGACCCGGCGGTAGACGTGGTCGGGTACGTCGGCGGGATCGTGGTAGACCCACCACGTGCACGAGGTCGCCGGCCGCTCAGGCGTCCAGGTCGGCGGGTCGATGACCCGGGTCGGGTAGCCCAGCCGATCGATCGGCATCACCTCGTTCAGCTGGCAGCAGTGCACGCAGTACGAGCAGATGCCGACGGTGTTCCAGGCCCAGTCGTGCGGCTCGGTGGTGACGGCGTATTCGAAGGGGGCGCCGGACCGAGGGACGCCATCGGTGATGCGGCCGTCCAGGGCCCGGCCGCCCGATCCGCAGGGGGCGAAGCGGAAACCGGTGCGGCCGGGTTCCTCGATCAGCTCGATGTCGCCCTGGCGGCCGGTTCCGGTCAGGTGCGCGTGGAAACCGTCGACAATCGCCACCATCAGCTGGTGCGCCGAGTCAGTCCACGGTTGGTTGTCCAATGAGTAACGGCGGGCATGGATTTCGTACCAGTCACCCATCAGGAAGTCCCACAGCTGCCCGAGCGAGGATTCGCCGACCAGCTTGACAGCGATGTCGACCATGCCGGCCACCCGGTCCACGGCCCGGTCATGGATCTGCTGCCACACCCGTCGCGCGGACTCGATCAGATCACCGGCGGCGGGATCCTGATCCCGGCAGGCGCCGGCAGCCCGGGCGACGGCGTCGGTGTAGTCCGGCCACTCGGCCCCGATTCCGGCCATCGCCCGAGGCCCGACCAGACCGGCGAGCCGGGCCACCGCGGCATCCAGGTCGGTCTGGGCGACCCGGTGGTCGAGGATCCACTGCGATGTGGCCTCGGGCCAGCGGTCGTAGATGTCGCGCAGTTCGTCGGCTTCGACGGCCGAGACCTCGACGAGTTGCGCCGCGGCCTCCCAATCCTGGCGCTGCACATGCTCGATGGCGGTGCGGAAGGTGCCGCGGGCCAACTCGGCCCAGCTTCCGGCGCGGGCATTGCGGCGAAGCGAGGGTTCGTAGAATACGACCGCCGGTTTCGGGGACGGGGCGTTCACGTCAGTTCGAACCCGCCGTCGACCCGCAGGTCGGACCCGGTGATGTAGGTCGCCTGGTCGCTGAGCAGAAAGGCTGCGGCCGAGGCGATCTCGTCCGGCCTCGCGAATCGGCCGGCCGGCACGCGTGTTGCCAGTGTCGGCGGCAGACTGCTCGTGTCGCCGTGGGTGGCGGCCATCGGCGTCGCCACGAAACCGGGGGAGACGCTGTTTACCCGAACTCCGTCGGCCGCCAGCGCGCGGGCACTGGTCTGGGTGAGCATCCGCAATCCGGCCTTGGATGCGGCGTACTGAGGCGTGGGGTCCGGGTCGGACAGCGCGATCACCCGGTGCGCTTCGATCGAGGTGATGTTGACGACGGCACCGGCGCCGCCGGCCCGCAGCGACGGGGTCAGGGCATCGATCAGGTTGTAGGCACCGATCAGGTTGACCTCCAGACAGCGGGTCCACTGCTCGCGGGTCACCCCGGTGAACCCGGTGTTGTCGATGATGCCCGCACAGTTGACCAGGTAGCTGATGGCTGTGGTGTCGACGCCGCGGGCCTGCAGCACCGCCACCACGCCGGGGTCGCGGACGTCGGCGGCGCAGCAGACCTGTAGGTCCTCGCCGTAGCGCGGGTCCGGGTCGGGTTGGCGGATGTCGAGCCGGATGGTCCGGATCCCGGCCCCCATCAGGGTGGCGGCGGTGGCGGCGCCGATGCCCGATGCGGCACCGGTGACCACGGCGTGCTCGCCGCTGTAGGTCAACGTCGTTGATCTCACGTTCATGAGGCACCGAACCTGCGTGTGTGCTCGGCCATGGCGTCGGCGAAGCATTCCCGTGGCGCGCGGATCACCCCGGCGCCGATCTGGCCGCCGTCGCGCCCGGCCAGCCCGACGTCCATCACCGGCAGCACCCCGGTATCGAGCACCTTGCGCGCGTCGATCCCGGTCGGGGTGCCCCGGAACGAGAACACCGGGATCCGGTAGCTGCTGTTGTCCCCGTGGGTGATGGCATACATCTCACGGTTGCGCTCGATCATCACCTCAGGCGAACCGCCCTGGTACTCCTGCAGCGACAGTGCGCAGGCCTGAGCGAAACCGCCCAGCCCGATGGTCTCGGTGATCGGCGATTCCCCACCCATCCACGTGATCTCGTCTTCGGTGTGGCCGTCGAACAACTTGCCCTGATGGATCGGCGGCGGTCCTTCGAACCAGGTGTCGCCCAATCCGGCCAGCTTGATCGCGAAACCGCGGCAGGAAAACGCCATCGCCGAGACCAGGGTGGAACCGGGCACCGCCATGGCATCGGCGGAGGCCTTGGCCGCTGCCATCGACAACCGCAGGAAGAAGTAGTCGTTCTCGGCCAGGTGCAGCATGGTCTCGCGGACCCCGGCGACCTTCTGGTCGACCATGTCCAGCACGGCGGGCAGGATCTCGCGGTTGAACAGGATCGAGGCGGCCGCGTTGCGGCTGTGCACCTCATCGCCCATCCGCAGCGCCCGCGCGATCAGCGGTTTGAGCGCGATACCGCCCCGGCGGCGGATCGCATCGCCGACCACCGGGGCCAGCACCTCGTTGACATGACGAAGCCGGTCGCGCACCCCGTCGTCGTAGCAACCGTAGTTCAGCCGCCGGGGTTCTTTGCCCTCGTAGAAGTTGCAGAACCCCAGATTGCCGTGGGTCCGGTTCACCACCACGAACACCGGCATGGACGCGGTGTAGATGCCGGCCAGTGAACCGACCGCGGCGTAGTCGTGACAGGCCCCCACTTCGATCACCCCGGTGTCGAACTTGGCGATGGCGTCCTCGCGGTCGGTGGCCAGCCCCTCGAACAGGGCGCCACCGATCAGGGCCTCGCGCTGCCCGCCGGTGTAGGCCGACCACGGCATCGGCGCACCCGAGGTCAGCACCAGGTTGTCGCGAAAGCCGGGCAGTACCTCCCGGGCCGGCGCCACGTCGATCACCCAGGGATCGGCCTCGTCGAGCCGGGTGAAGGCCGCGGCGTTGGCGGCGTCCACGTCCACGGTGGTGGTGTCGAGTTCGGTGCTCACCAGGCCACCACGCCGCCGTCGACCAGCAGGGTCTGGGCGGTGATGAAGGAGGCCCGCGGGGACAGCATGAACTCGACCGCCTCGGCCACCTCCTCGGGTTCCCCGATGCGCTTGAGCATCGCGTAACCCGCACTGACCTCCTCGCCGCCGGACACCCGCGCCATCGACGGGCTCATCGGGGCGCGGATCACCCCCGGGGCGATGTTGTTGACCCGGATTCCCCGCGGAGCCAGCTCCTCGGCCAGGTAACGCGTGTAGGCGGCGATGCCGGCTTTGGTGGCGCCGTACACGGAGGCCCCGCGGAACCGGCCGAAGTGGCCCGTCAGGCTGCCGATGTTGACGATCGCGCTGCCCCGGGTCAGCAGCGGGGCCACCACATCGGTCACCCGGGCCATCCCGGCGATGTTCACCTGGAACATCAGCTCCAGCTTCGCCTCATCAAGCTCACCGAGAAACGAATCACGCAGGATCCCAGCGCAATTCACCAAACCGGCCACTGTCTCACCCTCAGCGATCACCGAACCCACCGCCTCGGCCACACTGCCACGGTCGGAAACATCCATCGCCACCGCGAGGGCGCCGTCGAGGCCCGCCTCGTGGAGGTCGAGTTCGTCGACGGCAGGTTTCAGATCCGCTGCCACGGGCACATAGTCGCTCTGCAGCAGGCGTCGGCAGATCGCTTGTCCGATCACGCCGGCGCCGCCCGTGACGATCACCTTGTTAGTCAATCCACGATCCCTTCGAGTGGTCAGCTGCCCTGGACTGCACCAAGTTTCATGCCAAAAGGCCTAAAGGTCAAGTATTTAGGACTTTAAAATCCAATGGTCTATTGGGCAAGGCAAATACATTCGGCTGCCGGGGGTGGTGGGGTAGCGTTGGTGCACCAGAAGGGGGTACGCATGTCAGCAACCAAGTCAGCTTTGGGTCCGGTCCGCCAGATTCCGGCCCATGAGCTGGTCGTCGACCAGATGCGCCGGGCCCTGGAGCTCGGGCAGTTCCGTCCTGGTGACCGGTTGCCAACCGAACGTGAACTCTCCGACATGCTCGACGTCTCCCGCACCACCGTGCGCACTGCCGTCGGTGTGCTGGAACGCGAGGGGTTGATCGCGGTCCGGCGCGGACGGGGCGGTGGCTTCACCGTTCAGGCGCCGGTGTACGACCCGGCTGAGATGCGCCGGGAGATGCGCCGCAACAAGCGTGAGGTCCGCGATGCGTTTGACTACCGAATCATCGTCGAGACCGGTGCCACCCGGCTGGCCGCCGACCGCCGTCGTGCCACCGATCTGACCGAGCTCTACAAGCTGCTCAACGGGATGCAGTCCGCACTGCAGACCGCGATGGACGACCAGTCGGCTCAGCACACCACCGACTTCCAAACCCTGGACTCGGCATTTCACCTCGGTATCGCGCAGGCCGCACAGAACGACCGCCTGCTGGACGCCGTCGCGGATGCGCGCCGCAGGATGTGGCTGCCGGTCGGTGCGATCTTCGGACGCCTGGAACCCAACGCCAACGACTATCACGAGTCGATCCTCGAGGCGATCGACAACCGGGACCCGGAGTTGGCCGCCGCACGGATGGAGGCCCACATCAACGACACCCGGCATACCGTCGAGTCGTGGCTCAAGCGCTGACCCGTTCTCTGAGGAATGGGTGCGCTCGGTGCGACCCGATGGAGGGGTGGGTCGCACCGAGCGCTCGCCTGCGTCACCGGGCTGGGGGGCAATCCGGTTCGCAGGCGGGTTCGTGATCGTCGAAGATGGTGCTGCCGATGCGCTCGTACAGCTCCGGACGGGCCTTGCGTAGATACAGGGCCACCGCCATCGACCCGGCGAACAGCCCTACGACGAGATAGGGAATGGCCTTGAAGAACAACGTATCTGAGGCAGCGCCCGCGGCGGCCTGCATGTTCGAGGCCATCAGATAGATCACGTAGACCATGCCGAGGCCACCGATGATCGGGGCCAGTAGGGTCCGCCACCAGCTGGCCGTCTCGGGATGCTGCTTCTTGACGTGGAAGTAGATCACGGTCGCGATCGAACACATGGTCTGCACGATCAGCAACAGCAGCGTGGCCAGGATCGCCACCAGTACGAACAGGTCTGCGTAGGGATCGGATCGGGTGAGTGAGCAGATGGCCACCAGCACCGCCGCGAACACGGTCTGGGTCAGCGAGGCTATCCACGGAGAGGCGTGTTTGGGATGCGCCTCTCCGAGCCGGTGCCAGAACAGACGGTCACGGCCGAATGCGAACAGGTAGCGGGCCGCGGAGTTGTGGATGGCCAAGGCGCAGGCGAACGACCCGCCGACCACCAGCCACTCGAAAACCGTTACCGCCCAGGGGCCCAGATACTGTTCGGTGGGCGCGTAGAGCAGGTCGAACGGAGTCGGCCCGGATGCGAGTTCGACTGCTTTGGCCGGACCGTTGCCGACCACGACGCCCCAGGAGATGAAGGTGTAGAACACACCGATGCCGATCACGGCGATCATGGTGGCCCTCGGCACGATGCGCTTCGGGTCCTTGGACTCCTCGCCGTAGATGGCCGTCGATTCGAATCCGACCCACGACCAGAACGCCATCAGCAGGCCGAGACCGACCACGCCGCCGGCCACTCCGTTCGTGTTGAGTGCGGTCAGCGGGCTGAGCGAGGTGAAGCTCATGCCGTCGGGATGATGGGCCAGCCCGGCGACGGCGGTGAGCGTCAGCATGCCGATCTCGCATACCAGCACGACACCGAGAACCTTTGCCGCTACCGAGATGTCGAAATGCGACAGGGCCGCGATGGCGATCAGGGCCACCACGGCGTAGATCTCCCACGGCAGGTCCAGCCCGAACTGGGCGGTGAACGCCTGATCCGCGAATGCGGAGAAGATCCCGACGAGGCCGGCCTCCATGGTCATGTAGGTGACCATGGGCATGACGCCGGCGGCCAGGCCGGGAACCTTGGACCAGGCCCTGGACACGAAGGTGTAGAACGCGCCGGCGGCCGTGATGTGACGGGCCAGCGCGACGAAGCCGATGCTGAAGATGGACAGGACGATCGTGGCGATCACAAACCCGCCCGGCGCGCCCAGTCCGTTGCCGAATCCTACTGCGACAGGAAGGTTCCCGGTCATCGCCGTGATGGGCGCGGAGAACGCGACCACCATGAACACCACCCCGGCCAGACCGATCGCTCCACGTTTCAACGTGGCCGGCCGCTGCCCGGGCGCGGAGTCTGATGCTCCGGTTCCCTGGTCGTAGCTGACTGCCATCACCACCTGCCTTTCAAATCGACTGTCGGGAGACTATGAGCGAAAAGGTCTAAAGACAAGACCCATAGACCTAAAGTGTTGACGCGTGACATAACGTTTACACGAGCGGATTTCGACGCGGACCGTTTTGGTCTAAAAAGTAGTGATTTAACTCATCGGCACCCGGCAAGCCCGGGGCAGGAGGTGGTGCATGCCCGCGACGCGACTGTTCCAGGCTTCTGAACAGCAGCTGCGAGAGCACCTGCACGCGGCCCGGATGCACGGGTGCCGAGCCGCGTCGTCCGGAACGGTGAGTCGTCAGGTGCCCGCCCTGGCGGAGGTCTCCGCGACCAGATTCGCGATGGCCGTCGCCACGGTCGACGGCGCCGAGGCTCACGTCGGCGAATCCGGTGTCGGGTTCTCCATCCAGAGCTTGTCGAAGC
Source organism: Mycobacterium sp. NPDC004974 (assembly GCF_053600815.1). Lineage (NCBI taxonomy): Bacteria > Bacillati > Actinomycetota > Actinomycetes > Mycobacteriales > Mycobacteriaceae > Mycobacterium > Mycobacterium sp. NPDC004974. Next base: position 74,990 of record NZ_JBSGAQ010000005.1, on the reverse strand, counting down.
TGTTCGCGCTGTGCGCGCTGCTGCGGCACGAACCCGACGCCTGGTCTGCGGTGGGTTGGGGCCCGTCGGATGCCGGATACGGCTCGGTCGCCGACCTCGAGCACAACCAGTGGCGGCCGCGGAATCCGTTCGTGAATTCTGGCGCGCTTGTGGTGACCGACCGGCTGCTGATGCACAGCGGCGACGCGGTGGCCGCGACGGTTGAGCTACTAGGCGGCCCAACCGTCGCGGCATCGGACCCTCGGGTCGCGCAGTCCGAGACCGCGACCGATCACCGAAATTCGGCGATCGCCCATGTCCTGGCCGAGCACGGCCGGTTGATCAATCCGATCGATGTGTTGTTGCCGCAGTATTTTGCGCAGTGCGCGATCACCGCGTCGGTGCGGACTCTGGCGCGTGCCGCACTGTTCCTCGCCGACCGGGACGGGGGCTCGGCGGTGCTGGATCCGGAGACCGTCCGTCGAGTGAACGCGGTGCTGCTGATGTCCGGGATGTACGGGGCGGCAGGCGATATCGCCTACCGAATCGGCCTGCCGGCCAAGAGTGGCATCGGCGGCGGGGTGCTGGCGGTCATGCCTGGCCGTGGCACGGTGTGCGTGTGGAGCCCACCGCTGGACAGCGCCGGAAACTCGGCGGGCGGGGTCGCTGCCATCGAGGAGTTCGCGCGCCGCGCCGGCTGGTCGGTGTTCTGAGCCGTCGGGTCCTAGGTGGCCGGTGGGGCGGGTTCCGCGGGTGGCGGGACTGCGGTGTCTCCCGGCGCCAGATCGGCGGGAGCGGCGCCCGCCGGCGCGGTGTCGATGACATTGCCCGGAACCTGGGTGTTCAACGGGGCGCCACAGGGCAGGCTGCCGTAGTTGGGATCATCCTTCGGGCGGGTCAGCCGCGGTGCGACGAAGGTGTCGGCCTGGGCGACCACCTGGTCGTCCACGAGGATCTCGCAGTGCAGGTTCGCCGAGTACGGCCAGTCGATGCGCACCGCCATTCCGGCCGCCTCCGGATTCGACACCACGCCGGTGGCTTCGAAGATCCGGCCCGGCAGCATGGACGGGTCGGCGGTGTTGATGTTGGCGTCGTCGATCTTGTAGGCGATAGTCGCGTTGCGCGACACCCCGTCGATCCTGGCGCGGTAGGTGACGTTGTGTAGCTGCTGGTCGGGCAGCGGCTCGACCTGAGGCGGTGCCTCCGGGTCGGCCTGTGCCGCAGCGGGAATCAACAGTGCGCCGGTGAGCAGTCCTGCCAGCGCGGGGAGGGCTCCCCAGACGTACTTAGCTGAACTCATGAATCCCGACCTTACGCGCCTCGCCACGTGAGGGCCATTCCGTTGCCGGACAGCCACCGGTCTAGCTCATAGCCGCAGCTCGCCAGCCCCTCGATGGCGGTGGCCGCGGTTTGCACCGCCTGCTCGCCGATCTCCGGGCTCAGCAGACCGTGCCGCACCGCGGTGAGCAACTCGTCGACGTCGCACAGCTCGACGCCGCGTCCGGTGCGGATCACCAGGTCGAGGTAGTGGTCCTCGGAATGCCACCTGGTCGGGCCGGCGGTATAGCTGCCGATGTCGAGGTAGAAGTCCTGGTCACGCTCGTGGCCGGGGTTGAAATGGAACACGGTGGCCCGCAGCCCGAGCGAGGGCAGCAGCCACGATTCCAGGTAGTGGAACTGGGCCCGGCCGGGCGTCGGCCGGGCCATGTACAGGCCCCAGGGCTCGACGGTGTAGACATCGACCGCCCGCACGATGCCTTTTGGGTCGGTGTTCGTGCGGGCGACCAGGTCGAATGTCTCGTGTTTGGGCGGGTGGATGGGCCAAGCCTACGCGGGGAGCGAACGCGGGCGGAAGTTGTCGGTGCGCAGTTCTACGCTGGTGAGCATGGCCTTCGCGACCGAACACCCCGTGCTCGCGCATTCGGAGTACCGGGCTGTCGATGAGATCGTCCGCACCGGTGCCCGGTTCGAGGTGGTCAGTGAGTACGACCCGGCCGGTGACCAGCCGGCCGCGATCGACGAACTGGAGCGCCGGATCAGGGCCGGCGAGCGTGATGTCGTGCTGCTCGGCGCCACCGGCACCGGCAAGTCGGCCACCACCGCATGGCTGATCGAGCGGCTGCAGCGGCCCACGCTGGTGATGGCACCGAACAAGACGCTGGCTGCCCAGCTTGCCAATGAGTTGCGGGAGATGTTGCCGCACAACGCCGTTGAGTACTTCGTCTCGTACTACGACTACTACCAGCCCGAGGCGTACATCGCCCAGACGGATACCTACATCGAGAAGGACAGCTCGATCAACGACGACGTCGAGCGGTTGCGGCACTCGGCGACGTCGAGTCTGCTGTCCCGGCGCGACGTGGTCGTGGTGGCCTCGGTGTCCTGCATCTACGGCCTGGGCACACCGCAGTCCTACCTCGACCGTTCGGTCGAGCTGGAGGTCGGTCAGGAGGTGCCGCGCGACGGGTTGCTGCGGCTGCTGGTGGATGTCCAGTACAACCGCAACGACGTGGCGTTCACCCGTGGCACGTTCCGGGTGCGTGGGGACACCGTCGAGATCATCCCGTCGTACGAGGAGCTCGCGGTGCGCATCGAGTTCTTCGGCGACGAGATCGAGGCGCTGTACTACCTGCACCCGCTGACCGGCGACATCGTCCGCCAGGTCGACTCGCTGCGGATCTTCCCGGCCACCCACTACGTGGCGGGCCCAGAACGGATGGAACACGCGATCTCCACGATCGAGGCCGAGCTTGAGGCGCGGCTGGCCGAGCTGGAGGGGCAGGGCAAGCTGCTGGAGGCCCAGCGGCTGCGGATGCGCACCAACTACGACGTCGAGATGATGAAGCAGGTCGGGTTCTGCTCGGGCATCGAGAACTACTCACGCCACATCGACGCCCGCCCGGCCGGCTCGGCACCCGCGACGCTGATCGACTACTTCCCCGAGGACTTCCTGCTGGTCATCGACGAGTCCCACGTGACGGTGCCCCAGATCGGCGGCATGTACGAAGGGGACATGTCGCGTAAGCGCAACCTGGTGGATTTCGGCTTCCGGCTGCCGTCGGCCGTCGACAACCGGCCGCTGACCTGGGAGGAGTTCGCCGACCGGATCGGGCAGACGTTGTACCTGTCGGCGACCCCGGGCTCGTACGAGATCAGCCAGGCCGGCGGCGAGTTCGTCGAGCAGGTGATCCGCCCGACCGGTCTGGTCGACCCGCAGGTGGTGGTGAAGCCGACGAAGGGCCAGATCGACGACCTGATCGGCGAGATCCGCGCCCGGACCGAGCGCGACGAGCGCGTGTTGGTGACGACGCTGACCAAGAAGATGGCCGAGGACCTCACCGACTATCTGTTGGAGCTCGGCATCAAGGTCCGGTACCTGCATTCAGAGGTCGACACGCTGCGACGGGTCGAGTTGCTGCGGCAGCTGCGGCTCGGCGAGTACGACGTGCTGGTCGGTATCAACCTGCTGCGTGAGGGTCTGGATCTTCCCGAGGTGTCGCTGGTGGCGATCCTCGATGCCGACAAGGAAGGTTTCCTGCGCTCCACGCGCAGCCTGATCCAGACCATCGGTCGCGCGGCCCGCAATGTGTCCGGCGAAGTGCACATGTACGCCGACAAGATCACTGACTCGATGCGGGATGCGATCGACGAGACCGAACGCCGCCGCGCCAAGCAGATCGCCTACAACGAGGCCAACGGGATCGACCCGCAGCCGCTGCGGAAGAAGATCGCCGACATCCTCGACCAGGTGTACCGCGAGGCCGACGATACTGAGTCGGTTGAGATCGGTGGCTCGGGACGCAACGCCTCGCGGGGCCGGCGTGCTCAGGGTGAACCCGGGCGCGCGGTCAGTGCCGGCATCGTGGAGGGCCGAGACACCGCCAACATGCCGCGCGCCGAATTGGCCGATCTGATCAAAGATCTGACCGAGCAGATGATGACTGCCGCGCGGGATCTACAGTTCGAGCTGGCGGCGCGGATCCGCGACGAGATCCAGGACCTGAAGAAGGAATTGCGGGGGATGGACGCGGCCGGCCTGAAGTGATCCGGAAGTGCCGCAAGCCGGGTGCGCGAATGATCGCCGGGAGATCAGCCGGCCGACTGCGGGTTGACGAGACCTGATTCGTAGGCGACTACCACGGCCTGGGCGCGGTCGCGCAGTGAGAGTTTCGCAAACACGTTGCCGACGTGCGTCTTCACCGTATGTTCCGTGACGAAGAGGCGATCTGCGATCTCCGTGTTCGACAGCCCTTTGGCGATGAGTTCGAGTACTTCCTGTTCCCGTGGCGTCAGTGTTGCCAGCTCCCGGCTCCATGGCCGCGGTGTCGAACGGCGCTGGGCGATGTCGGCGATGAGACGTCGCGTGACGCTCGGCGCGAGGAGCGCGTCGCCGGCATCCACGATTCGCACCGCGCGGATCAGATCGTCGGCGGGTGCGTCCTTCAACAGGAATCCGCTGGCGCCGGCGCCGAGCGCTTCGTACACGTACTCGTCGATGTCGAATGTGGTGAGCATGAGCACTCGCACCGGCGGCGTCACGGTCATCGACAGGATTTCCCGGGCGGCGTCCAGGCCATTCATCTCCGGCATGCGGACGTCCATCAAGACCACATCGGGCCGCAGCCGTTTCACTTCGGAGACAGCGACGCGTCCGTTCGGTGCATCGCCGATCACGCTCATATCAGGTTGTGCAGCCAGCAGTGCCCCAAATCCCTGACGCACCATTGCCTGATCGTCGGCGATGAAGACCTTGATCGTCCGCGTCACAGCGCTCCCGGTGTCGTACGGATAGCCGCAGGAATATGAGCCCGAACCTCGAATCCGCCGTCGGGCCGGGTTTGTGCGTCAACACTGCCACCCATCGCAGCCGCCCGCTCGCGCATACCGGCGATACCGTGCCCGCCAGAGGAATTCCCGCTTGATCCCGGCACTGCAGCCGGCCCATTGCTCACCGTCACCGCCGTGGCGTCGGGCCCGTGCTCCATCGTCACCGTGACCGGTGCGCCGGGGCAATGTCGGACCGCGTTGGCAAGTGACTCCTGCACAATCCGGTAGACGGCGACGCCGGACAGCTCGGAGATCGGCGGCGGATCACCGGAAATGTTGAGGGACACATCAACTCCCGCGCGACGGCTGTTTTCGACCAGTTCCGTGACTCCCGCGACGCCGGGCTGCGGGCTCAGTTCTGTCGCGTCATCGTCGCTGCGCAGAACGCCGAGCACGGCCCGCATCTCGTTGAGGCTGGCGCGTACGTTGGCCCCGATCGCGTCGAGCTCTACCTTGGTTTCCTCGGTGACCGAGGTGAGGCGGTACGGCGCGCTCTGCGCCTGCACCACGACAATCGACATGTGGTGTGCGATGACATCGTGCAGGTCGCGTGCGATCCGCGCCCGCTCCTCGAGGACAGAGCGGCGTGCTCGCTCCAGCTCGTTGGTCCGGCGCTGACTGGCGAGCTGTCGTCGAGACACCAACAGTCCGCGAATCAGCAACCCGATCAGCACGACCACGGTGATCCCGCCGGCGAAACCCGCACCTGTCTGGCCGGCGGCGTTCACCAGAAGCAGCAGACACGTCGACGACCAGGCCAGCAGGACCGCTGGAAGGCGGCAACGGACGGCCACTGCGAACAGCAGGGCCACCAGCACCAACAGATGAACCATCTGCCAGGGGAAGGCACCGTCGGTCGACGGATACACGAGCGGGATCGCCAACCCGGCCACTGCCGATATCGTCCAACCGAGAGCGGGATTCGACCGAATGGCAACCAGCGGAAGTGCTGCCAGGGCGGCAATGACAGGTTGGACACCAGATGACACCGCATAGGTTGCATCAACAGTCGACCAGGCCATGACGAACAGAAACGTCGACACCGCGTACACGATCGCGCTGAGTATCCGATCGAGGCGTGATCGCTTCATGCTTGCCACACCTAGGACTGTAGGAAGTGCGGACCCGTGTGTCCTCATACTCTGGGATGAATCGCCCGGCCTGTTCTCAGTGCCTGGGCCACGTCGCGCGGCGACCATAGGTGACCCGGCGGAGTGCCCATTCGATCGGACCGTATCGGTGTCGACGCGCCCACATCCGGCTACCGATGAGCTGAAGGCCGTAGACAGCCGCCGCGATGACCAGCACCTGCCAGTTCGTCAGTTGCCCGACCAGGGCGAAGCCGTATCCGGTGAAGATCACCGAGGCGATCACCGATTGGCATATGTAGTTGGTGGCCGCGAACTTCCCCGCCGCCCCGAAAGTACCAACCAGCCTGGGGCTGTGGTGAGCGAGCCGAAGGATCGTCGCCGCATACGCTGCGGCGAGCGGGAGATCGAGAAGTGCGGTGACCCCGGCCAGTTGTGGCTTGTCCACGATCGCCATCAGCAGTGAGACCGGTGCGGCGATGCCGAATCCGATCCATTGAAACCTGCGTAACAGCGGCAGATATCTGTCCGGCGTCTCGAGGAGTCGAGCCTTACCGGCGGCGAAGCCCACGAGGAACAAAGGCAGGACGTTGAGGAGCCCGAAGATCAGAAACAGGTCGAACCGCTCGAAGAAGGCCTCCCACCGATAGGACGCGGCGGTGAGCCAGCCCGCTCGGAGGCTCGCGGCCGCACGATCGTCGACGACTTCAGCCGACGGTGCGAACATGCCGTGCACGGTCAGCGCGAGGGCGAAGGTTCCATACAGGATCACAGCGCACCGGATCGCCCTTGCGGGTCGAATTCTGTTCAGAGTCAACAGGATCAATCCGAGGATCCCGTAGCCGAACAGTACGTCGCCGTCGAAGAAGAAAGCGATGTGGACCAGGCCGATAGCCATCAACGCCAGACAGCGGCGCAGCGTACGCAGTCGAGCGTCGGCGCCGTCGCGTTCGGCCGAGCGAAATTGCAGAGTCAGCGAGTAGCCGAACAGAAATGAGAACAGAACGTAGAACTTGTCGAAGAAGAACGCGGTCAGCAAGGTGCGGACGGGCCCTGCGGAAAGCCCGGAGGGATTCGACATCACCGCGATGTTCACGATGAGTATTCCGCCCAGTGCGAAGCCGCGGAGGACGTCGAGGGCCGCTATCCGTGGCACCACGTCCACGCTTCGTTGGCTGGTCATGGCGCGACGGTAGGACCAGGCAGCCCCGCGACGGATCGCTCCAAGGTCTGACAAGTGGCATTTCGACGCTCCTACCACGGGGTGATGCGTCGATGAGGAAGCTCGGCACCACCCCGGGTTGACCTCAACAGCGGTTCAGCTTCTAGCGTCGTCGATGTGACCGATACCGTGACGCCCGAGACCGGGACCTGGCGGCAATTGTTGGGTGCCCGTCATCTGGGCGCCTCGACCGTGTTGGCCGGCGGTGTGCTGCTGTATGCCACCAACGAATTCCTGACGATCAGCCTGCTTCCCAGTGCGGTGGCCGACATCGGCGGTCAGCGGTTCTACGCCTGGGTGACGACGGTGTACCTGGTCGCCTCGGTGATCGCCGCCACCACGGTCCATTCGACGCTGATGCGTGTGGGGCCCCGGAGGGCATATCTGTTGGGGCTCACGGTGTTCGGTGCCGGAAGCCTGGGCTGCGCGCTGGCGCCGAGCATGGAGGTGCTGCTCGCCGGGCGCACTGTGCAGGGCTTCGCCGGCGGCCTGCTGGCCGGCCTGGGGTATGCGGTGATCAACACCGCGCTGCCGAATACGTTGTGGACCAAGGCCTCTGCGCTGGTATCGGCGATGTGGGGGGTCGGCACCGTGATCGGCCCGGCGGCGGGCGGGCTGTTCGCGCAATTCGGGCACTGGCGGTGGGCCTTCGGCGTGCTCGTTGTGCTGACGGTCGCCATGGCCGCTCTGGTACCCGTCGCGCTTCCCGGCCGCAACGGTGCAGCATCGGCCCCGACACCCGGCATTCCGGTGCGGTCGCTGACCTTGTTGGGCGCGGCGGCAATGGCGGTGAGCGTGGCCGGTATCCCGCACGACTGGCGGGCCACGGCAGCACTGCTCGTGCTCGGGGTGGTGCTGGTGGCCCGGTTCCTGTTCGTCGACCGTCGCGCCGGGGCATCGGTCTTGCCGCCCAGCACATTCGGCCCGGGTCCGCTCAAGTGGATCTACCTGAGCCTCGGCGTGTTGATGGCCGCGACCATGGTCGACATGTACGTGCCGCTGTTCGGTCAATGGCTGGCGCACCTGACGCCCGTGATGGCCGGATTCTTCGCTGCGGTGCTCTCGGTGGGCTGGACGGCGGGGGAGATCGTGAGTGCGTCGCTGCAGAACCGGCGGGTGATCGTGCGCACGGTGGCGTTCGCGCCCGTCGTGATGGCGATCGGCCTGGCGGCCGGGGCGGTGTTGATCCGGGACGGGATGGCGCCGTGGCTGGTGGCCATGTGGGCGGCGGCGCTGGTGGTCACCGGCACCGGTATCGGTATCGCCTGGCCCCATCTGTCCGCGTGGGCGATGAGCAGCGTGGATGATCCAGATGAGGGGCCGGCGGCCGCGGCGGCGATCAACACCGTGCAACTCATCTGTGGGGCGTTCGGTGCGGGCTTGGCCGGCGTCGTCGTCAACCTCCGCGATACCGGAGATTCGGCCGCAGCGCGTTGGCTGTTCGCCGTGTTCGCGGTCCTCGCCGCGCTCGGCGCGGTGGCCTCGTTCCGGTCCGGTCGTAGGGCCCACTAGCCGTCGCGGCCGTGCGCGATGAGTTTCGCCGGCGCCGTGGGTCTCACTCGTATAGGACCGATTCAAGGAGTGATTCATGCCGCTCACACTCAATGCCTACCCAGACGTCGTCACTCGGGACGAGTGGCTCGAGGCACGCAAGAAACTACTGGCCGCTGAACGCGAGGTGACACACCTGCGCGACGCCGTCAACGCTCAGCGGCGCCGGCTGCCGATGGTGAAGGTGGAGAAGGACTACACCTTCGAAGCGCCTGACGGCGAAGTGCGACTGGTCGACTTGTTCGAGGGTCGCAGCCAGCTCTACATCCATCACTTCATGTGGATCGACGCGATCGATCAGGGTTGTCCGAGTTGCACGGCCGCGGCCGATCTCACGTTCACCGAGCAGGACCGGGCTCTGCTGCATTGCAAGGACGTCACCTTCGCCTGCGTGTCCAGGGCGCCGTACGCGAGCATTGCCACTTACCGGGACAAACACGGTTGGACGTTCCCGTGGTACTCGTCGCGCGACGGCGACTTCACCTACGACTATCACGTGACGCTCGACCTGGCCCGTGCGCCGATCGAATACAACTACAAGTCCGCCGACGAGTTGCGCGCCGACGGTTTCAGCGACGACGACCTCCGTGGTGACTGGCCGGGCGCCAGCGTCTTCCTGCGCCGGGGCGACGACGTCTTCCACACCTACTCGGCCTTCGCGCGCGGCCTCGACCACACCGCGGTGGGATATCCCTTCCTCGACCTCACCCCGTACGGACGGCAGGAACCGTGGGAGGACTCACCGGCCTTATGGCCCCAGGGCGGGGCAGTGGTCGGCAGGCCGGTGGGGGACGCCGACGGTTAGTGATCATTGAGATCGAAACTATGGGCGGGCGCCGGAGTGCCTGGCACAGTAGCCAATCGATGCGGGTGTGTCTGAGTGGCTAGGAAGCGGCCTGCAAAGCCGTTTACACGGGTTCGAATCCCGTCACTCGCTCTGGGATCCGTTCGGAGCCGTGCCGTGTCGTCAGTTTCGACGGCTCGGCATGGCTCCGGATAGGGAAGTCAGTCTCCCCACTGCTTCCTGGTTGCGGCGGCCGGTCCCGTGACGAGCGTGTCGGGTGGAACGTCCGACGCAACAACCGCACCGGCACCGACTACCGAGTTCGTGCCCACGGTGACACCGGGCAGAATCGTGACACCGGCGCCGAGCCACACGTTGTCCTCAAGCGCTATCGGCGCAGCCACGATGTACTCTCGCCGTTCTGCAGGCGGTACGGGGTGTCCGGAGGTGATGAGGTGGGTGTTCGGACCGATCATGGTTCCGTCGCCGATCCAGATGCCGCCCTGGTCCATGAATCTGCATCCCTGGTTGACGAACACATTTTCGCCGAAGCCGGTGTTGAGCCCATTGTCGGTGAAGAACGGCGGATAGAGCGTGACGGTGTCCGAGAGAGGTTGTCCGAAAACCTCCGCAAGCAGCGCCGCCCGTTCTTCCGCCGCATCGAACGGCAGCAGATGGAGGCGCGATGTGAGTGTTGTGACCTGTTCTATCCGTCGGGCCACTTGAGCCCATTCAGGTGTGTCGATGTACAAGCGGCCAGATGTCAGATGAGGCATGGACAGATCCCAGCAGCGAACGTAGTCGAGCATCAAACAACTGACACGCACGCACGACGCAACCAACGGTGGGGACTGACGGTTGGACGTTGAGGGGGTGCGTACTTTCGTCGTTGCGGCTGAACTAGGCCAATTCCAAGTTGCGGCAGACGAGTTGAGCATCACGCCGCAGGCAGTGTCGAAACGCGTCGCGGCACTTGAACGTGCGTTGGGCACCGCATTATTCGTACGCACTGCCCACGGTGTACGACTGTCTGCCGACGGAGAGTCGTTTCTCCCGCACGCACGTGAGTTGCTTCGCGCCGCCGAGCGCGCATGGCACTCCGTCCGGTCGCAGAAACGGGTTCTGCGCGTTGACGTCACCCATCGCCGCATCGCACCGTCGGTTGTATTCCAGGATTTCCACGTCGCGAATCCCAGCGTGCGGGTCGAAGTGGTGACCTTGCTCGACAACAACCTCACCGGGGCGTTGTCCGCCGTCCAGTCGGGAACGATCGACGCTTCGTTTCGCGCGGTCACCCTGCCGTCCGACGATCTGCCTCGTGGTGTGGTGGCCGCTCGCGCCATCGACCACGAACTCGAAGTGCTTGTGGGGCCCGAACATTCGCTTGCTGCCGAGGACAGCCTGACGCCGAGCTGTCTACGCGGGTTCCGAATCTGGATTCCGGGTATCGTCCCCGGCGCCGAGTGGGCTGTGTTCTATGACGACCTTGCGAGAGCATTCGGATTGTCGATTGACAGCCACGGTCCTCATTTCGGTGACGAGGCCTTGTTGGAGCGCCTGCGCGACGACCCGAGTGTGGCAACTCTGGTGGGTAGACGTGACCGCTACTTCTGGCCCGCGCAATACGGACTGCGACGGATACCCTTGCGCGACCCGACACCGATCTACCCGCACTCGTTGATCTGGCTCACGACGAACTCGAACCCCGGCTTGGCCGCGTTGCGTGCCCACCTCAGTGCAGACCGTCGGACCTCGCCGCACGAGCCGAACGTCTGGTTGCCGCGGTGGGCAGCCTCCGTCTCCGAGCTGGGGTCAGACGGTGAGCCCTGACGCTGAACTGCTCAATGGGGCCGACGAGACCCACATCGCCACCCCGTCGCAAACAGCAAGACACCGCATCGAATAATGCTGCCGTGCCCATGCTGCCCCTTGCCGACGTCCTGTCCACCCTCGATCTGGTGGAGTCGGATGACGGCACCTACGTCGCCGAACAGCGGGACAACCCCAGCCATCACATCGTCGGTGGGCATATCGCGGCCCAGGCGTTGATGGCGGCCAGTCGCACCGTGCCCGGCCGATCACCGCACAGCCTGCACGTTTATCTGCTGCGCGCCGGGGACGCCCGGTATCCGGTGCAGATGGAGGTGAACAACCTGCGGGACGGCGGCTCGCTGTCCACCCGCCGGGTCATCGGCCGACAAGGTGGCGAGGTGTTGCTGGAAGCGCTGGTCTCGTTCAGCGTCCCCATGGACGCCGCGGATTACCAGCAACCCCGGCCCGCGGTGCCCGATCCCGAAACCCTGCCCCCGGTCGAGGAACAGTTGCAGGCGTTTGCCGACGAGGCCGACGGGTTCTGGGTGCGCCCGCAGTGGATCGAGCGACGTTACATCGACCCGCCCCCGCGGCTGGCGATCGATCTGCCGGAACCGCCGGAGCGCACCCGGATGTGGTGGCGCGTGGGCGAACCGGTCACCGACGATCCGATCATCAACAGCTGTCTGCTGACGTATTTTTCGGGCACCGCATTGTTGGATTCCACCCTGTCGGCGCGGCGTGGCACCCACGTGACCGTTTTCTCGGCGTTGATCGACCTGGCCGTCTGGTTCCACCGTCCCGCCGATCTGACGGATTGGGTGCTGTCCGACCAGGTTTCACCCAGCGGTGTCAACGGGCGCGGCCTGGCCAGCGCCACCGTCTACAACCGCGGTGGGGAACTCGTGTGCTCGACGACCCAGGAGCTGTACTTCGGCCGCCGCCGCGACTGACTCAGCGCGTGGACTTGACCACCTGGGCGAAGTTGAATTGCCAGCGTTCGACGATGTGGAAGCCCATGCTTTCGGGTACCTGATAGGCCGGGGCGCGGTCCAGTCGCGGTCCGGGCGCCAGGCGTTGGCCGCTCTGCCTGCTGGGCACCGAAGGGTCGCGTTCGGACACGGTCCACAGCACGGTGCACCGGCGCACCTGGTCGGCGACACCCCAGATCCCGAGGTGGGCATCCCACAACCGATTTCGTTGCCAGGCCGGCTTACCCCGACCGGGGTCGACCAGGTGGGCATAGGCGGCCGGCCGGGCGGCGGTGATGGGGCGGATCGGACCCGGCTTCCACGAGGTGGTGTTGTCGAAGATCACGCAGTCGCCGGGGGATGAGTGCGCCGAGATGACGTCTGCGACCTGGCTGAAGTCCATGCCCTCCTTGGCGTATGGACCGCGTTGCACGGTGATGTAGTTCGGTGTCGCGGCCAGGGCGAACACCGCCAGAGTGGCCGTGATCCATTCCCGGCTGCGGGCCACCGCCACCACACATGCGGCGAGCAGCAGCGCCATCGCCGGCGTGGTGAAGCTGAGGTACCGCGGGTAGTAAAGCGGTTGGGCCGCAGCTGAATACGCCAACAGAGCTGCGGTCGGCGCAACCACCCACGCCGCGGCCACGACCATCAGCCGCCGGGTGCCCTCACCGGTGGGCCGCAGCCGTCGAACCAGCAGGGGTGCGCTCAGAACGGCGGCCGCCAGGAGCGCGAATGCCACGCTGTGGTCGAAGTACTGCTCCAAGACGACCTCAGTGACGGTGTGCAGACCTAGCGGTGAGATCCAGCCGACTTGAAAGCTCTGCGAACGGCACCACAACACGAACGGAACCACGACCAGCACTGCAGCTGTGGCGACCGCGGCCCAGGCCGTTCGAGTGCGACGACGGTCGCAGAGCACTGCGACGGCAACCGCGTGTGGAACCACCATCAACACCACGAAGATGTTCAGCACCGTCGAAACCGTCAGCAGCGCACCGTATGACACCCACAGTGCAGGGCGGTCGCGCCGGATCGCGACGACCAGCAGTACCGTCAGCCACACCGCCGCCAGCGTCGACCACGAATAGGAACGAGCTTCGATACCGGCCCACGTGATCCTTGGCAGCATCGCGAAAAGAACTCCGGCACAGACCGATAACGTTCGATCGCAGAACTGCCGGCCGAGTACCACCACTCCGCTTGCCGCACCACCGACGGCCAGGCAGCTGGAGAACCGGGACCAGAACTCGGTTACCGGGAAAACGGTGAACCAACCATGCATACCGAGGTAATAAAGGCCGTGCACGGCATCGATATGGCCGAGCAGGTCCCATAGCTGGGAAACCGATCGGGTAGCAGCCGAGATGGTGGCGGCCTCGTCGAACCACAGTGACGGACGGGCCGCCCCCGCGGCACTCAGCACGACCGCAAATGCGGCCACCGCCACGGCGTCGAAGCGGGCTTGTCGATCGACTCGCCCGCCCGCGCCCTCGGCGTGCTCATTCAGCGATAAATCCACGTCAGCGACCGTGCCACCCCCTCAACCCATGGCAAACAGTAACCTGAGGCGCCCGACTCGCTCTCTCCGACAGCACTATTGCCCACCGCATGCGGTGTAGATGAGCTGGGTCACTACGTGCGGCGAATCGTCCTGACGGCAACCCTGATTCGATCGGCGTCGACTACGTCACGGTCAGCATCGTTTTTGCGGTCCCGAGGGTTAACATCAGTGCCGATTCGCCGTTCGGGACGCCAAAAGTGGGTCCAGTTGTCGGTTGTCCGTATGGGTGTCGTGATTCGCACCCCTGGTCAGCGGGCGACGGGTTACTGTCTCGGGTGGCGTTGCAACTGACAGTGGGAGGGTATTGATGAGCGCGTATCGAACCGTGGTGGTCGGCACGGACGGATCTGATTCGTCGTTGCGTGCAGTCGACCGCGCCGGTCAGATTGCCGCCGGCTCGAATGCCAAACTGATCGTGGCAACCGCGTACTTCCCCCAGAGCGAAGATCAGCGTGCCGCCGATGTGCTCAAGGACGAGGGCTACAAGATGGCCGGCAATGCGCCGATCTACGCCATCCTGCGCGAGGCGACCGACCGTGCGAAGGCCGCCGGCGCCACGGACATCGAGGAGCGGCCCGTCGTCGGCGCTCCGGTCGACGCCCTCGTCGAGTTGGCTGAGGACGTCCAGGCGGATCTGCTGGTTGTCGGCAATGTCGGCCTGAGCACGATCGCCGGCCGGCTGCTGGGCTCGGTGCCCGCGAACGTGGCACGGCGGTCGAAGACCGACGTGCTCATCGTCCACACCAGCTGAGCCACACCCGCTGACTGACTACCAACCGCGCTCGCGCCACTCCCCGAGGTGGGGACGTTCGGCGCCGAGCGTGGTGTCATCGCCATGGCCGGGGTATACGACGGTGCGGTCGTCGTAGACGTCGAACACCTTGGCGCTCACATCACCCAGTAGGCGCTCGAAGTCACCGGGCTGCCAGGTCTTGCCGACACCGCCGGGAAACAGGCAGTCACCGGTGAACAGGTGTGTGACACCGTCGGGCGCCTTGAGCGCCAGCGCGACCGAACCCTCGGTGTGGCCCTGTAGGTGGATCACGTCGAACGTGAGGTCGCCGATCCGCACGGTGTCCCCGTCGGCCAGGATCCGGTCCGGGGTGACCGGCAACGGTTCGGCGTCGAGTGCATGCGCGGCCGTCGGTGCCCCGGTGACCTCTGCCACAGTCGCCAGCGCCTGCCAGTGGTCGAAGTGCTGGTGGCTGGTGACGATCAGGGACAGCTTGGGTGCCTGCTGCTTGATCACGTCCAGGAGCACCTCAGCGTCGTTTGCGGCGTCGATGAGCAGGGTCTCCCCGGTGGACGTGCAGGTCACGAGGTAGGCGTTGTTGTCCATGGGGCCCACTGACACCTTGATGATCGAGGCGTTCGGGAGGGTGCGCCGGGCGGCGGTGCCTGGCTCCTGGTGACCGGTGTACGTGTCGTCAACCGCGATGTGAGGGCTGGTCATAGCGCCACCGTATCGGGCTTGTCGGTGGTCGCACATAGCATGGGCGTGAAGTCTGTCGTGGGAAAGGAAACGCGTGGCTGACCGCCTGATCGTGAAGGGTGCCCGCGAGCACAATCTGCGAGGAGTCGACCTCGATCTGCCGCGTGATGCGCTGATCGTGTTCACCGGCCTGTCCGGGTCCGGCAAGTCCTCGCTGGCGTTCGACACCATCTTCGCCGAGGGCCAGCGCCGCTACGTCGAGTCGCTGTCGGCGTACGCCCGCCAGTTCCTGGGGCAGATGGACAAGCCGGACGTCGATTTCATCGAGGGCCTGTCGCCCGCGGTGTCGATCGACCAGAAGTCGACCAACCGCAACCCCCGCTCGACCGTGGGCACCATCACCGAGGTCTACGACTACCTGCGTCTGCTGTACGCCCGCGCGGGCACCCCGCACTGCCCGGTGTGTGGTGAGCGGATAGCCCGGCAGACCCCACAGCAGATCGTGGACCAGGTCCTGGCCATGGACGAGGGCCTGCGATTCCAGGTGCTGGCCCCGGTGGTCCGCACCCGCAAGGGTGAGTTCGTCGACCTGTTCGACAAGCTCAACACGCAGGGTTACAGCCGGGTGCGGGTGGACGGCGTGGTGCACCCGCTGACCGATCCGCCCAAGCTCAAGAAGCAGGAAAAGCACGACATCGAGGTGGTCGTCGACCGGTTGACGGTCAAGGCCAGCTCCAAGCAGCGGCTCACCGATTCGGTGGAGACCGCGCTGAACCTGGCCGACGGGATCGTGGTGCTCGAATTCGTCGACCGTGACGACGACCATCCCCATCGTGAACAGCGCTTCTCCGAGAAGCTGGCCTGCCCCAACGGCCACCCGTTGGCCGTGGATGATCTTGAACCGCGGTCGTTCTCGTTCAACTCGCCCTATGGCGCCTGCCCGGAGTGCACAGGGCTGGGGGTCCGCAAGGAGGTCGACTCTGACCTGGTCGTGCCCGACCCGGACCTGACGCTGGCCGAAGGGGCCATCGCGCCGTGGGCCGTCGGGCAGAGCGCCGAGTACTTCACCCGGATGTTGTCCGGGCTGGGTGATCAGCTCGGGTTCGACGTCGACACCCCGTGGAAGAAGCTGCCGGCCAAGGCGCGCAAGGCGATCCTGGAAGGCTCTGATCACCAGGTCCACGTCAAGTACAAGAACCGCTACGGCCGCACCCGGTCCTACTACGCCGATTTCGAGGGCGTGATGGCGTTCCTGCAGCGGCGCATGGAGCAGACCGACTCGGAGCAGATGAAGGAACGCTACGAGGGCTTCATGCGCGACATCCCGTGCCCGGAGTGCAACGGCACGCGGCTCAAGCCCGAGATCCTCGCGGTGACGATGGCCGCGGGTCAGTTCGGCGCCAAATCCATCGCCCAGGTGGCCGAGCTGTCGATCGCGGACTGCGCGGACTTCCTCAACGCATTGACGCTCGGCCATCGCGAGCAGGCCATCGCCGGGCAGGTGCTCAAGGAGATCCAGTCGCGGCTCGGGTTCCTGCTCGATGTCGGGCTGGACTACCTGTCGCTGTCGCGCGCGGCCGCGACGCTGTCCGGCGGTGAGGCCCAGCGCATCCGGCTGGCCACACAGATCGGCTCCGGGCTGGTCGGGGTGCTCTACGTGCTCGACGAGCCGTCCATCGGCCTGCATCAGCGTGACAATCGCAGGCTGATCGACACCCTGGTGCGGTTGCGCGACCTGGGCAACACGCTGATCGTCGTGGAACACGACCTGGACACGATCGCGCACGCCGACTGGGTGGTCGACATCGGCCCCGCGGCCGGTGAACACGGTGGCCGGATCGTGCACAGCGGCACCTATCAGGACCTGCTGGTCAATCCCGAATCCATCACGGGCGCTTACCTTTCCGGAAAGGAGAGCATCGAGGTCCCGGCGATCCGGCGGCCTACCGACAAGCGTCGTCAGGTCACGGTGGTGGGGGCGCGGGAGAACAACCTCAAGGAGATCGACGTCGCGTTCCCGCTCGGCGTGCTCACCTCGGTCACCGGGGTCTCGGGCTCGGGCAAGTCGACTCTGGTCAACGACATCCTGGCCACGGTGATGGCCAACAAGTTGAACAAGGCCAGGCAGGTGCCGGGCCGGCACACCCGGGTCAACGGGCTCGACCAGCTGGACAAGCTGGTCCGCGTCGACCAGTCACCGATCGGCCGCACTCCGCGGTCCAACGCGGCCACCTACACCGGGGTGTTCGACAAGATCCGGTCACTGTTCGCCGCCACCACCGAGGCCAAGGTCCGCGGCTATCAACCGGGCCGCTTCTCGTTCAACGTCAAGGGCGGCCGGTGTGAGGCTTGCTCGGGTGACGGCACCATCAAGATCGAGATGAACTTCCTGCCCGACGTCTATGTGCCGTGCGAGGTGTGCCAGGGCGCCCGGTACAACCGGGAAACCCTTGAGGTGCACTACAAGGGCAAGACCATCGCCGAGGTGTTGGACATGTCGATCGAGGACGCCACCGAGTTCTTCGAGCCGATCAGCTCGATCCACCGGTACCTCAAGACCCTCGTCGACGTCGGTCTGGGCTATGTCCGGCTCGGGCAACCGGCGCCGACACTGTCCGGTGGTGAGGCGCAACGCGTCAAGCTGGCCGCCGAGCTGCAGAAGCGGTCCACCGGGCGCACGGTCTACATCCTCGACGAGCCGACGACGGGCCTGCACTTCGAGGACATCCGCAAGCTGCTCAAGGTGATCAACGGCCTTGTCGACAAAGGCAATACGGTGATCGTCATCGAGCACAACCTCGACGTGATCAAGACCTCGGACTGGATCGTGGACATGGGTCCCGAGGGTGGGGCCGGCGGCGGCACCGTCGTCGCGCAGGGCACGCCCGAGGATGTGGCGGCGAAACCGGACAGCTACACCGGCCAGTTCCTCGCCGAGCTGGTCGAGGTGCCCGCGCCGAAACCCAAGCGGCGCAAGGTCAGTGCTTGATCGACCCGGTGCAGCCGCTAATTCGGTTGCACCGGGCCGGTGCGGTTCTGGAGACTGGCACGTATGGGCCACGTTGAGGTCGCACACATCAGCCATACGCTGCCGGACGGTCGGCAGCTCCTCGACGATGTCTCGTTCCGGATCGCCGACGGTGCCACGGCGGCACTTGTCGGTCCCAATGGCGCCGGCAAAACCACACTGCTGCGGTTGATTTCGAGCGACCTGGTACCCCAGCAGGGCACGGTCGCGCACAGCGGTGGCCTGGGCGTGATGCGCCAATTCATCGGCGGCATCCGTGATTCGACGTCGGTCCACGAACTGCTGTTGTCGGTCGCGCCGCCTCGCCTGCGGGCCGCCGCGGTCGACGTGGATGCGGCCGAGCTCGCACTGATGGAGCGTGACGACGAATCCAGCCAGATGCGCTACGCCAACGCGCTCGCCGGCTGGGGCGACGCCGGTGGATACGATGCCGAAATTCTCTGGGACGCCTGCTGTATCGCCGCGCTCGGGATGTCCTACGAGTCCTGTCGCTGGCGCCTGGTCAACACGCTGTCGGGCGGCGAACAGAAACGACTGGTGCTCGAGGCGCTGCTCCGCGGACCCGACGAGGTGTTACTGCTGGACGAGCCGGACAACTATCTCGACGTGCCGGGCAAGCAGTGGTTGGAACAGCGCCTGGGCGAGACGACCAAGACGATCCTCATGGTCAGCCACGACCGAGAGCTCCTCAACCGCACCGCGGAACGGATCGTCACGGTCGAATCGCGGCACGTCTGGATCCACGGTGGCGGGTTCGATGGTTATGCGCAGGCCCGCCGGGACCGCAACGAACGTCTCGAAGAACTGCGACGACGATGGGATGAGGAGCACGCCAAGCTCAAGACGCTCGTCGTCGAGCTGCGCCAGAAGGCCGCGTACAACGACGGTATGGCGTCGCGGTATCAGGCCGCGCTGACACGGCTGCGCAGGTTCGAAGAGGCCGGTCCACCCGAGGTGCCGCCGCGTGACCAGGACATCAAGATGCGGTTGCGGGGCGGCCGTACCGGTAAGCGTGCGGTCGTCTGCGACAGCCTCGAATTGACCGGTCTGATGCAGCCATTCGACCTGGAAATCTTTTACGGTGAGCGCGTTGCGGTGCTGGGTTCCAATGGTTCTGGCAAATCGCACTTCCTGCGATTGCTGACCGCGGTGGCCGATGAATTGCCTCGTGGTGCCACCACCGCCGAGCCCGTGGCGCACAGCGGTCTCGCGCAACTCGGTGCCAGGGTGTCACCGGGACTGTTCGCTCAAACGCACGCACGCCCGGATCTCGCCGGCCGAACACCGTGCGAGATCGTGATGGTCGAGCACGCCAGGCTGCGCACCGAAGCGATGAGCGCCCTGGCTCGCTACGAGCTGCAGGCCTGTGCGGAACAGCCGTTCGAAACACTTTCGGGAGGTCAGCAGGCCCGGCTGCAGATCCTGCTACTCGAACTCGGTGGCGCGACACTTCTGCTGCTCGACGAACCGACCGACAACCTCGATCTTGCCAGCGCCGAGGCGCTACAGGACGGACTTGCCGCTTACGCGGGTACGGTGGTCGCGGTCACCCATGACCGTTGGTTTGCCCGATCGTTCGACCGCTTCCTGGTGTTCGGGGCCGATGGCTTCGTCTATGAATCGACCGACCCGGTATGGGACGAGTCGAGGGTGATGCGCACGCGGCGTTAGCTTTTCGTCAGCGGCGACCGAATCGGTCACCCAAAGGTGTGGTAGCTCTGGAACGCAAACCAGTGCGGGCCAAGCCGTTTCGTCCAGCTGATGACGTAGTCGCCCGATGACTTGTGTTCGGTCTGTGGCGCGCTGCCGTCGGCGCTGTAGGCGAAGCCGTTCCAACCGTTCTGGTCGTCGCGGTAGGTGAAGTCGACGAAGTTGTCGGACCGGCCCGAGATGTACTCGATGGGGTAGCCGGCGATATGGCCGGGGTGTTTACCGAAGGTGGCATCCTGGTTGAAAGCCTGCAGAGCCCGCTCGAACGATGGCTGCGCCATCCGCCAATGCAGTTGCAGTGGAACGTTTGTGCAGATCAGCGCGATGCCCGCGATCACCAGCGCGGGACTTGCCAGCATCACCGCCCAGTCCCGGCGGCCGGCCGTGCGCCGCAGTGCGACACCGACGACGCACCAGATCACCAACAGCGGGATCGATGCCAGCGTGGCGACATAGAAAATGTCGGATGGATCGCCGGGAAAACTCGCCCCGTAGAGCTGACCGACGACGGCGAATCCGGTCAGAGTCAACAGCGCCCAACCCGCGATGCGCATCAGCGCTTCGACAGCGGCGACGGGAACCGGGGTTTGGTTCGCACCCCGGCGAGCCATTCGGTCAGCGCGTCGGCGCGCTGCTGCAACGCGCGGGTGCCGTCACGGCCGATCTCCTCGAGCAGGTGCAACTCGATCCGACCGTCGGTGTCCTGACCCCAGCCGCCCACGATCCGGCCGTTCCACCACGCTGTGGGCCCGGCGTTGCCGTTGGTGTCGAACACCTGGCGGCGGTGATCGCCCAGGTACCAGTCGCGGTCGAACCAGCCCATGGTGGTGACATCCAGACCAGGCAGCAGGGCCGCCCACGGCTCGGGCTCCGGCTCTACGTCGAGGTCATCCGGCAGTACATAACCCACGGCGTCGGGAGCGGCTTCCAAGTCCACCTCGACGGCACCGATATCGCGCAACGCGTGGCGGGCCCAGGTCAGGGTGTTGCCGAACCACCACTTGATGTCGGTGACCGTGGCCGGGCCGAACGTCCCCAGCCAGGTCCGCACCAGCTCGGCACGGGCATGGTCGGGCTCGGCCGGCGGCACTGAAGTCCCGAGCCACTCGGACGTGACGGTCCAGCGCGGCCGCGACGTGGTCCAGGTGCCGTCGTTGGGGCCACGTACGATCTCGCCGCGCACCCCGAGCACCGTCAAAACCCTTGGGGAAAGCGGAGTGTCACCGCCATAGTGCTTTCCCGGTGCCGGGTTGTAGCTGCCTGAGAGTTCGGGCAGTGCGGTGCGCAGCTGTGCCGCAGGGGTGGGCCCGTGCTCGTGCAGGTGGGCCAGTACGGCCTGGCACGCAGTGTCCAGCCAGTGGGCGCCGTCGACGGCCACCCCGGCCTTCTCCACATCGGCGATGAGCTTCCGCTGCTCGTTTCCGGCCACCCGGTCGCTGGCCCCGGCCTGCACCAGCGGCAGGTCCCCGGCGCGCACGATCCACAGCGTGCGGCGCATCGCGAGGTGCTTGAGGATTGTGCGTCGGCGATAAAGCTCGCCGTCCAGATCGTCGGCGGTGAAACCGGGCAGCCGCGCCCACAGGGACAGGTACGGGGTCGATGGATCAGTGGCATGCAGGCCGACGAAGGATCCCGCGATGTCCATGACCGAGGAGGCCGGCCGGCTCAGGAAATGACGCCGGGCCAGCCGAGCCCGGCGCTCGGCGAGTGTGAACGTCCGCACGGATCAGGCGTCGTCCGTCTTGTGCATGGACTCGCGGATCTGCTGTAGGCGCTCGGCAGCAGCCTGCTGGCGCTTCTCGTACTGCTCCTCGATCGAGCGGCCCTCAGGGGTCTCGGCGGCCAACTCTGACGCCCCGATTGCGGTGCCGTACCGGGTCTCGATCTTCTCGCGGACCGCGTCGAACGTCGGTACCCCGGCGGCGGTGTAGCCGGTGTCGGCCGGCTCAGAAACCGGCCCTGGGACAGGCCCGGGCAGCGGGCCCGTGCGGGGGGCTGCGGGAACGATCTCGCCCTCCACCACATCGGGCTCCTGGGCTTTTTCGGGTTGATCCGGCTGCTCTGGGTCCTTCGTCACGAAACCCACGTTACCTGCGGGAACTGACATTTCTTGGGATCGGTAGCACGTGGCCCCGCCAAGACTTCAGGACACGACGGAGCCATCGGGGCAACGCGGAACGAAGGGGAAGACGCAATGACCATGAATCGAGTTATCGCAGGCGCCATGGGACTGCTCGCTACCGGTGCGGTGCTGGTGGGTTGCTCGAACGACAAGGCGGCCGACAAGCCCGCGGACAAGCCGGCCGCGTCGGCGACCGACACCAAGGTCAGCTCCGGGAGCAGTGCCCAGGTCAAGGTCGATGGATCCGATCTGGCGGGACTCGACCTGAACTCGGTCACCTGTGTCAAGCAGGGCGGCAAGATCAACGTGGCAAGCGCCGCGATCGGCGGCCAGCAGGGCCTGGGCGTGGTGATGACGGACGAGGCCACTCCGAAGGTCGAGTCGCTCGGCCTGGTCTATGACGGCAGCGCACTGGCGGTCAGCGAGGCGATGGGTGTCAAGGTCGGCTCGGCAGAGGTCAAGGTCGACGGGGACACCTACACCATCACCGGTGAGGCGTCGGGCGCCGACATGAAGAACCCGATGGCCGGGATGGTCAACAAGCCGTTCACCATCACGGTGTCCTGCAGCTGATCTCCCGACATGGCGGGCGTGCCCGGCAGACCTTCTGCCGGGTACGCCCGCCGCTTTTATATGGTGCAGGGGTGACCATCGCCGGCGATCTCGACCGCGCCCGTCACCTGTCGCTGTCTGCCGAGGAGGTCGCTGCCCGCGACCTGCTGGTGTCGCAGCTGCCCCTGATCGAGCAGGCCGACCGCGACGACTACGCGCTCGAGGTGTTCGCCCAACTCGGTGAGATCTACCTGGTGCGCACCGCGTATGAGGGTGTGGTTGAGAGTATTTCCCGCATCCGCGATTGCCTGGCGATCTACGTCGCGATCCGGTCGGGGCAACGCCCCGACCTCGCGGCCGAGGTCACCATGTCCGACCACGACATCGATCACCTGATCTGCCGGTATACCCGGCGCGTCGAGTTTCTCGCTGCCGGACTCGCCGCGGCTCGTGGCGATCATGACGATGCCGCAGCGCATCTGGCGGCGCTGATCGAAGTCCCCGGGAATTATGGTGACTTGCTGTCCGAGCACCGTAACCTGATCTGCCACACCAGAATTCTGATCGCGAGCGGTCTTTGCGACGATGACCTGTATGCGGCATCGGTACCGGTGTGGGCCGAGGTGCTCGACGTACTCCAGAATGCCGGGCCCGGTGCCGACGACGCCGAGACCGATTCCCTTTTCGTCACCGGCGCACTGGGTTACGGCCGGTTCTGCATCGAGTCCGGCCGGCTCGACGAGGCCGAACCGTGGTTGCGCCGGGCCGGTGCCCGCGCGGAGGCCCGCGACTGGAGGCTCGCCACCGCCCGCGCCCAGCTCGAGCGAGGGGCCTCGGCCTGGTCGGCCGGTCGTTACGCGGAGACCCAGGACCTGGTCACCGCGGCCTACCCGGTGATCGCCGAACATGCCCGCGCCCACGACGTCTCCCGGAGCTGGCTGTATTTCGGACTGATCCGGTTGGGACTCGGTCGCCTGAAGGAAGCCGATGAATGTTGGGAGCACGCCGAGCGGCACTGGCGGGAGCTGGGCAAGCCGCTCCACATTCACCGGATCCTGTTGCAACGCAGCTGGATCGCCATCTTCCGTGGCGCCTTCGAGGAGGCGGTACAACTGGTGGAGCAGGCCAGGCAGTTCCTGGACGCGTCGCCGCGACACAGCTGGCTGCAGTACGCCCGGCTCGATGCGCACCTCGGAAACATCTGGCGGGCCGATGCGCTCGTCGAGATGGGTTTCGACGGCGTCGGCGAGCCCGGCCAGGACTGGAACCAGGTCGAGGCCCGGTACGCGGCGGGGGTCGGCGTGGTCGACTGCGCCCCGGGCACGCCGGAGTACCGCCGTGCGATGGTCAAGCTCGACCGGGCCGCCGCTCTGTTGGTTCCCGCCGCGCTGGCAGTCGATTCGGTGCGCTACACGATCACCGACGCCGGAGCCAGGGCCCGCTGGGCGAGCGGCGTCTCGGCTCCGTTGTTGGCGGGGGCGTTCGCTGTGGCCTGGGAATCGGACAATATCGATCTGACGTGTGAACTGGTCGAATACCACAGCGCGCGAGGAACCTTCAGTACAGATCCGGCAGCTGGGCCGGGTCCGGTCGCAGATTGGACCGGAACCGCCACGGCTGTGGTTCCGGTCGAAGCCGAACTCGCGCCGCAACTCGCTGTTGCGGCCGCTGCAGGGCCGGTCGGCGGCGAAGGCGAGCTGACGCGGCTCGGACCGTTGCCCCCGCTGCGGATGGATCCGAGTTCGGGCCCGATCATGAGCCACTACCGGGAGCTGGCGCTGCAGCGGTACGGACAGGACGTCACCGCGCCCGGTGGGGAATGGACGACGTGGCCATGACCGACACTCTGGTACTGCGGTTCGCCGATGTCGGTATCGCGACCTATGTGAGCCTGCGTGTGGTCGGGGAGCCGCAACGTTCGGTCACCTGGGTGATAGAGGAACCGCACATGCAGGCGGTGGAGGCCGTTCTCAACCCTGCGCTGCCGGACCCGATCGGTACCGAAACCCACGGCGACGCGATTGAACGGGCCGTGACCACAGGCGCGTTCGCCACCGCCGAGGCGGAACTCGACCTGGCCCGGTTGCTGGGCTCGCACCTGATCGGGATCGCCGGCTGGCAGCTACTGGCCGACTGCGTCGCCGACGTGCGGCCCGTCCTGTTCGTGACGCCGAGCCCGCGGTTGGGCCGGGTGCCCTGGGGGCAGCTGGCGATGCCGGGCCCCGACGGCTTCCGGTTGATGGAGTTGGTGGACGTGCTGATGGCGGTGCCGCCCAACATCGTTCACGCACCGCGCACCCCGGCCCGTTGGCAGGACCGCCTCGGACGGCCGCCGGTGCTGGTGCTGGATCCGCGCATTCCCGGACAGCGGCCGGATTCGGCCCTGGGCTCGGTGATGGGTCGCCCATCGCCACAGACTCCGCTGTCGGAGCATTTCGGTGACCTGGTGGCCGGCCACGCCGTCCTGCCGAAGGTCGCCGACACCGTCGAGCTGTTCCGTCGCACCGATACCGATCGGCGCTGGTTGGCCGACGCGTGCGCCCAGGACCCGAGCCGGCTGCTCTACGTCGGGCACGCCAGTGCCGCTGACGGTGCCGCCGGCCACGCCGATCGGGCCGCGCTGCATCTGGCCGAAGACCGGCCGCTGACCGCGGGGGAGATGATCGCGGCGCGGTTGCCGATCCCACCCCGGGTGGCGTTGCTGGCGTGCGCATCCGGCGGCGACTACCGGTTCGACGAGGCGGCCGGCCTGGTCGCCGCCATGATCCTGGGCGGCGCGCAGTTGGTCACCGCGACGCTGTGGTCGCTGCCGACGACTGCGGGCTTCCGGCAGTTCGGCAATGCACCCGAGGCCGATCCGATGGCGGACACCATCGTCGGAGTGGATCTGGCACATCGCGACGAGAACGCGGGCCTGGCGGTGAACCGCTGGCAGCGCGCCACGATGCGCCGCTGGCGCGACGGTGACACCACGGCCAGCCCGCTGTACTGGGCCGCGATGGCCACGTTCACCGTCGACGGCGCCCGCTGAATCAGGCCGGGGTCACACACACCGCGACGGTGCTCTCGTCACCGGGCCGGTAGTAGGTGTCGATCACGTTGCCAGGTGAGACTTTCGCCAGTGCCGTCGCGGGAATCAGCGCGCGCTGGCGCACCGGGAACTGACCGCCGCCGCGCCGGCTGACCATCAGATCGAGTTCGACCTCGCGGTAGTCCTCCCGGATCGCGCCGGTGGCGCGCATCCCGGTGATGATCCCGCGCGACCGGGTTCCGGTACGGATCAGGGCAAGCTGAGTCCCGGTCAGTAATCCCTTGCGGACCAGCATGTGGTCGAACTCGGCCACCAGCTCGCCCAGGGTGACCAGACGCTCGTCGGCCTCGTCATTCGGGTGGATACACCGGGCCCGGCGGGCGGCGGTCAACACGGCGCCCGTGCCCAACAGGCACAGGACGGTGATCAGCACGGCGTCGGTCATGTTCCCAGGGTCCGGCCGGGGGAGCGCTACCGAACCCAACTTCGGCTCTATCCTGGTGCCGGTGAGCATCGGGTCCGATACGGCTGGGGCTGAGGCCGGCCCCAATTCGGGCATGACTTCGGCGCAGCCGCGCCGCGCCGTGATCGACCGGGCCTGGCGCGCACTCGGGCCCGGGGTCGAGGTGTTCAGCGGTGACGACGGCGGGCCGCTGCGCCGGACCGTCAAACGGATCATCGATCCACTGGTGCTCAGACTCCGCAGCAACACACAGTTTTCGGCGCCGATTCTGGCGCCCGACGTGGCCGCCGACCTGCACGAGCAGATGGTGCGTAGCGGGCCACATCTGCGTGCTGCGGCGGCCTGGTTCGTCGAACTCAAACTGCAGCGCCGGCGGCTGCGCATCACCAACGGCAATGCCCAGGAGTTGTATTTTCCGGCGTGTTTCGAACTCGCGGTGACGCGGGGCGCTCCGACATCCGATCGATCGCAGGTGGCGGCCGAGGTGCTGGCCGAGCTGCACGAGGGCCGTGACCGCACGGCCATTGAAGCGCTCAACGCGTATGTGGCCGAACCGCAGGTCGTCGACCGGTTGCGGCGCCAACTGGCGCGCAGCTGGGGTGACGTCGTCCCGTCGGACGCCATCACCGGTCCGTTCTTCGCCGGGCTGGCCACCGTGCTCGGCCCGGCCGACAGCCACCGTGCGGAGGCGGCCCGGCAGCGGGTGTGGTCGGCGTTGGTGGCCGACGCCACGCCGTACAACCTGGGTGCCGGGGCGCGACGTGTCGGGACTGCTCAGCCGTGGTCGATCGTCGACATCGGGCTGAGTTCAGTTCTGCCGCAACAGGCTCCGTCGATCAGCGGGCCGGGCGAGGGGGACCGCCCGCTGGACCGCAGCGTGGTGGACCGGGTCCGTGCGACGTTGCGCCGAGCCCTGGACCGCGATGAGCTGCCCGATCTCCCGCTGCTGTGCTCCGAGGAAGTGGACCGGGCCTGCGCGCCGTGGGGGCTGCTCGCCGAGGACAAACAGGCCGCGCTTCTCACAGGCATCGAGGTGGCGACCGACCTCCATCCGCTCGACGCCTCGGCGTCGGGACGCTATCAACTGTCGGCACGGATCCAGGCCCGGTTGGCCAAGGAGGCGTATGTGCTGCATGCCCGCCGCTATCTGGCGGCCGGCACGGCGGTGCACCCGCGCCAGCAGCAGGTCATCGACGATCTCGGTGCGTTCGCCCGGCCCTACCTGAGCCGGCTGTGGGCGCGGCTGCACGGCCGCGACGTGTGGCAGGAGTCCTGCGCGGACGTCGACGACCTGCGGTCCCTGTTGGAAGGTGTGGCCAGATCGGTCAGCCTCGATCATCGGCAGCGGATCAAGGCGATGCTGGAAGTGCAGGTGGCAGAGTGAAATTGGGTGCTGACGCCGGCCTGTGGAGCACGGGCCACCTGGACCACGGTGCGCCCTTGGTCGCAGTGCTGGAGGTCGGCGGCGCCGTGCTGTCGTGGGTGGTGGATGGGGGCGCCGGCGAACCACCTTCCATCGCATTCACCGACCCCGAGCGTGCGGATTGGTTGTGGCGCGTGCTCGGGGAGTCCGGCCACGTCGCTGTCTTGAACGCGCTGCGTCACAGGGAACTGGGACAACCGCTCGACCTGCCCGATGTGCAGCTGCTGCCCGGCTCGACGGATGCGTTGCGGCGCCTGGCGATTGGCCACTGGCTGCGCCGGTGGTGGCCGGCCAGTGACCGCGACGGCATCGCGGCGCTCGAGCGCCCGCTGCTCGATGCGGAACTCGCCCTGCTGACGGTGGCGGCCGAGGACTTCTTCACCGACGACACCCTGGACTCCGACGTGGAGAGCCTGCTGGCACCCCACATGGAGGCGCTGAATTTCCTCGCCGGTCAAGGTGATCCGAGGGTCGACGAGCTGGTCGGAGAATGTCGGGAGTTGGCCGCCGAGGTCGGGCTGGACTGGCCTGACATCGTCGTCGCGACGGCTCGGCGTGAGGACTACGCCCTGGCGGCCGGGGCCGGCGACGGATCCGGCCAGGCGGGCCTGATCGCCCGAGGGGTGGCGACGGTCGACTGGGCGGCGGTACCGCCCGCGGTATTCGACGCCGCCGAGGACACCGTCGAGTGGTCGGTTACCGCCGTTGGCGAGGCAACCAGCGCGGTGGTGCGGGTGGCGCTCTCGGGCCCGGATTCATCGGCAGGCATCGGCGTGGAAATGCGCGGCGGCGGCTGCGCCGGCTCCGGTGTCCTCGACGCCACAGGCCGCGCCGTGCTGCCGCTGCGCGCTCCAGATGGGCAGCCGCTCAGCGAGACCCGCGCGTGGAATACGGATTGGTCACAGGCCACGGTGCGGGTCGGCGCGGACGGCGTCGACGAGTCCGCAGCGGACCGGGACCGGGTGCGGGCGTTCGCGCGGGCCCGGCTGGCTGGGGCAGTATCCAATTCGGGGCTCGCCGCGGTATCCGATTCGCGGCTCGCCGCGGCGGCCGACGCGTTCCTTGCCGAGGTACGTGCGGCCGAATCCGACTACTGACGGTTATTTGGCGGCGGTCTGGATGTAGGCCGCCGACGGCGATGTCTGCGGTAATCCGACCGGGGTCACCTGGGGGGTGCCGATCACACCGGCCAGCCAGGGCAGGGCAGCGGAGAACGCGTGGCTGGCGAACGGCCAGTCGTGTGTGCCTTGTTGGGTCACCACCGCGCAGGCGATGCCGTGTTTCGAGCCGAGTGCGCAGAGGGCGTTGGCCGCCTTGGCCTGATCGTTGGCGCGGCCCGCGGGCTTGCCCGCCGTCGACGTGTCGTTGACGTCGAACCAGCCGGCGGTCTGCTCGTACTGGCCGTGTCGGTTGATCGCCGTGCTCGGGTCGAACGCATCCCAGGCCGCGGCGTTCCCGCCGAAGAGCCGGTCGATGGTCTGCGCCTTGGTGCCCGAGTTCGGGCCGATGTCACCCGCGATGTCCACGAATGCACTGAACAACTCAGGGTGCATGACTGCCAGGTCCACCGCGCAGGTGCCGCCCATGGACCAGCCGACGATGCCCCAGCCGGCCGCGGCCGGGTTGACGCCGTAGTGGTTGCTCATATACGGCACAACGTCTTTGGTGAGGTGGTCGGCGGAGTTCCCGCGCTTGCCGTTGACGCATTCGGTGTCGTTGTTGAAGGTGCCGCCGGGGTCGGCGAACACCAGCACCGGCGCGTACCCGTGGTGGGTCGCGGCGAAGTCGTCCATCGTCTTGATCACGTTGCCGGCCCGCATCCAGTCGGCTGGGGTGTTGAACTCGCCGCCGATCATCATCACCGTCGGCAACTGTGGCGCGGGATTGGTGGCGAACCACGCAGGCGGCAGATACACGTATTCACCACGATGCCGGAAACCCGATGCGGTGTTGGGGATCTCGACCGGCACCACGCTGCCCTTGGCCGGGATGGTGCCCTGACGTTGCATCGCGGCCACCGTGACCTGATCGGTCTGGTCGGGTAGCGGCCCGGCCGTCAGCTGGTTCCAGGCGGTCTGTACCCACGGGAAGTAGCCCACCCACAGGTTCAGCGCCAGGGCCGTGCACAGCAGGGTCATCGGCACCGCCATGACCGCGGTGCCGCGCCGCCACCAACGGCTGCCGCGCCACCCGGCGAGCAGGACCACAACGGCCACACCCGTCAGCGCGATCCACACCCACAGCGACCGCGGTGCAGGGTTGCCCGCCAGGCCCTCGGAGTCGATGTACCAGTTGGTGCCGACGACCAGGATGCCGCCCACTGCGGCGGCCAGCGGCAGCCAGATGAGCGCCCAGCGGCGGGTACGCCAGCCGATTGCGGCGATCAGCACCACGGCGGCGATGACTTGGACGCTGGTCGGTACCCAGCCGTGCATCAAGGACAGGTGGTGAGTGAAGGTCACACCAATATCGTCGTCGCCGAATCTTGGGAACCGCTGTGAACCGCCTGCTAACGAGGTTTGGCCAGAGGAAACGGCAGTGTTTCGCGGATGCTACGTCCGGTGATCAACATGACCACGCGGTCCACACCCATGCCGAGACCGCCTGTCGGTGGCATCGCATACTCCATCGCCTGCAGGAAATCCTCGTCGAGTTCCATGGCCTCGGGGTCACCGCCTGAGGCCAGCAACGACTGCTCCTGCAGCCGCCGGCGCTGTTCGACGGGGTCGGTCAGTTCGCTGTAGGCGGTGCCCAGCTCGACGCCCCAGGCCACCAGGTCCCAGCGCTCGGCAACCCCGGGAACGCTGCGGTGCGGCCGGGTCAGCGGCGATACCGACGTCGGGAAGTCCTTGTAGAACGTGGGTTCTTCGGTGCGGTCCTCGACGAGGTGCTCGTACATCTCCAGCACCACGGCCCCGGCGTCCCAGTGGGTCAGGTACGGGATGTGCGCCGCATCGCAGAGCCGGCGCAGCGTGGCCAGATCCGTCTCGACGGTGACGTGCTCGCCGAGGGCTTCTGACACCGCGTCGTGCACGGTCTTGACTGCCCACCGGCCCGAGATGTCGACCGGTTCGAGGACCCCATCGGCACGCGGCCGCTGGAAGACCTGGGCTCCGTTGGCGGCCTGGGCGGCGTTCTGGATCAGTTCGCGGCAGCCGTCGATCCACACGTTGTAGTCGGCGTGGGCCTGATAGGCCTCCAGCAGGGTGAACTCCGGGTTGTGGCTGAAGTCCACGCCTTCGTTGCGGAACGCCCGGCCCAGTTCGAAGACCCGCTCGACACCGCCGACGCACAACCGCTTGAGGTACAGCTCGGGTGCTATCCGCAGATACAGATCGAGGTCGTAGGCGTTGATGTGGGTCAGGAACGGCCGGGCGTTGGCGCCGCCGTGGATCTGTTGCAGGATCGGCGTCTCCACTTCGAGGAAACCCTTGCCGTACAACGTCTCCCGAATGGCGTGCAGCACGCCGCTACGGGCCCGGATCAGATCCCGCGCCTCGGTGTTGACGGCCAGGTCCACGTAGCGGGCCCGTACCCGGGCCTCCTGGTCGGTCAGGCCCTTCCACTTGTCCGGCAGCGGGCGGAGGCATTTGCCGATCAATCGCCAACTGTCGACCAGCAGCGAGTGCGTGCCGTTGCGGCTGCGTCCCATCGAACCGGTGACCTCGATCAGATCGCCGAGATCGATTGTTTCGGTGAAGTCGGCGGTGCCGGCCTGCGTCAGGCGGGTGTTGTCGAGCAACAGCTGAACTTCGCCTGACCAATCGCGCAGTTGAGCGAACAGCACGCCGCCATAGTCCCGGATCCGCAGGATCCGCCCGGCCACGCTCACGGTGTCACTGTCAGCGGACTCCAGTGCGGCCGCGACGGTATGGCTGGGGGCCTGGCCCACGGGATAGGCGTCCACACCGTTGGCCTGCAACTGGCGCAGCTTGGCCATCCGGACCCGGACCTGCTCGGGTAGCCGTTGTTGATCGTCGTCGGTCAGAACGTCCCGCAGCCCGTTGCGGTCCGGAGCACTGCCGTCGTGGTGCAGCTGGCCCGAATCCACCAGATCGGCCGGGGCCGCGACGTGTTCGCCGGTGTGCTGCTTGTTTCGCCGGGAGAACGGCAGCACCAGGAAACCTTCGGCGATCACCGAGGCCACCCCGACCCGCGGGATCAGCCGGGCATCCTCGTAGCAGGCGTACCGCGGCACCCACTCGGGCTGGTACTTCATGTTCGACCGGTACAGCGTCTCCAGCTGCCACCATCGGGAGAAGAACACCAGCAGGGCCCGCCAGAGCCGGGCCACCGGACCCGCGCCCAGTTGCGCACCCTGTTGGAACGCCGACCGGAACATCGCGAAATTCAGTGAAATCCGGCTGACCCCAATGCCTTCGGACTGCATGCACAGTTCGCTGACCATCAGTTCGATGGTGCCGTTGGGGGACTGGGGGGAGCGGCGCATGACGTCGAGCGAGACGCCGTTGGCGCCCCACGGCACCAACGAGAGCAATGCGACCACCTCAGGTTCTGAGTTGTCCCCGCGATGCTGCATCGCCTCGACGAGCAGGCAGTCACCGTCGGCCGGGTCGCCGAGCCGGCCCAGCGCCATCGAGAAGCCGCGTTCGGTCTCGGTGTCCCGCCAGGCGTCGGCGCGCCGGATCACCTCGGCCATCTCCGCCTGATCCAGCTCGCGGTGGCGCCGGATGCGCAC
Source organism: Mycobacterium sp. NPDC004974 (assembly GCF_053600815.1). Classification (NCBI taxonomy): domain Bacteria; kingdom Bacillati; phylum Actinomycetota; class Actinomycetes; order Mycobacteriales; family Mycobacteriaceae; genus Mycobacterium; species Mycobacterium sp. NPDC004974. The sequence continues at coordinate 42,732 of NZ_JBSGAQ010000005.1, read as the reverse complement.
CGAGGTCCCGGCCCGGCGAGCCCGGGTGACCGCCTGTCGCACCGCGCGCATGTCCGGGCCGGACAGCCGGAAGTTGTCCGGGTGCAGGATGGCCTCGTCGCCGAGTTGCAGTGCGTTGAGTCCGGCCGCCCGGAACGCCTCGGCCGCGGCCGAGCTGGCGCCCATCACGCCCGGCGCCCAGCCGTAGGTCTGGCACAACTGCAGCCAGGCCGCGATCGCCTGCGGCCAGGCCTTGGGATCACCGACAGGATCACCGCCGGCCAGGCACACACCCACCTCCACGCGGTAGGCGATCGCGGCCCGCCCGTTGGGGGCGAACACCACCGACTTGTCGCGGCGGGTGGCGAAATAGCCCAGCGAGTCGTTCTTGCCGTAGGCCTCCAGCAGCCCGCGGATCGCCGATTCGTCCTCACCGGTCAGCGCATTGGAGGCGCGCTGCGACTGGAACAGCACGACGGCGGCCACCATCAGCGCGAGAGCGCCGAACAGGCCGAAGATGGCGTTGAGGAAGGTGTGCGAATAGCCCTCGAAAACCTCGGTCGGGACCGTCGCAAAGCCGCTCACCCGGTTGACGGCATACAGCAGCCGCCACTCGGAGGCCAGCGTGCCGGGGAACAGCTCCAGCAGTCCCCACGCAGCCAGGATGCCGATCGCCATGCCCGCGACCAGCACGACGGCGGATTTGAGCAGCGCCCCGCGCCGTACCTTGGCCCAGAACTGATTGCGGGCCAGCATCAGCAAGGCGATGGCGGCCAGGTGGAATGCGACGCCGATGACCTCGCCGACATCCTCGGCGAGCGGATCACCGCCCGTGGCGAGGTCACCGAGGTTCCAGCCGATGGCGCCCACCATGTAGAGCACCAGGATCCACCAGGCGATCCGCTTGCGGGCCGCGAGCGCGGCGGCCAACAACGCCAGCACGAAGGCCCAGGCGAAGCTGGTGTCGGGGAAGTTGAAGATGTAGTCGTTGACGAACTCGCGCGGCACCTGGATCAACCAGCGCACCGCCGGAGAAACGCTGGCGATCAGCGACAGGGTGGCGATGACCCCGACGGTCCAACCCGCCGCTGCGGGAACCCAGGAGAACCTCGACGCGGGCTGGACCCCGGCGCGGCGGCCGCGGCTGATAACGGTCATAAGCCCGGAGAATAGGCGGTCAAACCGTCAATTGGGTCCATCGCGCGCACAGACACCTTCCAGGCGATTACCAGACCGGACCGGTGTACTTCTCGCCTGGGCCTTTGCCCGGTTCCTCGGGCGCGGCGCTGGCTTCACGGAATGCCAGTTGCAGACTCTTGAGGCCGTCGCGCACGGGGCCCGCGTGCGGTCCGAGGTATTCGGCCGATGCCGTCACGAGGCCGGCCAGCGCGGTGATGAGCCTGCGGGCCTCATCAAGATCACGGTGCGGGCTATCCTCGGGATCCTCGGCGGACAGTCCGATCTTCTCGGCCGCGGCGCTCATCAACATGACCGCCGCCCGGGTGATCACTTCCACCGCGGGGATGTCGGCAAGTTCGCGGACGGCGGGGCCGTCCAGATCGCTTGAGTCCTGCGGCGTAGCGTCGGCGGGCGTTTCTGTCGGATCGGTCATGCCTGCTAGACTGTCATGCGCGACCGTCCCGGCTTATGTCAGGGACAGCAAGTGGAGTCCCACTCCCACCGTTGGCCACAAGGTACAACGGTCCGGTCGCCGGTGTCCTCGGACGCCGGTTCTGTGCTCCAGATACTGGAGGTGCAGGCGGCGTAAGCCGTGATCGGTCGGCATTGGGCCCTGCTTTTAGCAGGGCTTTTCTGTTCTTCGGGCAGAGATGCAGATGGGTGGGTCTCCTCAGCAGACCCAACATAGGAGGCCCCATCAGCACTGAGACCCGCATCAACGAGCGCATTCGCGTACCTGAAGTCCGCCTGATCGGACCGAACGGCGAGCAGGTAGGGATCGTGCGCATCGAAGATGCTCTCCGCGTCGCCGCGGATGCCGATCTCGACCTCGTCGAAGTTGCACCAGCCGCTAAACCCCCGGTCTGCAAGATCATGGATTACGGCAAGTTCAAGTACGAGACGGCACTCAAGGAGCGCGAGTCTCGCAAGAACCAGCAGCAGACCGTCGTCAAGGAACAGAAGCTGCGTCCCAAGATCGACGATCACGACTACGAGACGAAGAAGGGCCATGTGGTCCGCTTCCTCGAAGCCGGGTCCAAGGTCAAGGTGACCATCATGTTCCGCGGTCGTGAGCAGTCCCGCCCCGAACTCGGGTACCGGTTGCTGCAGCGGTTGGGCGCCGATGTCGCCGATTACGGCTTCGTCGAGACGTCTGCCAAGCAGGACGGCCGCAACATGACGATGGTGCTGGCACCGCACCGCGGCGCGAAGACTCGCGCCAAGGCGGCGGAGCAGGCCGAGCGCCCCGGCGGCGGGCAGCAGGCTGCACCAGCCGCACCAGAAGAACCAGACGTTACGCAGAACTAGTTTCAAGACAGAACTGAGGATTCATGCCCAAGGCGAAGACCCACAGCGGAGCATCGAAGCGCTTCCGCAAGACCGGGACCGGCAAGATCGTGCGCCAGAAGGCCGGCCGGCGTCACCTGCTGGAGCACAAGGCCTCCAAGCGCACCCGCCGGCTTGACGGCCGCACCGTGGTGGCAGCCAACGACACCCAGCGTGTCAACAAGTTGCTCAACGGCTAGACCTGCCGCTCCCCGTACCGAACGAGAATAGGAACATCCCATGGCACGCGTGAAGCGCGCACTCAACGCCCAGAAGAAGCGGCGTACCGTACTCAAGGCCTCGAAGGGCTACCGCGGCCAGCGGTCCCGCCTGTACCGCAAGGCCAAGGAACAGCAGCTGCATTCGCTGACCTACGCCTACCGGGACCGCCGTGCCCGCAAGGGTGAGTTCCGCAAGCTGTGGATCTCGCGTATCAACGCCGCGGCCCGCGCCAACGACATCACCTACAACCGCCTGATCCAGGGTCTCAAGGCCGCAGGCGTCGAGGTCGACCGCAAGAACCTGGCCGAGATCGCCGTCAGCGATGCCGCCGCGTTCACTGCGCTGGTCGAGGTTGCCAAGGCCGCGCTGCCCGAGGACGTCAATGCGCCCTCGAATGAGGCCGCCTGACGCTCACCGAGCGTTCTGCCCGGGTGGCGGCTGCAGTCAAACTGCAGCGCCACATCGGGCGCCGCCGCGCCGCACGCTTCCTTGCCGAGGGTCCCAACCTCGTCGAGGCCGCGTTGCGGCGCGGACTTGTTTCCGAGGTGTTCGCGACCGAGGCCGCGCTGGATCGCTTCGGCGCGCTGCTGGCCGACGCGCCGGTGCAGTTGGTCACCGAGCGTGCGGCAAAAGCCTTGTCGGACACCGTGACACCGGTCGGCCTGGTGGCGGTGTGCCGGTTGCCGGAAGTCTCCCTCGATGATCTTCTGGCTGCCGCGCCCCGGTTGATCGCGGTACCCGTGCAGATCTCGGAGCCGGGCAACGCGGGAACGTTGATCCGGACCGCCGACGCGATGGGCGCGGACGCGGTGGTGCTGGCCGGCAACAGCGTCGACCCCTACAACAGCAAGTGTCTGCGGGCGTCGGCCGGCAGCATCTTCTCGCTGCCGGTGATCAACGAGCCCGATGAGGCGGCAACCGTTGCGCGGCTTCAGGCCGCCGGGTTGCAGGTGTTGGCCACCACGATCGACGGCGAGGCCAGCCTCGACCATGTGGACCTGGCCGGGCCCACCGCCTGGCTGTTCGGTCCCGAAGCCCACGGCCTGCCAACCGAATTGGCCTCGGCAGCCGACCACCGGGTGCACATTCCGATGCCCGGAAATTCCGAAAGTCTCAACATCGCCTCGGCGGCGTCGATCTGCCTGTATCAGAGCGCCCGCGCCCACCGCATCGGCCAGATCTCAGAGTAGTTTCGGCTCAGCCCGTCCGTCGCGGGCGTAGCGCCGGGGCGATTTTCGGCCCCGTTTTCCGCCGCAGCGCTTCACTCGTGGAGTCAGAAGGTCGGTCTAAGGTCGATGGATACGCCGAGATCGCCGGAGGACGAGCCGTGTGCCAATACTGCGGATGCCGGGACATGCCCCTTCTGCGGGATTACATCGCCGAGCATGAGCGGGCCGTCGATCACGGCCGCGAAGCGGTCCGCGCCCTGGATCGGGGCGAGCTGGACGTGGCCCGTCAGCGGCTGACGGCGATGTTCGAGGAATTGCGTTCCCATTGGCAGGGTGAGGAAAACGGGCTGTTCGCGGTGATGCACCGCGACGAGCTCTACGCCGAGCACATCGACCCGTTGGTGGCCGAACACCGCGAGCTGGCCGCCTTCCTCGAGGTCGTCGACCTGTCCGACCCCGGGGATCAGCAACGGGTGCGCGATGAGATCGAGGAGCTCTACGCGCACATCGCGAAAGAAGAGGACGGACTGTTCCCGGCTGCGCTCACCGCGCTCGACGGTGTGGACTGGGATGCCGCGATGGCCGGGTGGCGCGAGGCGCACCCGGGTCGCGAGATGATTTCCTAGGGCGTGGACGAGAACCTACGTGACGCGGTATCGGCGAAGCCCGGGTCAGAAGTAGGTGCGGATCATGTCGACGACGAGCGGATCAGTCTCCTGCTGCGCCACGACGGGGATCCATCTCCACTTGTCGAAGGCAGTGCACGGGTGGGAAAGCCCCAGCCGCACAACGTCACCCACGCGAATGTCGGAATCGGGCGGGATGGTCAGGAATGCGTGCTGGTCGTTGACGGCGACGATCTCCGCATCGGTGAGCGGACGCGCGGGCGCACCGAGCTGCGACGCGACCAGCTGCGGGGTGGGGAGTCCCTCGTCGAACGGAACATCTCGCTTTCCGGCGTCCAGCAGTGCCAGCCCGGGTTCTGGGCGTGACACCACCCGCGCCCAGGTGTGCATCGCCGAACGTAGCCGGTACTTTTCACGGCTGCGGCCGAAAGGCGTTATCCCCGTGTAGAAGCCGTCGTCGTGGATGATGTAGGCCCCCGCGCGGACCACGACGTGCGTGCGGCCACCGGCGAGCGGGGCCAGAACATCGGCCACGAGATCGAAATAGGCGCTGCCGCCGGCGCTTACGTACACATCGGCGTCGGTGGGGTAGTGGCCCGCGGCGTCGATGTTCCGGTGCAGCCGCGCCATTTCCTCCAGGTAGTGCCTGACGCGTGCCATCGACGCCTCGGAAGCGTCATGCGCCAGTGACCCCTCGTATCCGCACACGCCGGCCAGGCGCAGGGAGTCGGTGGCCGCGATCCGTGCGGCCACCGCTGCGGCCTCGTCGACCGAGCGGGCTCCGGTCCGCCCGCCGGGCTCGCCGAGTTCGACGAGTACCGGAATAGGCCGGGCCACCCGGGTGTCGGCCAGTGCCGCGTCCATCGCGTCGACGGTGGCTGTCGAATCCGCCCAGGTGAGCACCACGAGATCGGGCCGGGCGGCCATCTCCCGGGCCAGCCAGCGCAGGGCGGCCGGGTCGACCAGGGCATTGGCAAGCAGGATCCGCCGAACGCCAAAGTTCACCGCGACGCGTACCTGGCTCGGTGTGGCAAGGGTGATTCCCCATGCGCCGCTGCGCAATTGACGGTCCCACAGGACCGGCGACATGGTGGTCTTTCCGTGCGGCGCCAGTTCCACCCCATGTGCTGTGCACCAGGCCGCCATGGCGGCGACATTGTCTTCGATGGCCGAATCGTCCAGCGTCATCACCGGTGTGGTGAAGGCGGAGAGGCGGGGCTGGGTGGCCAGGAACTCCGCGGTGGTGAGGCCGTCGGCCTCGACGGGAAGCGCCTTGTCCAATTCCGACAGGCGTTCGGCGCGAAGAGTGTCCCACGCCCGACCGGCCGGCGTGGGCTCGCCTCGCGTCGTCATGCTGATCGTGTCCTCCATGGTGATTCTGGTGCGTTGCACGCACCACAACGGTGTGAGCTGCTGCGTTGCGAACGATGCAATCTATGTTGCATTTTTCAGTGTGACCTATCTAACATGGCATGTGACACCGCGTCAATCGTCTCGACTCCGAAGGACAGCAGTGCCCGAATTGCCCACAGACCCCGTTGGCAGAGTCGCCTGCCTCGGTGAACCGCTGGTCCTGGCCGGTGCGGAAGCCGGATTGCACCTGGCCGGTGCTCAGGCCGGATTGCACCTGGCCGGTGCGGAAGCCAACGTCGCGGCCGGACTCGTCGCCTGGGGCATCCCCGCCTCCTTCGTCGGTCGCCTCGGCGACGACGGCTACGGGGACCTGATCAGGTCGGAGCTGACCGCGCGCGGCGTCGACATCTCCGCGGTCGAGATCGACCCGACCCGGCCCACCGGGTACTACGCCAATCTCACCGCGCTCGACGAGGCGGGGGAGGTGTGCAGCGTCAGCAAGTGCAGCGGGGCCGGCTCGGCGGCCTCCGCGATGGCGCCCGGATTTCTGGACTCGGCCGCCGTCGTGTCCGTACTCGCGAGCGCGTCGGTCGTGCACTGCAGCGGCATCACACCGGCTCTGTCCGATACCTGCCGGGCCATGATGCGCCGGTTGCTCACCGACCGGCCCGGCATCAACGCGCTGTTGAGCTTCGATGTGAACTGGCGCGAACAGCTGTGGCCCGACGGCGATCCGGCCGAGGTGGTGGCCCTGGCCAACCTGGCCGACGTGGTGCTCCTGGGCGCCGACGAGGCGCTTCGCGTCGCGGGAACCGACGACCCGGTGGCGCTGCGTCGCATCCTGCCGGGTCCGGAGATACTGGTCATCAAGGACGGTGCAGACCAGGCCTTCGCGGTCGACCGGACCGGCGATGTTTTCGTCGCCCAGGCGTTGCGCGTCGACGTCGTCGAGCCGGTGGGCGCCGGCGACGCCTTCGCCGCCGGATTCCTCAGCGGTGTTGTGCGCGGCGAGGATCCGGAATCGTGCCTGCGGCGCGGCCACATCGGAGCCGCCGTCACCCTGACTGTCGTGGCGGATTCGGCCCCGCCACCGCCTGATACGGCGATCGAGCACCTGCTCGCCTGCACAGACGGAGAGTGGGCGGCGACGAAGGTGAGTGAGGTCGGGTTCACGGTGTGCGGGAGCAAGCGGTGAGTCAAAGTGTCGCGCGGGCACTACAACTCTTGATTCAGCTGGGAAACGGTCCGGCCGGCCTGGACGAGCTCGCGGCCGCAACGGATGTGCACAAGACCACCGTGATGAGGCTGCTGCGCACACTGACCGACGAGCGGTTCACGTTCCGCGACAACAACAATCGCTATCACCTCGGCTCCCGGATCTTCGAACTCGCCGCCCACGGCACCAATCAGCGGGAGATCCGCCAGATCGCCTCGCGACATCTCGTCGAGTTCAACCGCGAATACGGCCGCACCACCCACCTCGCCGCGATGGAAGGCGGCGCCATCGTGTACATCGACAAGCTCGAATCACACGATCAGATCCGGATGTACTCGCGAATCGGCCTGACCGCCAACCTGAATTCCACCGCCGTCGCCAAGGTGATCCTCGCCGACCTGCCAGATGCCGAGCTGCGGCCGATCGTCGCCGCGATGGACTTCACCCGCCGCAGCGCCAACACCATCACGACGCCGGAGGAGTACCTGCGCGAAATCGAGGCCGTGCGGGTTCAGGGCTGGGCCCAGGACCGCGAAGAGAACGAGCCGTCGATCAACTGCGTGGGCGCTCCGATCCGCGGTGCGAACGGCCGCGTCGTCGCGGCGGTTTCCGTATCGGTTCCCGACGTCGTGTTGCCTTTCGGACAGGTCCTCGAACTTCTGCCACCGTTGCAGGCGATGTGCGAACGCATCTCGGCCGAATGCGGCTATCGGCCGTCGTAGCTCGACCGGGAAATCATCGAAAACACCGCAAGCAGAGGAGATTCCACCGTGCCCGATTCCCAGGTCATCCGCACCGATGACGCGCCGGCGCCCGCACACACCTTCAGCCAGGGCATCCGTAAGGGCGGGTTCCTGCAGGTGTCCGGTCAGGGTCCGATGGACCCCGCGACCAACACCTACATCGGCGAGGGCGATGTGCGGGTGCAGACCCGTCGCACGCTGGAGAACGTCAAGGCGATCCTGGCGGCCGGCGGCGCCGGTGTCGACGATGTCCTGATGCTCCGGGTCTACCTCACGACGCGCAACGATTTCGCGGCCATGAACGAGGTATACGGCGAGTTCATGGCCGAGAACGTCAAGTCCGACCAGCTTCCGTGCCGGACAACGGTGTTCGTCGATCTCCCGCACGAGGTCATGCTGGTGGAGATCGACGCGCTGGCCGTCGTCGGCTAACTCGGCAGACTAACTCAGCAGACCGCGTGCCACGTGGGTGATCTGCACCTCGTTGCTGCCGGCATAGATCATCAACGACTTGGCATCGCGGGCCAACTGCTCCACCCGGTACTCGGTCATGTAGCCGTTGCCGCCGAACAGCTGCACGGCATCCATTGCGACGTCGGTGGCGGCCTGCGAGCAGTACCACTTGATCGCGGAGGCCTCGGCGAGGGAGATCGTCGCCCCCTTCTCGGCGGATTCGATGACGCGGAACAGCATGTTGCGCACGTTCATCCGGGCCACTTCCATGTTGGCCAGCTTGAGCTGGATCAGCTGGAACTGGCTGATTTCCTGGCCCCACAGGGTGCGGGTCTTGGCGTAGTCGACGCTCAACCGCAGGCATTCCTCGATCACGCCGAGCGCCATAGCGGCGACCCCGATGCGTTCGGCCGAGAAGTTGGACCGGGCGCTGGCCCTACCCTCGTCGGGCCCGTCGGACCCTTCGGTCTCACCGAGCAGCCGGTCGCGTCCCAGCCGGACGTTGTTGAAGAACAGCTCACCGGTGCGCGATGAGTGAATGCCCATCTTGCGGAACGGCTTCGACTGCTCGAAGCCCTCCATGCCGCGGTCGAGGACGAAGGTCAGCACCTTGCGGTTGCGCTTGTCCGCGCCATCCCCTTCATCGAGCTTGGCGTAGACCACCACGACGTCGGCGTCGGGCCCGTTGGTGATGAACGTCTTCTGGCCGTTGAGGATGTAGTCGTCACCGTCACGGGTGACGTAGGACTTCATGCCGCCGAAGGCATCCGAACCCGAATCGGGTTCGGTGATCGCCCAAGCACCGATCTTCTCGTAGGTCACGAGACCGGGCAGCCACCGTTCCTGCTGGGCCAGGGTGCCGCGGCTCTGGATGGTCGACACGGTCAGGCCCAGGCTGACGCCCAGCCCGGTGACCAGGCCCATCGACACCCGGCACAGTTCGCTGATCAGGACGAATCCCATGCCCGGCGATCCGCTGCCGCCGAACATTCCGCCGCGGGCACCCGAGGGCTTGGCGTCCCCGCTGCGCAGCTTCTCCAGTCGCTTGTCCAGCGACTCCTTGGCGAGGGCGTCAATACCGAACGTGGCGAACAGCTTTCGCACGATCGGGTACGGCTCCATGTCTCCGCTCTCGAGCTCGTCGAGGTGCGGGCGGATCTCCTTGTTCACGAACTCACGAACCGCGTCGCGCACGGCGATGTCTACGTCAGACCAATCAAGCATCTCGACAGCTTAGACAGGTGTCAAAGTCAGGCCGCGGGGCGGCGGGCGGGCCGCCGCAGCGCCGGCAGCGAGAACGTTGTGTGCACCAGGGCTCCGGCCCGGTCCAGCAGGGTCTTGCTGCGCGGCACGTAGTGCATCGGTAGACCCCAGCGGTCGCGTGGCGGGGCCATGAAGCCCGGTGCTTCCACCAGGGGACCGTCGGCGGCCAGCTTCCCGGCCGCGCGGCGGTACGCCGACAGGGCGCGCGGGTGCAGCCTGATCTCGTCGGGCACCGCGACGAACGCCAATTCGACCGCCTTGCCGAAGATCCGCAGCAATACCTCGTCGCCGGGCGTCCACCGCATTCCGGCCTTTTCCCGCACCGCCGGGTCGAACAGGCCGGCCGCGATCCAGCGCTGTGCTCCGACAAGGGGTTTGAACAGTTGGTCCCAGACCGGTGTCGGCATCAGCACGAACCAGGGCTTGGGGATCCGGATGGTGAAGATGTCAAGGGTGGCCCGGTTGATCTCGAGCTCGTCGCGGCACTTGGCGTCCCAGTACTCCTGAAAGTCCTCCCAGCTGTTGGGGACCGGCCGCATGCTCATGCCGTACATGCGGTACCACTGCACATGTTCATCGAACAGCTGTTGCTTCTCGGCTTCGGTCAGGCCGCCGCAGAAATACTCCGCGGTCTTGATGATCAACATGAAGAACGTGGCGTGTGCCCAGTAGAACGTCTCCGGGTTCAGCGCGTGGTAGCGCCGCCCCTGGCTGTCGACACCTTTGATGGTGGTGTGGAAACCCTTGATCTGCGCGCCGGTGTCCGCCGCGCGGTCGCCGTCATAGACCACGCCCATGATCGGGTACACCGACCGGGCCACCCGCTGTAGCGGCTCGCGCAGCAGGATCGAGTGCTCCTCGACGCCGGCGCCGAGTTCCGGATACATGTTCTGGATCGCGCCGATCCAGACGCCCAGCATCCCGGTGCGCAGGTCGCCGAAGTACTTCCAGGTCAGCGAATCCGGGCCGAGTGGATTGTGCTCGGTGCCGGTGGTGGCTCGTGTGGTCATTGGGTCCTCGTTGACTCGTCATGACGTGAATCACAGCTGAGGCCAACGATAGTAGTGACAACGCGCGTTGTCTACGCCGCCGCGGCGCGTCGCCGCGCACTGTTATTCGGCGGCTACCGTCGCGCCACAGCGCTGTGACCAGCCGGGTTTGCCGGCACCGGGAGAGTGTGGGCATACCGGCTCGCAGCATGATTGCCGCCCGGTCCGCGCGCCACTTACTCTGGCGCTGTGGATGGCGAGCCTCTCGATGACCCGTCCGGCCGAGTCGGGGATGTCGAGCAGGCGCCGCAACAGCGCCCGGTGCGGACACCCGGGTTGCCGGGTCCGCTGGGTTGGCTGCAGAGCGCCAACCGCAGCCCAGCCGTCGTCGACCTGGTCCGGCGGTGGCGTCGGGCGTTGCCCGGAGATCCGGATTTCGGTGACCGGCTCTCGGCGTCGGGCGAGGGCGGTCCCCGGGCCGCGGCGCGGGTGGCTGACCGACTGCTGGACCGTGACGCCGCCTCGCGTGAGGTGAGCCTGGGCGCATTGCAGGTGTGGCAGGCGCTGACCGAACGTGTCTCGGGAACCCCGGCCAATCCCGAGGTGACACTGGTGTTCACCGATCTCGTCGGGTTCTCATCGTGGTCGTTGCGCTCCGGCGATGATGCCACGTTGCGACTGCTGCGCCGGGTGGCGCAGGTGATCGAGCCGCCGGTGCTGGAAGCGGGCGGTCACATCGTCAAACGCATGGGCGACGGCATGATGGCGGTGTTCTCCGACCCGGAAACCGCCCTGGGGGCGATGCTCGTCGCGCTCGACGGAGTGAAGAGCATCGACATGGACGGCTACGCGCCGCGCATGCGGATCGGCATCCACACCGGCCGGCCGCAGCGCATCGGGTCGGATTGGCTCGGCGTCGACGTCAACATCACCGCCCGGGTGATGGAACGTGCTGCCAGGGGCGGCTTGATGATCTCGCACACCACGTTGGAGGGCATCTCGGAAGGCGAGCTCACCACCCTGGGTGTGACCGTCAAACGTGAACGGCGGCAGATATTTTCGGCGAAGCCGGAGGGTGTTCCCGACGATCTGATGATGTACCGGGTGAAAATTCCCAGGCGGCTGCCGGCCGGCGAACATGAGGGTGACGGGGTGCCGGGCGCATAGGGGTGCGGTGCTCAGGGGGAGCGTCGGTGCTGGGCGCACTCACCGCAGCGCGGCTCGGTTCTATTGGAAAGGGTCGTAGTCCGGTTGGAGCGCCGGCGGGGGTGGGGGCGCCTGTCGTGGGGGTGGCGCGTACGTGGGTGGCGGAGCGACCGGCCTGGTGGTGACGGTGGCGGGTTCCGCGGGCAGCGCGCTGCTCGGCGCAGGCGCGGCAGGTGTCAATCCGAGCATCGCCAGCTGGTCTGCGGTTGAGGGCGTGACGAAATAGGACTTGGACTTCGGCTGGAGGACCAGCACCACGATCGCGATCGCGAGGAGAAGTACTGCGGCGCTGAGGATCAGCGTCAGCGTCCGGAACCATGAGACCTGGCCGCCCGGCGCCAGCACGATGGTTACGACGGCGACGGCTGCGGTGACCGCGATGCCGATGAGCATCGGCGTACGCGCGGTTCCACGTCGGCGGGCGTACTGAACGGCCAGCCATACCAGTGCCCCAGCGACGCCAACCGAGACCGCCGCCAATGCCACACCGGGAAATGTGGTGCCGCCGTACATGAATTCGAGCTCCGGTAGCGCCAGCAACGTGCCGATGGCGCCGACCACGAGCAGTGCGGCGATCCCACCCACCAGGTAACCGGCCAGGAAAACCGTCCACGGCGGGCCGCCTGCCTTCCACGGAGGCACCGTGGACGACCCGGTGTGCGCGAGCGGCGTTGGGCGCTCCGGCGTTGCGCGGTGTAGCACCCCAGTCCAGCCCGGCGCGGTTGGTGGCGGAGCCGGCTGCGGTGGAGCGGTGTACTGCGGTGGCGCGGTGTACTGCCGTGGCGCGGGGTCGGCGAACGGATCGTAGTTACCAAAGGGATCCAGTGACACGGTCAGCCTCCGTTTCCGGCTTTGCGGCGACGCCACCACAGCACGCCGCCGGTTACGAGCCAGGCGGCCACGGGCAGGGTCACCAGCAGATAGAAGAACGGCTTCGAGGTCGCGGGGTTCGGGATTTCGTACGGCGTCCAGGACGTCGGTTGCTGCGGCCAAATCTGGCTCAGCGGAACAGAAGTGGTGATGCCGCCGACCCAGATATCGTCACTGGACTGCTGCTCGATCGGACCGACGATCGACGGACCCGCAGTGGTGGCGATGGACTGGTACTTCGACGTGAACTCCTGTTCGCCGACGTCCTTCAGTTCGATCTTGCTGAAGTCGACGCCTCCCCAGGAACGGCCTCGAGTCCACGTTCCGTCAGCGTCCTTGGTCTTCCAGCTGAAGGTCGGCTTGGCGTGGGTGTACGAATAGACGTAGCGGTCGAAGACCTCACGCGAGTTCCACGGCACGGTCCACGCGGCGACGTCGCCTGAATCGATGACATCCGCATACTGAGTTGGCTTGTCCGCGTTGCGCTTCCGATACCACTCGGCAGCGATCCGGCTGGCGTACACCCGGCGCAGATCGGCGAACTTGGGATCATGATTGATCGCCTCGATCACCGCGGGCATGATCATGTCCTGGTACACCTTGCCGTTTTGTGCGGTGATCGCCGGATCCTGGCCGTCGCATGATTCGTTCGGGCTGATATCGCTGTCTTCGAGCCCGACCTTGACCGTCAGTGGTGCGTCGATGATGTACAGCTGGTCGCCGTCCTCCCGAACCGTAGCCGGCGTGGGCTCTATCCATTGCCGGCGGCCCAGGAAGCATTTGTCCGTGCCGCGCAGTGTGTCTTCGAATCGTTTGCCGAGCGGGGTGTCGTCTCGCTGTAGCCGGCCCGACACCTCCTTCATTTCGAGGTCTGCCTCAAGCAGCACCTGACCCGCTTGGGTCTTGCCGAACTCCCCGTCGATGACACGGTCCGGCTCGGTGGGATTCAGGTTGACCCAGAATTTGTCGGGGGACAGCGCCATCCAGACGTAGAAGGCGTCCATGGCCATCTGGGCGTTGCGCTGCCCGCCGTAGGACGGCGCATCATCAGACGTGGTGCTGGCACGGAACGCGTACTGCATTGCCGGTTTGCCTGCGACGGTGTCGGTGACATAGCGCAACTCGAGCGTCGAGAAATCGATACCGCCGTAGTCGATTGCGGGCGCGGCAGGTGCCAGAGGAGCCTGCTGGGGTGCTGGTGCCGCAGGAGCGGGGGCCGGTGCCGCAGGAGCAGGCGCCACCGGTACCGGTACTGGTATCGGAATCGGCGCCGCCGGTATCGGCACAGGAATCGGCGCTGCCGGTATCGGCACCGGTACGGGGGCCGGCGCCGGAATGACGATCGGCGGTGGCGCTGCAGCAGGCGCTTGCGGGGCCGGGACAGCTGGAACCGCAGGCGCGGGCACCGGCCGTTGCTGTGGCGCCGGCGGTTGTGCCGGTTGGTGTTGTGGTGCCGGTGCCGGTGCCGGTGCCGGTGCCTGGCCGGCCTGAACCTCGATGGGCGCCGGTTTCGGCTGCTGCACGGGCGCCGGTTGCGCTGGCTGTTGCGTCGGATTGGCGGTTTGATCGAGTGCGACCTCGATCTCGTCTCTGACCGCCTGATCTTCGGGGCTGTCTGGTGCGTCTCCCAGCGGGAGCGGCAGCGAAGCCGCGCCACCCGGGCCACCTGGACCGCCTGGTTCTTCGGGTACGGCCTTCGTCGGCCAGTACTTGACGCAGACCGCCGTCGGCATGGTTGTGCCGTCATTCCTCAGCTGATCCAGGGTGCGCTTGATCCAGCGCTGTGTGGCGGGGCTGGGCAGCCTGCCGAACATCATCACCAACGAGGACCCGGTTTGGCCGGCCATCTTGACGTGGTCGATGAACTGTTTTCTTGCGTGCGACGCAAGCGAGTCCCCGGACTTGGCTTCGACGATGGTCCACAGCCGTGGCGGAACCTTGTTGGTCACGTTGGTGATATCGAACACCGGTCCGTTCGGGAGGATCCCGGGGTCGATCTTGGAGCCCTTGATCCAGCCCGCCGACTCGCTGCCGGCCAGCTTCCACAGTTCGTTCCACAGAAAGTCTTCGAAGGCAGGTCCGACTCGCCGGTTCTTGATGACGGTGATGTAGTTCGTCTTCCACCGCTGGAAGGCCATCGGCTTAGCGCCGGCCATGGTCCTTTTGATTATGTGATTGCGCCAGGCGATGAGCATGTGATTCTCGGTGCCACCGGGCAGGCCCTCGTCTTTGAGCTCGTCCAGTTCGTCCTTCGACGGTTCCTCGACCGATTCCAGCCCCGGATCCAGCCCCGGATACCTGTACTCGACCGTCTTGTCTTGAGGTGCGACCTCGGTGGCATCGAATCCCGGCAGGGCGAACCCAGTGGTGCACTCGCCGTAGGCCCCGTAATCGGCGCGGGCTGTCGGACCCCCCAGCCACGTCGAGGTGGCGATGACCAGCGCGAACACCATGGCGTAAGTGACGAGCCGGTGACTGGTCATGGCTTTCCTGCCCAGCGGTCGTAGTAGCCGCGGGCTTTGGGTTGGCCTTTGGTGATGCCGAGGCGGAAGAGCCGGAACGGGCTCGTCACATCCCTGTCGTCATTGCTCTGCACCTTGTACTCGACGAGCGCGGGGTCGCCGGGATCGGTGAGGTAGTCGACGTAGACCCAGCGTGAGGGTCGGTTGCGGCGCAGCATTTCGCCGAGGTACCAGCAGGCGCCTGCGAGTAGGTCGGTGTTGGCGGGGTCGTTGATGGCCTCGACGGTGGGGGTGTGGTGGTGGATGAGGTCGGTGAGTCGGTCGATGGATTCGGGGGTGAAGTCCCAGTTTCCGGGGTAGCGGTTGGCCCATTGTGGGAAGTCGCGTTGGCGGGCGGCCAGCCAGTCGTCGAGGACGGGTGAGGGCGGTGGGCTGGGCAGTAGGTCGATGCCGACGACGCCGGGTGGGGGTGGGGTGGTGACCTTTTCGCTCCAGGCGGTGAAGGTCTGCACGAGTGGTCCTGCGTTGGTGGGTCGGTCGATGACGGTGGCGACGAGAAGGTGCAGGGGTGAGACGGGGTTGAGTCCGAGTCCGTCGCCGGGTACGGCGATGGGGATACCGGCCGGGGTGCCGGCGGGGTTGTCGTCCCAGCCCCAGTAGGTGGCGGTGATGCGGCCGCGTAGCGCGGTGTCGGTGAGGGTGGGTTGTGCGTGTTCGGCGAAGCCGGGTTGGTTGTCCCAGTCCCAGTGTCCGGCGGTGAGGTGGGTCAGGGTGAGTCCGATGTAGGCGATCAGTGCGCGGATGACGGGGCGGTCGTCGTCGGTGAAGACGTCGTCGGGTTCGTGGAACAGGGTGGTGATGACGTGTTCGAGTGCGCGCAGTGATTGGGCCGAGTAGTCCAGGGCGACCCCGTAGGGTTCGGCCAGCCCGGCCAGTCCCGCTACCGCGGGCGAGATCCCGTCATCCCATTCATCAGCCAACTTCTGACGATCCACCTGGCAACCTTCTGTAGCAATTGTTGTGTCCGAGGCACGAACTTTCCGCCGGTGAAGACTGCGCACCGTACAGCGGTTGACCCGGGCAGCTGAATATGCGAAAAGGCTACGTCGGCAAACAGTCCTGAGGCGGCGAGATTGATCCGTTCACAAGCGTAACGGCATTCATCGGGCGCCTCGCGCGCTAATTTGATTTGGCTGCCCAGCGGTCGTAGTAGCCGCGGGCTTTGGGTTGGCCTTTGGTGATGCCGAGGCGGAAGAGCCGGAACGGGCTCGTCACATCCCTGTCGTCATTGCTCTGCACCAAGTAGGCGAAGCCGGGTTGGTTGTCCCAGTCCTAGTGTCCGGCGGTGAGGTGGGTCAGGGTGAGTCCGATCCCGCTACCGCGGGCGAGATCCCGTCATCCCACTCATCCATCAGCCAACTTCTGACGATCCACGTCGTCATCGTCTCCGATCTCGGCTGAGTTCGTTGTCGCAGGTTCAGTCTGAGCCGGTGGAAACGGATTCGAAGCCTGATCAGGCCATCGCCTATGATCGCCGGGTGGCTGAGCAGCCCAGTGATCTCTCAGAAGAAGCCCTGACCAAAGCCGTCAGCGCGGCCCGGCATGCCTTTGAGCTGGCCGGTGACCTTGACGCGCTCGCGCGCGCCAAGACCGAGCACCTCGGCGATCGTGCCCCGATCGCCCTGGCACGCCAGGCGTTGGCGACCCTGCCGAAGGCTGACCGCGCCGACGCCGGCAAACGGGTCAACATTGCCCGCGGCGAGGCCCAGCGTGCGTACGACGAGCGGCTGGACGCGTTGCGCGCCGAGCGCGACGCCGCGGTGCTGGTCGCCGAGCGCATCGATGTGACGTTGCCCTCGACGCGCCAGCCGGTGGGCGCCCGGCACCCGATCACGATCCTGGCCGAGAACGTCGCCGACACCTTCGTCGCGATGGGCTGGGAGCTGGCCGAGGGGCCCGAGGTCGAGACCGAGCAGTTCAACTTCGACGCCCTGAACTTCCCGCCCGATCACCCGGCCCGCAGCGAGCAGGACACGTTCCAGATCGCCCCGGACGGCTCACGTCAGGTGTTGCGTACCCACACCTCGCCGGTGCAGATCCGGGCGCTGCTGGAACGCGACCTGCCCGTCTATGTCGTTTCGATCGGGCGGACCTTCCGCACCGACGAACTCGATTCAACCCACACGCCGGTGTTCCACCAGGTGGAGGGGCTGGCGGTGGACAAGGGCCTGACCATGGCGAATCTGCGCGGCACGCTGGACGCGTTCGCGCGGTCCCAGTTCGGGCCGGAGGGACGCACCCGGTTCCGTCCGCACTTCTTCCCGTTCACCGAGCCGTCCGCCGAGGTCGACATCTGGTTCCCGGGCAAGAAGGGCGGCCCCGGCTGGGTCGAATGGGGCGGCTGCGGCATGGTCAACCCGAATGTGTTGCGCGCCTGCGGTATCGACCCCGACGTCTACTCCGGATTTGCCTTCGGCATGGGATTGGAGCGAACCCTGCAGTTCCGCAACGGAATTCCTGACATGCGCGACATGGTCGAGGGCGATGTCCGGTTCTCGCTGCCGTTCGGGGTCGGTGCCTGATGCGGATTCCTTTCAGCTGGCTGCGTGAGGCCGTTCGTGCCGGCGCGCCGGATTGGGATGCGTCGGTCGAGGAACTCGAGCAGACGTTCATCCGGATCGGACACGAGGTCGAGGAGATCATCCCGATCGGCCCGGTGAGCGGACCGCTGACCGTCGGCCGGGTTGCCGAGATCGAGGAACTCACGGAGTTCAAGAAACCGATCCGGGCCTGCAAGGTTGATGTCGGTATCCAGAATGTGGACGGCGAGCATCGCGACATCGTCTGCGGGGCGACGAATTTCGCGGTCGGCGACCTGGTGGTGGTGGCGCTTCCGGGAACCGTATTGCCCGGCGACTTCACCATCGCCACCCGCAAGACCTACGGCCGGGTTTCCGACGGCATGATCTGCTCGGCATCAGAGATGAACCTGGGCGTCGACCAGTCAGGCATCCTGGTGCTGCCCGAGGGCACCGCCGATCCGGGTACCCCGGCGGCGGAGATCCTTGGTCTGGACGACGTGGTGTTCCACCTGGCCATCACGCCGGATCGCGGTTACTGCCTGTCGGTGCGAGGTCTGGCTCGCGAGATCGCGTGCGCCGATGATCTGGACTTCGTCGATCTGGCCGACGTACCGCCGTTGCCCGCCGAGGGTGAGGCCTGGCCGCTGACCGTCGAGCCCGGAACGGGCGTGCAGCGTTTCGGGCTGCGCCCGGTCACCGGCATCGATCCGGCGGCAGTGACGCCGTGGTGGATGCAGCGACGGCTGATGCTCAGCGGCATCCGTGCCATCTCGCCGGCCGTCGACGTGACCAACTACGTCATGCTCGAAATCGGCCACCCGATGCACGCCCACGACAGCAGCCTGATCACCGGCGGTTTCGCGGTGCGCTTCGCCCGTGACGGCGAAAAGGTCGTCACCCTCGACGATGTCGAGCGCACCTTGAACTCGGCCGACGTGTTGATCGTCGACGACGTCGCGACCGCCGCGATCGGCGGCGTAATGGGCGCGGGCACCACTGAGGTACGTGATACCACCACTGATGTGCTGCTGGAAGCCGCAGTGTGGGATCCGGCCGCGGTGTCACGCACGCAGCGCCGCCTGCATCTGGCCAGTGAGGCCGGCCGCCGTTACGAGAGGTCGGTTGACCCGGCCATTTCGGTTGCCGCACTGGATCGTTGCGCGACCCTGCTGGCCGAGATCGCCGGCGGTACCGTCGCGCCGACGCTCACCGACTGGCGCGCGGACGGGCGCACCGACTGGTCTCAGCCGGCCATCGAGATCCCGGCCGACCTGCCGGACCGCACCGCGGGCGTCGAATATGCCGCGGGCACCACGGCACGGCGGCTCACGCAGATCGGCGCTGTTGTAACCGGGACCGATCCGCTCACCGTGACCCCGCCGAGCTGGCGACCCGACATGCGTCAGCGTGCCGACCTCGTCGAGGAAGTGCTGCGGCTGGAGGGCCTGGAGTCCATCCCGTCGGTGCTGCCGACAGCACCGGCCGGGCGTGGCCTGACCGCGGTGCAGAAGCGGCGCCGGGCCATCGGAAAGTCACTGGCGCTGGCCGGATTCGTCGAGGTCCTGCCCACACCGTTCCTGCCTACCGGCGTGTTCGACACGTGGGGCCTGGCCACCGACGACCCTCGACGCAACACCACCAAGGTGCTCAACCCGCTGGAGGCCGACCGGCCGCAGCTGGCCACCACGCTGCTGCCCGGATTGCTGGAAGCGCTGGGCCGCAACGTATCCCGTGGCGCAGCCGATGTCGCGCTGTTCGCGATCCAGCAGGTGGTGCATCCCACGGCCGAGACCCGGTCCGTCGAACGCATCCCGAACGACCGCAGGCCCACCGACGAGGAGATCGCCGGGCTGGACGCCTCCTTGCCGCATCAGCCGCAGCATGTCGCTGCGGTGCTCGCCGGGCTGCGGGAGCCTGCCGGACCGTGGGGCCAGGGACGTCCGGTGGAGGCCTCCGACGCTTTCGAGGCGGTACGGGTGATCGGCCGGGCGGCCGGGGTGGAATTCACCCTGCGCGCCGCCCAGGAGCTGCCGTGGCATCCGGGCCGCTGTGCCGAGGTGGTCGTCGGCGACACGGTGGTGGGTTACGCCGGCCAGCTGCATCCGGCGGTCGTCGAGCGGGCGGGCCTGCCAAAGGGCTCGTGCGCCGTCGAACTCGACCTCGATGCCGTGCCGATCGTCGAGGTGCTGCCCGCGCCGTCCGTGTCACCGTTCCCCGCGGTGTTCCAGGACATCAGCGTGGTGGTCGGTGACGAGGTGGCCGCGGCCGCCGTCGTCGACGCCGTCCGTGACGGGGCCGGCGAGCTGCTCGAGGACGTCCGGCTGTTCGACGTCTACACCGGCCCGCAGATCGGGGAGGGCCGCAAGTCCCTGACCCTGGCGCTGCGGTTCCGGGCTGCCGACCGGACCCTGACCGAGGACGAGGCCAGCGCCGCCCGCGACGCCGCCGTCGCGGTCGCCGGCGAGCGGGTCGGCGCCGTCCTGCGCGGCTGATTTCATTCTGCTCGGCGCAACAACTCGACGCCGTCACCGCGCAGGTGCGGAAGCGCAGCCGATTCACGTCCGGTCGCGAGCAGGAGCAGCGCCGAGACGGGCCCCTCGATGAGCGGCCCGGCCCCAGCAGCCCAGCCGGTGTCGACCGCGCATAACCGGTACGGAGCCAGCCTCGTGGTGGCCCGGAACGGGAACCGCGGATTCCAAACCCGTTCCAGTGCCAGCTGTGCTGCCTCAGTGGGCATTTCGTGGTGAAGGTTCAGTGGTACCGCGATGTCCTGGCCGTGCACGAGAAGGTCCATCAGCCGATCGGTTGCTGTGGTGCCGACGGCGGTGAAGCGCGACCCGATCGTGTTGCGCATCTCGTTGAGCAGCTGACGGTCGTCGCTCTTCGTGGCATGGCGAATCGCGGTAGTGCACACCATGCGGTCGAGGCTGCCGCGAGCGCGCAACAGGTTGACCAGAATTCGACCGACATTGGCCTGGGTCGACAGCGTCACGTGGGCCACCACGTCTCGGACCTGCCATCTGTCGCACAGGCTGGCGTGGCGCCATTGCGATGCGCTGAGCTGTTCGAGTAGTTGCAGCAGGCTGCGTCGTTCTGCGTCGACGGCGCGCCAGATGTCCTCGGTGTGCATGCGGCTTACGCTAGGAACTCCAGTCGGGTGGAGGTTCAAGGCACTGTGACGCACGGCACAAGCATCGGTGAGTTGTCGCGGCTCACCGGCGTATCGGTGCGGACGATCCGTTACTACTGCGATGAAGGCCTGCTGGACGCACGTCGGAGTTCCGGTGGCCACCGCGTTTTCGAGGCCTCGGCGGTCGAGTCGCTCACCCTGGTCAGACGGTTGCGGGCGGCTGGTCTCGGCCTGAACGCCATCGGCGACATCCTGGCCCGCCGGGTATCGATCGGTGACGCCGTGGCGGTCGAGCGACGAGCCGTCGACGCGGAGTTGGCCGGCCTGGCGAGGCGTCGGGCCTCGTTGGAGGCGTTGTCCACTGCGCAGGGGGGACGTCGTGGACACGACGTTCTCGTCGAGTTCTGGCGGCGATTGTTCGCAGGGGCGACGTCGGCGGACGTATTCGACGGGTTCGTGGAGATGACCGTGCCGCGACCACCGGGGGAGGCAAGCCCGGCGCGTGTTGTCGCGTACGCAGAACTTGTGGCCCTCGCCCGGCAACCGGCATTCGGCGCGGTGATGGCCAGGCAACTGTGGCGGTTCGAACCGGGTCGCATCAGCGATCGTCGGGGGCTCGTGATCGGCGTCGCGGAGGCTTGTGACATGGCCTTACTGCTCGTGCACTCCGGACGGCCGCCGTCGGGTGGGCCGGCTGTCGACAGATTCGTCGACGCCCATGCCCGGGCCCGCCAGGATGCTGACACGCCCCCGTTTCGGCGTGCGCTCATCGCAAACGCGGGCGCCGACACCGATCCCGATGTCCGTCGGTACTGGGATCTTTTCAGTGAGATCGCAGGTGAGACGACTACGGTGGGTTCCATCCAGCGCTGGCTTTACGACGGGCTCCGCCTCGGCGCCGCATAGCCAATTAATGAGTTTGCATCTGCATGCATAACAATGCAGAATTGCGGTATGACTTCGATAGCGGTGGCCGGCGCCAGCGGCTACGCCGGCGGAGAGATCCTGCGATTGCTGCTCGGGCATCCGGCCTACGCTGACGGCCGGTTGACCATCGGGGCGTTGACCGCGGCCTCCAGTGCCGGGACGACGGTGGCCGAGCATCACCCGCACCTGCTGCCGTTGGCCTCCCGTGTCCTGGAGCCCACCACCGCCGAGGTGCTGGCCGGTCATGACGTGGTGTTCCTCGGGCTGCCGCACGGTCATTCCGCTGCGCTCGCCGAGCACCTCGGTCCCGACACCCTGATCATCGACTGCGGTGCAGACTTCCGGCTGACCGACGCCGCCGACTGGGAGAAGTTCTACGGTTCACCGCACGCCGGCAGCTGGCCCTACGGGCTGCCCGAACTGCCCGGCGCCCGGGACCGGCTCAAGGACACCAAGCGCATCGCGGTGCCGGGTTGCTATCCGACCGCCGCACTGCTGGCGCTCCTGCCCGCCGTGGCCGGCGATCTCGTCGAACCGGCCGTCACTGTCGTAGCCGTCAGCGGCACTTCGGGTGCGGGCAAGTCCGCCAAGGTGGACCTGCTGGGTTCCGAGGTGATCGGCTCGGCACGTGCCTACAACATCGCCGGCAAGCACCGGCACACCCCGGAAATCGCCCAGGGACTGCGGTCGGTGACCGACAAGGACGTCACCGTCTCGTTCACCCCGGTGCTGATCCCCACCTCCCGCGGCATCCTGGCCACCTGCACCGCCCGCACCGAGGCATCGGAGGCCGAGGTCCGGGCCGCTTACGAAAAGGCTTACGACGCAGAGCCGTTCATCTACCTCCTGCCGGAGGGGCAGCTGCCCAAGACCGGGTCGGTGATCGGCAGCAACGCCGCGCAGGTCGCGGTCGCCGTCGATGAGCAGGCGAAGACACTGGTGGCCATCGCCGCCATCGACAACCTCACCAAGGGAACCGGCGGCGCTGCGGTGCAGTCGATGAATCTGGCACTGGGCTGGCCCGAAACCGAAGGACTTTCGATCGTGGGAGTGGCACCTTGACCGAGTCGACGCAAACCGGGACGGCCCAGGCCGCCAAGCTGATCCGTACCCAGGGCGTGACCGCCCCGGCAGGTTTCCGGGCCGCCGGAATCGCCGCCGGTATCAAGGCATCCGGCGCACCGGACCTGGCCCTGGTATTCAACGAGGGACCGGACTACGCGGCAGCTGGGGTGTTCACCCGCAACAAGATCAAGGCCGCGCCCGTGAAGTGGTCACAGCAGGTGCTCACCACCGGGCGGCTGCGCGCGGTGGTGCTGAACTCGGGCGGCGCCAACGCCTGCACCGGCCCGCTGGGCTTCCAGGACACCCACGCCACCGCCGAGGCCGTCGCCACCGCGCTGAGCGACTGGGGCACCGAGACCGGCGCCATCGAGGTCGCGGTGTGCTCGACGGGCCTGATCGGTGACCGGTTGCCGATGGACAAGGTGCTGGCCGGCGTCACCGAGATAGTGCACGAGGTCGCCGGTGGACTGACCGGCGGAGACGACGCCGCGCGGGCCATCATGACCACCGACACCGTGCCGAAACAGGTTGCGCTGCACCATGCGGTGGAATCGGGGGAGAACTGGACCCTCGGCGGGATGGCCAAGGGTGCCGGCATGCTGGCGCCGTCACTGGCCACCATGCTGGTGGTGCTGACCACCGATGCCGTCGCGGATTCCGCGGCACTGGACACCGCGCTCAAGCGGGCCGCGGCGCTGACCTTCGACCGGCTTGACGTTGACGGCAGCTGCTCGACCAACGACACCGTGCTGCTCCTCGCGTCGGGCGCCAGCGAGATCGCGCCGAGCCAGGACGATCTCAACGAGGCCGTGTTGCGGGTCTGCGACGACCTGTGCGCGCAGCTGCAGGCCGATGCCGAGGGCGTCACCAAGCGGGTCGTCATCACCGTGACCGGCGCCGACACCGAGGACGACGCGCTCGTCGCGGCACGCGTCATCGCTCGCGACAGCCTGGTCAAGACCGCACTGTTCGGCTCCGACCCGAACTGGGGCCGGGTCCTGGCCGCGGTCGGTATCGCCCCGGTCAAGCTGGATCCCGAACGGATCAGCGTGTCGTTCAACGGTTCTCCGGTGTGCATCGACGGGGCCGGCGCCCCGGGTGCCCGTGACGTCGACCTGTCCGGCGAGGACATCGTCGTCGTCGTGGACCTGGCCGTGGGCTCGCATGAGGCATCGATCAGGACCACCGACCTGTCACACGCCTACGTCGAAGAGAACTCGGCCTACAGCTCATGAGCCAGGCCATCGAGCGGGGCGTCAAGGCCCAGGTGCTCGCCTCGGCGCTGCCGTGGCTCAAACAACTGCACGGCAAGATCGTCGTCGTCAAGTACGGCGGCAACGCGATGACCGACGACACCCTCAAGGCGGCCTTCGCCGCCGACATGGTGTTCCTGCGCAACTGCGGCATCCATCCCGTGGTGGTGCACGGCGGCGGGCCGCAGATCAGCGCGATGCTCAAGAAGCTCGGCATCCCAGGCGATTTCAAGGGCGGCTTCCGGGTGACCACTCCCGAGGTCCTCGATGTGGCGCGCATGGTGCTGTTCGGTCAGGTGGGCCGCGAGCTGGTCAACCTGATCAACGCCCACGGCCCCTACGCGGTGGGTCTCACCGGGGAGGACGCGCATCTGTTCACCGCGGTGCGGCGCAGCGTCACCGTGGACGGGGTGGCCACCGACATCGGGCTGGTCGGCGACGTCGAACACGTCAACGCCGACTCGCTGCTGGATCTCATTGCCGCGGGCCGGATTCCGGTGGTCTCGACCATCGGTCCCGATGCCGACGGCGTGGTGCACAACATCAACGCCGACACCGCGGCCGCGGCGCTGGCTGAGGCGCTGGGCGCGGAGAAGCTGGTGATGCTCACCGATGTGGAGGGCCTCTACACCGACTGGCCCGACCGCTCCTCGCTGGTCACCGAGATCGACACCGCGGCACTGACGCAACTGCTGCCGTCACTGGAATCGGGCATGGTGCCCAAGATCGAGGCCTGCCTGCGGGCGGTGGCCGGCGGCGTGCCGAGTGCGCACGTGATCGACGGCCGCGTCGAACACTGCGTGCTGGTCGAGCTTTTCACCGATGAAGGAACTGGAACCAAGGTGGTGGCGAAGTGAGCCTGCAGGACCGCTGGGAAGCGGTGATGATGAACAACTACGGCACCCCGCCGTTGGCTCTGGCCAGCGGTGACGGCGTCGTGGTGACCGACACCGACGGCAAGTCCTATCTGGACCTGCTCGGCGGCATCGCGGTCAACCTGCTCGGGCACCGCCACCCCGCGGTCATCGAGGCCGTCACCACCCAGCTCAACACGCTGGGGCACACGTCCAACCTGTACGCCACCGAGCCGGGCATCGCGCTGGCCGAGGCGCTGGTCGGGCATCTGGGAACTCAGGCCCGGGTGTTCTTCTGCAACTCGGGCACCGAGGCCAACGAGGTCGCCTTCAAGATCACCCGGCTCACCGGTAAGACGAATATCGTTGCCGCCCAAGGTGCCTTCCACGGCCGCACGATGGGGTCGCTGGCGCTGACCGGCCAGCCCACCAAGCAGGCCCCGTTCGAGCCGTTGCCGGGCAACGTCACGCATGTGCCCTATGGCGACGTGGAAGCCCTTGCCGCCGCGGTCGATTCGCACACCGCCGCGGTGTTCCTGGAACCGATCATGGGGGAGGGCGGCGTCGTCGTCCCACCCGCCGGATACCTGGCTGCCGCCCGGGACATCACCACGAAGAACGGCGCGCTACTCATCCTCGACGAGGTGCAGACCGGCGTCGGGCGCACCGGCGCGTTCTACGCCCATCAGCACGACGGCATCACCCCCGACGTGGTGACCCTGGCCAAGGGGCTGGGCGGCGGACTGCCGATCGGTGCCTGCCTGGCCATCGGTGCCGCCGGCGATCTGCTGACCCCGGGCCTGCACGGCAGCACCTTCGGCGGCAACCCGGTGTGCACCGCGGCGGCACTGGGCGTACTCAAGGCACTGGCGGACGGGGACCTGATCGCCCGCGCCGGGGTGCTCGGCAAGACCCTGAGCCACGGCATCGAGGAGCTGGGCCATCCGTTGGTCGATCACGTGCGCGGAAAGGGTCTGCTGCAAGGCGTGGTGCTGACCGCGCCGAGCGCCAAAGCCGTCGAGGCCGCTGCCCGCGACGCCGGCTTCCTGGTCAACGCCCCGGCCGCCGACGTGATCCGGCTGGCGCCGCCCCTGATCATCACCGAACCGCAGATCGAGACCTTCCTGACCGCTCTGCCCGCCGTGCTCGATACCGCTGTGGAGGCTTCCTCATGACCATCCGGCATTTCCTGCGTGACGACGATCTGTCACCCGACGAGCAGGCCGAGGTCCTCGCCCTCGCCGCCGAGCTGAAGAAGGCGCCGTTCTCGCGGCGTCCGTTGGAAGGCCCGCGCGGCGTCGCGGTGATCTTCGAGAAGAACTCGACCCGCACCCGGTTCTCGTTCGAGATGGGTATTGCCCAGCTCGGCGGCCATGCCGTAGTGGTCGACGGCCGCAGCACCCAGCTGGGCCGCGAGGAGACCCTCGAGGACACCGGGGCGGTGCTGTCCCGCTACGTCGACGCCATCGTGTGGCGGACCTTCGCCCAGGAGCGGCTGACCGCCATGGCGTCGGGATCCTCGGTGCCGATCGTTAATGCGCTGTCCGACGAATTCCACCCCTGCCAGGTGCTGGCCGACCTGCAGACGCTGGCAGAGCGCCGGGGCAACCTGGCCGGGCTGCGGATGACATATCTGGGCGACGGGGCCAACAACATGGCGCACTCGCTGATGCTCGGCGGGGTCACGGCGGGCATCAACGTCACGATCGCCGCGCCTGCCGGCTTCGAACCGGATCCGCATTTCGTCGACGCCGCCAAGCGCCGTGCGGCCGAGACCGGGGCGACGGTCTCGCTCACCGACGACGCGAGGGCCGGGTCCGACGGAGCCGACGTGCTCGTCACCGACACCTGGACCTCGATGGGGCAGGAGAACGACGGCCTCGACCGGGTGCGGCCGTTCCGTCCGTTCCAGGTCAACGCCGAACTTCTCAAGCTCGCCGACCCGGCAGCCATTGTGCTGCACTGCCTTCCGGCGCACCGTGGGCACGAGATCACCGACGAGGTGATCGACGGCCCGCAGAGCGCGGTGTTCGACGAGGCCGAGAACCGGTTGCACGCCCAGAAGGCTCTGCTGGTCTGGTTGCTGGAGAACAGGTGAGTGCACCGACGCGTGCCGGCCGCCAGGCCCGCATCATCGCTCTGCTGTCGTCCAGGCAGGTGAGCAGCCAGACCGAACTGGCCGCACTGCTGGGCCAGGAGGGCATCGAGGTCACCCAGGCGACGTTGTCGCGGGACCTGGAGGAACTCGGCGCGGTGAAACTGCGTGGCGTCGACGGCGGCGTCGGCGCGTATGTGGTGCCCGAGGACGGCAGCCCGGTGCGGGGTGTGTCCGGTGGCACCGAGCGGTTGACCCGCTTGTTGGGGGAGTTGCTGGTATCGACCGACGCCAGCGCTAATCTTGCCGTGCTGCGCACCCCGCCCGGGGCCGCGCATTACCTGGCCAGCGCGATCGATCGCGCCGCCCTGCCGTATGTGGTCGGCACCATCGCCGGTGACGACACCATCCTGATGGTGGCGCGCGAACCGATGACCGGGGCCGAACTTGCCAACACCATCGAAAACTTGAAGTAGAGCTCAAAACAAGGAGATTGCTCATGTCCGAACGCGTCATCCTGGCGTACTCCGGAGGTCTGGACACCTCGGTCGCGATCAGCTGGATCGGTAAGGAGACCGGCAAAGAGGTTGTCGCCGTCGCCATCGATCTGGGTCAGGGCGGCGAGGACATGGACGTCGTGCGCCAGCGTGCCCTGGACTGCGGCGCGGTCGAGGCGGTCGTGGTCGACGCCCGTGACGAATTCGCCGACGAATACTGCCTGCCGACCATCAAGGCGAACGCGCTCTACATGGATCGCTACCCGCTCGTGTCGGCCATCAGCCGCCCCCTGATCGTCAAGCACCTGGTCGACGCGGCGCGTGCCCACGGCGGCACCGTCGTCGCGCACGGCTGCACCGGCAAGGGCAACGACCAGGTGCGGTTCGAGGTCGGGTTCGCCTCCCTGGCGCCCGAACTGGACGTCATCGCGCCGGTTCGCGACTACGCCTGGACCCGCGAGAAGGCCATCGCGTTCGCCGAGGAGAACGCCATCCCGATCAACGTCACCAAGCGTTCACCGTTCTCGATCGACCAGAACGTGTGGGGCCGCGCGGTGGAGACCGGTTTCCTCGAGGACCTGTGGAACGCGCCGACCAAGGACGTCTACGACTACACCCAGGACCCGACGGTCAACTTCAACGCCCCCGACGAGCTGATCATCAGCTTCGACAAGGGCCGCCCGATCGCGATCGACGGTCGCCCGCTCAGCGTCCTGGAGATCATCCAGGAGCTCAACACCCGGGCCGGCGCTCAGGGCGTGGGCCGGTTGGATGTGGTCGAGGACCGGTTGGTCGGCATCAAGAGCCGCGAGATCTACGAGGCTCCGGGCGCGATGGTGCTGATCACCGCGCACACCGAGCTCGAGCACGTGACACTGGAGCGCGAGCTGGGCAGGTACAAGCGCGGCGTGGACCAGAAGTGGGGCGAGCTCACCTATGACGGCCTGTGGTTCAGCCCGCTGAAGCGCTCGCTGGAGGCGTTCGTCGAGCACACGCAGCAGCACGTGTCCGGTGACATCCGGCTGGTTCTGCACGCCGGGAGCGTCATCGTCAACGGTCGTCGTTCCGGTGAGTCGCTGTACGACTTCAACCTCGCGACCTACGACGAGGGCGACAGCTTCGACCAGAGCGCGGCCAAGGGCTTCGTGCAGCTGCATGGTCTGTCGTCCAAGATCTCGGCCAAGCGCGACCTGGGCCTCTGATGCCGAGCAGACGTAAAACTGCCCAATTTCCAGTGTTTCTAGGCAGTTTTGCTGGGGGCCCCTCCCGCTTGCGGGGGACTGCTCGCGGGAAGAAGTGACATGAGCACCAACGACGGAACCACCAACGAGGGCTCGCTGTGGGGCGGCCGGTTCGCCGACGGTCCCTCGGCCGCCCTTGCCGCCCTGAGCAAGTCGACCCACTTCGACTGGGTGTTGGCGCCGTACGACGTCAAGGCGTCCAAGGCCCATGCCCGGGTCTTGCACCGGGCCGGGCTGCTCACCGACGAACAGCGCGACGGGCTGCTCGCCGGCCTGGACAGCCTGGGTTCCGATGTCGCCGACGGCAGTTTCGAGCCGCTGGTGAGCGACGAGGACGTGCACGGTGCGCTGGAGCGCGGGCTGATCGACCGGGTCGGGCCCGATCTGGGCGGCCGGCTGCGTGCCGGCCGCTCCCGCAACGACCAGGTCGCCACGCTGTTCCGGATGTGGCTGCGCGACGCCGTCCGCCGCGTCGCCGACGGCGTGCTCGAAGTGGTCAACGCGCTGGCGGTACAGGCCGCAGCGCATCCGACGGCGATCATGCCCGGCAAGACCCACCTGCAGGCCGCCCAGCCGATCCTGCTCGCGCATCATCTGCTGGCCCACGCTCATCCGCTGCTGCGCAATGTCGACCGGCTCGCCGATTTCGACGATCGCACCGCGGTCTCGCCCTACGGCTCGGGGGCGCTGGCCGGCTCTTCGCTCGGCCTGGATCCTGACGCTATCGCCGAGGACCTCGGATTCGCCTCGGCCGCAGACAATTCCGTCGACGCCACCGCGGCGCGGGATTTCGCCGCCGAGGCGGCGTTCGTGTTCGCGCAGATCGGGGTGGACCTGTCCCGGCTCGCCGAGGACATCATCCTGTGGAGCACAACCGAATTCGGGTATGTCACGCTGCACGACTCCTGGTCGACCGGCAGCTCGATCATGCCGCAGAAGAAGAACCCGGACATCGCC
This sequence comes from Mycobacterium sp. NPDC004974, assembly GCF_053600815.1. Taxonomy (NCBI): domain Bacteria; kingdom Bacillati; phylum Actinomycetota; class Actinomycetes; order Mycobacteriales; family Mycobacteriaceae; genus Mycobacterium; species Mycobacterium sp. NPDC004974. The sequence goes on along the minus strand of NZ_JBSGAQ010000005.1, from coordinate 13,075 downwards.
GAGTTGGCCCGCGGTAAGTCCGGACGGCTGATCGGTAACCTCACCGGCCTGCTGGCGACGCTCAAGGCGCAGCCGCTGGCCTACAACCGGGACCTGCAGGAGGACAAGGAACCGGTCTTCGACTCGGTAGCTCAGCTGGAGCTGCTGCTGCCGGCGATGGCCGGTCTGGTCGGCACGCTGACCTTTGACGAGGCCAGGATGGCCGCGCTGGCGCCGGCCGGTTACACACTGGCCACCGATATCGCCGAATGGCTGGTCCGCGAAGGTGTTCCGTTCCGCGTCGCCCACGAGGCCGCGGGTGCCGCGGTGCAGGCCGCCGAGGGGCGCGGCGTCGGGCTCGAGGAGCTCACCGACGACGAATTCGCCGCGATCAACCCGTCGCTCACCGCACAGGTGCGCGAGGTGTTGACCGTTGAGGGTTCGGTGAACGCGCGCAGCGCCCGGGGCGGTACCGCGCCCGTTCAGGTCGCCAAGCAGCTCGGCGTGGTCCGTGAGACGGCCGAGAGGTTGCGCGCCACCCTAGGTTGAGGCGGCGCCGCTCGCCGACTTCGCCGACGATCGATTCGGCATTGACTGTCAGAAGCCGATGCCCGAGTACATCAACGCGTCCGGGTCGTACCGCTGCCGGACGGCGGTGAGTCGCTTCAGGTTGCCGCCGAAGTAGCGTGCCGCCGCTGTGTCGGGTTCGACGTAGTTAACGTAGCCACCGACCGAACTCGCGTGAACCGTGTCGTGTGCACTCTGCAACCAGCGATCGGCAGCGGCAACGGTCGTGGGTGCGGGGGTCTCGGCATACCACTGAATGCACGCTGCCTGCCGACGCCACGGAAACGCCGTATCGCCCGAATCAACGTCGCTGACCGCTCCCGAGAGCGACTCGATCACGGTGGTCGCCGAACCCGCGGCCTGCGGCCATGCCGATGTGGCGGCGACGATCGATTCCGCGGTGGCCGGGGTCATCTTCCCGACGATGTCGGAGCCCGCCACGAATGCCCGCGGGTGAGTCGCTTGGGCACCGCCTTCGAAATAGTGGACGAAGTCCATCCGACTAAGGGTTCGGCTCGTACCGATTGCGGGCCGCACTCCGATCGCGGCGCTCAGGTCAGCGGCTCTGCTCGGACCGTCTCCGGGCGGAGTCGCCAACACCATCGTGCAGTCCCCGGAACCCCCACCCTTCGTGATGTTGACCATGCCCCAGATCGCTCGGTCCGCGGTGCACAGCCACTCGTGCCAGCCGATGAGTGCGTGCTCAGTCGCAGCTTCGGGGAATACCAGGGTGATGACGTCCCTGTCGGTAATCGGAAACGTCCGGAACGTGAAGGATGTGACCACGCCGAAGCTGCCGCCTCCACCGCCCCTCAGGGCCCAGAACAGATCCGCGTGGTCGTCAGGCGCCGCGGTGATCGCTTCACCGCTGGGTAACACGACGGAAGCCGATACCAGCGCGTCGCAAGTCAGGCCGGAAAGCCGGGCATCGGACCCCAAGCCCCCACCCAGCGTCAAACCGGCGACGCCAACTGTCGGGCAGCTGCCGCCGGGGATCGCCCGTCCATGCGCCGCCAGGGTCGTGTGCAACGAATTCAATTGTGCTGCAGCCGAAACCGTCGCCAATCTGCGTTCGTCGTTGTAGGCAACACCGCCAGGCAACCGCCGTAGGTCGATGATCATCGCGGCAGGTGCCGCCGAAGCGCCGATATAGGAGTGTCCGCCACTACGAGCGGCGACCTTGATGCCGTTCTTCGCGGCGAACACCATGGCCTTCTGCACGTCGCTGGTCGACTTCACTGCGACAACCGCCGCCGGTGCACAGTTGGCGAATCGCATATTGAAGACGTTCTTTGCCGTGGTGTACTCGGCGCCGGCCGGCAGAATGAGCTGGCCTTCGATCGCGTCCTCGAGGGCAGCCCAGTCCGGCGGACCGGACACCACGGGCGGAGGTTGCGGACGCGGAGCCGCGGGTGACTGGCACGAGGCCAGCAGCGAACCGGCGGCCACGCCGAGCGCGCCACGAACGAAGACCTGACGTGAGACCTCCGGTGCCATTGCGGAATCGTATGGCTTACGCCAAAGGCGGTGTCCTTGAAGGTGGATCGTCGGGACGGGCGACGCTGGGAATCGCTGCCGAGCTGCGCGCCCGGTTGCAGCGCTGAGGCACTAGAGGCCGAGCTGACTCGGCGCGTCCGAGGCGACGATCACGGCCCCCAGATCATCAGATCCTGCATGCCGTTGTTCATCGTGATGGTGTTCGGCGCAGGGCCGGTTACGTCGAAGTGGATCTTGCCGGTGGATTGCCCGCCCTGCGGGATGGTGCCACCACTGATGTTGGTCGGGCTGGCGACGAACCACAGCACCCGGTAGGCGGCCTGGTTCGGGGCGACTGCATTGAACTGTGAGATCGCGGGCGTGACGCTGCCGGCAACGGCGTGGACGGTCGCGGTGGCCTCCCACAACTGGCCGGCGACCCGGTAGCCCGGCATCGGATCGGTGCTCGGCTTGAGGTTGCCCACCATCCAGGAGTAGGTGACCTGACCGACGCTGTCGGTGTCTTTCAGCGTGCTGCCCAGCTTTCCCACCATGGGATATGCCGCTGTTGCGCTCGGTGCGAGGAGGATCGCGATCGTCGCCGCGATCAGGGCGGACAGGGCGGCCTTCAGTACTGTGGTGATCTTCATGATGCCCTCCACAATCGGTAAAGCACTGACGTATGTCAGCTAACTCCGATGAGGTGGAACCCGTCGATACTTCCCGGAACTGATTCGGGGATCTCGGTCCGTTCGGCCAGGTTGGTCAGCGACGAATCAGGCTGTGCCCTCAGCCGATCTGCTCGCCGAGTTCGAACCAGCGTTCCTCGACCTCGGTGACTTCGTCCTCCAGCGCGCGGATGGCGGCCACCTTGACCGCGAGTCCCTCGAAATCGGACTGGTCGTGGTCCGCCATCGCCGTCCGGGACCGGTTGATCTGTTGCTGCAGTTTCTCCAGCCGGCGTTCCAGGGCGGACACCTCCTTCTGCGCTGCCCGCAAGTCGGCGCCGGACAGCCCGTCCGCTGCAGTGCCGGCGGTCGGTGCCGGCGCCGCGCCGGTCGCTGACCCATGCGCGGCCCGCAACCGCAGGTACTCATCCACCCCGCCCGGCAGATGCCGGAGATGCCCGCCGAGGATCCCGTACTGCTGATCGGTGACCCGCTCCAGAAAATAGCGATCGTGGCTCACCACGATCAGCGTGCCGGGCCACGAGTCGAGCAGATCCTCCATGGCGGAGAGCATGTCGGTGTCCAGGTCATTGGTCGGCTCGTCGAGGATCAGCACGTTGGGCTGTGCGAGCAGGATCAACAGCAGTTGCAGGCGACGTTGTTGCCCGCCGGAGAGGTCCTTGACCGGTGTCGACAACTGGGCGCTGGAGAACCCGAGACGCTCCAGCAACTGCCCGGGCGTGAGTTCCTGGGCCTTCGACCCGCTGCCGAACACATACGTCGTGCGCAGGTTGGCCAGTACCGTCCGCACCGGATCGCCGAGGTGGGGCTCAAGCTCGTCCACGGTCTGGGTGAGGGTCGCGACCTGCAGCGTCTTACCGTGTTTGACCCGTCCCGAGGTCGGTTGCACCGAACCGTCGATAAGGCCCAGCAGCGTCGATTTTCCGGCGCCGTTGACGCCCAGGATCCCGGTGCGCTCACCGGGGGCGACCCGCCACTCGACCTGATGCAGCACTTCGCGGTCGCCGTAGCTCACCGACACATCCAGCAGGTCGACGACCTGCTTGCCCAGCCGTGACACCGCCAGGGACTGCAGCGCGACCTTGTCCCGGATCTCCGGCACGTCGGCGATCAGCGCGTTGGCCGCATCGATGCGGAACTTCGGCTTCGAGGTGCGGGCCGGAGCGCCGCGGCGCAGCCAGGCCAGTTCCTTGCGGGCCAGGTTCTGCCGGCGCGCCTCGATCGTGGCCGCCTGCCGGTCGCGTTCCACCCGCTGCAGGATGTAGGCGGCGTAGCCGCCGTCGAACGGTTCGACGATGCGATCGTGCACTTCCCATGTGGTCGTACAGACCTCGTCGAGAAACCAGCGGTCGTGCGTCACCACCAGCAGCCCACCGGACGACGCGGACCAGCGCTTCTTGAGGTGCTCGGCGAGCCAGGTGATCGCCTCCACGTCGAGGTGGTTGGTCGGCTCGTCGAGCGCCAGCACGTCGTGATCCCCGGCCAGCAGCCTGGCCAGAGCGACCCGGCGCCGCTGTCCGCCCGACAGCGTGCGGAGTTCTGCGTCCCAGGGCAGGTCACCGAGCAGGCCGGAGATGACATCGCGCCCACGGGGGTCGCCGGCCCATTCGTGTTCGGGCACGTCGCCGACCACGGCGTGGCCGACGGTGTCGGCGTCGTCGAGGGTGTCGGCCTGATCGAGTACGCCGACCCGCACACCACCGCGCACGGTGACCCGTCCGGAATCCGGTTCCAGCCGGCCGGCCAGCATGGCCAGCAGGCTGGATTTGCCGTCACCGTTGCGGCCGACGATGCCGATCCGGTCGCCTTCGCTGACACCGACGGTGACCGCGTCGAACACCACCCCGGCGGGGTATTCCAGATGCAGGGTTTCGCCCCCGAGCAGGTGTGCCATCGCCGCCGACCCTATCTGCCGGTGGCCGTGACAGCGGCATCGCATGGGGCCACTGCAGACGTCGGGGTGATCACATCTGGAACCGGTAGCTGTTGTGCCATGATGACCACGTCAATCGGGGGTCGGGGTTGAGTTGTCGTGTGGGGAGCAAGCTGGTGGATTTCTCGGCAGTGACCAAACCGGTCGAGCGGTTGCTGGCGACCGCTCAGAACGGTCTGGAGGTGCTGCGCTACGGGGGCCTGGAGACCGGTTCGGTGCCGTCGCCCTTCCAGATCATCCAGAGCGTGCCGATGTACCGGCTCCGGCGGTACTTCCCGCCGGACGTCCGTCCCGGCGTCCAGAATCCGCGGCCGCCGGTGCTGATGGTGCATCCGATGATGATGTCGGCCGACATGTGGGACGTGACGCGCGACGACGGTGCGGTCGGCATCCTGCACTCCGCGGGTGTCGACCCTTGGGTGATCGATTTCGGTTCACCGGACAAGGTCGAAGGCGGCATGCAACGCAATCTCGCCGACCACGTGGTGGCGTTGTCGGAGGCCATCGACATCGTCAAAGAGGTCACGGGCCGCGACGTGCACCTGGCCGGTTACTCGCAGGGCGGGATGTTCGCCTACCAGGCCGCGGCCTATCGGCGGTCCAAGGACCTGGCCAGCATCATCGCCTTCGGGTCCCCGGTGGACACCCTGGCCGCGTTGCCGATGAACCTTCCGGCCGGCGTCGCCGCGGGTGCGGCGGATTTCATGGCCGATCACGTGTTCAGCCGCATCGACATCCCGGGCTGGTTGGCCCGCACCGGGTTTCAGATGCTGGACCCGATCAAGACCGCACAGTCGCGTCTGGAGTTCCTGCGGCAGCTGCACGACCGCGAGGCCCTGCTGCCGCGCGAGCAGCAGCGCCGGTTCCTGTCCTCGGAGGGCTGGATCGCGTGGTCGGGGCCGGCGATCGCCGAGCTGCTCAAACAGTTCATCGCCCACAACCGGATGATGACGGGCGGCTTTTCCGTCCACGGTGACCTGGTCACGCTGTCCGACATCGACTGCCCGATCCTGGCGGTGGTCGGCGAGGTCGACGACATCGGTCAGCCGGCCGCGGTCCGGGGCATCAAGCGGGCCGCGCCGGATGCGGATGTCTACGAATATCTGATCAGGGCAGGGCATTTCGGTTTGGTCGTGGGTTCCAAGGCCTCCACCCAGACCTGGCCGACTGTGGCGCAGTGGGTGAAATGGCTTGGTGGAGAACAGATGCCGGAGGGTGTGGTCCCGATGGGATCGCAGCCGGCCGATCATCCGGAGGGCGGGGTGTCGTTCTCCACCCGCGTCACCCACAGTGCCACCGCCGCCACCGAGATGGCGTTCGGGGTGGCCCGCTCGGCGGCCGAGGCCTTGGTGACGGCGAACAAGAACGCCAGGACCCTGGTCATCGAGACGGCCCGGACGCTGCCGAGGCTGGCCCGGTTGGGTCAGGTCAACGACCACACCCGGATCTCGCTCGGCCGGATCATGAGCGAGCAGGCGCGCAGCGTGCCCAACGGTGAGGCGCTGCTGTTCGACGGCCGGGTGCACACCTACGAGGCGGTGGACCGCCGGGTCAACAACGTGGTGCACGGCCTGATCGACGTCGGGGTGCGTCAGGGCGCCCGCGTCGGCGTGCTGATGGACACCCGGCCCAGCGCCCTGGTCGCGATCGCGGCGCTGTCCCGGTTGGGGGCGGTGGCGGTGCTGCTGCCGGAGACGGATCTGGCCGAGGCCGCCCGTCTCGGCGGCGTGTCCGAGATCATCGCCGACCCGAGCCACCTCGACATGGCGCGTGAACTCGGGAAGCGCGTGCTGGTCCTCGGCGGCGGTGAAAACCGTGATCTGCACCTGGAGGAGTACGACGACGTCGCGTCTGTCGTCGATATGGAGAAGATCGACCCCGACGTCGTCGAGCTTCCCGGCTGGTACCGGCCCAACCCGGGCCTGGCCCGCGACCTGGCCTTCGTCGCCTTCAGCGAGGTCGGCGGTGAGCTCGTAGCCCGCCAGATCACCAACTTCCGATGGGCGCTTTCGGCGTTCGGTACCGCGTCGGCGGCCAATCTCGGCCGAGGTGACACGGTCTACTGCCTGACCCCGCTGCATCACCAGTCCGGCCTGCTGGTCAGCCTGGGCGGTGCGGTGGTCGGCGGCTCACGCATCGCGCTGTCCCGCGGGCTGCAGCCTGACCGGTTCCTGCAGGAGATCCGGCAGTACGGCGTCACGGTCGTGTCCTACACCTGGGCCATGCTGCGCGAGGTCATCGACGATCCGTCGTTCTCGCTCACCGGAAGCCACCCGGTTCGGTTGTTCATCGGCTCGGGCATGCCCGCCGGGTTGTGGAAGCGGGTGGTCGACGTGTTCGAGCCGGCCCAGGTCGTGGAGTTCTTCGCCACCACAGACGGGCAGGCCGTGCTGGCCAACGTGTCCGGCGCCAAGATCGGCAGCAAGGGCCGCCCGCTGCCGGGCGGCGGCACCGTCGAGCTGGCCGCCTACGACGCCGATGACGACCTGATCCTGGAGGACGAGCAGGGTTTCGTGCGCAAGGCCGAGGCTAACGAGGTCGGCGTGCTGCTGGCTCACCCGCGCGGCCCGGTCGATCCGACCGCCGTGGTCAAGCGGGGCGTGTTCGCGCCGGCCGACACCTGGGTGTCCACCGAGTTCCTGTTCCGTCGTGACGAGGACGGTGACTACTGGCTGGTCGACAACCGGGGTGCGGTGATCCGGACCGAACGGGGACCGGTGTTCGCGACGAGCGTCAACGACGCGGTCGGCCGCCTGGACGCGGTCGACATGTCGGTGACGTACGGCGTCACGGAAGGAGGCCGGCAACTGGCGGTGACGGCGCTGGCGCTGCGTCCGGGCGGCAGCGTCCCGACGGCCGATCTCACCCACGCGCTGGACGATCTGGCCGCGGGTAACCCGCCCGACGTGGTGCACGTGGTGGCCGACATGGAACTCGGCGCCTCATACCGCCCGCTCGTCGGTCCGCTGCGGGCGGCGGGCATCCCGAAACCGGGCCGCCGTAACTGCTGGTACTTCGATGCCGATACAGGTACGTACAAGAAAATGACGGCGGCCAGCCGGGCCGAACTCGTCGCGGGAGCCCCCGATGACGAGCCGGCGACCGACTAGCCGACGGGGTGCCGGGGCAGGAAAGCGCTGTTAGGCTCCGGCAGACGGCAGAACGACTGGAGGATCGATGACATCGGGATCGGGTGCGAACAGCTGGCGTCGGATCGTCACCGGAACGGTGACGGGCGGTGCGCTGGTCCTGGGGCTGCTGGTGGGCGCAGGTGCGCCGGTAGCGGCCGCCGATCCCGCTCAGCCGACCCCTGCCGCGGATGCACCCGGATCGGCTGCCCCCGCGGCGCCGCAGATGACCGCCGACGAGGCACTGTCCATCATCGCCAAGGACTACGACACGGGCGAGGGCGGTGGCCAGATCTCGACGCTGATCCACGACATCATGAAGCTGCGTGCGCAGGGGTACAGGCCATCGAACGCCAACCGTGAAGCCATCACCGCGGCGCTCGACAAGCGCCCCAATCAGGTTCCGCTGATCAACGCCCTCAAGAGCACGCTGTCGTACCAGCGCAAGTTGCAGGCACAGTCCAGCGCCCAGGTTCCGAAGCAGAGTGGTCTCAACCCCGGGGTGGGCCAGTTCCCGGGCGGCATCGCTCCCATTCCGGGCGGGGGCGGCGGCGAGCCCGGCCCGAGTGGCGGCATCTCGATCCCGCTGGGCTAGCGTCACCTGGTGGTCGACGACAAGCTCTTGAGCATCCTGGTGTGCCCGCAGGACCGCGGGCCGCTGCTGCTGGCCGGTACGGACTGGCTCTACAACCCCCGGTTGCGGCGGGCATACCGGATCGAGGACGGCATCCCGGTGCTGCTCGTCGACGAGGCCGTAGCCATCGAGGACGACGCCGAGCATCGCCGGCTGCTGGAATTGGCCGGATCAGGGGAGTCCGGGTAGGTCACCCGTGAGGTAGCGCTGCAGGGTGGGTGCGATGGTCTCGACGATCTGATCCGCCGGCAGCGTGGCGAAGGGTTCCAGTTCCAGGATGTAGCGCGCCATCGCGACCCCGACCAGTTGCGAGGCGACGAACTGGATGCGCACGCGAGAACTTCCGGGCGGGCTGTCTACCCGGGGCCCGATTTCGCCGATGATGATCTCCTGGAGAAACGACCGCACCAGCGATACGTCGTTGCCGGCCAGGATGGAGCGCAAGGTCGCCACGAAGCCCTTGCCGATCTCAGAATCCCACAGCGGCAACAGGATTGACGGCAAGGTATGCCCGATCTGCTCGACCGGCACGTCTTTGAGCTTCCCGATCACGGTCATGGGATCGATGGGAATGTGGATCGCGGCGGCGAACAGCTGGGTCTTTGTGCCGAAGTAGTGGTGCACGAGGGCGGCGTCCACCCCGGCGTCGGCCGCGATCGAGCGGATCGATGTCTTGTCGATTCCGTTGCGGGAGAACAATTCCCGTGCGCTGGTCAAGATGCGCTCGCGTTTGTCCGACGGGCCGGCGGGGCGGCCGGGCCGTTTGCGTTCTCGTTCGGAATCGATGTCGGTGCTCACGGCTTCCTAAGGTGTTCGGCGGCGCAGGGTGGCCGCGGCCAGACACAGTGCCAGCACAGCAAACCCCACTACGATCGCGATGTCACGGGCCGCGACGGCGGTGAGCTCTGGGTGGGCACCGACCTGCTGCAGGGCTTCGAGCGCATAGCTCGCAGGCAGCACGTTGCTGATCCACTGCAGCCATTCCGGCAGCGCAGCGCGCGGCACAATGATGCCGCACAACAGCAGCTGCGGCGCGATCACCACGGGCATGAACTGGACCGCCTGGAACTCGGTCCGGGCGAACGCGCTGCACAACAGGCCCAGCCCCACGCCCAGCACGGCGTTGATGATCGCGATCAGGAACACCAGGATGGGGCTGCCCGCGGTGTCGAATCCGAGGAACCAGAACGAGACGATGCAGGCCAGGGTGGCCTGGGCCGCGGCGGCGATCGAGAACGCGGTGCCGTAGGCGGCCAACAGGTCGAAGCGGCGCAGCGGTGTGGTCAGGATCCGCTCGAGGGTTCCCGAGACGCGTTCGCGCTGCATGGTGATCGAGGTGATCAGGAACATCACGATCAGCGGGAAGACGCCGAGCATGATCAGACATGCGTTGTTGAACGGCGTCGGGTGTCCCGGCGGGTGCGGCGCATTCTGGAACATGAAGTACATCAGCGTGATGATCAGGCTGGGTACCACCAGGATCATGGCGACACTGCGGTGGTCGGCCGCCAGTTGCCGCAGGATCCGGCCGGTCGTGGCCAGGTAGGCCGCCGGGCTCAGTCGGCCCGGTTGATCGCGCCCGAGTCGCTGCGCCGGATGACGGTGAGAAACGCTTCCTCCAGGGACGTACATTCCGTGTCCTTCCGTAGCTGGTCCGGGGTGGTGTGGGCGAGCAGTCGGCCGTCGCGCATGAGCAGCAGGTCGCCGCAGTGGTCGGCCTCGTCCATCACGTGGCTGGAGACCAGCAATGTGGTGCCGCGCCGCGACAGTTCGTTGAACTGTTCCCACAGGTCGACGCGCAGTACCGGGTCGAGGCCCACGGTGGGTTCGTCGAGCACCAGGAGTTCGGGCTCGGACACCAGCGCACAGGCAAGTGAGACCCGGGTGCGCTGGCCGCCCGAGAGGTTGCCGCAGTAAGCGGTGCGGTGATCGTCGAGGCCGACCGACCGGATGGCACTGGTGGCCGAGTCCGCAGACGTTCCGTACAGCGCGGCGAAGTACCGCACGTTGTCGATCACCCGCAGGTCGTCGTAGATCGTCGGATCCTGCGTCACGTATCCGACCCGGTGGCGCAGCGGTGCTGAGCCGGCGGGGTGCCCGAGCACGGTGACCGTGCCCGCCGCGACGATCTGGGTTCCGACGACGCTGCGCATCAGGGTGGACTTGCCGCAGCCGGATGGGCCGAGGAGGCCGGTTATGGTGCCGCCGGCGATCTGCACGGTGAGATCGCGGATCGCGGGCCGGCCACCCCGGGTGACCTGCAGTCCGGCGATGTCGATGGCCGGGGGAGCGGCGCCGGCCGGGAATCCTGGGGAGAATTCATCAATCGATGAAGTCATCATGTGGTGAATACTGCGCTCCGGTGTGGCCGGTGTCAACGGTGGATGTTACGAAGTGCAGAATCGCTCGGGTGGGCTTGCAGATAGGCACCGAGCTGTTGACTGGTGCCCCCTTGCTCGCGGCCCGCCGACTGTTGGGAGCCGAGCTGACCGGTCGCGGCGTCAGCTCTGTCATCGTCGAGGTGGAGGCGTACGGCGGCCCGCCCGACGGGCCCTGGCCCGACGCCGCCTCGCACTCGTTTCGCGGTGCGGGCGGTCGGAATCTCGTGATGTTCGGCCCGCCCGGGTACCTGTACACCTACCGCAGCCATGGCATTCACGTCTGCGCGAATGTGGTCTGCGGGCACGACGGCATCGCGGGGGCGGTACTGCTGCGAGCGGCGTCGGTGTGCGAGGGCGCCGACGTGGCCGGCGCCCGTCGTGGACCGGCGATTCGCCCGGCGGCGCTGGCGCGGGGGCCGGGCAACCTCTGTTCGGCCCTGGGAATCACCATGGAGGACAACGGAATTGACCTGTTCGACGCCGACAGCCCGGTCCGCTTGACATTGGGTGATCCGCTTCCGTCGGTCGACGGCCCACGGGTCGGCGTGAGCAAGGCCGCCGACCGCAGATGGCGGTTGTGGCTGGCGGACAGGGGAGAGGTGTCGGCCTACCGGCGCAGCCCGCGCGCCCCCGCGCCCGGTGCCAGTGACTGATCTCGGCAATGCGGCATGATCGTCGTCATGAGCATGGGAATCCTCGATGAGCTGGACTGGCGTGGCCTGATCGCCCAGTCGACCGACCGCGACACGCTGGCCAATGACCTGGCCAAGGGACCCATGACTGTCTACTCGGGCTTCGACCCGACCGCGCCGAGCCTGCACGCGGGCCATCTGGTGCCGCTGCTGACGCTGCGCCGGTTTCAGCGTGCCGGGCACCGGCCCATCGTGCTCGCCGGCGGGGCCACCGGAATGATCGGCGACCCCCGCGATACCGGGGAACGCACACTGAACACCGCCGACACGGTCGCCGACTGGGCCGGTCGCATCCGCGGCCAGCTGGAACGGTTCGTCGAATTCGACGACACCCCGACCGGCGCCATCGTCGAGAACAACCTGAACTGGACCGCCGAGCTCTCGGCCATCGAATTCCTCCGTGACCTCGGCAAATACTTCTCGGTGAACGTGATGCTCGACCGGGAGACAGTGCGTCGCCGGCTGGAGGGCGACGGCATCTCCTACACCGAGTTCAGCTACATGCTTCTTCAGGCCAACGACTTCGTGGAACTGCACCAGCGCCACGGCTGCGCGTTGCAGATCGGCGGCTCCGACCAGTGGGGCAACATCGTGGCCGGCGCCCGGTTGGTCCGCCAGAAGCTGGGCGCCACGGTGCACGCCATGACGACTCCGCTGGTCACCGACTCCGAGGGCAAGAAGTTCGGCAAGTCGACGGGCGGCGGCAATCTGTGGCTCGATCCCGAGATGACCAGCCCATACGCCTGGTACCAGTACTTCGTGAACACGGCCGATGCCGACGTGATCGGCTACCTGCGGTGGTTCACCTTCTTGTCCTCGGATGAGATCGCCGAGCTGGAGGACTCCACCCAGAACCGCGCGCATGAACGCGCCGCGCAGCGGCGATTGGCGCGTGAACTCACCACGTTGGTGCATGGGGAAGGCGCGACGACGGCGGTCGAGCTGGCCAGTCAGGCGCTGTTCGGCCGGGCCGAGCTGACCGACCTCGACGAATCCACCCTCGGCGCCGCGCTGCGGGAGGCAAGTAGTGGACAGGTCGCCGAGTTGAAGCCGGGCGGCCCGGATTCGATCGTCGATTTGTTGGTCGGCACGGGATTGGCGGCGAGTAAGGGAGCTGCACGCCGCAATGTCGCTGAGGGTGGCGTCTATGTGAACAACATTCGCATTGAAAGCGACGAGTGGATACCACGGCAATCCGATTTTCTGCATGAGCGTTGGCTCGTGTTGCGACGTGGCAAGCGGCACATTGCCGGGGTCGAGCGCGTAGGCGCGTAGGCCCACCGACGACCGGGCTCTGACCTGGGAAAACGTCGGAGCAACCAGGCGATTTGACTCGCTGTTAGCGCTCACGTAACTTATTGCAGGTCAGAGCGACACGGACAAGCGCCGGGGAGCGAAGACGAAATCCGAGAGAGACACCCATTACGGTGGGTCTTCTCACTGTCCGTGGTAGAGTTCAGCGGCTTTTAGCCGCGGGGTTTCTGTGCGGCAAACTCGGGCGTGTTGTTTGAGAACTCAATAGTGTGTTTGGTGGTTTTTGTTTGTTGTTTTTTGGCCACGCTCTTTTTCCCGTTTAGGGTGTGGTTGTTTGTTTTT
>NZ_JBSGAQ010000004.1:0-520667 GCF_053600815.1 Mycobacterium sp. NPDC004974 | reverse complement strand
CGATCGAAAAACTCTCGCCGCATCACACGTGGATAAGCCGGCGGCACCTGCAACCTCCCTAGTCACGGAAATTGCATTGACCGTATGAATCTGCCCGGCTTTCTTCGCCACCACGTTACGAACGCGAGGACGAGTCAGCTGCGGAGTGTTTCGATGACCGCGCTGAAATCCCTGCCGGCGTTGTCAACGGCGAACTTCGTGTAGATCTCGGCGGCGTGGGTGCCCAACGGGGCCGACGAACCGGTGGACTCCACGGCCGCCATCGCCAGGCCCAGGTCCTTGTTCATCAGCGCGGTGGCGAACCCCGGCTTGAAATCATTGTTGGCCGGGGACGTCGGAACCGGTCCGGGCACCGGGCAATTCACCTGCACGGCCCAGCAGTTGCCGGTCGCTCCGGTGATCACGTCGAACAGTGCCTGCTTGTCCAGACCCAGCTTCTCGGCCAGGACGAAAGCCTCACCGACGGCGATCTGTTGCACGGCCAGCACCATGTTGTTGCACACCTTGGCGGCCTGACCTGCACCGGTAGCACCGCAGTGAATGATCTTGCCCGCCATGGGTTCCAGTACGGCGCGGCCGCGCTCGACGGCATCGTCCTCACCGCCCACCATGAACGCCAACGTGCCCGCGACCGCGCCCTTGACCCCGCCAGACACCGGGGCGTCGAGTTGGGCGAAGCCGTGCTCGAGCGCAACCGTGTGCACTTCGCGGGCGTCATCGACCGAGATCGTCGAGCTGTCGATGAACAGTGCGCCCTCGGCGGCAGCCGGCAGCACCTCGGCGTAGCAGCTCTTCACCAGTGCCCCGTTGGGCAGCATGGTGATCACCACGTCGGCGCCGGTGACCGCCTCCGCGCCGGTGGCGAAGACGTTGACGCCGTTGGCCTTTGCCGCCTCCTGTGCGGCGGGCACCGGATCGAAGCCGCGCACGGTGTGCCCGGCGGTCACCAGGTTGGCGGCCATCGGGCCGCCCATGTTGCCCAGCCCCAAGAACGCGATCGTGCTCACGTACGCCTCCTATGCAGAATTGCGGGCCCGGCTCGCCTCGGAGCGGCCGATCACCACGCGCATGATTTCGTTGGTTCCCTCAAGGATGCGGTGTACCCGCAGATCCCGGACGATTTTCTCCAGACCGTACTCGCGCAGGTAGCCGTAGCCGCCGTGCAACTGCAGCGCCTGATCGGCCACCTCGTAACACGTGTCGGTGACATACCGCTTGGCCATCGCGCACAACGTCACCTTGTCGGGATGGTTGGCATCCAGCGCGGAGGCCGCCCGCCACAACATGTTTCGTGATGTCTCCAGGCCGGTCGCCATATCGGCCAGGGTAAATCGGATGGTCGGCTCGTCGAGCAGGGCGCCACCGAACGCCTGGCGGTCGGCCAGGTAGCCCAGTGCCTTGTCGTAGGCGGCCTGTGCTCCGCCGAGCGAGCAGGCGGCGATGTTGATCCGCCCGCCGTTCAGACCGTTCATCGCGATCCCGAAGCCGGTGCCCTCGGTGCTGCCCAGCAGTGCCTCGGCCGGAACCCGCACGCCCTCGAAGATCACCTGCGCAGTGGGCTGGGCATTCCAGCCCATCTTCTGCTCCTGTGCGCCGAAACTCAGCCCCGCCGCGTCCTTTTCGACCACGAAAGCGGAAATGCCCTTCGGGCCGTCGGCACCGGTGCGGGCCATCACCACGTACACATCGGAGCTGCCCGCCCCGGAGATGAACTGCTTGACCCCGTCGAGGACGTAATCGCTGCCGTCGCGGACCGCCCTGGTCCGCAGCGCCGCCGCATCCGAGCCGGCACCCGGTTCGGTGAGGCAGTAGCTGGCGATGGCCTCCATCGACGCCAACCTGGGCACCCAGGTCTTGCGCTGCTCCTCGGTGCCGAAGCTGTCCACCATCCACGCGCACATGTTGTGGATGGACAGGAATGCCGCCAAGGTGGGGTCGGCGGCGGCGAGTGCGGTGAAGATGCGCACCGCATCCAGTCGCCGCAGCCCGCTACCGCCCGCGTCCTCACCGCAGTAGATGGCTCCCATACCGAGTTCGGCCGCCTCGCGCAACACGTCGGTGGGAAAGTGATGGGTCTCATCCCATTCCAACGCGTATGGCGCGATGCGCTTTTCGGCGAACGCGGCCGCCGTCTCGGCGATCACGCGTTCGTCGTCATCCAGGTCGTCCAGATTCACAGGTGCACTACTTCATGGTCGGGATGACGAACTCAGCGCCATCCTTGATGCCCGACGGCCACCGCTCCGTGACGGTCTTGGTCTTGGTGTAGAACAGGATCGAATGCGGCCCGTGCTGGTTGAGGTCGCCGAATCCGGACCGCTTCCAGCCGCCGAAGGTGTGGTAGGCCACCGGAACCGGGATCGGCACGTTGACGCCGACCATGCCGACCTGCACGCGGGACACGAAGTCGCGCGCGGCATCACCGTCGCGGGTGAAGATCGCCACGCCGTTGCCGTACTCGTGCTCCGACGGCAGCTTGAGGGCTTCCTCGTAGTCGTGGGCACGGACGATGCACAACACCGGACCGAAGATCTCGTCGGTGTAGATCGACATGTCGGTGGTGACGTTGTCGAACAGGGTGGGGCCGATGAAGTAGCCGCTCTCGAGGCTGGCATCGCCGAAGGTCAGCTCATTGCTCGCGCGCTCGCGGCCGTCGACCACGAGTTCGGCGCCGGCTTCGACGCCCTGGCCGATGTAGTCGCGCACCCGCTCGAGTGCCGCGCCGGTGACCAGTGGCCCGTAATCGGCCTTGGGATCGAGGCTGTGTCCGACCCGCAGCTGGTTGATGCGCTCAACGAGCTTGTTGCGAAGCCGTCGCGCTGTTTCCTCACCGACCGGCACCGCGACGCTGATCGCCATGCAGCGCTCACCGGCGCTGCCGTAGCCGGCGCCGATCAACGCGTCGACGGCCTGGTCCAGATCGGCGTCGGGCATCACGATCATGTGGTTCTTGGCGCCGCCGAAGCACTGTGCGCGCTTGCCGTGCGCAGCCGCGCCCGAGTAGATGTACTGCGCGATGTCGGAGCTGCCGACGAAGCCGACGGCCTTGATGTCGGGGTGCTCGAGGATCGCGTCGACGGCTTCCTTGTCGCCCTGCACCACCTGGAACACGCCGGCCGGCAGACCGGCCTCGATGAACAGCTCGGCCAGCCGCAGCGGAACCGAGGGATCACGCTCGGACGGCTTGAGCACGAACGCATTTCCGCACGCGAGCGCGGGGCCGGCCTTCCACAGCGGGATCATCGCCGGGAAGTTGAACGGGGTGATGCCCGCGACCACTCCCAGGGGCTGGCGGATCGAGTACACGTCGATACCGGTGCCTGCGCCCTCGGTGAACTCGCCCTTGAGCAGGTGGGGGATACCGACCGAGAACTCGATGACCTCGAGGCCGCGCTGGATGTCGCCCAGTGAGTCGGCGACGGTCTTACCGTGCTCCAGGGAGAGCAGCTCGGCGAGCTCATCGGAATTCTGGTTCACCAGTTCGATGAACTTCATCAGCACCCGGGCGCGGCGCTGCGGGTTGTAGGCGGCCCATTCCTTCTGGGCCTCGACGGCGCCGGCCACCGCGGCGTCGACGTCGGCGGCCGACGCCAGGGCCACCTGCGCCTGCACTTCACCGGTGCTCGGGTTGAGCACATCGGCGGTGCGGGTCGACCCGGCGGAGGTGCGCTGGCCGTTGATGAAGTGGGGGATCTGAGTGGTCATGGCGTTCCGTCCCAAGAGAGATGCGCAGTTAAGTGGCTCGGGGCATACCCGAGATACTTGCATATCCTAGTAATTGGTCGGAGTGTTTGGCAAGGGTCGTGTGTGGGCGGCGTTCGTCAGCGGCTCCGGCTGACGCGCCACCGCAAGGGCGGCGCGGCGTACCGGCGCTGGAACGCGCGGCTGAACGCGGCGGATCGGCTAATTTTCCGGCGAATGGGTCATGGCTGTTTGCCCCACCCTCGAAATATGGTGGAACGGTCGCGGGTGGTCAGCGCCTGGGATTCCGAGACCGAGGAGGGTCCGAAGATGACCGACAAGCCGGCAATCGTTCTGGTGCACGGGTTTTGGGGTGGAGCGGCGCACTGGGCGAAGGTGATCGTGGAACTGAGCAGGCGGGGCTACGACAAGCTGTATGCGGTGGAGAACCCACTCACGTCCCTGCGGGACGACACGCACCGCACACAGCAAATGGTCAAGCAGGTCGACGGGCCCGTGTTGCTGGTCGGCCATTCGTACGGTGGGGCGGTCATCACCGAAGCGGGGGATCTGCCCAATGTCGTCGGACTGGTCTATGTCGCGGCCTTCGCGCCCGACGCGGGGGAGAGCCCCGGCCAGATCAGTGAGCAACTGCCACCGGCAGCGTTCGACAACATCGCCCCGGACTCGGATGGCTACCTGTGGATCAAGCAGGACGAATTCGCCGAGAGCTTCGCCCAAGATCTGCCCGACGACGAGACTCTGGTGATGGCGGTGACCCAAAAGGCGCCGCTCGGTTCGACTTTCGGTGACGCTGTGTCCGTCCCGGCCTGGAAGCGCAAGCCCACCTGGTACCAGGTTTCGACCGCGGACCGCATGATCCATCCGGACAACGAACGCCGGATGGCGCGACGGATGAACCCGCGCAAGATCATCGAACTCGATGCCAGCCATGCGTCGTTGGCGTCCCAGCCCACCGCTGTTGCGGATCTGATCGACGACGCGGTGGCCGAACTCGGCGGCTAACCGAGAGGTTCAGCCGGGCCCGAATGCGCGGAACGCACCGCGCCGATGCTCGCGACGGTGACCAGGGCCACGCCCAGATAGCCGAGCAGTCCGATCTGCTGACCGAGCACCACGAGCCCGGCGAGCGCGGCGGTGACCGGTGACAGGCAGGTCAGCACGGCGAAGGTGGCCGGCGTGAGGCGGCGCAGGGAAATCAACTCCAACGAGTACGGGATCACCGAGGACAGCACTCCGACCGCCGCGCCCACCCCGAGCACGCGCCAGTCGAGTGCGTCCAGGGGTACCGAAGCGACCGCGAACGGGGCGACGACGAGGGCTCCCATCGCCGTGGCCAATGCCAGGCCGTCGACGCGACGGAACTCGGCGGCGGTACGCGCAGACGCCAGGATGTAGCCGGCCCACGCCACGCCCGCGGCAGCCGCGAAGGCGAATCCCGTGGCCTCGAAGTGCCCGCCGTCCCCGTGCGGCAGGCCCAGCATCGCGACCCCGGCGAAGGCCAGCGCGGCCCACAGCCACGCGACCCGGCGCGTACCCGTCACCACCGAAAGGATCAGCGGGCCGAGGGCTTCGATGGTCACCGCGATGCCGAGGGGAATCCGCTCGATGGCGAGGTAGAAGCAGAAGTTCATCGTGCCCAGCGTCACGGCCAGTGCGATCGCCGCGCCCCAGGCCTGCCGCGTCAGGCCCCGCACCGATGGGCGTACCGCTGCGCACAGGATGACACCGGCGACCCCGAACCGGGCGAACAAGGCCCCCACGGTGCCGACCGCGGCGAACAGTCCGACCGCGAACGCCGCGCCCACCTCCTGGCTGATCGCGGCGACCACCACCAGCAGCGCAGCCCCGAGTGGGGCGCGCGTGGTCACACCGCCACCGTCACACCGTCACCTGAAGGTGGGCCCCCGTCGCCAGTTCGGCATAGCCCCGCATCAGCCGTAGCGCAGTGGCGCGGTCGAGGTCCGGGTCCCGCGCCACGATTCGGTACCCGAGATAGTCCTCCATGGACATCAATGTCATGGCGATATCGCGCGCGGGTGCGGCGAGTGTGAAAATTCCTGCAGTAGAGCCTGTTTCGAGGATCGAAGCGTAGAGGCCCACCTGCCGGTGATAGATGTGCTGGACATCGGGGCGTTGGTCGAGCACGAATCCGGCGGCCATCACAGCCCGCCAGATCGACCGCCACTCGACGTCCTCCGGCCCGGACGGCAGCCCGGCCGCGATCATGAACGCGATCTGATCCCGCGCGTCCTCGGTGCGCTCGACGACGGCGAGCCGGTCGTCGTAGAACTTGCTGTCCGAGCGCTGCGCGAGCGCCGAGAGCAGCTGGTCCATCTCGCGGAAGTAGTAGCGCACGGCGTTGGGGGTCAGATTGAGCTCAGCGGCGACGTCGGCGATCCGGAACGCGGTCAGATCGTTGCGCTCGATCAACGCGATCGTGGCGTCGAGGATCTCCTCACGTCGTTGCGCCTGTCGGTTCGGCCGTCCCACGGGTCCCATCCTTCACAAATTCGGTCACTTCAGTTGACTCCGGTGGCTACCCACCGCCATTATTTTCCAATCCTGAAAAGAATTTGGCCACAACTTTCCGGAGGACGCATGCTGGACTGCTCCTCGCGGCGTCCGCGCGCCCGCGATATCGGCGTCGTCATCGGCGAGCACCCCACGGGCCTGAACAACGCCATCACCGATGTGGCCGGCGTACGCGTCGGGCACACCACGATTCAGCGGCCCGGACCCAACCCGGTCAACACCGGCGTCACCGTCGTGATCCCACACCCCGAGATCTTCACCGAGCCGGTGTTCGCCGGGGCCCACCGACTCAACGGCAGCGGAGAACTCACCGGACTGGAGTGGATCCGTGAGTCCGGTGAGCTCACCACACCCATCGGCCTGACCAACACCCACAGCGTCGGCGTCGTCCGCGACACACTGGTCCAAGCCCAGGTGCGGGCCCGTGGCGACGGGCTTTACTGGTCCCTGCCGGTCGTGGGGGAGACCTACGACGGGCTGCTCAACGACATCAACGGCCACCACGTCCGCCCCGAACACGTGGGCGCCGCACTCGCCGACGCCACGGGCGGCCCGGTCGCCGAAGGCAATGTCGGCGGCGGGACCGGCATGATCTGCCACGGCTTCAAGGGCGGGATCGGAACCGCATCGCGGGTCACCGACACCGTGGCCGGGCCCTACACCGTCGGCGTGCTCGTGCAGGCGAATCACGGTCGGCGGGAACGCCTTCGGGTCAACGGGGTGCCGGTCGGGGAGATGGTGGGTCCCGAGCTGGTGCCGACCCCTCACCTTCCGATTCCGTATCCGGCGGGATCCGGCTCGATCATCGTCGTGATCGCCACCGACGCGCCGTTGCTGCCACATCAGTGCACCCGGCTTGCGCAACGCTCGGCCCTGGCCGTCGGCCGGGTCGGCGGAACAGGGGAGCAGTACAGCGGCGACCTGATGCTGGCCTTCTCCACCGGCAACCGGGGAATCCCGCCGTACGGGTGGGACGAGAACCCCGATGCCAACCGCCCCGAGATCGCGGTGCGCATGGTGGCGCCACAGTTGATGACCCGACTGTTCGACCTGGCGATCGAGGCCACCGAGGAGGCCATCGTCAATGCTCTGGTGGCCGCTGAGACCATGACCGGCCGCGGCGGGTTGACCGCGCATGCGCTCGATCACAAGCTGCTCCACTCGGCCCTGGTGCTGGAAGGTCACTGAGCTCGACACGGGTGCGTGTCGAGCTGATGCGCTCATCGTCGCCTCGCCGCACGGCCCCGTATGCAGTAGTGGACTACCTCATTCAGCCCTGGACGCGGGCGCGCAACTCGTTGACGAACGCGCGGGTGTCGTCCCACGTCGGCAACAGCCCCGCGGCCCGCACCTGCTCCAGCGTCGGGGCGGCCGCGTCACGGTCGGACAGCACCGGCTCGCCCTCGATCGGCCAGTCGATCCCGAAGTCGGTGGCCAAAATGGTGTGCTCCCGCTCCGGGCTGTACGGCGCCGAACACAGGTACATCACCGTCGAGTCGTCCTGCAGCGACAGGAAGGCGTGACCGAGACCCTCGGACAGATACACCGAACGCCGGTCGAGTTCGTCGAGCAGCACCGAATCCCACTGTCCGAAAGTCGGGGAGCCCACCCGGATGTCGACCACCACGTCGAGCACGGCGCCGCGCACACACGTCACGTACTTGGCCTGGCTCGGCGGCAATTCGGCGAAGTGCACACCGCGAAGCACCCCGGCCGCCGACACCGAGCAGTTGGCCTGCCGCACGTCGAAGCGGTGCCCGGTCATCTCGGTGAATCCGGCCTCGGTGAACCACTCGAAGAACATGCCGCGTGCATCGCCGTGCAGCTTGGGTGTGATCTCCCACGCGCCGGGGATGGTCAGTTCGCGCGCGGTCACTGGCCGCGCACCGAGTAGTTGGTCTCCACGTTGTCTTTCAAAGGGCCCCACCAGGATTCGTTGTTGCGATACCAGTCGATGGTGGCCGCGAGGCCTTCGTCGAAATCGGTGTGTTTGGGCGCCCAGCCCAGTTCGTCGTGCAGCGTCGACGGGTCGATGGCGTAGCGCAGGTCGTGGCCTTCCCGATCGGTGACGTGGTCGAAGTCGTCCGGGTCGCGGTCCATCAACCGCAGCAGGGTGCGCATGACCGTGAGATTGCTGCGCTCGCATTCGGCGCCGATGAGGTACGTCTGCCCGACGCGGCCCCCCATGAGGATCTGCCACACCGCACGGTTGTGGTCGTCGACGTGGATCCAGTCGCGCACGTTGGCGCCGGTGCCGTAGAGCTTGGGGCGCCTGCCGGTGAGGACGTTGGTGATCTGACGCGGGATGAACTTCTCCACATGCTGATAGGGCCCGTAGTTGTTGGAGCAGTTCGAGATCGTCGCGCGCACCCGATAAGAACGCACCCAGGCCCGTACCAGCAGATCGGCGGCGGCCTTGGTCGATGAATACGGGCTCGACGGGTTATACGGCGTGGCTTGCGTGAACCGGGCCGGATCGTCGAGCTCGAGATCGCCGTACACCTCGTCGGTGGAGATGTGGTGCAACCGGGCCCCGTGCGCGCGGACCGCCTCCAGCACCGTGAACGTGCCGATGACGTTGCTGTGCAGGAACGGTTCCGGGTTCGCCAGGGCATTGTCGACGTGGGTTTCCGCCGCGAAGTGCACGACGGCGTCCGCCTCGCCGACCAACTGGTTCACCAGGCCGGCGTCGGCGACATCGCCTTGTACCAGCCGAATCTGGCCGGCCACGGGAGCCAGAGATTCCTGGCTGCCCGCGTACGTCATCGCGTCGAGCACCGTCACCGACGTGGTCGTCGCCTCCCCGACGGCAAGTCGCACGAAGTTTGCGCCGATGAACCCGGCGCCGCCGGTGACCAGTAGCCGCATGCGCCAACCCTAACCGGCCGCAGCGTCAGCCCTTCAGGCCCAGTGGCCCGGCCAATTCGGTCAGTGTCGGGATCAGCTTGTCCGGACCGCCGAGCACCTGGATCGTGACATGGTCGGCGCCGTTGGCGACGTGTTGCTGCAGGCGCGCGGCGATCGCCTCGGCGGTCCCGTGCGCGACGACCGCGTCGATCAACTTGTCGCTGCCCGGCTTGGCGATGTCATCTTCGGTGAAACCGAGCCGGCGCCAGTTGTTGAGGTAGTTGCTCAGGTTCAGGTAGAAGTCGACGGTCTCGCGTCCGATCGCCCGGGCCGCCGCGGCATCGGTGCTCAGCACCACCTTGTGCTCGGGTGCCAGGAACACCGACTCGCCCAGCACCTCGCGGGCATGGGCGGTGTGCTCGGGCGTCGTGAGGTAGGGGTGCGCGCCGGCGCTGCGCTGTGCGGAGAGCTTGAGCACCTTGTCGCCCAGTGCGGCGATCACCAGCCGGCTGGTCGGTACTTTGGCCGCGTCCAGCACGTCGAGGTATTCGACCAGTGCTTCATACGGCTTGCGGTATTCGCCGGTGTGCTCGGGATGCCCCACCCCGATGCCGAGCAGGAACCGGCCCGGGTATGCCGCCTCGATGCGGTGGAACGATTCGGCGACCGCGTTGGCGTCGGCCGTCCAGATGTTGACGATGCCGGTGGCCAGCTGAAGTGTCTGGGTGCGCTCCAGGATCGGCTCGGCGAAGGCGAGGTCGGCGGACGGCGAGCCACCCACCCACAGTGCGCCGTAACCCAGCTTCTCGATCTCGACGGCCTGCTCGGGCGGCACCGCCCCGAACGTCCACACTCCGTAGCGACCCAGATCCGGCTTGAGCGAGAGCGATTCGGTCATCTGAGAGTCCTTGTCTGTCGGTCCTCTTAAGCCAGGCCGAGCGGCCCGGCGAGTTCGGCCAGTGCGGGTACCAGTTTGTCCGGTGACGTCAGCACCTGTACAGGCACGTGGTCGGCGCCGGCGTCGCGATGCTGCCGCAACCGGGCGGCCACCTCGTCCACTGTGCCGTACGCGACGACGGCGTCGATGAACCGGTCACTGCCCGGTTTGGCCAGATCCTCGTCGGTGAAGCCGAGCCGCTTGAAGTTGTTGAGGTAGTTGCTCAGACCGAGGTAGATGTCGAGTGCCTTGCGGCCGAGAGCGCGCGCCTTCTCGGTGTCGGTGGTGAGCACCGCCTTGTGCTCGGGAGCCAGGAACGCGTCGGGACCGATCAACTCGCGGGCCTGTGCGGTGTGTTCCGGTGTGGTCAGGTACGGGTGCGCACCAGCGGAACGGGCCGCCGACAGTTGCAGCACCTTGGGGCCGAGCGCGGCGACGATCCGGCGGTGTTGGGGCACGCCGTACTCGTCGAGCTTGTCGAGGTAATCGGTGAGCGCGTCGAGCGGTTTGCGGTACTCGCCGATCGCCTCTCGGTGGCCGACGCCGATGCCCAGCAGGAACCGGCCCGGGTAGGCGGCCTCGATGCGGTGGAACGACTCGGCGACCGGGCCGGCGGCCGCACTCCAGATGTTCACGATGCCGGTGGCCAGCTGCAAGGTGTCGGTGGCGGCCAGGATCGGATCGATCCACTCCAGTTCGGCGGGCGGCGACCCGCCGGCCCAGATCGCGCCGTAGCCCAGCCCTTCGATGTCCCGCAGCTGCTGCGGCGAGAGCTGCTGGAACTGCGAATAGTGGCCGAACGCGCCGTATGTGCCGAGATCGGGCTTGCTGCCCGCCGTGGTCTGGGTCATGAACGTGTCAACCGGGGTCCGTGCGGGGGCTATTCCGGGCGAATCACGCTGATTGTGGATCTGGCCGGGCCGGCACTACTCCGACGCTTCAGTCTCGGCGGCCCTGGTCTCGGGTGCGGGAGCCTCCAACGGCAACAAGACGATGAAGCGGGTGTCGCCCGGCTTGGACTGCACCCGCAGATCCCCGTGGTGCTTCTCCACCACGATGCGCCAGGCCAGATCCAGGCCCAGGCCGGTGCCCTCGCCGAACGGCTTGGTGGTGAAGAACGGCGTGAAGATCCGGTTGATGTCCTCGGCGGGGATGCCCGGCCCGTCGTCGCCGATCTCCACCCGGATCATCTCGTCGGTCTCCCGGCAGGTGCGCAGGGTCAGCGTGCCGTGGCCACCCATCGCCTGGACGGCGTTGTCGATGATGTTGGTCCACACCTGATTGAGATCGCCTGGGTAGCAATGCAATTCGGGCAATGACTTGTCCAGGTCCTTGCACAGGCCGACCGGCTTGTCCTTGCCGATCTTGTCGCCGAACATCATCAGCGTGCTGCGCAGCAGTTCGTGGACGTCGGCGCTCTGATAATCGCCGCGGTCCATCTGCGAGTACTGCTTGGCGCCGGCCAACAACGCCGAGATCCGCTTGCTCGCCTCGGCGATCTCGTTCATCCGCAGCTCGGTGTCGATCGTGTACTTCAGCCAACCCAGAGCCGCCTGCAGGGTGGCCGACGCCTCCCCGTCCTTGAGCGCGTCATCGACGGATGCCGAGATACGTTCCAGCCAGTCGATGTCGAGACCGGCCTCGACGAATGTCGGGGCGTAGTCCCAGGCGAACACGATGTCGTGGTCCTCGAGCCAGTCGCCCATCTCGTCTTCGCGGTCGGAGGTCTCCAGTGCGGTGAGCTCCAACCCCTTGTGCTTGGCGACCTGCTCGGCGACCTCGTCCTGGATGGTCACCAGCATCCGCAGCGCCTGCGGGGTGAACTTGCCGTCGGCCAGCATCGCCAGCTTGTGACGCATCTTGCCGACGCCTTCGCGAAGGTCGGCCACGGCGCGGGCGGTGGCCGCCGCCGGGTTGTTGAGCTGATGGGTCAGGCCCGCCGTGATGTTGCCGAGGGCCAGCAGCTTCTCGCGCTGACCGATGATCTGGCTCTGCCGCCGGCCGCCGACCTTGTGGCCCTCCAGCAGGTGTACGGCCATCGGGAACTGGGACTGCATGAACCCCGCGAACGCATTGGCATCCAGGACGAACACCCGCGACGGCTTCGTCAGGCGTACGGACGCCTCGTAGACGTGTTCCTCACCGGGGATATAGGCCGACCAGGCGCCGAAGTACACGCCGCGCATCGAGGTGCGGTTGGTCTGGATGTCGACGCCGCCGGAGCGCTTCGACATCACCAGCTCGCCATCGAGCATCACGTAGAAGCACGTGGCCGGATCACCTTCGGTGACGATCGGGCCGGCCGGGAACGTCTCGATGCTGCCGGCCTGGCACAACGTGTCGAGTTGCGCGTCGGACAGGTGCTCGAACAGAAACAGTGTCCGTAGTTCGTCCCGCACGCAGGTCTCGCCCATATCCGTCCTCAACTCCTCAGGCCTCGCCGGCCATCACGCTTCTGCCAGGTAACGGTGCACGAGCATCACAGCCATCGACCCTTCGCCGACGGCGGCAGCCACCCGCTTGGCGGACTCGGCACGCACATCTCCTGCAACAAACACACCGGGCACACTTGTTTCCAGATGGTGCGGCGGACGTTCCAGGGTCCAGCCGCACACGTCGCGCAGGTCGGGGCCGGCCAGGATGAACCCGTGGTCGTCGCGGGCGACCACGCCGTCGAGCCACTCGGTGCGCGGGGTCGCGCCGATGAAGCAGCACAGGCGCGTCGCACGCACCTCCTCGTGCTGGCCGGACTGCCTGTTCACCAACTCCAGTCCGACCAGGTGGTCGTCCTCGCCGGTGGCACCGACCACCTCGGTGCAGGTGCGCACGAAGATGTTGGGCGTCTGTTCGATCTGCTGGATCAGGTAGTACGACATCGACGCTTCCAGCGACGGTCCGCGCACCAACAGCGTCACCGACTTGGCCTCGCGCGACATGAACATCGCGGCCTGCCCGGCCGAGTTGGCGCCGCCGACGATGTACACGTCCTCGCCCTTGCATTCGGAGGCGTCCGACACCGATGCGCCGTAGTACACGCCGCGGCCGACGTAGTTGTTCGGATTGTCGGGATCCGCGAAGCATCCCGGCACCGGGAGCTGCCGGTACTCGACACCGGTGGCCAGGATCACCGCGCGGGCGCCGATGGTCTCGCCGTCGGCGAACGTGATGGTGCGGGCCGCGCCCGCGATGTCGAGCGCGACGGCTTCGCGGGTGGTGATCACCTCGGCGCCGAACCGCTCGGCCTGTCTGCGGGCCGAGGTGGCCAGTTCGGCCCCCGACACCCCGGTCGGGAAGCCCAGGTAGTTCTCGATCCGGGAACTGCGACCGGCCTGTCCGCCGGTCGTGGTGCCCTCGATCAGCACGGTCTTGAGACCCTCGGAAGCTCCGTACACCGCGGCGGCCAGACCCGCCGGGCCGCCGCCGATCACCGCGAGGTCGTACATGGTCAGCGACGGGGTGGTCGAGAGCCCCAGCATGTCGGCGAGCTCGCCGTCACTGGGTTCGACCAGCGTCTCGCCACCCTCGGTGATCACCACCGGGAGCTGCAGACCGTCCAGTCCCGCGGCATCGAGGAGTTGACGGCCGACGGGCTCGTCGGTGGTGAACGCCCGGAATGTGTGCTGGTTGCGGGCCAGGAACTGGCGCACCTCCCAGGACCGCGAACTCCACTGGTGTCCGATCACCTTGGTGTGCGGGATGGCCCGGTCACCGACGGCGTGCCAGGCCTCCAGCAGGCCGTCGACCACCGGGTAGAGCTTCTCCTCGGGCGGATCCCACGGCTTGAGCAGGTAGTGGTCGAGGTCGACGACGTTGATGGCATCGATCGCCGCGGTGGTGTCGGCGTACGCCGTCAACAGCACGCGCCTGGCCATCGGGTAGAGGTCCATCGCCGACTCGAGGAACTCGATGCCGCTCATCTGCGGCATCCGGTAGTCGGCGACGAACACCGCGACGGTGTCGCCGCGCAGCTTCAGCTCGTTGAGGGTCTCCAGGGCGTCCGGGCCGGATTCGGCACGCACGATCCGGTAGCGCTCGCCGTAGTGGCGGCGCAGATCGCGGGCGACGGCACGCGAGACCGCGGGATCGTCGTCGACGGTCAGGATTACAGGTTTACGGGGCTGGGAGGCGGGGCCAGTCATCGTCACCAATTATGCGCCCCGCCGCCAGCAGTTTTCTCAGCTCGGGTGCGAGCTGCTCCCGTTGTTCGCGTTCGAACCCTGGAGCATGGACGCCACGTCGATGCCCGAGGCCTTGAGCGACTCGAGGATGTTGGCCACCGCGAGGGGGCTGACGCCGAGCAGGCTGCTCACAGCGTCCTGGGTGTCGCCTGACCCGCCGATGATCGACAGCCGCTCGATTTCGGCCAGCGGTGCGGCGGCCGCCTCCGTCGCCTTGACCACCGAGGCCAGCACGTCGGGCAGCATCAGCAGGCGCGCGGCGTCGGCCGTGTAGCCGTTGAGTGCGGCGGCGATCTCCTTCTTGCCGTTGGCCTCGGCCAGCAACTTGGCCTCGATACCGGCGGCCTCGGCCTGCTGTTCGACGCGCAGCGCGTCGGCCAGTTCCTTCTTGCCGGCAGCCTCGGCGACCAGCTTGGCCTGCAGGCTGTCCGCCTCGGCCTGCTTCTCGACGCGCAACGCGTCGGCGGCGGCCTTGCGGGCGTCGGCGTCGGCCTGGCCCTTGCGCCGCTCGGCCTCGGCAGCGGCCTCGGCAGCCAGGATCGTGGACTGGCGCTGACCTTCGGCGAGCGCGATGTCGGCCTGCCGTTTCGCCTCGGCGGGCGCGATCACGTCGGCCTGCAGAGCGGCCTGCGCCTGCTCGGCGCGACGCTGCTCCACCTCGATGCGGGCCTGCACCCGGGCCGCCTCGGCCTGCTCGGTGGCGATGCCGACGTCCTTCTGGGCGCGGGCGTTGGCCAGCGGTCCGGCCTGGTCGGCCTGGGCGTTCTCGGCCTCGGTCTGCGCGCGCAACCGGGCCAGTTCGACATCGCGCTTCTGGTTGGCGGTGGCGATCGCGGTGTCGGCCTCGGCCTGCGCGATCGAACCTTCCTGGCGGGCCTTGGCCGACTGGATCTGGGCGTCGCGCTCGGCTTCGGCGGTGCCCACCGTGGCGTCCCGCTTGACCTCGGCGATGCGCCGCTGGCCCAGTGACTTCAGGTAGTCGTTGGCGTCGGAGATACCGGCGATCTTGAGAACGTCGACCTCCATGCCGATCCGGGCCAGGTCGCCGCCGGCCTCCTCGACCACGCTGCGGGCCAGGCTGTCGCGGTTGGAGTTGAGGTCCTCGACGGTCATGGTCGCGGTGATACCGCGCAGGCTGCCTGCCAGGATCTCGTTGATCTGCCGCTGCAGCTCGTTGAGGTCGGACGTCAGGAAGCGCTGCACCGCGGTCTGCACGGCCTCGTCGGCCGAGCCGATGCGGACCAGGCCGACGGCTTCGACGTTGACCGGCACACCGTTGTTGGACAGCGCGTTCTGCAGGTTGATGCTGACGTTGAACGGTTCCAGGCTCATGATGTCCACCCGCTCGATGCCGGGCATCCGGAACCGGGCCCCGCCCCGGACCACTTTGGGTGTGCCCCGACCGGTGAAGACCGCCACCTCGTTGGGCGGCACCTTGATGTAGTTCTTGACGTAGACCAGCGGTATGACCACCAGGATCAAGATGGCGGCGATGGCAGCCAGGAGGACGATGAGCGCCAGTGACACTGTGGTGGCCTTTCTGAAGGTTCGGTGCTCGGGTACTACTCAGGTTTCTGGAACAGCGACGACGTGAACGAAGTCGGGATCGATATCGGCGATGTAGACACGGGTGGCCTTGGGCAGCGCGGCGGTCTCGTCGCTCTTGGCCCGGGAGAACACCCGGTTGCCGTCGGTGTCGACGAAGGAAACCTCGCCCCAGCCGCCGGGCGGGACATCGAGGGTCACCGTGCCGAGCAGGCCGACGTACGAGGACCGGCCCCGGTGCGAGTTGGACTGCTGGCGGCGCATGTAGGGCAGCAGTAGTCCGTTCAGGGCGAACACCAGCACGACGGCGCAGGTCGCGGCCAGCGCTGCGGTCCACACGGTGCCCAGCCCCAGCCACGTGCCGATCAGGCCTCCGGTCCCGGCGCCGAGCAGGGCCACCGACAGGCCGGTCAGGCTCAGGAACGGCATACCGTCCCCGTGCCCGACATCGGCGAGCAGAAGGGCGGCCAATACAGCGATGCCGCCGACGACGAACGCGGCCAGGTAGACAGCCATCACGTGCTCGTGGTCTCCGTTCCCCCAGACAGCGGATCAGTCCGTACCATTGTCGCTTGATCGGGGGGTCCGCCGCGCACCAAATTTCGGCGGAGGTATCGGGCGGCCAGAGCTGATCAGCCGTGATTTTGGCGCAGGCCGTCGAGCGGGTATTGTGGACCAACGGTGCGGCTATCGTGCCGACTTTTTGCGTGCCCCGTCTTGGAACTGCTGAATTTCTGCAATTTCTCTCGATCCGGCTCACGTTTCGAAGTCGGTCGCCAGCAGCATCGCGACGGGCTGCATTGCGACTGATGAAGCTACGAAACGAAAGCAAGGATCGCCGAAAAGTATGGCCAAGAAAGACGGTGCCATCGAGGTCGAGGGTCGCGTGGTCGAACCTCTGCCCAATGCGATGTTCCGCATTGAGCTGGAGAACGGACACAAGGTCTTGGCCCACATCAGCGGCAAGATGCGGCAGCACTACATCCGCATCCTGCCCGAGGACCGGGTAGTGGTGGAGCTCTCTCCCTACGACCTGTCCCGGGGCCGCATCGTGTACCGGTACAAGTGACCCGATAGAAGCCCGACCAGTAACGACGAGAACGGTGACGTGCGCATCTGCACGCCACCAACAGAGCCAGAAGGATCGAAAAGCCGTGAAGGTGAACCCGAGCGTCAAGCCCATCTGCGATAAGTGCAGGGTGATCCGCCGGCATGGGCGGGTCATGGTGATCTGCAGCGATCCGCGCCACAAGCAGCGCCAGGGCTAACCGTCCACACACGGACGGCGCACGACAACTGAATGATGAACTCCCAGCACCACTGAGCGATACGCCGCTCATCTGCGATGCAAGCCGAGCGCAAGCATCCACGTCCGGAACGGAGGCCGGACCCCGGAGAGTCCTTAGGGGCTGATGGGAACGGGCTGGGACCAGACCTCCGCAGAGAAGAAGGAACACCGCCACATGGCACGTCTCATGGGCGTCGATCTTCCGCGCGACAAGCGCATGGAGATCGCGCTGACCTACATCTACGGCATCGGCCGTACGCGCTCGCAGGAAATCCTTGCCGCCACCGGCATCGAGAAGGACCTGCGCACCAAGGATCTGACCGACGATCAGGTGTCCCAGCTGCGCGATTACATCGAAGGCAACCTCAAGGTTGAGGGTGACCTGCGCCGCGAGGTGCAGGCCGACATTCGCCGCAAGATCGAGATCGGCTGCTACCAGGGCCTGCGGCACCGCCGCGGTCTGCCGGTGCGTGGCCAGCGGACCAAGACCAACGCGCGCACCCGTAAGGGCCCGAAGCGCACCATCGCCGGCAAGAAGAAGGCTAGGTAACCCCGATGGCACCACCGAAGAAGGCCGCGGGCGCCAAGCGCGGCAAGACCACCCGTCGCCGGGAAAAGAAGAACGTCCCGCACGGCGCCGCGCACATCAAGAGCACGTTCAACAACACGATCGTCTCGATCACCGATCCCCAGGGCAACGTCATCGCCTGGGCATCCTCGGGTCATGTCGGCTTCAAGGGTTCGCGTAAGTCGACCCCGTTCGCCGCGCAGCTGGCCGCCGAGAACGCCGCCCGCAAGGCGCAGGAGCACGGCGTGAAGAAGGTCGACGTGTTCGTCAAGGGCCCGGGTTCGGGCCGTGAGACCGCCATCCGCTCGCTGCAGGCCGCAGGCCTCGAGGTGGGCGCGATTTCCGACGTCACTCCGCAGCCGCACAACGGCTGCCGTCCGCCCAAGCGGCGCCGGGTCTAGGGAGGATCTGAACAATGGCTCGTTATACCGGACCCGCCACTCGCAAGTCGCGCCGTCTCGGCGTCGACCTCATCGGCGGAGATCAGTCGTTCGAGAAGCGCCCCTACCCGCCCGGCCAGCACGGCCGCGCGCGGATCAAGGAGAGCGAATACCGCACGCAGCTGCAGGAGAAGCAGAAGGCTCGCTTCACCTACGGCGTGATGGAGAAGCAGTTCCGCAAGTACTACGAAGAGGCCAACCGCAAGGCCGGCAAGACGGGTGAGAACCTGCTCCAGATCCTGGAGAGCCGCCTGGACAACGTGGTGTACCGCGCCGGCCTGGCGCGTACCCGCCGGATGGCCCGTCAGCTGGTCAGCCACGGCCACTTCACCGTCAACGGTGTCAAGGTGAACGTCCCGAGCTTCCGGGTGTCGCAGTACGACATCATCGACGTCAAGGAGAAGTCGCTCAACACCCTGCCGTTCGAGGTTTCTCGGCAGACCGCGGGTGAGCGTCCGATCCCGTCGTGGCTGCAGGTCGTCGGCGAGCGTCAGCGCATCCTGGTGCACCAGCTGCCCGAGCGCGCGCAGATCCAGGTGCCGCTCGCCGAACAGCTCATCGTCGAGTTCTACTCGAAGTAATGACTTACCGGCCACCCGGCCGGTAAGTACCCAGACGGCATCAAATAGCGGGTGCCGAGAAGGAGAAGAACACAATGCTGATCTCTCAGCGACCCACACTGGCCGAGGAAACCCTCGCCGACAACCGCTCCAAGTTCGTCATCGAGCCGCTGGAGCCCGGTTTCGGTTACACGTTGGGTAACTCGCTGCGGCGCACGCTGCTGTCGTCCATCCCGGGCGCGGCGGTCACGAGCATCCGCATCGACGGTGTGCTGCACGAGTTCACCACCGTCCCCGGGGTGAAGGAAGATGTCACCGACATCATCCTGAACCTCAAGGGCCTGGTCGTGTCCTCCGAGGAGGACGAGCCGGTCACCATGTACCTGCGCAAGCAGGGCCCGGGTGCGGTCACCGCCGGTGACATCGTCCCGCCGGCCGGTGTCACGGTGCACAACCCGGACATGCACATCGCCACCCTCAACGACAAGGGCAAGCTGGAGGTCGAGCTCGTCGTCGAGCGCGGTCGCGGCTATGTCCCGGCCGTGCAGAACAAGGCGTCGGGCGCCGAGATCGGCCGTATCCCGGTCGATTCCATCTACTCGCCGGTCCTCAAGGTCACCTACAAGGTGGAGGCCACCCGTGTCGAGCAGCGCACCGACTTCGACAAGCTGATCCTGGACGTCGAGACCAAGAACTCGATCAGCCCGCGTGACGCCCTGGCGTCGGCCGGCAAGACCCTGGTCGAACTGTTCGGTCTGGCACGGGAACTCAACGTCGAGGCCGAGGGCATCGAGATCGGGCCGTCGCCGGCCGAGGCAGACCACATCGCCAGCTTCGCGCTGCCGATCGACGATCTGGACCTGACCGTCCGTTCGTACAACTGCCTCAAGCGCGAGGGTGTGCACACCGTGGGCGAGCTCGTCGCCCGCACGGAGTCCGACCTGCTGGACATCCGTAACTTCGGCCAGAAGTCCATCGACGAGGTGAAGATCAAGCTGCACCAGCTGGGTCTCTCGCTCAAGGACAGCCCGGCCACGTTCGATCCGTCCGAGGTCGCAGGTTACGACGCCGCTACCGGCACCTGGACCAGCGACGCCGGCTACGACCTGGACGACACCCAGGACTACGCCGAGACCGAGCAGCTCTAAAGAATTCCGTCCCGGTCCTACCTGATACGGGGACCGGCCCCAATTAGGAGATAGTCGCAATGCCCAAACCCACTAAGGGGCCCCGCCTCGGCGGGTCGTCCTCGCACCAGCAGGCGCTCCTGGCCAACCTGGCCACGTCGCTGTTCGAGCACGGCCGGATCAAGACGACCGAGCCCAAGGCCCGGGCGTTGCGTCCGTACGCCGAGAAGCTGATCACCCACGCCAGGAAGGGTGAACTGCACAACCGGCGCGAGGTCATGAAGAAGATCCGCGACAAGGACGTCGTGCACGCCCTGTTCGCCGAGATCGGTCCCTTCTTCGCAGATCGCGAGGGTGGCTACACCCGCATCATCAAGGTCGAGAACCGTAAGGGCGACAACGCCCCCATGGCGGTCATCGAGCTGGTGCGGGAGAAGACCGTGACCTCCGAGGCGGACCGCGCTCGTCGCGCCGCCGCCGCGCAGGCCAAGGCTGCCGAGGCCGAGGCTCCCAAGGCTGAAGAGGCCGAGGAAGCCGCCGAGGAGACCCCGGTTGCCGAGGTCGAGGCCGAGGACGCCGCCATCGCGGATGCCGAGACCGCTGAGGCTGCGGCTGAGGATGACTCTGCCAAGTCGTAGTGACAACATGAACATGCCCGCCACCGATTCCGGTGGCGGGCATGTTCGTTTGCGCCTGGACATCGCCTACGACGGCACGGATTTCGCGGGCTGGGCGGTGCAGGCGGGTCAGCGCACGGTTGCCGGCGTGATCGACGACGCGCTGTCGACGGTGTTCCGGACGCCGGTGGTGACGCGCACCGCGGGCCGTACCGACACCGGGGTGCATGCAACCGGCCAGGTCGCCCACGTCGACATCCCCACCGACGCACTTCCACACGTCTATCCGCGGACCACCCATGCGGGCGATGCCGAATTCACGCCGCTGGTTCGGCGATTGGCGCGGCTGCTGCCGACCGATGTCCGGGTCCGCGACATCGTGCGGGCGCCCGCGGGTTTCGATGCCAGATTCTCGGCACTGCGCCGGCACTACACCTACCGGCTGAGTCTGGCCCCCTACGGGGTCGAGCCGGCCGAAGCCCGGTTCATCACACCGTGGTCGAAACCCCTGGACCTCGACGCGATGGCGGCCGCATCGCGGGAGCTGGTGGGGCTCAACGATTTCGCGGCGTTCTGTCGCCACCGTCCCGGGGCCACGACGATTCGCGACCTACAGCGGTTGGAGTGGGTGCGCGACGGTTTCTACGTGACGGCGCACGTCACCTCGGATGCGTTCTGCTGGAACATGGTTCGCTCGCTGGTCGGCGCAATGCTGGCGGTGGGGGAGGGCAGGCGGTCAGCTGAGTGGACGGCCGGGCTGTTGAGTGAGACGAGCCGGTCCAGTGATTTCGCCGCCGCTCCTGCCCGCGGGCTCACGCTGGTGCAGGTCGATTACCCGGCCGATGACGAGCTTGAGGCCCGCAACTTGATTACCCGTGACGTGCGGACTGCCGACTGAGCGCTACAGCGCACGGTTTTCTACTCCTGGGTCGTAGGTGACGTGGTTTGGCGACCACAGGGTAGAAAGCGGTGCGCCGCCGCCAGGTTGGACTTCCGTTTGAGCCGTGGTGGTGCCCCGCAGGCCGTCTGGAGCCCCCGAAGGTTGTCCACTAGCCCTCAGAGTCGGGCGGAGACGAACCTGGCCGCCTGGGCCACCATGCCCGAGCGGATATAGCCGGGCGCCAGGTGATCCTGCCATCCGGCTTGCCATTTGTACGGGCTGCTCGGATTGCAGATCGGATCATCGGAGTGGCACAGGTCGATGGTGCGGTTCTGATAGGCCGGGTTCAACAGGGTGATCGGTGCGGCCCAGTTGGCGCCGTTACCGAACAGTGCCACCGCGGCGACGTGCCGGTCGGTGCCCTTGGGAAGCGGACTGTTGAAGGTGAACGCCGAGATCGGCATCGCCAGAATCAGATCGGTCGCAACGGCGCCGAGCGAGTATCCGCCCAGGACAAGCCGGGTGTTCGGACAGTTGCGGGTCATCCACTGCACGTGGCGGCTCATGTCGTTGGCGGCTACGTCGGCCTGGGTGTCGGCCGGGTACTTCACCGAATAGAGGGCGACATTCGGGCCGCGCAGGGCACGCAGTGCGTTGACGAAGGCGGCACCGACTTGTCCGGGTCCTTGGGGCTCCATACGGCCGCGGGCGAACACCACCTCCGCCGGTGGGCACGTGGCGGCCTTCGCGGCGCCAATCATGCTGGGCGCCACCGTCATTGGTACCACAACGGCAGTCAGAGCGGTGATCAGTGCGGCCGACATTCGACGGCCAATCACGCGTTAGATGGTATTTACGGTGCCGTCGAGAATAGGTGCCGGTCCGGCAACGATCCGGCGACGAAGTTGATCTCGGTGGTTGGTCAGGGCCAACTCAGAGGCGACCCGCGACGAAATCCGCGGCCTGGTTGACCATCCCGCCGTCGATGTAGGCGCCCGCCAGGTGATCTGGCCAGTTGTTCTTCCAGGTGTCCGGGTCGGCCGGGTTGCAGATCGGGTCGGCGCCGTGGCACAACTCGATGGTGCGGTCGGCATAGACCGGGCTGAAGCGCGTGATCGGACCGACCCACGCGGCGCCGTTGCCGAACAGGGCTACGGCGGCGATGTGCCCGTCGGCGCCCGCGGGAAGCGGAGTCTTGAAGCCGAAGCCGGTGAAGGGGACGGCCAGCACCACGTCGGCGACTGCCGCGCCCAGCGAGTACCCGCCGATCACCAACCGGGTATCCGGGCAGTTGTCCATCATGTACTGGATGTGGCCGCTCATGTCGTTGGCGCCGATGTCGACTTCGGTATCAGCGGGGTACTTGACGGCGTACGCGCCGATGTTCTTGTTGACCTTGGAGCGCAGGGAACTCACGAACGCGTTCCCGAGGGTGCCGACGCCGGCGGGTTCGGTGCGGCCGCGGGCAAAGACGACCTCGACCGGAGGACACGAAGCGGCGTTGGCCACCGCCGGCGAACCGGGCAGGACAGCCGAAGCGACCGGCAGGACAGCTACGGTTGCCGCGATGACGGCAGCCACCCCGATCCAGCGCCGGAGCAGCCGGGTTACACGGTTACCGCTAGGAAGTTCGACCACCTCAGCGATCGTAGCGGACAACGGCTACAACAGTCCGGCTACGAAGTTCGCGGCATCGTTGGCCGGGCCTTCGTATGCCCGGTGTGCCTGCACGCTGTCACCGTCGCCGCAGATCGGATCGCCCGGGTTGCACAGGTCGATGGCGCGGCCCCCGTACACCGGGCTGGAGGTCAGCGGCAAACCGAGCTTGGCTGACGGGTTGCCGAAGACCGCGACCGCGGCGACGTGCTCGGGGACATTCGGCGGCAGCGGTGCGTTGAAGCCGACGGCCGGGAACGGGACGGCGGCGATCACGTCGATCACCGCGGCACCCTGGGAGTACCCGCCGAGCACCAGGCGGGTGCCGGGGCAGTTGTCCACCATCCACTGGATGTGGCCGGAGGCGTCGTTGGCGCCGCCCGCCGCGGCCAGGAAGTCGAAGCTGGCCGGGTAGTTCACCGCATAGGCGCCGACCGAACGGCCGCCGACCTTGTTGCGCAGCGAACTGACGAACGCATTGCCGATCCGGCCGAGGCCGGCGGTGTCATTGGTGCCGCGGGCGAAGACCACCTCGATGTCGGGGCAGTCGGCCGCCGCCACCGGAAGTCCCGAGGAGGCGGCGGGCACCACAACCGGTGCGACGACGGCGGCGGCAGCGGTCAGCGCTGCCGCCACGAACAGGGTGCCGCGACGAACAAGATCAAAGGCCACACCAAATCCTAACGTCTGTGGTCGACTAAACGATTCCGGCGACGAAGTTGGCGGCCTGATCTGCCATACCCACGTAGTCGCTGTGCGCGAACGGGTTCCGGCCGCGAGAGCAGATCGGGTCCCCGTCCTTGCAGAGGTCGATCGCCTTGCCGCCGAAGATCGACGAGGTGAGCGGGATTCCGAATTTGGTCGAGGGGTTTCCGAAGACGACCGCTGCGGCGACCTGGGGGACCAGCTCGCCGGCCAGGGGCGGTGCCGATCCGACTTCCCCGACCTTGTTGCCGAGCGGCGGGATGCCGGCCAACATGTCCACGACCGCGGCGCCCTGTGAGTAGCCACCGAGCACGACCCGGGTTGACGGGCAGGAGGACGCGAGCGTGGCGATGCGGTTGGCGGCGTCGTTGGCGCCGTCGGCTGCGGCCAGGAAGTCATAGCTGGCGGGATAGTTCACCCCGTACGTGGACACTGTGCGGCCGCCGACCTGGGAACGCAGCGCGTCGGCGAAGGCCTGCCCGGGACGTCCCAGATCTGGGAGATCGTTGGTGCCACGGGCGAAGATGACCTCGATGTCGGAGCACGGTGCGGCCGCGGCGGGCGCGGCGAGCGCCAGCGGAAAAGCCGCGCTGGCCAGGGTTGAGACGATCGCGGCCACCCGGGCCGACTTCCGGAGGAGACTCACGGGGGACATAGTCACACAAATTGCTTAGCCGCGGCTAATCGATTGCGCGTTCGGACGTCTCCTGTATGGCCATGTCGGGCCAGGTCGCCAGCTCGACCTGAGTGGCTGTGTCGGGGTCCGCCTGCTCGCTGCGATCGCCCTGTCGGGCCACGGCCAGACCGACCAGTACGACTGCGCCGCCGATGGCCTGGCTCACCGACATGGCCTCGCCGAGCATGATCCAGGCGATCAGGACCGCGAAGAGTACTTCTGACAGCCCGACCAGGGAGGCGAAGCGCGGCTTGAGCCGGGCGATCCCGACGATGCCGAGGGTGTAGGCCAGGGCGGTGGGGATCAGGCCCAAGGCGATCACCGGCACCAGCCACGCGGTGGTGTGCCCCGCGATGGTGACGGCGTTGGTGGTGAAGATCAGCGGCATGACGCCGGTGACGCCGAGGAGCGTCACGGCCGCGGTGCCGACGACCAAGCCGCCGGCGGCCAGGCTGATCGGGCTCAGCCCCTCGCCGTCGGTGCTGGCCTGGTTGGACATCATGAAGTAGCAGGCGGCACACACGGCGGCCGCCAGGCCCCAGCTGACCCCGGCGAGGTTGATCTGGGCGCCGCTGAACACGTCGAGCACCAGGATGATGCCGGCGATGGCGACTGCCACGCCTGCGAAGGTCATCGCGCTGGGGCGGTGTCGCGTGGTGGCCCATACCCAGCCGACGACGAGGATCGGCGCGGTGTACTCCAGGAGTAGGGCCACGCCGACGGACAGGTGTGCGACGGCGTTGTAGTAGCAGAGTTGCGCGCCGGCGATCGGGATCAGGCCGTAGCCGACGACGGTCTTGGCGTGGCCGAGCACCTCACGGACCCAGCCGGGCCGGACGATGCTGGCGAAGACGGCCATCATGAGCGCGCCGCCGGCGAGCCGGGCCGTGACGGCCGCGGTCGGGCTCCAGCCGGATTCCATCAGGGCTTTGGCGAAGGGGCCCGATGAGCCGAACGCGAGCGCGGAGCTGACGGCGAACATTAGGCCGAGCCGGAAGTGGTTATCGGCGGTCGTGCGGTCGAGCTGGGCTTCGGCAGTCATCGGTACACCTCCCCTGGGGCATGTCATGAGTAAAGTTGACTATGGTAATGACAACGAGGTCGACGCTACGGTGACAAGGGGTCATGAGTCAAATGCTTTTTACCTATGACACGGAGCTCACGCTCCGGGCCGCGATGGTGCTGGTGAACACCGATCGGGTAGAAGGCGAACAACTGTCTGACCAGGCCGATTTGAACGCCTACCTGGACGGCTTCGGCTGGACCGGACGACGAGACCGCAACGACGCCGAACTGGAGGCCGTGCGCGCGCTGCGCGGGCGGCTCGGGGAGATCTGGGCGGTGGCCGATGACGAGGAGGAGACGGTCCGCCGAGTCAATGCCCTACTGAGCGATACCAAGGCATCGCCGTGGCTGACCCGGCATCCGGAGATGCCGGAATGGCACCTGCATCTGGCCTCGGTCGACGACCCGCTGGCACAGCGGATGGGCGCCGAGATGGCGATGGCGTTGGCCGACCTCATCCGCGGCGGCGAACTCCGCCGTCTCAAGAGCTGTGCGGCCCCGGACTGTGAGGCCGTCCTGACCGACCTGTCGCGCAACCGCTCGCGGATCTTCTGCGACACAGGCAATTGCGGTAACCGCCAGCACGTCGCGGCTTACCGGCAGCGCCAGCGCGAGGACTGAGGCGTTTCGGGCAAAGTCTTGGTCCCGTCGATGACCGCCCGTGCTCGATACAGTGCTCGGATGCTCATTTCCGCTGACGTGATCGACGTCCTGGACCCGATGTCGGGTCTTGTTGTTGCCGGCGAGGCGGGCGGGCGTCTTACTTTCGCGCTGTGGCGAGACGGTGCAGTGCGTCTTCTCGACGACAGACTCGCCGAGAATTCGCAGCGAGAGCTCCCTCTGGAGGACGACGTTCGCGTCCTTGCGGCGTCCGGCATCGATCTGGTGATACTCGCGTCCACCGGCGGGCTCGTCATCGTCGGAGACGAAGTGGTCACGGTGCCCGGAATACCCGCCGACGCGGCTGCGCTCCTGGGCGGTCTACTTGTCGTCGCTGCCCCGGACGGCGAGAGGCACCGGCTGCTGGTGCTCGATTCCGCGACTGGGGCGATCCTCGACGACCAGGCGATCGACGCGGATGATGCGCGCGCCTTCCTGCATCCTCATCCTGCCGAAGACACGGCGATTCTTGAGCTCGCCATGGGGCAGGATGGCGTTCTGGCCTTCCGCGTCGACGTCGAGGGAACGCGCCTACATCTGACCGAGATCCTCGCTGGAGATGATCCCGTGATCGCGGGCTTCAGTCCGTCGGGCGCGAGGCTACTTGTCGCCCCATATCCAAGCGATCCGGAGACCGTACGGGTGCTGTCGTGGCCGGATCTGAAGGAGATCTCACGGCTCGACGCGAGTGACGTCGACGCCGAGTACGGTTTCGGGCTGGCCGGATGCTGGATCAACGACGACCGGGCCGCCGTGTACGCGACTGAGGACGCATTGATCGTCGCCGACGAGAACTTCGAATCGTCCGAACGCGTCGTACTGCCGATCGACTTCGGTGACGAGGGAGAGATCGAGAGGCTCACGTATTTGGGTTCGGGGAACGTCGCCGTCGGCGCGTGGACGCCAGCCGGTCGACTCACCCTCGTCGTGCGCCTCATCGAAGGAGAGGGCTGTGACTGACAACGCCATAGTCCCGGCCGGCGACCAACAGGTGCGGTCACCGTCCCCGGTCCCGGGTTAGGGTTCTGCCCGGGGGATATATGGCACGGCGAACGGCCACTCGATTACAGCTCAACGGGCATCGATTTCTGTTGCGGCGCATGGCACACGCGCTGGTTCGCGGTGATGCCCGCATGCTCGACGATCCATTGCGCGCGCAAGCCGTGGCGTACGGAGCGGGCTGTGTGCTGGCGGCCATCGCGATCGCGGTGTGCGCGGTGCTTGCTCTCGTGCGTCCCGGCTCGGTGCCCGGCGACGCGCCGATCCTGGTGGCGCGCGACGCCGGTGCGCTGTACGTACGCATCGACGACACAGTGCATCCGGTGCCCAATCTCGCCTCGGCCCGACTCATCATCGGCGCCCCGGCGAATCCGGTTGTGGTCAACGATGCGGTGATTGCGAAGTTCCGGCGCGGGCCACTGGTCGGCATACCGGGCGCCCCGGCCCAGATCGGCCGGCCACTCAGTCTCGACGAGTCGGGCTGGGCGACCTGCGATGTCGCCGAACCCGCCGAGACGGTACTGCTGGCGGGCCGGGCCGACCGTGAGATCTCACCGTTGCGCGGCGGTCAAGCCCTGTTGGTGTCGGCGCGCGCAGTGGGAGCTCCGACCTATCTGCTCGCCGACGGCTGGCGCGCCCGGGTGGACCTTCGTGACATCGCCGTTGTTCGCGCGCTACATCTGGAAGGCATATCGGCCCAACCGGTTTCGCAGGCCCTGTTGGACTCGGTGCCCGAGGCTCCCGCGCTGCAGGCGCCTTTGATCGCCGGCGCGGGCCGTCCTGGACCGGCCGCGCTGGGAGGGCTCGCCGTAGGAACCGTGGTACGCGTGATGCGTGCCGGTCCCGCCGAGTTCTATGTGGTGCTTGCCGATGGGCTGCAACGCATCGGCAGGGTGGCGGCCGACGTCATCCGCTTCAGCGTGAAGCAGTCCGATGACGAACCTCCTGTCGTTCCCGCCGATGTGGTGGCCGACGTACCGGTCGCCGCCGGACTCGCGGTGGCCCGGTTCCCGGAGCGGGTACTGCCTCGTGGGCGGGCGGTGGTGTGCGCTCGCTGGGACCCGAGACAGTCCGGTCCTGATACGAATACGACTGTGGCGATTGCTGATTCACTCCCCGGCGACTCCGTGTCGTTGGCTCAGGCCGACGGTGCCGGGTCGGGTATCGACCGTGTGCACATCCCGGCAGGCCGCAGCGTTCTGCTACAGGCCGGCAGTGTCGTCCGCGGGGCGACGGTCGGTGGACCGCTGTATCTGTTGAACGATCTCGGTGTGCTGTTCGGGATCCGCGACGGGGCGACTGCTGAACACCTGGGACTGGGGACGAGCACTGTCCCCGCACCATGGCCCATGCTGGCCATGTTGCCGCGCGGGCCCGAACTCGACAGCGATGCGGCGTCAGTCGTGCGAGACGTGGTGGCCGCGCCGGCGTAACCGGTTGGCCGCCAGTGCCAACGCGGTCACCACCGTCATGGCGACACACACGGCTGCCCCGCCGAAGGCGATGCGCCGGGGCATGGGGTCGGTCGGCGTGGGGACCGTAGCTGCCACCGAAACCGGGGCCGCGGTCGCGGCTGCGGGCGCCGGGGTGCTGCCGCTGACCGCGGCCAGGGCGTCGATCACACCGTGTCCGACGTACGGATTCCAGCCGCCGGCCGGGTTGTGTGCGGTGTCTTCGATGCGGCGCATCACCTCGCGCGCGCTCATCTGCGGGAATCGGGAGCGTACGAGTGCAGCGACTCCGGCCACCACTGGTGCGGCATAGCTGGTTCCCGATATCGGGGCATCCCGTCCGATCGTGTCGATCAACTGCTCGCCGTCGGGATGCAGCGACACGAGGTTCTCCCCGGGTGCGGCTACATCCACCCAGGGGCCTGCCAAGCTGAAAACCGATGGGGTGCCGTCTGATCCGACCGACCCCACAGACAGCACCAGGTCGTCGTACCAGGCGGGGCTGGACACCGTGCGCACGCTGTTCCAGTCGGGTTCGCCGGATCGTCCGACAGGGCCGTCCTGCTGGGTGCAGCCCGCTCCGACGTTGCCGGCCGCGACGACCACCACGACGTTGCGCACGTCGACGGCGTAGCTCAACGCTGCGCCGAGGGTACGGTCGTCGGGTGCGGCGGCGACCGGCACGCAGGCTACCGACGAGATGTTGATGACGGTCGCACCGAGGTCGGCCGCGGTGCGCACCGCCGTGGCGAGGGTGTCGACGTCGCCGACACCGATCGCGCCACCGTCGACGGCGAACTTGTTGCTCGACTGCCGGATGGCCAGGACCGCGGCATCGGGGGCG
The DNA here is from genome assembly GCF_053600815.1 of Mycobacterium sp. NPDC004974. NCBI lineage: Bacteria > Bacillati > Actinomycetota > Actinomycetes > Mycobacteriales > Mycobacteriaceae > Mycobacterium > Mycobacterium sp. NPDC004974. Next base: position 491,387 of record NZ_JBSGAQ010000004.1, on the reverse strand, counting down.
ACCCCGCTGAAGCCGGCGTTCGGTGCGGCAGCGGCGATTCCGGCGACGATGGTGCCGTGCCCGTCGCAATCTGCGGTGCCGTCACCGTGTGACACATAGTCGCCGCCGCCGATCAGGCGTGGCAGTAGCCGGTGCCGGGCCACCCCGGTGTCGATCACCGCGATCTTCTGGCCGTCGCCACGGGTGAGCGGCCACACGGCATCCAGACTCAGTGGCGTACCCGTCGCGCCGGTCGCACCGCTTGCGGACTGGTAGCAGGGCTGACGTTGCTCTGTGCGCGCGACGGGCGCAGGCGGCGCCGGGCGGGGCAGCAAGGTGGAATCCACCGCGGGCGGTACGACGACCGGTGGCACGACGGCCGGGGCCGGCGCGATGGCCAATAGCGGAAGCCCGGCGATCAGCGTCGCGGCCATCCGGCCTGACCGGTTCACCGCAGTCCCAGGTCCCGAAACAGATCGAAGGCACCGGCGAGCCAACATGCCAGCGGCACCACGGCGGCCAGCGCGAGGTACTCGATGGCGTCGGCGAGCCGCGCCGCCACCGGACTCTGGACGGTGACCGGCCAGATCACGGCGATCCCGGTCCCCACGGCGAGGATGCCGGTCCAGCTGCCGTGCGCGGGATTCCATGCCACCACGAGGATGAAAGTCGCTGTGAGCGAGAGAAATCCACAGACGGCGGGAACGGTCCGGCAGCGTCCGGGTGCGTAGGTACGTGAGCGGAACAGCAGCGCCACCCCGACGGCGGCGGCAAATGCGACCTCGATGACCGTGACCTGTCGAAGACCGGCGAGGGCGAGTACTGCGGTTCCCAGTGCGGCCGCGACCGCACCACCGGCCACCAGGCCGACCAGGTTCTGATGCCCGAGAAGCGCACGTGTGTCGGCGTCGAATGCGTTGTCGTCCAGAATCTCTTCGTCGCTATCGGGATACCCCGGTACCGCAGGTGTCAGGCCTGCCAGAGCGATGGACAACCGGGGGGTCAGCGGTAGCAATGCCATCCCGACCGCGCTCACCACCGCTCCCAATGCCGGTGTGGCCAAAGGCCACAGCACTGAGAACCCGGTCGCCACGGCCAGCACCCCGGCAACGGTCACGATCGCGAGCAGGACCTGTCTGCCGCACCCGGATGCCCGGATCAGCACCGCGCCCAACGAGCCCGTCGCGGTCACGGCCAGGAAGAAGTTCGCCGGTGCGGGTCCGGCCGGAACCACCAGGAATCCGAGAACCCCCGCGAATGCCACGGCGGCGACGTTGAGAGTGGCGATCACGGTCGGACCCAGACCCAGACGCGGCGCGGACACTGCGACAGCGGTGACGGTGACAGCCACCGCTCCGGCGGCGGCGATGCGGTCCCATCCGGCACTGCCCAGCCCGGCCCACGCCAATGCCACCAGGCCCAGCGCGCAGGCCCACAAGCAGGCGGCGACCCGCAGTCCGGTGGGGATGCCGTCATCGGGCGAGTCGACCGTCAGCGCGTCCATCAGCGCCCGCTCGGGTGTCGGCCGATCACAGGACCGGGTCAGGATCAGGAGATCGCCGTCACGAATATCGTTCTGCACCAGGGTTGCCGACTCATCCAGGCCGCGACCACCGAGGTGGGCGAGCTGCCACCGGCGTGGTGTGCCGTCCCCGGCGCCGAGCGCATCGATGATCCACGGCAACAACTCGCCCACGGTCATCGCAGCGGGCAAGGACAGATCGACCGTGGCACCGTGTCCCACCTCGGTCGGCGGTCCGCAGTGAACCGATACATGGCGTAAGGAATCCGGCATCGCATCACCCCCCGGTAGACGCCGACACATGTCACGCTAGCCGACCCGTCATGCACCCCCGCGCACCAAAATTCCGCTGCGGAACGGGAACCCGAAGGGCTCGGCGTGCGTCCAAATGTCGATGGAAACCCTCCGTACACCACACGTCACCCGTGGGCTCCCGACTGCGGAGCCGCCGCCCGGGGAGATGGTGATCGATGCGCCGCCCGCACTGCCTCGCCATATCCCGGGCGGCTCGCTGACCAGGTTGTTGCCGCTGGTGCTTGTGGTGGCGATGATCGGCATGATCGCGGTGTACGTCACCTCGGGCGCGGCTGCCACCCGCGGCCCGGCGTCGACGATGTTCCCGATCATGATGGCGATGTCGGCGATCGGCACGGCCGCTTACAGTTTGAAGAGCAACGGCCGGGCTCAGCAGCTCCACCGGGACCGCTGCGAGTACCTGCGCTATCTCGACGGGATCGACGCCGCGACCGGTGAAACGGGCCGCTCGCAGTGGTTGGGGCTGCACGCGGAACATCCCGCACCCGCACGATTGTGGACACTTGCCGGTAGCGCGCAGATGTGGAAGCTCCGCCCCGGTGACCCCGACTTCTGTGAGGTGCGGATCGGAGTGGGGGAGCGACCACTGTCCACGCGGCTGGTCGCCGGCGACACCGGCCAGGGACGCGATGTTGATCCGGTGACGGCATCGGCGCTGGCGCAACTGATCCGGCGTCGGTCGACGGTGGCCGACGTGCCGCTGACGCTGAACCTGGGCGGGCTCGACCATGTGACTGTGGGTGGGCCGGCCGATGCGGCCCGAGCGTTGCTGCGTGCCATGATCTGCCAGCTGGCCACGGCACACAGCCCGCGACATGTCCGCATCGCCGCCGTCGTCGACGGGTCGACCGGGCGTCACTGGGAGTGGCTGAAATGGCTTGCCCACCATGGGACTCCCGATGGCCGTGGCGGGGTCACCGCGTTGCGGTTGCGCACTCTGGCAGAGTTGCCGACCGCGACGCCTCCGATGCACACCGTGGTCATCGTCGACTCTGCTTCTGCCGCACTACCTGTGCCCGGCGCCGCTGTCACGCTGCTGGTCGTTGCCGGTCCGGGTGACATCGACACAACCGGAGCCGATCTGCATCTGGACCTGGGCCCTGAGGTGGTGCGCTGCGGTGGTGCCCCGATGCAACCCGACCAGATGAGCCAGGAGCAGGCCATCACCTGTGCCCGCAGGCTGGCGCGCTACCGTCCGGCGCGAGAACCCGATGACTGCGGCTGGCCGGCGCTGATCGGTATCGACGATCCGGCCGCGTTGGATCCGCTCGACACCTGGTCGGCAGCGGATCCGCAGCGGTTCCTTCGGGTTCCGGTCGGCCGGTGTGCCGACGGCACCCCGCTGCACCTCGACCTCAAGGAGGCCGCGCATGACGGGATGGGACCGCATGGGTTGTGCGTCGGGGCGACCGGGTCAGGGAAATCGGAGTTCCTGCGTACGTTGGTGCTGGGCCTGATCGCCACGCATCCGCCCGAGGCGCTCAACCTGGTCCTCGTCGACTTCAAAGGCGGGGCAACATTTCTCGGCCTGCACAAGGCGCATCACATCAGCGCGCTGATCACCAACCTCGCTGAGGAGGCGCCGCTGGTGGCCAGGATGGCCGATGCGCTGGCCGGGGAGATGACCCGTCGTCAGGAGTTGCTCCGGGCGGCCGGGAATCTGGCCGGCATCGCCGAGTACCGGTGCCGGGGCGATCTGCCTGCGTTGCCGGCCCTGCTGATCGTGGTGGACGAGTTCTCCGAACTGCTGCAGCAGCACCCGGATTTCGCCGAATTGTTCGTGGCGATCGGCCGGCTCGGGCGATCACTGGGCATGCACCTGCTGTTGGCCAGCCAGCGCCTCGACGAGGGCAGACTGCGCGGACTGGAGAGCCACCTGTCGTATCGGGTGTGCCTCAAGACGTTCTCGCCCAGCGAATCCCGATCAGTGCTCGGTATAGCCGATGCATACGAGCTGCCCAGCACCCCGGGCGCGGCCTATCTCAAGACTCCGTCCGGCGAGATCATCAGGTTTCAGACCGCATTCGTCTCAGCTGCGTGCCCAGTGCCGGAGCGGCTGCCGCGCATTACGCAGGAGGAGCTGCGGCCGCGACGATTCACCGGGGTCGGTGTGGAGACCGATCGCCGCCCGGCCGCACCGGCCACCACCACTGTGCTGCACGAGGTTGTCGGCCGGCTGGCCGGGTACGGCACCCCGGCACATCGGGTATGGCTGCCGCCGCTGCCGCCGGCCGTCCCGCTCAGCGACGTGTTGTTGTCCGATTCCGCGCCGCTGGCGGTAGCGATCGGGCTTGTCGACTGTCCGTTCGAGCAGCGTCGGGATCGACTGATGCTCGTCCTGGGCGCCGCTCAGGGCAACGTGGCGATCGTGGGCGGTCCCCAGTCTGGAAAGACCACGGCTGCCAAGACTTTGGCGGTGGCACTGGCTGCCACGCATCATCCCCGCGACGTGACGATCTACTGTCTGGACTTCGGCGGCGGAGCGTTGAGCGCACTACAGGTGCTGCCGCATGTCGGCGTGGTCGCCGGCCGCGCTGACACCGACCTGGTCCGGCGCACCGTGGCCGAGTTGCATGCCCTGGTCAACGCCCGCGACGCACGTTTCACCGCCCTCGGCATCGGTTCCGTGGCCGAATACCGGGAACGTCGTCGTGCGGGGGACATCGACGATCCGTTCGGCGATGTGTTCCTGATCATCGACGGCTGGTCGACATTCCGCGGAGAATTCGAATCTCTGGAGCCTTCGATCACCGCCCTTGCGGTGCAGGGGCTTTCGCTCGGTGTCCATGTGGTCGCGACGGCGTCGCGGTGGGCGGAGTTCCGGCCGGCGCTCAAGGACCAGCTCGGAACCCGCATCGAGTTGCGGCTCGGTGATCCGGCCGAATCCGAGATGGATCGCAAACGCGCCAGGCAACTTGCCCAGCAGGCACCGGGGCGGGGTCTGACCCGTGAGGGGCGCGAGCTGTTGATCGCACTGCCCCGGTTGGATGGCACCCCGAGCGATAGCGGGATCGGCACGGCGCTGGCAAGGATCGGGGACACCCTGCGCATCCAGTACGGGGATGCCCGAGCGCCGGCGGTCCGGCTGTTGCCCGCATGCGTGCGCGGGCACGAGCTGGCCCGGGCCCCGCGGGCCCGGGCCGCGACCGACGTACTGCTGGGCCTCGGTGAACGCGAACTGGCACCGGTGTTGGTCGATTTCGCCGCCCAGCCGGATCTACTGATCCTCGGTGACACCGGCTGCGGCAAGTCCACGGCGCTGCGCACCCTGTGCAGCGATCTGGTCGCCGGTAACGATCCGTCATGCGTGCAAGTGCTCATCGTGGACTTCCGGCGCGCCCTGCTGGGAGTCGTCGAATCGGAGCATCTGGCCGGGTACGCGCCCTCGACAGGGGCGCTGGACGCCGCGCTGCCGAGAGTCCTTGAGACACTGCGCGCTCGGTTGCCCGGTCCCGAGGTCACGCAGCGGCAGCTCCGCGACCGTTCGTGGTGGAGCGGCCCGGAACTCTACGTCGTGGTCGACGACTACGACCTGGTGGCCGGTGGCGCGACGAATCCGCTTTCGCCGCTGTTGCCTTACCTGCCCCATGCCCGAGACCTCGGACTGCACCTACTGCTGGCCCGGCGTTCCGGCGGCGCAGCGCGGGCGATGTTCGATCCGGTCCTGGCCGCCGTGAAGGACCTCGGCTGCATGGGCCTGATGATGAGTGCGAACCCGGACGACGGCGTGCTGCTGGGATCGGTACGCCCGGTTCGACTTCCGCCCGGGCGGGGCACTCTGATCACCCGTGGGGCACCCGACCAGCTGGTGCAGGTCGTGCTGTCCGGCGCGGCGGACGCGTGGTGACATCGACCATCGTCGAGGTGGGTCCGGTGACCGTGCGCGGACCCGGGCCGCGCTCGGACCTGGCCGGGGTCGCAGTGGCCGCCGTCGACGACGAGATCACCCTGGTGGACGACGAACCGGTTGCGGTGTCGGATCTGTGGGCCGATGTGCTTGCCGCCGCAGCGGCGGGGGCGCGGAACCTCACCCTGGTGTGCCCGACCTGGTGGACCGCCGATCGTTGTGACCGGGTGCGGGGGGCTGCCGCCGCTTCCGGTGCAGAAGTTGTTGTGATGCAGCGGGTTCAGGCCGTGAGCGCGACGCTGACAGGTGCATCTTGGGTCGTCGTGGAGATCGCCGACGAGGTCATCGTGGTGTCGGGCGCCCCTGCCGGAGGCGTGACACTCGCCCGCCACGCCGAGGGTGACGTGGATCCGGAGGCGGTGGTACGCGCAGTGATTGCGATCGCCGGGGCATCGGTTGAGGTTGCCGTCGATGCACCGGTGGATGTCGCCGGAGCGGTGACATTGGGTAACGCGGTGATGTCCGGACTACGCCGTCGCGGTGCGTTGGTCACCCTGGCCGACAGCCGGACGTGGCGTGACGCCCTCGTCGTCCCGGATCCCCCGGCCGCCGCCGTTTCGGTCGGCACGCGGGTGCGGCCGGGCCGGGTCGCGATCGGCGCGGCAGCGGTTCTGGCGGCGGTGCTGGGCGCAATCTCGTTCGTCGCTCGCGGCGGGCCGGCGGACGACGTGGCGTTGACGGTCCTCGCCGAGGGCCGGGTTGGCGTGCAGATCCCCACCGGATGGGATGTACAGCGGGTCACCGATGGGCCGGGATCGGCTCGGGTTCAGGTGGTTTCGCCGACCGACCCGCAGCTGATGATTCACCTGACCCAGTCCGGCATCGGGGACGGCGCGGTGGCGGACACTCTGCAGCGGGCTCTGCAGGAGCAGCCTGCAGGGATCTTCGTCGACTTCGATCCGTCAGCGGTCGTCGCGGCGCGTCCGGCGGTCAGCTACCGAGAGATCCGTGACGGCCGGGAGATCCGGTGGGCGGTGTTCGTCGACGGTGGGGTACGGATCGCGATCGGGTGCCAGAGTGCACCGGGGCAGGCCGAGGCCGTGCGGCCGGCGTGCGAGGCAGCCGTCCGTTCGGCGCACGCGGCGTTCTAGAAATCGGGTGGAACCGAACCGGCCCGTGCTGCGTCGAATTGTTATATCCCGCAAGACAAGACCGGAGGGGCAGGGAACATGTCACCAGGACTGACGGGGCCGTTGGGCACCGACTTCGAGGTAATGACGAGAGTTGCCGGCCGGATCGACGTCCTCAACGACGACGTCCGGGCCATGCTGCAGACGTTCATCGGGAAGATGGGCAGTGTGCCACCGTCGGTATGGGGCGGGGTGGCTGCTGTGCGCTTTCGCGACGTCGTTGACCGCTGGAACGGCGAATCGCTGACCCTGTACTCCACACTGGGCCGCATCGCCGAGACCATCAGGACCAATGAGCGCGCGTTGCGCGGCGCCGCCGACGCACACGCCCAGCGGCTCGGCACCATCGGCGACGGAATCTGATCGGCGTCGACGATGGATCACGTGCTGTCCTACGACTTCGGCGAGATCGAGTACTCGGTGCGCCAGGAGATCCACACCACCTCGAGCCGGTTCAACGCCGCTCTCGACGAGTTGCGTTCGCAGATCGAGCCTCTGCAGCAGGTCTGGACCCGTGAGGCGGCGCAGGCCTATGCCATCGAGCAGGCCCGGTGGAACCGGGCGGCTGCGGCACTCAACGAGATCCTGTTCTCCCTGGGCAATGCGGTGCGTGACGGTGCCGACGAGGTGGCCGCCACCGACCGCAGTGCTGCCAACGCGTGGGGTGTCTGACCCGCCACCCCAGAAGACATGTGCGGCCCCGCCCGGTGGAGAGGACCGGGCGGGGCCGCACACTTTCGTCTGGTTCGGGCTAGCGACTCGAGCCCGAGTCGCGACGGGGACGCCGGGGTCCGCCACCGCGCTGCTGTCCGCCGGCACCGGCACCGGACCCGGACCGCGCCGACGGGGCACCGCCATTGCGGGAAGCGGAACCGTTGGGGCGGCTGCGGCGCTGCTGCTGACCCGACTTGCCCGGCTGTCCGGACCTGTTGCCCTGGCGCCGCGGCGCCGGAGCGGCCTGGGCGACCGGCTCGGGACGGATCGGGTCACCGAAAACGCGGTCGCCGGGGGCGATCTCGCGGAGCACCGGATGATCGGTGCTGTTCACGCGGGTGATCGTGGGCTTGACCCCGGCCTTTTTGGTCAGGGTGCGTACATCGGAAACCTGCGCGTCGTGCATGAGGGTCACCACGGTGCCCTCGTTCCCGGCGCGGGCCGTGCGACCGGACCGGTGCAGGTAAGCCTTGTGCTCGACCGGCGGGTCGGCGTGCACCACGAGGCTGACGTCATCGACGTGGATGCCGCGGGCGGCGATGTCGGTGGCCACCAGAACTGCCGCCGATCCGTCGGAGAACGCCGTCAGGTTGCGGGTGCGGGCATTCTGAGACAGGTTGCCGTGCAGCTCAACTGCCGACACGCCACGCGAATTGAGCTGACGGGTCAGGTTTTTCGCGCCGTGCTTGGTGCGGGCGAACACGATGGTGCGGCCCGGGGCGGCAGCCAGATCGGCAACCACGTTGACCCGTGCGGCGTTGTCCACGTGCAGCACGTGGTGCACCATCGCGGTCACCGGGGACTGTGCCGAATCGACACTGTGCACCACGGGGTCGTGCAGGTAGCGCTTGACCAGCACGTCGACCCCGGCATCGAGGGTGGCCGAGAACAGCAGGCGCTGGCAGTTTTTCGGGGTGCGGTCCAGCAGTCGCTTCACGCCGGGCAGGAAGCCGAGGTCGGCCATGTGGTCGGCCTCGTCGAGCACGGTGATCTCGACCGCGGACAGGTCGGCGTGGCCGGACCGCATGTGGTCTTCGAGCCGGCCCGGGCAGGCGATCACGATGTCCACGCCACCCCGCAGCGCGGAGATCTGCGGGTTGGCGCCCACGCCACCGAAGATGTTGACCGACCGCAGACCGGTGGCCTTGGCCAGCGGGGCCAGCGAGGCTTCGATCTGGGTGACCAGTTCGCGGGTGGGAGCCAGGATCAGCGCGCGCGGCCGGTTCGGTGCCCGGCGAGTGCCGCTGGTCGCCAACCGCGCCACCAGGGGCAACAGGAACGCGTAGGTCTTGCCGGAGCCGGTCCGGCCGCGGCCGAGGACGTCACGGCCTTTGAGTGAGTCAGGCAGGGTCGCGGCCTGGATCGGGAACGGGGTCTGGACCCCGCTCGAGGCCAGGGTCGCGACGATCTCGGCGGGCAGGCCGAGTTCGGCGAATGTGGGCACAGCGGTGCCAGGGGTTTCTTGGACAGACAAAATGAAAGCTCCGAAAATAGAGGGCGGTCGTCCTGCCCGGCGCGAGTGATATCTCGCGGCGCTCGGTGTGACGATCGAGAAGGCGGCAAAGGCAGAACAGACAAGCCGCCGTGCCCCAACTATACGGGTAGCGGGGTGGATTCCCCGATTTCTGCTGGTTGACCTACCGGTGGTATCCATCACAGGTCGGGCTGGTCAACTATCCTGGCGGTTACGCGTGAATGCCATGTCAATGGCCCGACGCCGGGAGAGATGATCGCCGTGGCCGCATCGAGGAACGCGGGAGGCCGGATGTCTGCCCGGGCACTGCCCGCGAAGGTGCGCGCTATCCATGACCTGTTCATCGACGGCCAGGTGGACGCGGATTCCCTGGATTCCACCCCGGTGCGCCGCGTCATCATGGAGAGCTGGCAACGCAGCCTGGCCACTGGCGTCGACCCCGATCTGGGCACCCGGGCGGCCGCCGCGGCGGCGGCATTGACCGAATTGCGCAACACGCATCCGCTCGCGCCCACCCTGCCGCTGATCCGTCGCCTGCTGGTCGACGACGCCGTCGGTGCCGGGGTGGTGGTGGCGATTACCGCGGCCGACGGCACCCTGCTGTGGGTCGAGGGAGATCCGGGCGTACGCCGCAAGGCCGAGGCGATGAACTTCGTGCCCGGCTCGGACTGGAGCGAGCGGGCGGCCGGGACCAACGCGCCGGGCACCGCGCTGGCGCTGGACCGTGAACTGCAGATCCTCGGGTCCGAACACTTTTCCCGCACCGTGCACTCGTGGAGTTGCACCGCGGTGCCCGTCCACGACCCGGCGACCGGGGTGCTGCTGGGCGCCATCGACCTGACCGGCGGGTCCGCCGTGGCGACGCCGCAGACATTGGCGCTGGTCAGGGCTACCGCCGTCGCGGTAGAGAACCAGCTGGCCCTGCTGCGGCTGACCGGGCCCGTCGCACCGGCCGCCCCCGAGGGGGCACGGTTGACGGTGCTGGGCGCCGACCGCCCGCGCTGGCAGGTGACCGACGCCGCGGGCCGGCCCGAATCCAGCGGGCTGACCGGGCGGCACGCCGACATCCTGGTCCTGCTGATCCGGCACCCCGAGGGGCTCAGCGCCGATCACCTGGCCATGCTGCTCGACGACAAGGACCTCGATGTGGTCACCGTGCGGGCCGAGGTGTCGCGTCTGCGGCGGGTCATCGGCAGCACCTACATCGAGTCGCGGCCGTACCGGCTGATGGCCCCGGTGGCCAGCGACATGGGCGACGTTTCCGACGCGCTGGAGGCCGGGAACGTAGCGGCCGCCCTGGACGCGTACACCGGGGCGCTGTTGCCGCAATCGGTCTCACCTGCCATCGCGCGGCTGCGCACCGAGCTGAGTGCCAGCCTGCGCGAAGCGGTGCTGGCCGGGGGCAGCCTGAGCCTGCTGCGGCGCTGGTTGGGGCTGCCCGACGGCCGTGACGACCGGCAGGGTTGGCGGGTGCTGCACGACCATCCCGAGGCCGACCCGCTGGCGCGGGCGCAGGCCCGCGGTCACCTGGCGGGAATCGACTCCGAACTGGCCTGATCCGGTCCACGGGCCGTGTGCAACGTTGCTTTTGATCAGTGCAACTGTGCTGCAACCTACTGCTGACTACCTTTAGTGATGACCGACACATCTGGTGTCCGATGCAGGAGATTGCCATGACTGTTTATGCACGTCCGGGCGCCGATGGCGCCCTGATGTCGTTCGAGGCCCGCTACGACAACTACATCGGTGGCGAGTGGGTCGCACCCGCCGAGGGCCGCTACTTCGAGAACCCGACGCCGGTCACCGGTCAGGTGTTCTGCGAGGTGGCCCGCTCTTCTGCGGCCGACGTCGAGAAGGCGCTGGACGCCGCCCACGCCGCCGCGCCAGCATGGGGCAAGACCTCGCCGGCCGAGCGTGCCGTCGTCCTCAACAAGATCGCCGACCGGATCGAGGAGAACCTCGAATCCATCGCCCTGGCCGAGTCGTGGGACAACGGCAAGCCGATCCGCGAGACGCTGAACGCCGACATCCCGCTGGCGGTCGACCACTTCCGGTACTTCGCGGGTGTGCTGCGCGCCCAGGAGGGCTCGCTCTCGCAGATCGACGAGGACACCGTCGCCTACCACTTCCACGAGCCGCTCGGCGTGGTCGGCCAGATCATCCCCTGGAACTTCCCGATCCTCATGGCGGTGTGGAAGTTGGCCCCGGCGCTGGCCGCCGGTAACGCGGTGGTGCTCAAACCTGCTGAGCAGACCCCGGTTTCGGTGCTCTACCTGATGTCGGTGATCGGTGACCTGTTGCCCGCCGGTGTGGTCAACGTCGTCAACGGCTTCGGTGTCGAGTGCGGCAAGCCGCTGGCTTCGAGCAACCGGATCGCCAAGATCGCCTTCACCGGTGAGACCACCACGGGCCGGCTGATCATGCAGTACGCCAGCCAGAACCTGATCCCGGTGACGCTCGAGCTGGGTGGCAAGAGCCCGAACATCTTCTTCTCCGATGTGCTGGCCGCTGCCGACGATTTCCAGGACAAGGCCCTGGAAGGGTTCACCATGTTCGCCCTGAACCAGGGTGAAGTGTGCACCTGCCCGTCGCGGTCGCTGATTCAGGCCGACATCTACGACGAGTTCCTCGAATTGGCCGCCATCCGCACCAAGGCGGTGCGTCAGGGTGACCCGCTGGACACCGAGACGATGATCGGCGCGCAGGCCTCCAACGATCAGCTGGAGAAGATCCTGTCCTACATCGAGATCGGGAAAACCGAAGGCGCCCAGCTGATCACCGGTGGTGAGCGGGCCGATCTGGGTGGCGACCTCAACGGCGGTTTCTATGTGGCGCCGACGATCTTCACCGGGCACAACAAGATGCGCCTGTTCCAGGAGGAGATCTTCGGCCCGGTCGTTGCGGTGACCTCGTTCAAGGACTACGACGACGCCATCTCGATCGCCAACGACACCCTCTACGGCCTGGGTGCCGGCGTGTGGAGCCGCAACGGCAACACCGCCTACCGGGCCGGCCGGGACATCAAGGCCGGCCGGGTGTGGACCAACTGCTACCACGCCTACCCCGCGCATGCGGCGTTCGGCGGCTACAAGCAGTCCGGTATCGGCCGGGAGAACCACAAGATGATGCTCGACCACTACCAGCAGACCAAGAACCTGCTGGTGAGCTACGCCAACAAGGCCCAGGGCTTCTTCTAGGCCGTCAGGTCGACGGGTCCGGCCCGGAAAGGTCGTCATGCTGCCGCGCTGGCAGCGCCGGTACGTGCCGGTGCTGCCAGCGGATCGGATAACCGAATAACAACAAAAAACGGCTGCCAGCAACACCTTTCAACGATGGGACCGACTCATGACCCAGACTCTCGACGACAGCGTCGGCGCCAACAGTGCCGGCCGGATGCGCGCGGCGGTGGTCACCGAATTCGGTGCACCGCTGCAGGTTTCCGAGCTCGACCTGCCGACGCCCGGACCGGGTGAGGCATTGGTCAAGCTGGAGACCTCCGGCGTGTGTCACACCGACCTCCATGCCGCACACGGCGATTGGCCGGTGAAGCCGAGCCCGCCGTTCGTACCGGGCCACGAAGGCTACGGCACCGTGGTGGCGCTGGGGCCCGGTGTGGCCGACCTGAAGGTCGGCGACAAGGTCGGCAACGCCTGGCTGTGGTCGGCCTGCGGCACCTGTGAGTACTGCCGCACCGGCTGGGAGACCCTCTGTGAACAGCAGCGCAACGGCGGCTACAGCGTCGACGGCAGCTTCGGCTCTTACATGTTGGTCAACGCCGCCTACGCCGCCCGGATCCCGGACGGCGCCGACCCGGTCGAGGTGGCGCCCGTCCTGTGTGCCGGGGTGACGGTCTACAAGGGCCTGAAGGTGACCGACACCCGGCCCGGCCAATGGGTGGCGATCTCCGGGGTCGGGGGACTGGGGCACGTCGCGGTGCAGTATGCCCGCGCGATGGGTCTGCGGGTGGTCGCGATCGACATCGACGACGCCAAGCTGGAACTGGCCGGTCGCCTCGGCGCGGAGGTGACGGTGAACGCCCGGACGTCCGACGCCGTGGCCGAGGTGCAGAAAGCCACCGGCGGCGTGCACGGCGTGCTGGTGACGGCGGTCCATCCGCAGGCGTTCGGCCAGGCCATCGGGCTGGCCCGCCGCGGTGGCACGATCGTGTTCGTCGGGCTGCCGCCGGGAGACTTCCCGGCACCGATCTTCGACATCGTGCTCAAGGGGCTGACGATCCGCGGCTCGATCGTGGGTTCGCGGCAAGACATGGTGGAAGCCCTCGACTTCTACCACCGCGGCCTGATCCATCCGATCGTGGAGACAACCTCACTCGATCAGATCAACGACGTATTCGACCGGATGGAACGTGGGCAGATCGACGGTCGGATCGTCATCGACTATCGGTAGCCGATGACAGACGGACGATGGCGCGAGTGGCCGGACGGCCTCCTCGCGGCGTCGTCGTGTCGACCTGTTTGTTAATGGCATTGGCGGACAACGTGATTCGGTCCAGCTGTGACGCTGGACAAATTTCGTCCGCAGGGTGATACTTCTTACTCAAAGGTTGGTTTACAGACCTTTAACGCGATTGGCCCGGCACGGAAGGCCGGCGTCGCCGAAGATAAAAGCGTTGCAAATGAAGGAGTTTGAAATGGCGGGTGTGGAAGAACACCTGGAGAGCGCTGACTACCTACAGAAACGTCAGCTCAAATCCGGAAGCGCGGGCTGGCTGCTGCTGGCCGGTCTGGGCGTCAGTTACGTGGTGTCGGGCGACTTTTCGGGCTGGAACTTCGGCCTCGAGCAGGGCGGCTTCGGCGGTCTGCTGATCGCCGTGGTGGTCATCGCCGCGATGTACTTCTGCATGGTGCTGGGTTTGGCCGAGCTGTCCTCGGCACTGCCCGCGGCCGGCGGCGGGTACACGTTCGCCCGTCGCGCGTTGGGCCCCTGGGGCGGTTTTGCCACCGGCACCGCGATCCTGATCGAGTACTCGATCGCGCCGGCCGCGATCGCCACCTTCATCGGCGGCTACGTCGAATCCCTTGGTCTGTTCGGCATTCACAAGGGCTGGTGGGTCTACCTGGCGGCGTTCGTCATCTTCATCGGCATCCACCTCGCCGGCGTCGGTGAGGCGTTGCGGCTGATGTTCGTCATCACCGCGATCGCGCTGCTGGGCCTGGTCATCTTCGCCGTGAGCGCCATCGGGAGCTTCGACGTCGCCAACCTGACCAACATCGCCCCCGACGCCGCCGCGGCCGGTGCTTCGAGCTTCCTGCCGCACGGCTACCTGGGCATCTGGGCGGCGATCCCGTTCGCCATCTGGTTCTTCCTGGCCGTCGAGGGCGTCCCGCTGGCCGCTGAGGAGACCGCCAACCCGGAGCGCAACGTGCCGCGCGGAATCATCGCCGCGATGACGGTCCTGATCCTCACCTGCGTCACGGTGCTGTTCCTGACCACGGGAGCCGGTGGGGCGGAAGCGATGTCGACTGTGGACGATCCGCTGGTGCAGGCCCTCGGCGGGACCGGTATGGCCGCCAAGGCGGTCAACTACATCGGCCTGTTCGGGCTGATCGCGAGCTTCTTCTCGATCATCTACGCCTACTCGCGGCAGACCTTCGCGCTGTCGCGGGCCGGTTACCTGCCCACGAGGTTGTCGGTGACCAACAAGCGCAAGGCCCCGACGCTGGCGTTGATCGTCCCGGGTGTCGTCGCCTTCCTGCTGTCGCTGACCGGTCACGGTGATCTGATCCTGAACATGGCGGTCTTCGGTGCGGCCCTGAGCTACGTGCTGATGATGATCAGCCACATCGTGCTGCGGGTGCGCGAGCCCAACATGCCGCGGCCGTACCGCACCCCGGGCGGGATCGTCACCACGGGCTTCGCCCTGGTCATCGCGGTCGTGGCACTGATCGCGACCTTCGTGGTCAGCCCGGTGGCCGCGGGTCTGTGCCTGGCTGTGTTCTGCGCGTTCATGCTCTACTTCGCGCTCTACAGCCGCCATCGTCTGGTGGCCAACTCGCCCGACGAGGAGTTCGCGATGCTCGCAGAAGCGGAGAGTGCCCTGAAATGAAGTACCACCAGCAGGTTTCGGGGGTGACCTACAGCTTCGACGGTCTGGTCGAGGTGATGGCCAAGGCCACCCCGCTGCGCTCCGGCGATCAGCTCGCCGGCTGCGCGGCCGAGCACGACGGTGAACGCGCCGCGGCCGCCTGGGTGCTCGCGGACCTGCCGCTGGAGGTTTTCCTCAACGAGGAACTGGTGCCCTACGACACCGACGAGGTCACCCGACTGATCATGGACAGCCATGACCGGCAAGCCTTTTCGGAGATCTCGCATCTGACCGTCGGCGGGCTCCGGGACTGGCTGATGGACACCGCGGCGCATGATCACAGCGCCGAGCGGCTGGCCGCCGTCGCACCGGGACTGACCCCGGAAATGGTTGCGGCGGTCAGCAAGATCATGCGCAACCAGGATCTGATCGCGGTGTCGGCCGCCGCGGAGGTGACCGCGGCGTTCCGGACCACCGTCGGTGCGCGCGGCACCCTGGCCACCCGGCTGCAGCCCAACCACCCGACCGATGACCCCCGCGGGATCGCCGCGGCGGTGCTCGACGGGCTGCTGCTGGGCTGCGGTGATGCGGTGATCGGGATCAACCCGGCCACCGACTCGCCGCAGGCCACCGCGGATCTGCTGTATCTGCTCGATTCGATCCGCACGCGCTACGACATTCCCGCACAGTCCTGCGTGTTGTCCCATGTCACCACCACGATCGGGTTGGTCGAGGCCGGGGCGCCGGTGGACCTGATGTTCCAGTCCGTGGCGGGCACCGAGGGCGCCAACTCCGCATTCGGGGTGAACCTGCAGTTGCTCCGGGAGGGCAATGAGGCGGCGCGTAGCCTGCGCCGCGGAACCGTCGGCGACAACGTCATGTACCTCGAGACCGGGCAGGGCTCGGTGCTCAGTTCCGGCGCACATCTGGGTGTCGGCGGCAAGCCGGTGGATCAGCAGACGCTGGAGGCCCGTGCCTACGCGGTGGCCCGGGATCTGCAGCCGCTCCTGGTCAACACGGTTGTGGGGTTCATCGGGCCGGAGTACCTCTACGACGGCAAGCAGATCATCCGGGCGGGCCTGGAAGATCACTTCTGCGGCAAGTTGCTCGGCCTGCCGATGGGTGTCGACGTCTGCTACACCAACCACGCTGAGGCCGACCAGAACGACATGGACAACCTGCTGACGTTGTTGGCCGCGGCCGGAGTGGCCTTCGTCATTACCGTGCCGGGCGCCGACGACGTGATGCTCGGCTACCAGAGCTTGTCGTTCCACGACGTGCTGACCACCCGGCGCACCCTGGGGCTGCGGCCGGCCGCCGAGTTCGAGGCATGGCTGCGCAGCGTCGGGATGGTCGACGACTCCGGCAAGCTGACCCCGTTCGACCTGGAGCGTTCGGTGCTGCGGTCCCTGACTTCCGCGGAGACGTCATGAGTCCCAACGAGATTGCGGTTCAAGAGTTCTGGGACGAGCTGCGCAAGACCACCCAAGCCAGGATCGGGCTGGGCCGGGCCGGCAACGCACTGCCGACGCGCCGGGTGCTCGAACTGGCCGCGGCGCATGCCGCGGCCCGTGATGCTGTGCACGTGCCGTTGGATGTCGACAAACTCTCCGGCGAGGTCCGGGCGGTGGGGATCGGTGAGCCGACCGTGGTGACCAGCAAAGCCACCTCACGCGACGAGTATCTGCGCCGGCCCGATCTGGGGCGGGAACCCGCCGAGGGCATGCAGGTGCCGGACACCCCGGCCGACATCGGCTTCGTCCTGGCCGACGGGTTGTCGCCGACCGCACTGGATCGTCACGGTGCGACGCTGCTGGCGGCGTTGGTGGCCGAGCTACAGGATCGCTACACGCTGGCCCCGCCGGTGATCGCGACGCAGGCCCGCGTCGCCCTCGGTGACCACGTCGCGGCCCGGGCCCACATGCGGACGGTGCTCGTCGTCATCGGGGAGCGGCCCGGTCTGAGTGTGGCCGACAGCCTCGGCATCTACCTCACTCACCTGCCGATGCCTGGCCGTACCGACGCCGACCGCAACTGCATCTCCAACATCCACCCGCCCGACGGCCTGGGATATGCCGAAGCCGCACGGGTGGCAGCCGGATTGGTCGACGGTGCGCTGGCGCTGGGCCGCTCCGGCGTCGACCTGAAGGACACCTCACGGACCTCGGCGCTCGGCACCCCGGGCCTCGCCGAATTGACCTAGTCGAACTCACCTGACAGGAACCCCCTTGATGACCTCACGCGCACCACTGTCCCTCCTTGTCGCTGCCGTGACGGCGGCGCTGACCGTCGCCGGGTGCGGCTCCGGCACCGAGTCGGCGCAGTCGTCGGGCACGTCCGAGAAGGACCCGGCGACTCCCGCCGCCTCCTGTCGCACGCTGGCAGAGAACCCCGGTTGGTACGGCGACAACCGGGACCGCATCGACGCGATGCTCGCGGATCTGGGGACCTGCGGGGCCAACGGCTCGGTGGCCGACGGTGCACCGCTCGCGCTGTTCGACTGGGACAACACGCTGGTCAAGAACGACATCGGCGACGCGACGTTCTTCTGGATGGTGCGCAACGGCAAGGTGCGGGCACCGGCAGGCGGTGACTGGTCGACCACCAGTGAATTTCTGACCCCGCAGGCCACCGCCGCGCTGTCCAAGGCGTGCGCCGCGGCCACACCGGGCCAGCCGATGCCGACCAACACCGATCTCGGGTGCGCCGATGAACTGCTGTCGGTCTACACCGAGGCGAAGACACGGGCGGATGAGCCGGCGTTCGCCGGGTTCAACGCCCGCCGGTTCGAACCGGCGTATGCATGGAACGCGCAGATGCTGGCCGGCTGGTCGGAGTCCGAGCTGACCGGTTTCGCCGAAGCCGCGCGCAAGGAGAACCTGGATGCGCCCGAGGGCACCGAGCAGAAGGTGGGCAGCGGCGAGGAGACCGGCTGGGTGCGCTACTACCCGCAGATGCGGGATCTGGTGGAAACGTTGCGCGCCAACGGCTTCGACGTGCGAGTGATCTCGGCATCGCCGGAACAGGTGGTCCGGGTGTGGGCGGCCGACCTCGGTTTCACCCCCGACAAGGTGATGGGGGTGCGGACCGAACTCGACGGCGGGGTGCTCACCTCGAAGATGGTGCCCTGCGGCGGCGAGACAGCCATCCCGTACATCGAGGGCAAGCGGTGCCGGGTCAATGAGGACGTCTTCGGAGTCAAGGGGCCCGCCGCGTTCGAGCAGCTGGCCGAGCCCAAGCGCGCGGCGTTCGGTGCCGGGGACTCCGACACCGACGTCACGTTCCTCACCGATGCCACCGCCCTGCGCCTGGTGCTCAACCGCAACAAGACCGAGTTGATGTGCTCGGCCTATGACAACGCCGACGGTCGCTGGTTGGTGAATCCGATGTTCATCGATCCGAAGAAGAAACAGGGCGACGCGTACGAGTGCGCGACCGAGGGCTACATCGAGCCCAGCGGTAAGGAAGCCCCGCTGCACCGTCCGGACGGAAGCGTGGTGCCCGACCAGCAGGACCGGGTGTCCTGACGCCGTGAGAATGCCGGCGTAGAGCTCGGAATTTCCCTCAGCAATTACACAGCCCGGTGACGGGGTGCCCTACAGAATTCGGGCGTCACATATGTGCCATGAGCGCAGATGAGGGGCAGCTGAAACTCAAGGGGCACAGCCGGATGCAGGTAACAAGTCTGTTACTTGGCGTCGCCGCCATCTCGGCGATGGCGGCGTTCGCGTTCGGGCATCCCGAGGGATTGCCTGCGGGGCAGAGCACCCCGCTCGCCGGATCTGGTGATGCGCCGACGAATACCGTGTTCACCCAGCCCGTGGTCGGCCCGATGAAACTCGGCAGCACGGTCACGGCGACCATCCCTCCGGTTGCGAAATAGGTTGTGGTGGAACGTATGTCAGCGCGCACTCGCGGAGTGGCGGTAGCCTTCGCAGCTCCGCTGGCGGCTCTCGCCATGAGCGGCGTCGCACACGCATCGTCGCCCGACGTCGTCGGCCAGAAGTACAGCGACGCATCGGGCGCTCTCAGCGGAGCCGGGTACTCACCGGTGGTGGAAACGACGGTCGGCGACCGCGAATCCTGGTCGGACTGCGTCGTCACCCGTCAACAGGACCGCACGGTGCAGCCGCCGCCCAACACCTCGGGCTCGGCGACCAAGCAGACGCTGGTGTCCCTCAACTGCGACAAGACAGTGGCATCGGCCACCGGACCTGGTAGCTCCGCGGCCAGCCCGGAGGGCCGCGCGGCGATCCAGGCTGCCCAACAGCAGGCCGCGCAGGACCAGGCGCAGGCCGAGAAGAAGCACTAGACCGGCCTCGGTGACGGCCGCCCCTCAGGGCAGGGCGGCCTCCTCTGACGGCAATGCCGCCGGGCCGGTGATGTTCGGATGCGCCTTCGCCGTCGCCATGGCCAGCGGCGCCCGTACACCCGTTGTCGTTGTGGCGCCCAATGTCATGGACGCCGAGGCCACGGTGGGGGGAGGCGGGGGCGAGTGGAAGGCCACCGGGGCGCTGTGGTCGGCCGGCGTCGCGCTCAACCACGCCAGCGTCGCCACGGCGCCTCCGCCGGCGATTGCTGCAATCCTTCGGATGCTGAAGTTCATTTCGGCAGTCACGGTGCTGAGCCCTTCGTTCCTCCAGTTGGGTGTTGTCAATGCCATCGGCCACCCCAGTGCACGCCTGGAATCTGGGAGTTGCGATGCGGCTGTGGTGTGAGTTCTCTAGGAGCGGCGTTGAACGCCGGGTGACCTGAGGCGGGGCTTTGCGGCCCAGCCTCCGCGCGAGGCCCGCAAGGGCGTTTTGACCTGCCCCGACGCCGACCGGTAAGCTGCTCCGTTGGTGTGTGCTGCCCATTGGGCGGTTCTCCCGGGTCAACGTCGGTCGCCGGGAGGGCTGAATGCATGCGCCGCGACCGGCACCCCGGGTCAGCCTGGGAATCAACCCGAGATAGAAGAGGTATGCGCTGTGCCTACGTACACGCCGAAGGCGGGTGACACCACGCATCAGTGGTACGTCATCGACGCCCAGGACGTGGTGCTCGGCCGGCTCGCCGTCGAAGCAGCCAAGTTGCTCCGCGGCAAGCACAAGCCGACATTCACGCCGAATGTCGATGGTGGCGATTTCGTCATCGTCATCAACGCCGAGAAGATCGCCGTCAGCGGCGACAAGCTCACCAAGAAGTTCGCTTACAGCCACTCGGGTTACCCGGGCGGTCTGCGCAAGCGCACCATCGGCCAGCTGCTGGAGAAGCACCCGACCCGCGTCGTCGAGAACGCGATCATCGGCATGTTGCCCCACACCAAGCTCGGTCGGCAGATTCAGAAGAAGCTCAAGGTCTACGCCGGTCCGGATCATCCGCACGCCGCGCAGCAGCCGGTTCCGTACGAGATCAAGCAGGTGGCCCAGTGACCGAAACG
This sequence comes from Mycobacterium sp. NPDC004974, assembly GCF_053600815.1. Taxonomy (NCBI): domain Bacteria; kingdom Bacillati; phylum Actinomycetota; class Actinomycetes; order Mycobacteriales; family Mycobacteriaceae; genus Mycobacterium; species Mycobacterium sp. NPDC004974. Next base: position 470,881 of record NZ_JBSGAQ010000004.1, on the reverse strand, counting down.
ATTGAGAACGGCGACGTCGTCGAAGCCGTGACCGAAAGCGTCGAGGTGGTGGAGCAGGAGCACCGCGAGCCGGTCATCATCGACCGCCCGATCCAGACCGTCGGCCGCCGCAAGGAGGCCGTGGTGCGGGTTCGCCTGGTGCCCGGCACCGGCCAGTTCAACCTGGACGGCCGCACCCTGGAGAACTACTTCCCGAACAAGGTGCACCAGCAGCTGATCAAGGCCCCGCTGGTGACCGTCGACCGCCTCGAGCAGTTCGACATCTTCGCCCACCTCGATGGTGGCGGCCCCTCGGGCCAGGCAGGCGCCCTGCGTCTGGCGATCGCCCGTGCGCTGATCCTGGTGCAGCCGGAGGACCGGCCCGCCCTCAAGCGCGCCGGCTTCCTGACGCGTGACCCGCGTGCCATCGAGCGCAAGAAGTACGGCCTCAAGAAGGCCCGCAAGGCGCCTCAGTACAGCAAGCGCTGATCTGTCGCCTTACGGCCGAACGAACCCGCCGGGTGTGTCCTGTACACACCCGGCGGGTTTGTTTTGTACACACCCGGCGGGTTTGTTTTGTGTGCCCCCGGGCCGTCGCCGGTTCGGGCGCCGCCGCTTTCTACGCCAGGGCTGTTCTCCTCGCTCTGCACGACCCTGAGGTAGAAACCGGCGTCATCGCCCGTGTTCCTGGCGACGAATTTCGGGCCGATGACCTCGGCAGATGCTCACCTGAGGCAACTTTCTCGCAGATTCTCGTTTGAGGACCGCCGCGGAGTGGAAGACCACTGGGTGGAGAGCAGGGGGCTGCTTTGTGTCAGCAGGGTTGTGCCCGCAGGACCTTCCTGCCACCGGTAGACGTCGTACCGACGTCGGGGGACCGGATGCCGCTTTCCCACCGGAAGGAGTAATTGTGGGGAACTTCGTGAAGACGGCGACTGCGGGCGCGATGCTCGGCGGGTCGCTGCTGTTTACCGTCGGGCTGGGTATCGCGCACGCGGCGCCGAACACGGCCGGCGACGGCAAGGTGAATCTCACGCTCGGCACCGTCTCGGTTCTGGAGAATATCGACGACGCCGCAGCCGCCCAGATCGCGGCGGGGGTGTGCGAGAACACCGACACCGCATCGCTGACCACCGCCGTTCAGGGGGTCGACGCGAACGGTACCGACCATGTCGTCTGCACCAACAACCTCGGGACCATCTCGTTCAGCCAGAACGGCACGGCTGAGCTGCCGGGTAACGCCCCGCAGGGGACCGCGCCGCACAGCCTCGCGCCGACGACGGCACCCCCGATGACGCCGGGAGGCACCCACTCGTCGTCAGGCACTGACGGCAGCTAACGATTTGTCGCCGATCCCCGCCCGCGAATCAGCCCGCGGGTGGGGACGCGGTGATGACACAGTCGAGTATCACGATGGCGTATCAATTGAGCCCCGGGATGGTCGCTGACCTCGTCGGTTGTGTTTCAGACAGCCAATTATGAGAAGTTTGAGGGCATGGGTCGACTGTTCGGCACCGATGGGGTGCGCGGAGTCGCCAATCGCGATCTGACTGCTGAACTGGCAGTTGCACTCGGTTCGGCGGCGGCACGGCGTCTCGGCAATTCGGCGGGACGCAGCCGGCGGGTCGCCGTGGTGGGTCGTGATCCGCGGGCCAGCGGCGAGATGCTGGAAGCCGCGGTGATCGCCGGTATCACCAGCGAGGGTGTCGATGTGCTTCGGGCCGGCGTGCTGCCGACACCTGCCGTGGCCTACCTGACCAGTGCGTATGACGCTGATTTCGGTGTGATGATCTCTGCGTCGCACAACCCGATGCCCGATAACGGCATCAAGATCTTCGGTCCCGGCGGGCACAAGCTCGACGACGCCGCAGAGGACCGCATCGAGGAGCTCGTCAACGGTGGCCCGGGCCTGCGTCCGACGGGGGCAGGCATCGGCCGGGTGCTCGACGCCGAGGACGCGATGGACCGCTACCTGCGCCACGCCGCCAAGGCCGTCACCACCCGGTTGGAAGGCCTCACCGTGGTCGTCGACTGTGCCCACGGTGCCGCCTCGACGGCCGGTCCGCGCGCCTACCGGGCCGCTGGAGCGAACGTCATCGCGATCAACGCCGAACCCAACGGGCTCAACATCAACGACGGCTGCGGATCGACCCACATGGAGGTCCTGCAGGCCGCCGTCGTCGAGCACGGCGCCGATCTGGGGCTGGCCCACGACGGCGATGCCGACCGGTGTCTGGCGGTGGACGCCGGAGGCCGGGTCATCGACGGCGACGCGATCATGGTCGTGCTCGCGCTGGCCATGCGGGAAGCCGGCGAGTTGGCCTCCGACACGTTGGTGGCCACGGTGATGAGCAATCTGGGATTGCACCTGGCCATGCGGGCGGCCGGTATCGAGGTCCGCACCACAGGTGTGGGGGACCGCTACGTGCTGGAGGAACTGCGGGCCGGCGAGTTCTCGCTCGGTGGTGAACAGTCCGGCCACATCGTGTTGCCCGGCCTGGGCACGACCGGTGACGGCATCGTCACCGGCCTGCGGCTGATGTCGCGGATGGCGCAGACCCGCACCACCTTGGCCGGCCTTGCCGAGCCGATGCGCACGCTGCCGCAGGTTCTGATCAACGTTGCGGTCGACGACAAGGCCGCGGTGGCAAAGGCACCGTCCGTGCAGTCCGCGGTCGCCCAGGCCGAGGCCGAACTCGGCGACACCGGCCGAATCCTGTTGCGGCCCTCGGGCACCGAGCAGGTGGTCCGGGTGATGGTCGAGGCCGCCGACGAGAACACGGCCCGACTGGTCGCGGTGCGGGTGGCCGAGTCGGTCAGCGGCCACTCAGCCTGAGGGAACCGAACAGCGCCCGGTTGCGTCTAAACCGGGCATGGGAGATGTAACTGCCGCGCGCGTCGACGCCGAGGCGCTTCTGCAGGTGGCACGACAATTCGGTGCTGCCGCCGAGATCATAGAGGCCGGCGCCCAGGTGCGGCTGCGGTTCGACGGCGCGACGGCCGGCCGGGTGCACACCGCGTCGGGTGAGTCGCTGCGGGCCGCGCTCGAAGAGCGGATCGCGCCACTTCTCCAGTGGGCCCGGGCGGCAGGCGAGGTTGTTGCGGTACTGCGGAACACCACTGACCGTTACCTCGCTGCAGATGCCGGCGCGGCCGCCCGGGTGGGCTGAGACGTGGCCCAAATCGGTGATGTCGCACGACGTTTGGATCAGGGGCAGCCTGCGGTCGAGACTTTTGCCGAGTTCGTGTCGGCCTGCGGCCTTGTGGGCTACCAGCATCCGGACCTCACCGCGCACGTCGGCCAGGTGCAGGACTGGTACGGCACGGAGGACGGCCTGGACCTGCGGACGCTGGACGCCGACTGCACGGCGCTGGCGGCGGTCGCGGAGTCGGCCGAACAGGCACTGCGGCTGCAGGACGATCAGCTGACCGCACTCGAGCAGGCATGGCAGGGACGCGGCGCACAGGCCGCGCGGGAGTTTCTGCACCGCCAGGGCGGCGCGGCCCAGCAGGCGGTCGCCGCCGTGCGCAGGGCCGCCGACACCCTGGCCGCACTGCATGAGCAGTTGTGGCGGGCAGTCGACACCAAGGTTGCCGTGACCGAGCGGATCGAGGCACGATGCGCGGCACAACGCCAGGACTGGTTGGCCGCGGCGCGCATCGTGCGGGCGGGGCTCGGAGATCGCGACGCAGCCAGTGAACTGATCGACGCGCAGGTGAAACCGTTTGTCGCCAACGACATCGGCGCCGACTGGGTGCCGGCGATGCGCTCGGCGACCGCTGCGGTGGCCGACGCCTACGCCGCGGCGATCGCGGCTCTCGCCGATGGCCCGGCTCCGGTGTTCGAGATACCCGGCGATCTCGGACCGTCGTTGACACCGCGGATCGGCGCGGTGGCTCTGGCGGATCCACGGGTGGGCAGTGCCGGGTCGGTTCCCGCGGGATTCGTACCGTCGGCCGGTTCCGGCCCGGCGTCGTGGACGTCCCCGGCCGGCGCGGTGAGCCTGCCGCCGCCGGCCCCTCAGATTGCCTCTACGGCACCAACTCTCGCACCGCCGGCGATCGATCCGGTGACCCCTGTGATACCGCCGGCGACCAATCCCGCCGCAGCCGATCCGGCCGCCGGATGGGGCTCGCCGCCGGGTGGCGGACTGCCCGGGGCCGGGTTGTCAGGCATGGGATCCGGGGTGTCCGGCCTCGGTCAACAACTCGCCGACTTGTTCGGCGGGCTGATCGGATCAACCGCGGACGGATCGCTGGGGTCGAGCGCCGACACCTCGCTGCCCGGGCAGCTCGACACACCGGAGATCGCTGACCCGGCCGATGGTGCCGATGATGCGGACAGCCTCGACGAATCGAGCGACGAGGACGAAGACCGCGATGACGAGACCGCCGAAGATGCTGCCGAGGAGGACACCGACTCGGACGCGGCCGCCGATGATCAGGCGGTCGAGGCGGATTCGACCGCCGTACCGGCGCCTGCCGACACCGCCGTCGAACCGCAGTCCGAACCGCGGCCCGCCGCCGCGGTTGCTGCGCCCGGGGTCCCGACCCCGCCGGCCGCGCAGACGGCGGCACCGGCAGGCGAGAGTCCGTGTGAGATCGCCGCCGACGAGCTACCGCAGGTCGGCGGCTAGATGTCTGCGTCAAGTCGGATTTTGATCCCTGCCAGTGGGACTTTTGGCACCAGTGGGCCATCTCGGTGTTAGACCGTATTGAGACGTGAGTAACGGTCGCCGCGAAATTTCGGAGGGGGTCCCCGATGACGATGGAATCCGAGTACGAGGTGCGCCAGATAGAAGCCGAAGCGCCGCCGGGACGCTTCGCGCGGGGCTGGCACTGCCTGGGTTTGACCCGCGACCTCGGCGACGGGAAACCCCACGGAATCAACGTGTTCGGCAAGAAGCTCGTCATCTTCCGCGGCGGCGACGGCAAGATCAACGTGCTCGACGGATACTGCCGGCACATGGGTGGTGACCTGGCCCAAGGCCAGGTCAAGGGCGATGAGATCGCCTGTCCCTTCCATGACTGGCGGTGGGGCGGTGACGGTCGCTGCAAGAACGTGCCGTACGGCAGGCGCGCTCCGCGACTGGCTCGCACCGCCACCTGGACGACCCTTGAGCAGGACGGGATGCTGTTCGTCTGGAACGACCCGGAGGGCAATCCGCCGCCGGCCGACGTGACGATTCCGCGCATCGAAGGTGCCACCAGCGACCAGTGGACCGATTGGCATTGGTACACAACGGTCGTCAACGCCAACTGCCGTGAGCTCGTGGACAACGTGGTGGACATGGCGCACTTCTTCTACGTGCACGGATCACTGCCCACGCACTTCAAGAACATCTTCGAAGGCCACATCGCAACGCAGTACATGAATGCCAATACCCGTGCCGACCGCCACGATGTCGGGGGCGCGACGATGCTCGGCACCACCTCGGTGGCGTCGTACTACGGACCGGCCTTCATGATCGATGATCTGACGTACCACTACGTCGAGGCCGATCATCACAGCGTGCTGATCAATTGCCACTATCCGATCGACGCGAATTCGTTTGTCCTGCAATACGGCATCATCGTCAAGAAGGCCGAAGGGGTGTCCGACGAGCTGGCCATGCAGAGCGCCGTCGCGCTGGGAGACTGGGTCAAGATCGGTTTCGAACAAGACGTGGCGATCTGGAAAACCAAGGCCCGCATCGACAACCCGTTGCTGTGCGAGGAAGACGGGCCGGTGTACCAGCTGCGTCGATGGTACGAACAGTTCTACGTCGACGCTGCCGATGTGGCCGCCGACATGGTCGACCGGTTCGAATACGAGATCGACACCACGAGCGCGCAGCATGTCTGGACTCAGGAGATCGAAGAAAACATCGCTGCCGGCGCCACCACCCAGCCGGCACGATGACCGTCCGTCTCGACCCTCGGCTCGAAGAATTCCCGATGATGCCGGTGTCGTGTCGCAACTGCGGCGCGGTCGTCCTGGCGCGGAAGAGCAGTTGGCAGCAGACCAGCGTGCAATGGAATGCCACGGCGACCGGACTGTGCCGGCAGCGTCGCGACGCCGAGGCGCTCGCCGGCCACAGCGATCGTGGTCTGTTCCTTGGCTGCGATGCGATGGCTGCTTCGGTCGTGGTGGCCACCATCGACGGCGTGCTGCCCTTGGCAGACGCGGAGAGCAGGTCTGACGCCCCGTCGATCAGGTGAGGATCGACGCGAGCCGACTGATGCTGTCGCGGATGGCGGCCTCGCCCAGTGCGCCGTATCCGATCACCAGGGCCGGCGGCGCTGAATCGGGGTCGGCCCAATTCCAGCGTGCGCCGTCCAGGCGCAGTCCCTGACCCCGGGCGGTGGCCACGACGGTGTCCTCGTCCGAGTTGCCCGGCAGCCGAAGGTAGACGTGCAGGCCGGCGTCGATTCCCGTCGGCTGCGTCTGAGGCATCGACGCGCTGATCGCCGCGAGCATGGCGTCGCGTCGCCGGCGATACATCGGGCGCACCCGCCGCAGGTGGCGAGTCAACCCGCCAGTGCCGATGAACCGGGACAGGGCAAGTTGTTCGAGCGCGGAGTTGCCCATGTCGTCGTACAGTTTTTCGGCCGCCGCGGACTCCACCAGCCAGGGCGGCAGTGCCATCCAACCGAGTCGCAGGGCGGGAGTCAGCGTTTTGCTCACGCAGCCCGCATAGGCTACGTGATCCGGGTCGAGTCCCTGCAGGGCGCCGACAGGACTTCTGTCGTAACGGAATTCGGCGTCGTAGTCGTCTTCGATGATCAGCGTGTTCCGGTCGCGGGACCATTCGATCAGCGCTGCCCTGCGGTCCGCGGCGAGGACGACACCGGTTGGATACGAGTGGGCGGGAGTCACCAGCACGCCGTCGACGTCGAGTTCGGCCAATCTCGCGACCTCGAGCCCGTTCTCGTCGACCGGTACCGGCACCGCGCGCAGTCCGGCGCGTGCGATGGCGTCGCGGTGAAATCCGAAACATGGGTCCTCGACGGCGAGGGTGTGGCATCCCCGCGCCCGCAGTGACCGGGCCAGCAGCACGATCCCCTGTGTGAGACCCGATGTGACGATCATCCGGTCGGGCGTGGTCGCAACTCCGCGTACCCGGGCCAGGTAATCGGAGAGGGCTTCGCGCAGCGGGCGAGTTCCGAGCGGGCCGGGGTAGCCGAGCTGGGCGTTGGGCACCTCGGTGAGAGCGTTGCGGTAGTGCCGCAGCCATTCGGTACGCGGAAACAATGCGGCGTCCGGCAGGCCGCCGCCCAACGGCGCGACCGGATCCCGCGCGCGACGTACGTGCGGAGATGGTTGTGGGGCAACCTGTTTGACCCTCGTTCCGGAACCTTGGCGTCCGGTCAGGTAGCCATCGGCGACCAGATGTTCGTAGGCGGTGACGACGACGCTGCGGGCCACGTCGAGCTGTGCTGCCAGCGCGCGGGACGGCGGTAGGAGTGACCCTGCCGCGAGCCGGCCCTGCTGTATTCCCACGCGGAGTTGATGTTGCAACTGCACCGCGAGCCCGTCGCGCGACGTCCGATCCAGGGCGACCAGAAGATCCGGGGGAAATCCGGCATCAGCAAAATTGGTCTGCTGAATGCCTCCACTATTGGACCCTGACATATACCAATACTAGGAGCGATCGTGATGGCATGTCTTCGATCAACAACCTCGCCTCAGCCGTCGTCCGACCGCTGATCGTCTCCTGGATGCCCGGGCCCGCCGCCGACGACGGGCCGGTCGTCGTAAGCGTGACCGAATATGCCGCGCATTCTCTGAGGCATCTGCCGGGCGTCGCCTACAACGGGATGCGGATGCGGGAAGGTTGGTATGCCATGCCGGGCGCGGTCGGGCTGTGGTTGTGGAGCCTGCCCGCTTCGGGTCTCAGCGGGTCGATCTCGGTCTGGACGAGCCGAGAAGCACTGCAACGGTTTATCGGTCTGCCGCACCACGTCGACATCATGCGCCGCTACGGAGACCGCGGCGACGTCCGGTCCACCACTTGGGAGGCCGACACGTTTGATCGGGCGGGCACCCTCGCGCGGGCCCGGGAGTGGATCGGGCAGTAGGCGCGGCGGTTGGTCGGGAGCGCGGTTGACAACTGACGTGGTCACCCCGGACCCCGTGTCTCTGCGTCAAGATGGTCCGATGAGCGCGCCCAAGACTGCCAGAACCGGACCGGGACGGCCCGCGGGCATCGACAGCGGCGACACCCGCCAACGGGTCATCGACGCCGCCTGCCACTGCTTCGCCGAGTTCGGCTACGGACCGGCCACCAACAACCAGATCGCCGAGGTGGCCGGCGTGACGGCGGGCTCGGTCTACTACCACTTCGGCACGAAAAACAAGTTGTTCGAAGCGGTTTGCGACGACGTCTACGGCAAGATCCTGGCCAGTGCCGCACCGGCGATGGCCGGGCCGCGTTCGATGCACGAACTGCTGCGTGCGGCGCTGGCCGAATCGATCCGGATCAACCGCGAGTATCCCGAACTCGCCGGTTTCGTCGCGACCGCGCCGATCGACGCGCGTCGGCACCAGGAGCTGAGCGCGGGCTACGCGCGTCAGGGTGCCCGGATGACGGACGCGCTCGCGCGTTCGGTCGTCGAGGGGCAGCGGGGCGGGTTGATCGCCGCGGAGTACGACCCGGTTCAGGTGGCGCGGGTGATCGGCGCGATTGTCGACGGTTTCGCGCACGCGGCGGCTGTCACCGAACCAGAAGAGATGGACGGCGTGAACCGGCTGTTCGAATCGTTGCTGCTGAATGCGGCACTCGGCAAGCGTCCGGCTCCCAAGACGCCTGCCTGACGGCGCCGAACCTACTGGCCCAGCCGAGGCACGAACGAACCATCTCTCATCTCCCTTGGGGCGGTGTGACCGGTTGATGGTCACTTCTCCCAGGGGAGGTGATGTGAGTAGTCGGGTACTGCAATTTCGAGAACCGTCAAATTTGCGACGGGTGGCCGTACCACCGCCCGCGCTCCGGCCCTACTGGGTGAGCGAGACGAGCTCCTCGCAGAACTTCACGGTCTCGGCGGTATCGGTGGCCAGCGGGTGCACCAGCATCGTCGTCACCCCGGCTTCGGCGTAGGCGGCGAGCCGCTCCTTGACGAATCCCTTCGGCCCGACCAGCGACACGTTGCGCACCAGGTCGTCGGGCACGGCCGCGATGGCCTCGGCCTTCTTGCCCGCCAGGAACAGGTCCTGGATGTGGTCGGCCACCTCGCCGTAGCCGTACCGGGTGGCCAGCTTGTGGTAGAAGTTCTGCCCGCGTGCGCCCATGCCACCGATATACAGCGCCAGTTGGGGTTTCGCCCAGGCGAGTCGGTCCTCGACGTCGTCGCCGATGGCCAGGCTGGCGCTGACCATGACGTCCAGTGGCCCGAGTGCCGGATCACGCTTGGCGGCCCCGGCCCGCAGGGCGTCGCCCCACACGTCGTCGGCCTTCTCCGGGAGGTAGAACACCGGTTGCCAGCCCTCGGCGATCTCGGCGGTCAGCTCGACGTTCTTCGGCCCCAGTGCCGCGATGGTGATCGGAATGCGCTCACGGACAGGGTGATTGATCAGATGCAGCGATTTGCCCAGGCCGGTGCCGCGGTCGGCGGGCAGTGGCAGCTGGTAGTACTTGCCGTCGTAATCCAGGTTCTCGCGACGCCACACCTTGCGGCAGATTTCCACCACCTCACGGGTGCGGCCCAACGGCGCGTCGAACGGTACGCCGTGGAAGCCTTCCATGACCTGCGGGCCTGAGGTGCCGATGCCGAGGCGGAACCGGCCGTCGGACACATAGTCGACGCCGGCCGCGCTCATGGCCATCAGGGCCGGCGTGCGGGTGTAGATCGGGACCACCCCGGTGCCGAGCTCCATGGTGGAGGTCTTGGCGGCGAGGTAGCCGAGCTGGCTGATCGCATCGTAGGAGTACGCCTCGGCGACCAGGGCGATGTCGATGCCCACCTTCTCCAGTTCGACGACTTGGTCGGCAGCCTCTTTGAAGCCGCCGGCATAACTCAGGAAGATGCCAGTGCGCATCGCAGGAGTGTAGCAACCCAACCAGTTGGTTGGGACGCGGGGTTGTGCAGCTTTTGGGCGAGAAGAGTTGTAGAGATGCAACGAAGATTGACAAGTGAGAGGTAGTTGGTTGGCTGATGAAACTGACTCCTCCGCAACGGTCGAAGGGGCTACGTCGGCAACCGGCGACTACATCAACGGCGGTGCAGGTTCACCGGACGCAACAAGCCTCACGTTGTGGCCGATGTCGCGATCGCCCGCGAGCTGGCCGGTTGGTGCTGGTTACTGGCCACCCTGCAGTGACCGCACACTGAAAACTTGATCGGAGCCGCCCCGCACTGAAGCGGGGCGGCTCTCACCTGCCTTTGATAAACCATGCCTGCATATCAGCCGAAGTACGCGTAGTCCTGCACCCAGTGGAATCCGCGGCTGCGCAAAGTGAGGCTGTTCGGATCCACGCGTTCCAGGTTGATCGCAACCGGACGGTCACGCAGATTCCCGTGCAGTAACAGCCGGTCCGGGGTGGGTTGCTCAGCAGACAGCGTCGCGAAGGGTGGCCCGCGCCCGTCCTTTCCGCCGGTTGTGTTTGTCAGCGTGGTGAGTTCCAGCTGGCCGTCGGCGAGGAAGTCGGCGTGTACCGGCACCAGTTCACCGTTCATCTGTTGGTAGGTTGCTGCTCCGGGGTCATCGAAAACAATTCGTTGCCAACGATTCTCGTCGGTGGTCAGCGGTGGCACCGGCTGCCCGTCGAGGGTGAAGTCCCGCACGTCCCAGATTCCGTACAGTTCGGACTTCGGGCTGGCGGCGCCGTACTGATCTTGCCAGACCACCCAGCGGTCAAAGCCGCCACCGAACGCGACCCAGATGCCGATGGTCACCTGAACCCAAGCTGCGATGCGGTTCTTCCGGTTGTCGGTGAACAGTGGGGCTTGCGCCAGCGGTTCGCATCCGCGTTGCAACACAAACACATTGACCAGCCGACGCAGGTACGGGGCGAGCAGGACCAGGCTGATCAAGAGCAGGTGCGATGAGAGCAGCTTTTCCGGTACATCGAAGGTCATGTTCATCAGGAGGACCTGAGTCATGCTCGCCAGACTCAATGCGGCGCCCAGCACCGCGGTCCGAGGCACGAACAGCAGCAGCCCGGCTAGGACTTCCGCAGCGCCGAGGGCCATCTCATATGGATAGGAGCTGCCGACCTGTAGCCAAAGCACCGACATGGGACTGAAGCTGCCGTACGGCTGCAACATCTGTGCCAGCGTGGGGCCGGGCATCTGGGTGGGGATCAGCTTGGCAAATCCGAACGACAGCATCTGTCCGCCCAGGCACAGCCGAAGGAGCAGCGTGAACCATGCCAGCAGCCGGGGGTGGGAGGTGCGACGGTCGACGGCAGTCCACACGGCGGTGGCTACCACCGCGGCAACCAGGATGCAGAACACCAGCACCCAGATGGCGGTCTGGTCGCCGGCTCCGGAGTCCTCGTGCAGCACTGCGTCGACCCCGAAAAACGTTCTGCCCACCCAACCGGTGACGGGGTCGGTCAGGGATACAATCCACGGCCCGCTGCGGACAGAGCGGCCGAGGATGCCCAACAGCTCGAACGGGATATACGTGGTGAGCACGCAATACAGGCCGATATAGACGACGCAGAATCGGAATGCGGTCCGCCACAGCGGATGCCAGCTCGCCCCTGTGGTGCGAGCGTCGACGGACCTGGGCTGAATCTGGCCGAGCGTGCTGGTCACTGCTGCATCCTTGGGTCCTGGGTGGGATCGGCGTATGGGGGCGGGCATCCGTGATCGGCGGCGTCGGGACGCAGTTCGTAGTGCCAGGGTTCGTTGCCATAGATCTGGCACAGCCCGTACCCGGCGCCATTCGTGGGCAGCCATGCGGCGGCATCCGACGGTCCGATGTCGACCGCGTCCCCTGACACGTGAGCAGACGTGTTGGGGGTGGCCACCCATCGGGCAGCTTCCGCCTCCGACCCGTACTCCGAGACCGCTTCGCGAAGCAGCTGAGCTTGGTACGTCGGGGAACGCCAGCCGCTGTTTACGACGAACTCGACACCGTCGCCCGCGGCATCGGTTGCAGCGTGGCGCAGGGCAGCGAGCAGATCGGCGTTGAGGTTGACTACAGCCGGAATCTCGTCGTCGAAGACCGTCACACCGTCAGGGACGGCGCCATCAACGACGGTGACTTCCGATGCCAGCTGGACCTCCGGGGCGCTTGCTTTCCAAGGACGGTGCGCAGTTGCCGCAACAGGTGCCAGCGACTGGTGGGCGAGGACACTGATAAGCACCGCGTTGAGCACTACAGCGGCAGCGAAGGCGGCGGCGGGGATATGGCGGGCTGCTGCTCGTGCTGATTGGTTGTAGGTCATGGCTTCAGCCCGGCCGGCCAGTTTCCGCTGGCCCCGGTAGCGCGGCGGTGAAGAAGTCGTGGCACGCGTCCACCGCGGGCCGGAGTTCGGGAATGCTGCGGGCGCTGACGCCGCCCCGTATTTTCGTGGTGTCGATGAGAGGATCCTGCGCGGTGGCAGGGTCTGGGAAGTCGGGCACTCCGTTGCCGCGGACGCATTGGGCGAACTTGAGCGCAGCTTCCTGCTGTTCGGGAGTGCGACCTCCGCCACCAGGGTCGGCGCCGGCCTGGGCAGCGATGGTCAGAGATCCCGAGCCGATCAGGGCGGCGATGGCCAGTATGGCCAGCGGTCGTCGTGTGCTGCGGACTGCGGCGTGTGCTGAACTGTTGTATGTCATGGCCGCCAGTCAAGGCAGTGCGGTGTTGTCAGCACGTATGTGATTTTCGATATGCCGGCGATATGCGCGGCCTCGTAGCTTGAGAGCATGCGTGCATTGGTCGTTGAGGACGAACCCCTCCTGGCGGAAGCCATCCGCGATGGTCTGCGTCTGGAAGCGATCGCCGCCGACATCGCCGGTGACGGTGACACTGCTCTGGAACTGCTGAGCATCAACGCCTACGACATCGCCGTCCTCGACCGTGACATCCCCGGACCCTCTGGTGACGAGATCGCCGAACGCATCGTCGCCTCCGGAAGCGGCATGCCGATCCTGATGCTCACCGCTGCCGACCGGCTCGACGACAAAGCCTCGGGGTTCGGGCTGGGCGCAGACGACTACCTCACCAAACCCTTCGAACTCCAAGAGCTCGTGCTGCGTCTGCGAGCGCTCGACCGCAGGCGTGCCAATCACAGACCACCCGTGCGAGAGATCGCTGGCCTGCGGCTGGATCCGTTCCGCCGTGAGGTCTTTCGTGACGGCCGCTACATCGCGCTCACCCGAAAACAGTTCGCGGTGCTCGAGGTCCTCGTCGCTGCCGAAGGCGGTGTCATGAGCGCCGAAGAGCTACTGGAACGTGCGTGGGATGAGAACGCCGACCCGTTCACCAACGCCGTGCGCATCACCGTCTCGGCACTGCGCAAACGGCTCGGCGAACCCTGGATCATCGCCACCGTGGCCGGTGTCGGCTACCGCATCGACACAGCACCCGCCACCGAACGCGAAGGGGGTGACCGTGGATAGAACCCCTGGGGTGAGTGTCCGCCTCAAACTCACCCTCAGCTACGCCGGGTTCCTCATGTTCGCCGGCGCCTTGCTGCTCGCCGCCGTGTGGCTGTTCCTACTGCGTTACGTCCCCGACCGGATGAAGATCATCCCCGGAAGCACGGACAACACGATGACTGATGGTGTGTTTCCTATCCAGTCCAACCTCCTACGTGCCTTCGCTCCGGCGGCGGCCGCAGTGCTGGCGTTCCTGCTGGTGTTCGGTCTCGTCGGAGGGTGGCTTCTTGCCGGCTGGATGCTCAAGCCCCTGGCGCACATCGCCGAAGCCACCCGGGTAGCCACCAACGGATCACTCTCGCACCGGATCCGGTTACCGGGCCGCAGAGATGAATTCCGCGAACTCGCCGACACCTTCGACACCATGCTCGAACGGCTCGACGCATACGTCGCCGAACAACGGAGATTCGCAGCCAACGCCTCCCACGAACTGCGCACCCCACTGGCGATCACGCAGACCGTTCTCGATGTGGCCCGCAACGACCCGCACAGCAACACCGGCGAACTCGTCGACCGCCTGCTCGCCGTCAACACCCGAGCGATCGACCTCACCGAAGCATTGCTCCTTCTCAGCCGCGCCGATCAACGGTCCTTCACCTCAGAACACGTCGACCTGTCCCTGATGGCCGAAGACGCCACCGAAACGCTCCTCACCCTCGCCGAAGAACGCGGCGTCACCCTCGAGACCTCCGGCGTCACCGCCCCGACCACCGGCTCACCCGCGCTGCTGCTGCAGATGACGACGAACCTCGTGCACAACGCGATCGTCCACAACCTGCCAGAACAGGGCACCGTGTGGGTAACGACCAGCGTTCACCGTGACACTGTGGTGCTCACTATCGAAAGCACCGGCGCGATGCTCTCCCCACAATTGGTTTCCACGCTCGTCGAGCCGTTTCAACGCGGCACTGAACGCGTACGCACCCACCACGCGGGTGTCGGCCTCGGCCTGGCAATCGTCAACAGCATCACCCAGGCGCACGACGGAACCCTCACCCTCACGCCCAGACCCACCGGTGGGCTGCGCGTCACGGTGCAACTACCCGCGCGGCTATGACAGGAGGGCCTGAGCGCCGGTGGTAATCAGCGGCCTGCATGAAACCCGTTGACGCGGCGTGCATATCGTGTTGGGCAAATATTCGACCGTTGTACTACCGGCCGAAATTGCTTGGCTGGCAAGACGAGTGAGGGTCATCAGCGCGCTATACGGCCTGGCGTGGCCGTCATGGGGCGTATCCCTGTCCGGTCCCGCTGTCGTTGGCGGCACTTGCCTGGCGTCCGGCATGTTGTCTGCTAATCCACGCTGCTTACGCAGCTCCGTCAGCATAGAGAGTTTAGGCGATCGGGAGGTTCGCTCTACTGGACACTATCCCGTTGTAGCGCAGGGCATCTTGGTCCGGCACACAGAAGTGTGAGTTGCGGTGTGGATGCTCACTACGGACGACAGGCAGGCTTCGCGGGCAGCGGTATGGTGGTCGAACTCGCGTTTTGCAACGAGGATTAACAAGCGCTCGCGACACGCCCATGTTCTGTCAAAGTAGCGCGGTCCTGCAGTGTCAGGACACGAACGCGTTGTGTTCCTGGTGTGGGGCTGACGGGCCGCCTTCGCTATATCTGGCTCCAGGGGCGTGGCTCCAGCAACCCGACATAATCGAGTCATGAGTGTCCCCGCGCCTGAATCCCCGTCGTTCGAGCATGTCGACTTCGAGGAACTCGATTCGTTCCGTTTCCCGGACGGCGGAGGGTACCCCCAGAGCTACCGCGAGTTTGTTCGCTCCTACGGCTGGGCCCGCACGTTCGGCCTGTGGCTCATCTACCCGCCCGTGCAACCCGGTTTCGCAGACGGGCGGGCCCGTGCAGCGAACCTCACCGAGCACTTCCACGCGGTCTTCCGCGACGGCGAAGAGGAGGAATTTGATTGGATGATCGAGCCCGACGGTAGCTGGGACCTCGCCGAACGACTCGAAGTCTTCGGCTGGAGCGAGAATGGCGACCTTCTCCTCTGGGACGTCGCAAGCCGCATTGCCGATAAGGAGTATCCGGTGTGGGAATCGCGCGGCATGAACACCCTCCACCTGCTCGGCTCGAGCCTGGATGAGGCGCTTCTCAAACTGCGCGAGCGCTCCGAGGCCCAGGTCATTGAGCCGCTGAGACCTGCCCGTCTCTGACCCAGAGCCCATCGGGATCCGCGCGAGGCTGAGATCCGCCAGGACGCCACCGCGCCCCGAGGCGCTCCGGTGTCAAGCAGCAGCGCCTGCAAGTCACGGACACGTTCACGTCGCGCTACACGCCGATCGCTGGCTCACTCCGCGTTGACGTAGACCTGAGCCACCGAGCCAGAAGCGACTGCGTTCACGCCATCCTTCGGCGCGTCCCGTCAATCTTCGCTGCATCTCGACACAATCGTCGAGTTCTGTCACCGTCCGGCTTCGATGTCTGCCACTTTGATGGCTGCTTCTTTTCCGCAGAGCCGTTGCAGGTCGACGGGCCCGGCGGCAAGCAGGCTATCGATGCGGCTGTGTAAATCACCGGAGGTGAGGTGGGCGTAGAGGTTGGCGCCTGGGCAGGAGGTGTCGGCGAAGTCGCGGTGCCCGCCCAGGGTGCCGCTGGCCAGATGGAATTGTTGGGCCGCCCAGGCGAATGCTGTTGCCGCACCGTTGAGTTGGGCATCGCTGACGGGCTCCTGGTCGAAGTCACCCTCGCAGAGGACGAGGAAGTGTCCGGTGGGGTCGTAGTTGGTCGCGGTGTCGCCGGCGATCTCCGGGGTGCGTAGTTCGTAGATGTTGCCGTTGCGATCGACGCTCACGTGGTAGGCGATGTCGATCCATCCCCGGTCATTCTGGTGGAAGCGCTGGTGCTGACGTAACCGGCTCGGGGCGAGCCGATTGTCGCCGAGAACAACGGCGGTGTGGTGCAACGTCATTCGCGTGATGGTGTGAGGACGTCCGCCAGGTCGGGCCGGTGCCGCGCCCCATGCCTGCCGGCAGATCTGGACCATGGGCCGCCCGCTGGCCATCGTCGTGGCCGGGGCCGGCTCAAGGGGCAGCGGAGTGACGGCGGCCGGTTGAGGGAGTGGAGCGGGCGTGGCGTTCGTTGACGGGGCGGTGGGCGCCGAAGTCGATTCGGCGTTGTCGGCGCAAGCACCGAGCGTTGCGGCCAGCCCGAGGCTGCCGCCGATCTGCATCAGCCGCCGACGACTCAGGGCGTCGAGCTGCGTCCCTGGTCCACGGCTTGGCTGCGGGTCCATCGTGGTCACGATACGTAGCCGCCCGGCCTGACATGGGCCGTTCGAAGCCGCGTGTGTCAAGTGCCCTTGAGAACACGATCAAGTGCTGCGCGGCCTATCGGACCCCAGTTCGGCTTGCCGCCGGCGACGCGGCCTCCACTATGTGATCAATTGCTTGATTACCTGCGCGGCCCGTAACTACGCTGCTGCCATGACAGCGACCGCCGGCGCGGTGACCCAGCTATTGATCGACGGCCGGCTGGCACCCGGCGGTGGCGGTGAGTTCCCGACCATCAATCCGGCCACCGAGGAGCCGCTCGGCACGGCAGCGGACGGCGACGGCGCAGACATGGACCGCGCCATCGCGGCGGCCCGCGCCGCGTTCGACGAGACGGACTGGTCGCGCGACGTCGCGTTGCGCGTGCACTGCCTGAGGCAGTTGCGCGACGCGCTCAACGCCGACATCGAGAGGCTGCGGGACATCACGGTCGCCGAGGCCGGTGCTCCGGTCCGGCTGACCCGGGGCGGACATCTGCAAGGTCCGATCAACGACCTCGCGTTCCCCGCCGATACCGCCGAAAATTACCCGTGGAGTGTCGATCTCGGAGTGGCGCAACCACTCGGCGTGCTGACGAAACGCACACAGGTGCGTGAGCCGTTCGGTGTCGTCGGGGCCATTACGCCGTGGAACTTTCCCCATCAGGTCACCTTCGCCAAGTTGGGTCCGGCGCTTGCGGCCGGAAACACGGTGGTACTCAAGCCGGCACCCGACACCCCGTGGTGTGCGGCGGAGGTCGGCCGGATCATCGTGGAGCAGACAGACTTTCCGCCGGGTGTCGTCAACATCGTCACGTCGTCGGAGCACCGTCTCGGCGCCATGCTGGCTGAGGATCCGCGGGTTGATGTCGTGTCTCTCACCGGATCCACCGCGACGGGCCGCTCGGTGATGGCGGCGGCCTCGCACACCATCAAGAAGGTCTTTCTCGAGCTCGGCGGCAAGTCGGCGTTCGTCGTACTCGACGATGCCGATCTGGCTGCGGCCTGCACGCGGGCGGCATTCGCCGTGACGACCCACGCGGGTCAAGGCTGTGCGCTGACCACCCGTCTCGTGGTGCCCCGGACCTGGTACGACGAAGCGGTCGCCGCCGTCGCTGAGGCGATGGCGCAGATTCCTTTCGGTGATCCGCGGGACCCGAATGTTCTTTGCGGTCCGCTTATTTCGGCCAGGCAGCGGGACCGGGTGCAGGGATATCTGGATCTGGCGCTCGGAGAAGGCGGCACGTTCGCCTGCGGTGGCGGCAGGCCCTCCGGCGCCGGCTTCTACATCGAGCCGACCGTGATCAGTGGATTAACCAACGAGGCACGAGTGGCCCGGGAAGAGATTTTCGGGCCGGTACTGGTGGTGCTGGCCCACGATGGTGACGCCGACGCGGTCCGCATCGCCAACGATTCGCCCTACGGCCTGTCCGCCACCGTCTTTGGCACTGACCCCGAGCGGGTCGCCTGGATCGTTTCGCGGTTGCGGACCGGGACGGTCAATGTCAATGGCGGCGTGTGGTATTCGGCGGATGCGCCGTTTGGCGGCTACAAGCAGTCGGGCATCGGTCGTGAGATGGGCCTGGCCGGCTTCGAGGAATACCTGGAGACCAAGCTGGTCGCCGAGGCGGTGAACTGACTCCGAACGTCTCACTCACCCTGTGCGGGCAGCACCGTCCCACGGATCAGTCGCTTGGCCGCATCGCTGGTGGCGCGGTACGCGTCTGGTGAGAGGTCGGCCGCCTGCGCGATCAAGCCGCGACTGAGCGCGTAGAGCGCGTCGGCCGCTCCTTGGGCGTCGAAGTCACGGGCCAACGCTCCCTGCTGCCGTGCGTCACCGATCACCTCGCGAAAGATGTTGTGTAGGGGCAGCGCTGAGCCCTCCGCTCGCATGGCCTGCTCGAATGCGGCCAGATAGGGATACTCGCGCAACAAGTCCGCTGTTACGTTCAAGACCGCATCGAGCCGGTCGGTGACGTCGGCGTGGCTCTGGGCGGCAGCCCGCAACCAGGGGAGGGTGATCTCCTCGATTCTGGTCATCGTGGCGTCCAGTAGGTCCGACTTGTTCGAAAAATAGTGGTACAGACTGCCGCTGGTCATCTCTGCGGTGCGCGCGATCTCGCGGATGGTGGCCTGGGCGTAGCCGACCTCGGCGACACATCGTATGGCGGCGGCGATGATTCGCTCCCGGGTCGCTTCGCCGCTGGCGCCCACCGGGCGGCCGAGCTGCGGGGAAGGCACCGTCATGGGCTCAGCATATGTCGGCCATCGAGTCGACCGGCTGCTTGACCGCCGCTCGGGTCCTGTTTGCGCGCTACCATCCGAAGGACGATCGGGCCGACATGTCATAGGCCCGGACCGGAAGGAGTCGGCGATGGCGGTGCCCCAATTGGGTCGCCCAGTCGGCGCGAACGGTGAAGAGACGCGTCGGCGAATCATCGCGGCGACCATGCAGTGTGTGGCCGAGGTCGGCTACGCCCGGGCGACGATTCGGGAGATCGCCCGCAGCGCGGGAATCACCAGCGCGAACCTGTACAACTACTTCTCGAACAAGTCGGAGTTGATGGAGGCCGCGATCGCGGCTCGCGCCGACATCGCGCTTCCGCGCCTGCGGGGCGCAGCGCAAGTACCTGGTGACGCGGTCGACCGGATCGACGCCGTGCTCGACGAGTCCGGCCGGTTGATGCGTGAGTATCCCGAGCTCGCCGCCTTCGAATGGGCCATTCGCGGTCAGAGCGCCGTCGCCGTGTATCCGGACGGGGCCGGTGACGGCGGGTTCCAGGCGCTCCGCGGCATCGTCAAGGGCATCGTCGACGACGCGTATCGGAACCGCCGCGGGGAAGTGCAACGCGACGCGGCGGTGGAGGCGATCTATGCGCTCGTCTACGGGCTGACGGAACTGGCCGCGACGCAGTCGTCGCCGCAGACCTACCAGCGGGCACTGAACTCGGCCAAGCAGATGATCCGCGGAACTCTATTCGTACACCGCTGACGGCCGCGCGGCCTGCGGGATCGCCGTCTAGACCATTGATGTGATCAATTGGTTGATTATATAGTCGGGCGGGCGTGATCAGGCTGGAAGAAGGTGCGACGGTGACCGACGTTGACGGCTCGACCTTTGACGTCGAAGAGTTACGCCGGAAGTACGCGGCCGAGCGCGAGCGACGGCTGAGGCCCGATGGCCTCGCCCAATACGTGGAGGTGGCGGGCAAATTCGCCGGCTTCGGCGAAGACCCTTGGGCTGACCCGCATTTCAGCCGGGAACCGCTCACCGACGACGTGGACGTGGCGATCATCGGTGCCGGATTCGGAGGACTGTTGACGGGGGCGCGGCTGCGGGAGCTCGGCGTCGAGAACGTGCGATTGATCGACAAGGCGGCCGACGTGGGCGGCACCTGGTACTGGAACCGATATCCGGGTATCGCCTGCGACGTCGAGTCGTACGTGTACATGCCGCTGCTGGAGGAACTCGGCTACGTTCCCACCGAGAAGTACGCGAAAGGCGCGGAGATCTTCGCGCACTGCCAGCGCATCGCCCGGCACTACGATCTGTACCGCAATGCGTGCCTGCAGACCGAGGTGCGTGAAATCCGTTGGATGCCTGAGGAATCACGGTGGGGCATCGCCACAAACCATGGCGATGCCATCAGGGCCAGGTTCGTGGCGATGGCCAACGGCTACCTGCAGAAGCCCAAACTGCCGGGCATTCCGGGAATGGGGTCGTTCCAGGGGCACACGTTTCACACCAGTCGGTGGGACTACGGGTACACCGGCTCCCAATTGGAGAACCTGACCGACAAGCGGGTCGGCATCATCGGCACGGGCGCGACCGCGATCCAGTGTGTGCCCCGCCTGGCCGGTGCCGTGGGACAGTTGTACGTCTTCCAGCGCACCCCCTCGACCGTGGACGTGCGTGCCAACCGGGCCACTGATCCGGAGTGGGCGGCATCGCTGGAGCCCGGTTGGCAACAGGGTCGCATCGAGAACTTTCAGATGCTCACCGCCGGCGGCACCGCCGACGAGGATCTGGTCGACGATGCCTGGACGAGCCTCACCAAGAAGCTGCCGATCGTCCGCGACACGGCACCTGGGGCCGCTACCGTCGCCGAGTTGGCGGATTTCGCCAAGATGGAAGAGATCCGGGCCCGGATCGACGCTGTCGTGACCGATTCCGTTACCGCGCAGGCGCTCAAGCCGTGGTACGGCTACTTCTGCAAACGCCCCTGCTTCCACGATGAATACCTGCAGGCGTTCAACCGCGAGAACGTCACCCTCGTCGACACCCGCGGCCACGGTGTCCAGCAGATCAGCGAACGCGGCGTCGTCGTCGATGACGTCGAATATCCGTTGGACTGTCTCATTTTCGCGACCGGTTTCGAGGTGGGCACCGAGTACGCACGCCGGACCGGATTCGAGATCATCGGCCGTGACGGCCTGACGCTCACCGAGAAGTGGGCCGACGGTGTGCGTTCGTTCCACGGTCTACAGGTCAACGGCTTTCCGAACTGTTTCATCGAAAGCATCGCGCAATCGGGCTTCACGGTGAACTTTCCCTACCTCATCGACACCCAGTCTCGTCACATCGCCTGGACGATCGCCTGGGCGCTGCAGCACGACGCGGCGGTGATCGAAGCAACCGCCGACGCCGAATCGGCATGGGTCGACACCGTGGTGGCGCGTTCCGATGTCATCGCCGGGCGGCGTGAATCGTGCACGCCGGGTTACTACAACCGCGAGGGCCAGGCCGACGTGAGATTGCGTCAGGGCAGCTTCTTCTTCGGCAGTCCGATGGAATACGCAGACATCCTGGCTACGTGGCGGACCGCCGGAAACCTCGAGGGCCTCGACATCGCCGGTGCGGCTATGCGATCCCGAAATCTATGACACCCCTGATCAATTCGCCCTGGGCGAGGTCGGCGTAGGCATCGTTGATGTCGTCGAGGCGATAGCGCTTGGTGATCATCTCGTCCAGCTGCAGCAGCCCGGAATCGTACAGACCGGCCAGACGTGGGATGTCGGCCTTCGGATTACACGAGCCGAAGACGGTGCCGCACAGGTTCTTGTTCATCAGGACGAAGTCCTGAAGATTGAAATTCAACGGTCGGGTCCCCGGTGCTGACATGGCGGTGAGCACACACGTCCCACCCTTGCGCGTGAGACTCAACGCGTCGAGGACGTCGGATTCGCCGATCGCTGAAGGAGACACGACGACGCTGTCCGCCATCACCCCGCGGGTGAGTTCACGTACCAGATCGAATGCCTCGTCGGCCGTGGACGCCGCGTGGGTGGCGCCGAAGGTCAGTGCCGACTTCCGTTTGAACTCAACGGGATCGACGGCGATGATCGATGCGGCGCCGTTGATGCGGGCGGCTTGGACTGCTGCGGTGCCGATCCCGCCGACGCCGATCACCACGACGGTGTCGCCGCCGCGCACTCCGCCCCGATTGGCGGCCGAGCCGTAACCGGTCGGCACCGCGCACGCGAGCAGTGCGCTCGGAACCAGGGGGAGGTGCGGCTCGAGCTTGACCAGGGAGGCCGCCGATACCACCGTGTGCTCGGCGAAAGCCCCGATCTTGGACACATGCGCGAGGTTGCCGCCGTCGAGGGTGTGGTGGCGAAAGGTGCCGTCGGTGGGCATGCCGGGCATCATCGTTCCGGCGCCGGCATCGCAGATGTACTCCATGCCGGTTGTGCACCAACGACATTCGCCGCACACAGCGACGAACGACGTCACCACGTGGTCGCCGGGGGAGAACCGGGTGACGCCGTCGCCGACCTCGACGACCACGCCTGCGCCCTCATGGCCGCCGATGGTGGGGGTCATCGGTGCGCGGGGGCCGCCGTTCGGCGGCGGGACCATGACGCCCCGACGGATGTGGTCGTCGGAGTGGCACAGGCCTGCGGCGGCGAGCTGCACCAACACCTCGCCGGCACGCGGCGGGTCGAGTTCGAACTCTTCCACCTGCCAGGGGGCGCCGTATTCGTAGACGATGGCGGCGCGGCTTCTCATCGGTTGATGCCCATGATCAGTCTCCGATTGGTGCGAGATCTCGAGGCCGCAGAAGTAGCCCGGGATTAACAATCAGTTGATCATATCGAACCGCGGGTGCATCATGGCCGTCATACCGCGCCTCACGTGACGGTGCGGATCAGCTTCTTGTTCACGAACTCTCCGATGCCGAGCGTGCCGAGCTCGCGTCCGAAGCCGGAACGCTTGATGCCACCGAACGGCAGTTCCACGCCGTCGGCCTGGACTCCGTTGATGAAGACCATGCCGGCGTCAATCTTTGCGGCGACCCGTTTGGCCTGTTCCGCATCGGTGGTGAAGACGTAGGAACCGAGCCCGAACGGGGTGTCGTTGGCCAGCGCCAGCGCTTCGTCCTCGGATCCGGCCCGGAAGACCATCGCAACCGGCCCGAACAGTTCTTGGTAATAGACGTCGTTGTCGGGTTTCACGTTGGTCAGCACGCCGGTCGGGAAGAACGCGCCATGGCGGTCGCCGGCGCTGGCCAGCGTCGCGCCCTGTTCGACGGCGCTGTCGACCTGCGCCTGCAAGCGCTCGGCGGCCAGGACCGAGGACAGCGGCGTGATGCTCTCGGCGGCGGCGAGCACGGCGGCGGTGAACTTCTCCAGGAACGCGTCGTAGAGTTCGTCGGCCACGATGAACCGCTTCGCCGCATTGCACGCCTGTCCGGTGTTGTCCAGGCGGGCCGCCGCGGCCTTGGCGACGGTGTCGTCGAGATCGTCGGTGGAAAGCAGGATGAACGGATCGGAACCGCCGAGCTCAAGGACGACCTTCTTCAGGTTGCGCCCCGCGATTTCCGCGACGGCCGCGCCGGCGCGCTCGGAACCGGTCAGCGAAACCCCGGCCACCCGTGGGTGTTCGATGAGCCTGGCCACCTGCTCGTTGGTGGCGTAGATGTTGACGTAGGCCCCGGTGGGGAAGCCGGCGTCGTCGAAGATCTGCTGGATCGCCGCAGCCGACTCCGGGCATTGCGGGGCGTGCTTGAGCAGGATCGTATTGCCGACACACAGGTTGGGCCCGGCGAACCTGGCCACCTGGTAGGCCGGGAAGTTCCACGGCATGATCCCGAGAAGGACGCCGTAGGGGCTGCTCGTGATCAGCGCTTCGCCAGTGCCGTCGAGCAATTCGATCGGCTGGTCGCGCAGTAGCGCTTCGGCACTGTCGGCGTAGTACTCGTAGATCAAGGCGCTGAATTTGACTTCGCCGATCGCCGCGGCGAGCGGCTTGCCCATCTCACGCACGATTATCGCGCCGAGTTCGTCCGCGCGCTCGGCATGTAGCTCACCGACGCGACGGATCAGCGCAGCGCGCTCGGCGACTGTTGTCGCCTTGGCCCACGTCTTGCCGGCCGCCACCGCAGCCGCCAGGGCGGCCTCGATCTCGGCGTCGGTAGCGGTCGGGTACTTCTTGACGACGTCGCCCGTGGCCGGGTCGGTCACGACATACAGGTTCATTGTGTTCTCCAGTCCTGGTGTGATCAGTACAGTTCGATGACGAGTTTGTCGCTGAGAGAGCGGGATACGCAGAGCGCCATTTCCTCGTTGTTGGCCTTGACCGTTGCCGACAGGCAGTTGTCGCGGTGATCCGGAATGCCCTCGACGACACCGGAGACGCAGGAACCGCAGATGCCTTCCCCACACGATCTGAACACGTCGCAACCGGCTTCCTCGAGCACGTCGAGAATCGAGCGGTCGGCCGGGATCTCGAACACCTCGCCACTGGCCAGCTCGACGGTGAACGCCGTGTCGCCGGATGTGTCGACTTCCTTCGGTGTGAACGCCTCGAGGTGGATATGGTCCGCGCCGACGGCGGGTGTGAATGCGGCAACCACTTGGTTCATGAATCCTTCTGGACCACAGGTGTATACGTGTGTGTCGGCCGAGATTTTCGCCGCCATCTGCTCGAACAGCGCGAGGTGCTCCGTGCGCGGCACGCCGACGTGCAGGGTGACGAAGTCGCGGTATTCGACTCGTTCCGTGAGGAAGTCGTCGAATGCCATCTCCTCCCGTGAACGCGCGAAATAGTGCAGCTCGAAATCGGCGCCCCAGCTGTACAGCTCGAATGCCATGCTCATCAACGGCGTGAGACCGATACCGCCGGCGATCAGAATGTGCTTGGCGGCCGCTGGGACGATACCGAGCATGTTTCGCGGCTTGCTGATCTTCAGGTGGTCGCCGACCTTTAGTTCGTGTATCGCGGCTGAACTGCCGTTGGGCCCTTCCTTTTTCACTGCGACCCACATCGACGAATCGTCTTTGGGCGAGCCGGCCAGCGAGTACTGGCGAAGCACCCCAGTGGGGCCGGTCACGTCGATGTGGGCGCCGGAACGCCACTCGCCGAAGGGGGAGCCGTCGAGCTGCTCCAGCCGGAGACCCCGGATCTCCGGTGTCTCCACCTGGATCTCGGCGATGCGGACAACGATGGTGTTTTCCATCATTGGGCTCCCAGGCCAGGCTGGTTGGTGGGTGTTGAAGGCTGAACGCCGGCCGCAAGGAATTCGGCGAACAGCTTGTACAGCGGGTCCAGGGGCCCGTCGTCGTCCTCCGGGTGGAATTGCACGCCCAGCACCCAGTCCGTCGGATGTTCCACGCTTTCGACGATGCCGTCGAGGGCTCGGGCAGCGGCGACGAGCTCATCCGCCACGTGATCGACGGCCTGGTGGTGACCCGACCGCACGACGAGTGGCCCCGCGCCGAGGATCGCAGCCAGCCGGGTCTCGGGTGCCACCTCGATCTTTTCGTCGATGAATATCGGTTCGCCCGGCCCGCCGCGATGGAGCTGATAGTCGGTGATGTCAGCGATGATCGTGCCGCCGTAGCAGACGTTGATCAGCTGCGAACCGCGACAGATGCCCAGCACCGGCCGGTTGGCGTCGATGTAGGCCCGGATCATCCTCAGGCTGACGCGGTCCGCCTGCTCGTCGACACCGTAGGAGTTCGGCACCGGCCCGTCCGGTCCGCCGTAGCAGACCGCCGCGATGTCGCCGCCGCCGAGTACCAGCAGACCGTCGGCATCGACAACCACATCGACGGCACCGGGGTCGGAGGTGTCCACCAGCTCAAAGCTGGCGTCGAGGTCCGCGAGCGCGGTCAGCGCGGTGCGGGTGAAGCGCCGTTGCAGTGCCGCGACCGGCTCGGTGAGATCGGGGAAGTTGAGTGACAGCAACACCGCAATGTGCGGCCGTCCTGGCTCGCGGCTCCGCGCGTTGGATGGTTCGACTTCTGTGCGCAGGATGACGGGGTTGTTCATACAAGGGCCTCCACTCTGGACTTGGCGGCTCGTTCGGAAAGGTCGGCGAAGAGGGCCGCGTCGCTGGACGAGGATGCGTGGAGATCCTCGGGATGCCATTGCACGGCCAGCAGCGTCCCGGCAGTGTGTTCGAGAGCTTCGACGCAGCCGTCGTCGGCGGTTCCGACGACCCGCAGGTCCGCACCGATCACACCGACCGCCTGGTGGTGATACGACGACACCGGGATCCGCGTCGAGCCCACGACTTCGAAGAGTCGGCTGTCCTCGAGCACCTCCACACCGTGTACGCCGTTGCGGTGTGCGACGTTGCTCGACGGCAGATGCTGGACCAGATCGCCCCCCTGGATCACGTTGAGGATTTGCAGGCCGCGGCAGATCGCGAGGGTCGGGATGCCGGATTCGACGGCACAGGACATCACCGCCATGTCGAACGCATCCTGGTGGGCGACCGGATCCTCGGTCTCGGCTGCGGGCTCCTGGCCATAGTGCCGCGGGTCCATATCGGCGCCTCCCGGCATGCAGATGCCGTCGAACCGGGTGAGCCGGTCGGCCAGCTCATCGGCTGGATAGTCATCGGGACCATGCAGGACAACAGGTTCGCCGCCCCCGGCCCACACGGCCTCGCAGATGGCCTCGGCGGCCAGTGTCGCGGAGAAGCGCAGGATCGGCACCCTGGCGGCGCGCCTGCCGGGTACGGCTATCAGCGGTCGCATGTCAGCTCACCTCGAAGGGGTATTCCAGCGTCGGCAGCCACTGCTCCCACGCGGACCGCAGCCGTCCGTCGGCGATGATCCGCGCCAGTGCACCATCAAGGGCCGCAAGGGTTTCGGGACGGTCCTTGGCGACCGCGATACCCCACGGGTTGTTGGTCTTGACGACGAACGCGAGCTCGAAGTCCGGGTCGGAGTCGCCGAGCGGAACGAACACGACGTCGTCGTCACAGACGCCGTCGACCTCGCCCGAGCGCAAAGCGGCGAGCATGTCCTCGTAAACGTGCTCCGATTCGAACTCGATCACCTCAGCACCGGTGAACGAAGAGGCCAGGTTGTAGTTCGCTGATGCGCGGATGGCGGCGATCCGTTTGCCGGTCAGGCCCGCCGGGTCGAGAACAGCCTCGCCGCGGCGCATCAGGATGCCTTCGTGGAAGATCCCGTACGGCCGGGTGAAATCGGTCTGCTCCAGGCGGGCGGGAATGATGCCCTGGCCGCACAGGACGCCGTCCACCCGATGGTCGCGGGCGGCGGGCAGCATGTCGCCCCAGGCCATGATGACCCACTCGAGTTCCCGGTCCAGTTCGGCCGCAAGGAGTTCGGCGACGGCCGGCTCGTATCCGGCCCGGCCGCCGGGGGACGACGCGAGCCCGAACAGCGGTGGTGCGTCGGCGTCGATGCAGGCGAGTCTCAGCGGCTCGGTCACGGGGTGTCCTCCCAGTACATCGTGCGTTCCCAGTCGGTGATCGAGCTGTTGAAGCGTGCCCACTCGTCGGTCTTGTACTCCAGCAGCAGGTTTCCCAGCGGGGCACCCAACGCATTGATCAGGTAGTCGTCGGCCTTGAACGCCGCCAGTGCATCACCGAGGGTGAGCGGCAGCTCCCCGAACAGTTCGGCTTCCGTGGACTCGTAACTCGAGCCGACGGTGGGCGCGCCGGGGCTTATCTGGTTCTTCAGGCCGTCGTCGATGGAGACCAGCATCGCCGCGTGGGTCAGATATGGGTTGCAGGCGGCGTCGGGGAGCTTGTATTCGAGCCGGCCGTTCGCCGACAGGCGCACCGTGCAGGTCTTGTTGTCGAGGCCCCAGTTGATCTTCGACGGAGCGAATTGGCCTGCGTCCCAGTAGCGCTTGTAGGAGTTGACTGTCGAGCCCATGATCAGCATGGCGCCAGGGGTGTGGGTGAGCAGTCCGCCCAGGGCGTATTGCCCTTCTTCGGTCAGATGCAGGTCATGGCGGCCGTCCTCGGCCAGGATGTTGTCGTCACCGCGCCACAGGCTGAAGTTGTGGTGACAACCGTTGCCCATGTATCCCTGGCCGGGTTTGGGCATGAAGCTCGCCTCGATGCCGAGTTCCCGGGCGACCTGCTTACAGATTTGCCGGTAGGTCATCAGCCGGTCGGCCGTTGCGTCGCTGTGGTCATACATCCAGTTCAGCTCGACCTGGCCGGCGTCTTCGAAGTCACCTTCGACCATCTGGAAGCCCATGAACTTCGCGTAGGCGATCACCTTCTGGTAGATCGCGCGATATCGCTCGAGGTGCTCGATGTGGTAGGCGGGACTTGAGTCGGGGCGCGATGTGGTGATGAAACCCGGCCCCTCCCAGGTCATCTCGGGCTCGGTCCCGGTGCGCAGCTCCAGTCCGGTGCGATCGTTGAACGCGGCGTGCAGTCGTTTCATCAGGCCGCGCGTGTCGGTCGGAAGGGGAGCGCCGGGATCGACCATAACGTGGTCGGGTTCGTAGAGACTGCAGAAGACGCGCGCGGTCTTGTGGTCCCAGGGCAGCACCGAGAAGGTGTCGAGGTCGGGCACCGCGCAGTACTCGGGTGCTCCCACGCCGCCGCCGAGCAGTGCACCCTCACGGGTCGTCTGCAGGTTGGCGATGGCGGTGCGGTGCTGCATGACGCCACGGGTCGCCAACCGCGCGAATTGGTCTGCGGGAACGACTTTTCCGACGACTCTTGCGGTGATCGTCACCGCCTGGAAGTAGACGAACTCCACACCGTATTCCTCGATCGCCGCGAGCGCGGCATCGAGGGCTCCGGGTGTGGAATTGGCGTCACGGTGTTGGTCGAGCGCTGATGTGCTCATGGACGCGGACCTTTCGGGATGAGTTTGGTGGGTGAGTAGTTGGTGGGGTGGATGGCCTGCTCAGGCCGGGGTGAAGCTGATCGGAAGCTTGTTCGCGCCGGTGTTGCCCGAGTCGGGCATCCACTCGGCGCCGTCGAGCATCTTCGGGTCCCGAAGCCGGCGGGCCAGCAGAGGTAGCGCCTCGGACATGTCGGCCCGGGCGACGAAGTGGCCCAGGCAGTGGTGCGCTCCACCACCGAAACCGAAGTGCGGCTTGCGTTCGGCGGCGATGTCGAAGCTGGGTTGCCCGAACGCCCGTGGATCGGTACCGGAGGACTCGCTGAACAGGTGGATGGTGGTTCCGGCGCTGATGGCCAGTCCCTTGTGTTCGAAGTCCTCGGTCGCCTCGCGGGTGACCCAGCGGACCGTCGGGTTGGTCCGCATCACCTCCTCGACCGCCTTGCCGCCCAGGGCCGGGTTCTCCGCGAGTAGATCCCACTGTGCGGGGTTGTCGATGAAGCTCTGCATCGCCAGGCCCAGTTGGTTGCGGGTGGTGTCATAGCCGCCGAAGATCATCAGGACGATGGCATCGCGCAGTTCGTCGGCGGACAGTCCGCCGTCGTTCTTCGCCTGCACGAGGGTCGTCGTGAAATCATCGCGAGGGTTGGCCTCACGGTCGGCGATCGCGGCGTCGGCGTACTCGAAAAGCGTGGCCAGGGCGGCCTCGATCCGCGGCAGCTCCTGTTTGAAGGTGATGCCCATCGCCAGTCCGATGGTGGCGGACTCCCGGGCGATGGTCCGCCACTCGGATTCGGGCAGGCCCAGCATGATGGCGATGACGCGAGCGGCATATGGGTCGGCGAACTCGGCGATGAACTCGCACTCACCCTTGTCGGCGAAGGCGTCGATGAGTTCGCTTGCCAGCGCCTGGAACCGGGGTACGAGGCCTTTGATCAGCCGCTTGGAGAACGCCGGGTTGAGCAGGGTACGCAGCCGTCGGTGCTCTTGGCCTTCTTTGTTCAGGATCCAGCTGTTCCACCAGTCCAGGAACGGGCCGTCTGTCACCCCGTTGTGGGCCGGCCAGTGCACACTGCCCTGACGCAGGCTCGGATGGTGCATGAGCTCGCTGACCTCGTCGTAACGCAGGACGGCGATCCCGTACTCGGTATGGGCGAACCAGCTGGCTTCCCGGGCCTCGTGGACCACGGCCGAGGTGATCGAGAACGAGGGATCGGTCACGTTCAGGCGCGGGGCCTCGGTGCCAGTGTTGGCGGTGATGGTGTTCGGAGTCATGGTGACTCTCCTTTGGAGATCGTAATCTGGCTGGTCGGCTAAACAGGCTGCGCCACAACGGGTTTATCCGGTGAGGTAGCCGGCCCCGGGATCGCATCGGCGTGCGGCGTGTTGCCGTTGGAATGGGAGCGGACGATGGCCATGTAGAGCAGACCCAGCCCGATGACGATGCCTGACATCAGCAGCACGATGTAGTTGTCGTACCAGGGCGCTTCGGGCGTCCGGGGCCAACAGATGTTGATGATGGCTGCCACTCCGTAGACCAGGGCGCCAACGTTGACCAGCATTCCCCATCGGCCGAGGCGGTACTTCCCACTCGGGTTCCATCCTTTGATGCGTGCCCGCAAGGCGGCGAACACGACCATCTGGAAAGCGATGTAGATGCCGACCGAACCGAAGCTGATGAGCTTGGTCAGCGCGTCGGTGGAGACGATCGATCCGATGATGAGTGCAGCGGGGACGACCGCCGCGGCGAGCAACGCATACGGGGGCACGTGGCGTTTCTTGTCGAACCGGGCCCACAGCTTGGAGCCGACGATCATGCCGTCACGGCCGTACGAGTAGAGCAGTCGGCTGGCTGCGGCCTGCAGGCTCAGGGCGCAGGACACGAACGAAATCAGCACGATGCAGAGCACGATCTTGGATCCGACCGGGCCGAAGGCCGTGGCCAGCACGGTCGAGATCGGATCGACGTCCTCGCCGCGGATCACGGCGCCGATGTCCACGACCGACAGAACCAGGCTGAGGCAGACGAAAGTGGCTGCGGCGCCGCCGATGTAGATCGTTCGTCGCATCGACTTCGGGATCTGCACTCCGGGGTTGCGGACCTCCTCGGCGACGTCACCGCAGGCCTCGAATCCGTAGTACTGGAAGACGCCGATCAGGCTGGCCGCGAGAAACGCGTAGAGGAAGCTGTGCTCGCCCTGTGCTCCGAAGCTGTCGAACAGCACGCCCAACCCGTGGTGGCGTTGCGTGAGCAACAGCCACCCGCCGACGATCAGCGCGCCGATCAGCTCGGCGGTGAAGCCGAAGATCGCGAAGTAGCTCAGCATCTTGGTGCCGGTGAGATTGATGACCGTGGCCAGCAGCAGCACGATCAGTGCGCATACGACGGTGGTGTAAACCGTTGAGGTGAAACCGAAAACGGTCGCCACGAACGGGCCAGCGCCGTAGGCCACGCCGGCGATGGTGGCCAGCAGCGCGAAGATGTACACCCACCCGGTCATCCATGCCCATTTGCGGCCCCACAGTCTGCGGGCCCACGGGTACACGCCGCCGGCGACCGGGAATTGGGCGACGATCTCGCTGAACACCAGCGCGACCAGCAGCTGGCCGACGCCGGCGATCAACAGACTCCAGATCATCGGCGGGCCGGCCGCGGCGAGCGCGAATGCGAAGACGGTGTAGATGCCGACGACCGGCGAGAGATAGGTGAAGCCGAGCGAGAAGTTGGCCCAAAGGCTCATGTCTCGCTTGAACTCGGACTGGAAGCCGAGCGCGGCGAGTTGCGCGTGGTCCTCGTCGTGCGGGTCGGGAGATGTCGACATAGGCGGCCGGCTTTCTGTGTCAGGGGCCATGTTCAGGGGCGGGCTGTGAGGCAAGCCATAGAATTAAAACATAAAGGATCATAGTTCATAGTTCAAGACTTATCGCGTACTATCGTCGAAATTGCCCTGGCAGGAGGAACAGTGGCGGTCGAACAGTTGCGCGGCCTGACCGCGGTGGGGGCTGTGTTGTCGCCGCTGGCGGGCGGTGGCCCACGCACGGATGCCGTGGTGGCGCGGATCTCTGCCGCGATCGGCCTCGGGGTGATCTCGGACGGAGAACAACTTCCGAGCGAGATCGATCTGGCCACCCAACTGGGCGTATCGACCATGACTTTGCGGGAAGCGCTGGCCATCTTGCGGGAGCAAGGGCTGGTTGTGACGAAGCGAGGTCGCGGCGGCGGAAGCTTCGTGCGTGCCTCAGCTGAAGACGTGCACACTCGATCATTGGCACTGCTGCAGGAGCTGACCGTCGAGGGGTTGCGTGATCTCGGGGACGAGCACTTCGCGGTCGCCGGTGCCACTGCGGTTCTCGCGACGCGCCGTGCCGTCGCAGCCGATATCGCCCGCCTTCGGACGCTGGCCGATCGCCTGGCGAACAGCGAGGACGCGATCTCCAGCCGTCGTGCCGACAGTCGCTTCCAGATCGAGATCGCGGTGTGTTCGCAGTCCGCTCGCCTCACCCGCACGGAGGTGAACATTCAGGCTGAGCTGGCGGCGATGGTCTGGTTGCCGCGGCTGGGGTTGGACCCCGCGGTTGAGGCGGCCACGCATCACCGTCTCGTCGACGCGATCGAGGCCGGGGATGAGGCCGCCGCGCGATCATTGGCAGAGGAGTACGGCGCGCTGACCATCCGACGGCTCATCGGCCTGCGGATGGAGCTCGCCAGAGCATGAGTCCGCAGATCGATCCGGCATCCTGCCGGGCGCCGGTGCCGAGGCTGACGCCGATACAGACGGAAGGGCATTCGAGATGATGGCGAACGGAACGGACGGGTCGTTTCGCGCCGAGAACGGCGATGCGGCGCTCGAGTTGGTGTCCGTGGCGGTGACCTCACTCGTCGAGGACATCTTCGCCTCGCTGAGCACGGTCGCAGTCGCAACCCGTGCACTGTGGGACCGCATCGAAGACTCGGGTGCCAGGCCGACCTCGACTGACCTCGCGGCGCTCCGCGACCCGGTGATCGCCGAATTGCATCGGCAAGCACATTTGGTGAACGGGGTCGGATTCGTCGTCGCAGACAGCGCGTTGGCCGACGTCCCTCGGTACCTCGAGTGGTGGCAGCCAAATCCCAAAACCGGCGGAGAGGCACAACGCCTCGAACTGGATCTCAATCCGGGCAGCGAGTACTTCTACGACTACTCCACGATGGAGTGGTATTCCGTGCCCCGCGATCGCGGCACCCGGTGGGTGTACGGGCCGTACCTGGACTACACCGGCGTCGATCTGTACGTGTGTACGTTCGCCGTCCCGGTGACCTCCGAGCGTGGGGAATTCATCGGCGTGGCAGGGGCCGATGTGCCGGTGGCCCGACTGGACGCCGCACTGTTGCCGACGTTCGCCGCGCATCGCACGCCCGTGGCGCTCACCAACTCCGAGGGGCGCGTGATTGTCGCCAACGACGCCGAGCACGTCGCTGGATCCAAGCTCGAGGACCCGAGTTCGCCTACGGCACTGCCGGTTTCGGCGACACCATGGTCATTGGTGTCGCTGAGCGGCTACTAGGCCGTTCTGCTAAAGAGGGCGCGGGCACTGGCTCGACGGCGGCCTGCCAAGCAGGATTAGCTCTCCATAGACACCGAGACGACATTCCTGTCGTCGACTTCGACGCAGACCACGTAGTTGGTCGCCTTCTCCGGGAGAGTGAAGTCGACTGAGTACCCTGACCCACCTGAACGATACGTGGCAACCAGCCCGTCGATGATTGCTTCCGGCGAGGGGGCGCAGGATCCGAACTCCGCAAGCCAGTAGTTCTCGCTGAGTTCCTCGAGGTGGTGGCTCACGAATAGCGTGGCCCCGACCTCATCGCTCGACGTTCCGTAGACGTCACGAATCGCCTGCCGGCAACGGTCGATGCGATCAGTCGCCAGTTCATCGTTCATCCCAGACACAGTAGCGACTCGTCGGCTCGACTCGGGCCCGCAAAGTCTTGCCATGGCGTCGCCGCGCCGCGGGCCACTCCTAAACAACCGAATGCAACCTCACGGTCCATAACGCACGCTCGCAGCCCGCCGTCTCGAGCGGAGCGACCCGAACGACGGGTCTGGCCACGCGAGACCCCGTCGAGAGTCGCATGAGTTCAGGAACACGGCCTCGTAACTGGCCGGCTGACCGGTTGCGCCGGCTCAGCGGACCAGGCAGTCGGTGTGGCGAAGGAGTAGCGCGAGTTCGGCTAGGACACTGGCCCCGCGGGCAACGTCGATGACGCTGTCGCGGCCCAGTTCGGCCCGCATCTGGTCGAATCGCGCCAGCGCCAGCGCCGTCGCCGCGCCGTTCCGCCACGCACGCAGGGCTTCCTCGGGGTCGGCGGCCAGACTCAGCACCGCGGCCGTCAGCTGATGATGGGTATCGGCGAACTGGTCGCGGATAGCGCTGGTACCCATGGCGTCCCACCAGGTCGACGTGGTGTGCGCCCGCAGTCCGCGTTCGATCCAGTCCAGGTCGAGTTGGTCATCGATCGCCAGGAACACGCCGGCCACCACGGTGATATCGACACCCATTCTGGTGGCGGTTCGGCTGAGGTCTAATGAGTCCGGGCGCAGCCGCGGCCAACGGTCGCCGAAGTCATGGCGGTGGTGGTACAGGGTGTCGACATGTCGCCGGTAGTGCGCGATGGTGGTGCCGATGTCGAGGTTCCCGCGGTGGCGGCGCAGCAAGCGTCCCGCGGTGTGCTCGATGAAGTGCTGCACCGAGTGAAGCGCCACCCTGCGCTGTGCCGGGCCGCCGGCGGTCTGTTCCAGCGCCTCGCGCCACATCTCATCGACCCGGAAGAGATGCCGCACCACGGTGTAGGCCGCTGCAACCGTCGGTGTGGGTACCCCGAGGCGTTCGTCGAGTTGATAGATCAGGCCGGGACCGACGTGGTTGATCAGGTCGTCGGCGATTTGGGTGGCCACGATCTCCCGGGCAAGCCGATGGCAAGCGATGTCGGAGTCGAGGTTGATGCGGAACGGTGTGGGGAAGTAGTCGCGCAAGGCGGTGGAGAAGATCGGGTCGTCGGGTACCGCGGAGTCCAGCAGTTCGTCGCGCACGACATTCTTGGAATGAGCCAGCAGCACCGCGATCTCCGGACGTGTCAATCCACGGCCCGCGCGAGTGCGTGAGACGAGTTCGGCTCTGGTGGGCAGCATTTCGGCGGTACGGCTGATACCGGAGACCTGCTCGAGATTCTCGATCAGGCGTTCGTGGCGGTTGAGCAGCTGAGCTGCTTGCGCTTCGGCCAGACTGATGGCCAGAACCTGGTTCTCGCAGCCGCTGAGGACCGCTGCGGCGACCTCGTCCTGGCAGTCGGCCAACAACTCGTCGCGCGCGGCAGCGCTGATGCGCTCCGAGCGTAGGGCCGACTGCAGGGCGACCTTGAGGTTGACCTCGCGGTCGGAGGAGGACACGCCCGCGGCGTTGTCGATGAAATCGGCGTTGATGCGGCCCCCGGCCAAAGCGTATTCAATGCGGGCACGTTGCGTCAGCCCGAGGTTTCCGCCCTCGCCGATCACGGTCACCCGCAGCTGGTCGGCATTGATGCGGATGGCGTCGTTCGCCGGATCTGCTGCATCGGTGTTGTTTTCGCGCGCGGACTTCACGTAGGTGCCGATGCCGCCGTTCCACAGCAGATCCGCATCGGCGGTGAGGATGGCCCGGATGACTTCGTTGGGGGCGACGGTTTCGGCAGTGATGTCGAGTACCGCGCGGGCCGACGCGGGCAGATCGATTCGTTTGGCGTTGCGCGACCAGACCCCACCGCCCGGGGACAGGGCGGTGCGGTCGTAGTCGTCCCAGCTGCTCACTGGCATAGCGGCCAATCGTGATCGCTCGGCGTAGCCGGCCCGTGGGTCGGGATCCGGGTCGATGAAGATGTGGCGGTGATCGAAGGCCGCCACCAGTTTGAGGTTGGGCGACAACAGCATTCCGTTGCCGAAGACGTCACCTGACATGTCGCCGATACCTACGACGGTGATGGGATCGACGTTGGCATCGCGGCCGAGGTCGGCGAAGTGCGCGCGGACCGACACCCATGCTCCGCGGGCGGTGATGCCCATCTTCTTGTGGTCGTATCCCGTAGAACCACCAGATGCGAACGCGTCTCCCAACCAGAATCCGCGGTTCACCGCCAGCTCGTTGGCGACATCAGAGAATCGGGCGGTGCCCTTGTCGGCAGCCACCACCAGGTAGGTGTCGTTTCCGCCGTAGGTGACGGTGTGTTCGGGCGGGCAGACACGATCCCCGAGGAGGTTGTCGGTGAGGTCGAGCAGGCCGGCGACGAAGGTGCGGTAGCACTGTTCGGCGCTGACCATCGGGTTCTTGCGCACGAATGCGCCCTTGGCGCCGACCGGCACGATCGGTGAGTTCTTCACGGTCTGGGTCTTCATCAGCCCAAGGACTTCGGTGCGGTAGTCCTCAGGTCGGTCAGAGAGTCGAAGCCCGCCACGCGCGACCGGTCCACTGCGGGCGTGGATCCCTTCGACGTCCTCGCTGTCGACGAAGATCTCTCGGAACGGAACGATTGGTCCGCGCGGATGGAGCATCGAGGAGTCGATCAGAAACGAGGCGTAGCGTTTGGGCAGGCCGTCGGGGCCACGCTGAAACCAGTTGGTGCGCAACGTCGCTGACACGAACGAGGCGAATGCCCGCAGAATCCGGTCCTCGTCCACCGACGTGGTCGCCTCGATCAGGCTCTCCAGGCGACGCTGCACGTCGGCCACCTGCGATTCCCGATCGCGCAACTGCGGGTCGAACCGTGCCGCGAACAGGTCGACCAGGGTCGCAACGAAGTCGGTGTGATCCGTCAAGGTGTCGAGGACGTAGCTGTCCGACATGGCCAGCCCCGCTTGGCGCATGAACCGGCTGGCCGAGCGCACCAGAACGACCTCGCGCCACGTGATGCCCGCCGAAATGACCAGGCGCGCATAGTCATCGATCGGGAAGCCATGGGCGCTGCGCGCAGCGAACGCGTCGGCCACCTTGCTCTCGGTACTGGCGCGCCACTTGTCCGGGGCAACGAAATCGAACACCGACACAGTCAACGGATAACCGGGGGCACCGACCGAATGCTGAGCCGCTACCTGCAGACCGAAATGCTCGAACAGTGCGCAGGCCGCGGTCAGCAACGGCGCCGGGTCCGCCCAGGCCACCACCGCGCGGGTTGTCCCGGCCACGCCGGAGTCGACGAAGAGCATCTGTTCGCGCGGCGGCATGTCCGACGACTGCATCCGGTTGAGCGCATCGGCGATCGCGTCGGTATCAAGTCGCCCGGCGGTGGCGACGTCACAACCCATCACAGTCTCTCCATTCGGCGTCCCGCTATTCGAGGCTCACAGTGTCGAGGACCCCGCCGGCGATCTGGAATCTCCAATATGGACAACCAACCGCATGAAATTGTCCAAGCCGGCGATGGGTGCTCGCGCGAGGTGATTCATAGGCTGACGCCCACATCGACGGAAGGAACGAGCGAGATGACGATGCTCGACACGGTGGTCGGCGGTCCGGAACTGCGCCAGGAACGCCGACTGGTTACTGAGGTGCCCGGGCCACGCTCCCGCGAACTGGCTGCGCGCCGCGCCGGCGCCCTGCCCGCGGGACTGGCCAGCGGCGCGCCGATCTACGCGGCCGGCGCCGGCGGCGGGGTGATCGTCGACGTTGACGGCAACTCGTTCATCGACATGGGCAGCGGCATCGCCGTCACCACCGTGGGCAACGCCGCGCCGGCCGTCGTCGCGCGCGCCGCCGATCAGCTGGCCCGCTATACCCACACCTGCTTCCTGGCCACCCCGTACGAGCCGTACATCGAGGTCGCCGAAAGGCTCAACCAACTCGCCCCCGGAGCGCACGAGAAGCGCACCGCACTGTTCAACACGGGCAGCGAAGCGGTGGAGAACGCCGTCAAGTACGCGCGCGCCGCCACGGGCAGGTCGGCGGTCGTGGTGTTCGACCACGCCTTCCATGGCCGTTCGCTGCTGACGATGACCATGACCGCCAAGAACCAGCCCTACAAGCACAGCTTCGGGCCGTTCGCCCCCGAGGTGTATCGCGCGCCGATGGCCTACCCGTATCGCTGGCCGTCCGGTCCGGACAATTGCGCCGCCGAGGCGTTCAGCCAGTTCGCCCAACTGATCGACGCCCAAATCGGCGCCGATGCGGTGGCCTGCGTCGTGGTGGAACCCATCCAGGGCGAAGGCGGATTCATCGTTCCCGCCGAGGGGTTCCTGCCCGCGGTGGCCGACTTCTGCCGCGACCGCGGCATCTTGTTGGTCGCCGACGAGGTGCAGGCCGGAATTGCCCGCACCGGAACGTGGTTCGCCAGTGAGCATGACGGTTTGGTGCCCGACATGATCGTCACCGCCAAAGGCCTGGCCGGTGGCATGCCGCTGGCGGCGGTCACCGGGCGCGCCGACGTCATGGACGCCGCGCATCCCGGCGGGATCGGAGGCACCTACAGCGGCAATCCGGTGGCCTGCGCGGCCGCCCTGGGCGTCTTTGACGAGATCGAGGACCATCGATTGCTCGACCGCGCGCAAGCCATCGGCGACATTCTGGTGCGCGAACTGCGCGGAATCGCGGGCACGACAGACGTTCTCGGCGACATCCGCGGCCGCGGCGCCATGATCGCCGCCGAACTCGTCGTTTCCGGCACCCGCACCCCCAATCGCGATGCCGTGGCCGCGGTCAGCCGCCACTGCCTGGACAACGGCGTGCTCACGCTGACCGCCGGAACGTTCGGCAATGTACTGCGCTTCCTGCCGCCGCTGTCGATCTCCGATGACCTGCTCATCGAGGCAATGGGGGTCGTACGCGACGCCTTTGCCGCGCTTTAACCTCACCCACCGAATCTCGCCTAGGAGTTCCCTCATGACGCTGACCGCCACCGCCGCTCCGGCTGCCAAGAAGTCCACCTACCGGCCGCTGGAGTTGTTCGACACCGACCGGCTGCTCGATGCCGACGAACGCGACATCGCCGCGACGGTCCGGCAATTTGTCGATACCCGCCTGCGGCCGAATGTCGGCGAGTGGTTCGAATCGGCCACGCTGCCCCGGGAGCTGGCCAAGGAGTTCGGCAAGCTCGGGGTGCTGGGCATGCATCTGCAGGGTTACGGCTGCGCCGGCACCAACGCGGTCAGCTACGGCCTGGCGTGTATGGAGCTGGAAGCCGGCGACAGCGGGTTCCGCAGTTTCGTCTCCGTGCAGGGCTCGCTGTCGATGTTCTCGATCTACCGCTATGGATCTGAGGAACAGAAGAATGAATGGCTGCCCCGGCTGGCCGCCGGGGAGGCGATCGGCTGCTTCGGTCTGACCGAGCCCGACTTCGGTTCCAACCCCGCGGGCATGCGCACCCGCGCCCGCCGCGACAACGCCGACTGGGTGCTCAACGGCACCAAGATGTGGATCACCAACGGCAACCTCGCCGACGTGGCCACGGTCTGGGCGCAGACCGATGACGGCATCCGGGGCTTCCTCGTGCCCACCGACACCCCGGGATTCACCGCCAACGAAATTCATCGCAAGCTGTCTCTGCGGGCCTCGGTGACCTCCGAGCTCGTGCTCGACAACGTGCGGCTGCCGGCCGCGGCACAACTGCCGCTGGCCGAGGGTCTGTCGGCTCCGCTGTCCTGCCTCAACGAGGCCCGGTTCGGCATCGTGTTCGGCTCGCTCGGCGCGGCCCGCGACAGCCTGGAGACCGCGATCGACTACGCGGGTGCACGCGAGGTGTTCGACAAGCCGCTGACCAGCTACCAGCTCACCCAGGAAAAGCTGGCCAACATGACCGTCGAGCTCGGCAAGGGGATGCTGCTGGCGATCCAGCTGGGCCGCATCAAGGACGCCGAGGGCGTTCGTCCCGAGCAGATCAGCCTGGGCAAGCTCAACAATGTCCGCGAAGCACTGGCCATCGCACGGGAATGCCGGACCCTGTTGGGCGGCAGCGGAATCACCCTCGAATACTCACCGTTGCGCCACGCCAACAACCTCGAATCGGTCCTCACCTACGAAGGCACCTCCGAGATGCACCTGCTGTCGATCGGCAAGGCGCTGACCGGCCAGGCGGCCTTCCGCTGAACCGCCGCAACCTGATTGGAGCAATCGGATGACCACGCACACACCTGCACGACTGCAGCACCTCATTGCCGGGCAGTGGATTTCCGGCGAGGGCGACGGGGTCCGTAGTGTCGATCCTTCGCGGCCACAGTCGGTCGTCGCCGAAGGTGGGGCCGCGAGCGCGGACCATCTCGAGGCGGCGGTGGCCGCGGCCGGCGACTCGGTTCGCGCGTGGGCGGCCACCCCGATGGCCGCGCGCGGTGGCGTGCTGCTGGCCGCGGCCGAGATCCTCGACGACAACGCCGGCGAGTGGGGCCGCGACCTGTCGGTTGAAGAAGGCAAGACGCTGGCCGAAGGCGTCGGTGAAGTGCGCCGTGCTGCCCAGATTCTCCGCTACTACGGCAACGAGGGGGATCGTCAGGCCGGCGAGATCTATGCCTCCCCGCGTGCCGGTGAACAGATCCTGGTCACCCGCAAGCCGGTTGGCGTCGTCGGGGTCATCACCCCGTTCAACTTCCCAATTGCCATCCCGGCGTGGAAGATCGCGCCCGCGCTGATCTACGGCAACACCGTGGTGTGGAAGCCCGCCAGCACCGTGCCGCTGCTCGCGATGCACCTGGCAAGTGCGCTCGACACCGCAGGTCTGCCGGCGGGTGTGCTCAATTTGCTCATCGGCGGCTCGGCCATCGGCGACGGGATCGTCAACCATCCCGACGTCGATGCTGTCACTTTCACCGGATCGACCGGCATCGGGCGGCGTATCGCGAGCATGGCTGCCGCCCGCGGGGTGCCGGCACAAGCCGAGATGGGCGGTAAGAACGCCGCCGTAGTGCTCGACGATGCAGATCTGGACCTGGCGGTCGAGCAGGTGATGCTGGGTGCGTTCCGTTCGACCGGTCAAAAGTGCACGGCCACATCCCGATTGATCCTCACTGAGAAAGTCGCCGACCGCTTCCTCGACATGCTCGCTGACCGTGCCGGGGCACTCGTCGTGGGCGACCCGGTTGATGAGGCCACCCAGATGGGGCCGGTCGTCAGCGAGTCGGCGTACAAGACGATCACGACGGGCATCGAAACCGCGCGGACCCAGGGAGCGACGGTCCTGGCCGGCGGGCGGGCGTATGCCGACGAAATGCGGGCTCGCGGCTACTTCATCGCGCCGACGATCATCGAACTCGGCGACCAGCCTGCCGACCTGTGGACCGATGAGTTGTTCGGCCCAGTTCTCGCGGTGCGCCGCGCCGACGACGCCGAGGAAGCGTTCGCGCTCGCCAATGACAGCGAATTCGGCCTCTCGGCAGCCGTTTTCACCCAGGACCTGACCCGGGCGCTGCAGGCGGTCGAACACATCGACGTCGGGGTCCTGCATGTCAACTCCGAATCGGCCGGGGCTGATCCGCACGTGCCGTTCGGTGGCGCCAAGAAGAGCGGGCTTGGGCCCAAGGAACAGGGATCGGCGGCCCGCGAATTCTTCACCCACACCACCACGGTGTACCTGCGCGGCGGGGCGCCGCGCTCATGATCGCCGGTGCGCTCGACGGAATCGCCGTTGTCGACTTCAGTCGTGTACTCGCCGGCCCGTACGCGACCATGATGCTCGGCGACTTCGGTGCGGACGTCATCAAAATTGAGCGGCCCGGCGTCGGGGACGACACCCGCGAGTGGGGGCCGCCGTACGATTCATCAGGCGTGGCAACGTATTTCAATTCCGTCAACCGCAACAAGCGGTCGGTCGTGCTGGATCTGACCGACCCGGACGACCGGGAGCGCGCCCGATCCCTGGTGGCCGGCGCCGACATCGTGGTGGAGAACTTCCGGCCTGGTACCATGGAGAAACTCGGGCTGGGCTACGAGGACCTGCGCGCGATCCGTCCCGATCTCATCTACTGCTCCATCACCGGATTCGGCCGTGACGGCGGCGCCGAACTGCCGGGCTATGACCTGCTGGTGCAGGCGGTCGGCGGGTTGATGAGCGTCACCGGAACCGAACCGGGCGATCCGACCAAGGCCGGCGTGGCACTGGTCGACGTACTGGCCGGCCTGCATGCCGTCACGGGCATCCTGGCGGCGCTGGCGCACCGCGACCGCACCGGGATCGGACAGCGCGTCGACACCAACCTGCTGTCAGTGCTGTTGTCCTCCATGGTCAACCAGGCCTCGGGATTCCTGGGCGCCGGCAGCGTCCCGACGATCATGGGAAATCGCCACCCGAGCATCGCGCCCTATCAAACCTTCAACACCGCGGATCGGCCCATCGCGCTGGCGGTCGGCAACGACAAGCAGTTCCGGCTATTGGTCACGGCCCTCGGGCTCGAAGCGCTCGCCGACGACGGACGATTCACCTCGAACGCGCTACGCGTGCGTCACCGAGATGAGCTGTGTGCTCTGTTGGAGGCCGAGTTCAGCAATCACAGCGCCGATCACTGGTACTCGGTGCTGACTGCTGTGGGGGTGCCAGCCGGGCCCATCAACGACATGGCCGAGGCGTTCACCTTCGCCGAGAAGCTGGGCTTGGCCGTGACCGTCCCGGTTCCCGGGAGCAGCACCCCTCAGGTCGCCAACCCCGTGTCGCTGTCGGCGACGCCGGTGCAATACCGCAGTGCACCGCCCCGACTGGGAGAGCACCTGCTCGGCGACCCCGCCGGCATCACGGCTTGAGCAGCGCGACGACCTTGTCCTCAAGGGCGACCGGATCGGCGTTCGGGTCGGCGGGTTCCGTGTGCGGCAGGTCGCCCTCGGGGTCGGCGAAGTCGCGGTAGGTCTTGTCGCCGGCCAACGTGGCCAGCAGATACCCGGTGAGCAGGCCGCGAACGATCTTCTGGGTGTCCCGGTCGGCGCCGGGCAGCCCGATGAACCGGGCCAGTCGACGACCCTCGACCAGGCCACCGGCCTGCGCCTTGCTCACAGTCCGCAGCGTCGCGCCCTCCCAGGCCCGCGCCAGCTCCACGGCGTTCGAGCGCAGCGTCATCGGGTCGCCGGGGGCGGTCAGGACCAGGCCGGGCACCTTCAGCGTCGACGCCGGTTGTTCGGCCGGCGGCTTGGTCACCGTCGGGAACAGCGACACCACGGCCTTCGGGCGGTGCGGGTCGCCTCCCATGCCCGCGGCGGCGAACACGGCGGCGGACCCGCCGAAACCGTGCCCGACCACACCGCGCTTGCCCGGGTGCACGCTGATCTTGCCCGTCCCCAGCCGCACCCCGGTGATGATTTCGAGGGCCGCGCCCAGGTCGAAGGCGAAATTGAGCACCGACGGAGCCAACCCCGTCTCGGTGTTGGGTGCCGCCGCCACGATGCCCCAGGAGGCCAGGTGCTCCAACGTGCGCGTGTAGTTGTCCGCCTGAGTCATCCACTCGTGGCCGAACACCACACCGGGCAGATTCAGGCCGGACTCCGGCGTGTACACCACTCCCGGCATGCCGGCGAACGCCAGGTCACCGCGCAGAACCCGATGCGGTCCGCGGCGGGTCAACCCTGCGAAGAGCTTCTTTGTGCTGGCCACGCGTTGACCGTAGCGCAGGGCCGCCGCGGCGCGTGAGCGCCAATTGAGCCTGAGGCGCGCCCGGGTGCTTTCGCGGTGATATGCGTCAAACGCCGTCGCGCAGAATCGGGCCACGGCTCCGTCTGCACTACCCTGGGACCCTATGTGTGGAATCGTCGGCTACGTCGGGGCGCGCCCGGCCCGCGGCATCGTGGTCGACGCGCTGCGCCGGATGGAATACCGGGGTTACGACTCCGCGGGAATCGCGCTGATCGACGGCAACGGCGGGTTGACGGTGCGTCGCCGCGCCGGCCGCCTGGCCAACCTGGAGTCCACCCTCGCCGAGACCGATGACGGCGTGCTGACCGGCACCACCGGCCTCGGCCACACCCGGTGGGCCACCCACGGCCGGCCCACCGACCGCAACGCGCACCCGCACCGCGACGCGGCAGGCAAGATCGCCGTCGTCCACAACGGCATCATCGAGAACTTCGCCGGCCTGCGTGCCGAGCTGGAAGCCGACGGGGTCGAGTTCGCCAGCGACACCGACTCCGAGGTGGCCGTGCACCTGGTGGCCCGTCAGTACGCCAACGGCGACACCGCCGGAGACTTCCCGGCGTCCGTCCTGGCCGTACTGCAGCGCCTGGAAGGCCACTTCACCCTGGTGTTCGCCAGCGCCGACGATCCGGGCACGATCGTGGCCGCTCGCCGGTCCACCCCGCTCGTCGTCGGCGTCGGTGAGGGCGAGATGTTCGTCGGCTCCGACGTGGCGGCGTTCATCGAGCACACCCGGAACGCCGTGGAGCTCGGCCAGGACCAGGCGGTGGTGCTGACCGCCGACGGCTACCGGATCACCGACTTCTTCGGCCGGGACGACCTGCAGGCCGGCCGGGACTACCGGGAATTCCACATCGACTGGGATCTCGACGCCGCCGAAAAGGGTGGCTACGACTACTTCATGCTCAAGGAGATCGCCGAGCAGCCCGCGGCGGTGGCCGACACCCTGCTGGGGCATTTCGTCGACGGTCGCATCGTGCTCGACGAGCAGCGCCTTTCCGATCAGGAACTGCGCGAGATCGACAAGGTCTTCATCGTCGCGTGCGGCACCGCGTACCACTCCGGCCTGCTGGCCAAATACGCCATCGAGCACTGGACCCGGCTGCCGGTCGAGGTCGAGCTCGCCAGCGAGTTCCGGTACCGCGACCCGGTGCTGGACCGCAGCACCTTGGTGATCGCCATCTCGCAGTCCGGCGAGACCGCCGACACGCTGGAGGCGGTGCGGCACGCCAAGACGCAGAAGGCCAAGGTACTGGCGATCTGCAACACCAACGGCAGCCAGATCCCGCGCGAGGCCGACGCGGTGCTCTACACCCGGGCCGGGCCGGAGATCGGCGTGGCCGCCACCAAGACGTTCCTGGCCCAGATCGCCGCGAACTACCTGGTGGGCCTGGCCCTGGCGCAGGCCCGCGGGACCAAGTACCCCGACGAGGTCGAGCGCGAGTACAGCGAGCTGGAAGCCATGCCGGACCTGGTCAGC
Organism: Mycobacterium sp. NPDC004974; assembly: GCF_053600815.1. Classification (NCBI taxonomy): domain Bacteria; kingdom Bacillati; phylum Actinomycetota; class Actinomycetes; order Mycobacteriales; family Mycobacteriaceae; genus Mycobacterium; species Mycobacterium sp. NPDC004974. Next base: position 425,917 of record NZ_JBSGAQ010000004.1, on the reverse strand, counting down.
CGGGTGCTGTCCGGGATCGAGCCGGTGTTCCAGCTGGCACAGCGGTTCGCGACGTCGCCCACGATCCTGTTCCTGGGGCGGCACGTCGGCTACCCGGTGGCATTGGAAGGCGCGCTCAAGCTCAAGGAGCTGGCCTACATGCACGCCGAGGGCTTCGCCGCCGGTGAGCTCAAGCACGGTCCGATTGCCCTGATCGACGAGGACCTGCCGGTCATCGTGGTGATGCCGTCGCCCAAGAACGCGCAGATGCTGCACGCCAAGCTGCTCTCGAACATCCGGGAGATCCAGGCGCGCGGCGCGGTCACCATCGTCATCGCCGAGGAAGGCGACGACACGGTGCGGCCCTACGCCGACCACCTGATCGAGATCCCGGCGGTGTCAACGCTTTTCCAGCCGTTGCTGTCGACCATCCCGCTGCAGGTGTTCGCGGCCGGGGTGGCCCGGGCTCGGGGTTACGACGTCGACAAGCCGCGCAACCTGGCCAAGTCCGTCACCGTCGAGTAGCGCCGGCGCCGAGGTCTGATGGATCTGCGGGTTCCCAAGGTCAACGTCGCCCGACGCTGGGCCCGGGACGGGTTGGGGGCCTTCGTCTCCGACGCGGCGTTCGAGCACTTCCTGGGCACCTACCGGGCCGGGATGGCGGCCCTGCCGCCGTTCGAATTGTTCGACGTGCCAACCTCGTTCGGAACGGTACGGGCCTACCGGTTCGCGGGGCCGGACTCAGGTGCGCCGGTGGTGCTGCTGCCGGGCCGCAACGCGTCGACGCCGATGTACCAGGCCAACCTCGGGCCGTTACTGCAACGGCGCACGGTGTATGGCATCGACCTGTTGGGCGAGGCAGGCCTCTCGGTGCAGCACAAGGCGATTCGTGGCGCCGCCGATCAGGCGCAGTGGCTCGATGAGGCGCTGGCGGGTCTCGGGCTGGATCTGGCGCATCTGCTCGGGGTGTCGATAGGCGGCTGGACGGCCGCGAACTCTGCAGTGCACCGGCCTCGGCGGATCGCGTCGCTGACGCTGCTCGATCCGGTGTTCACCTTCACCGGCATTCCGGCCAAGGCGATGCTCGCCTCGGTGGCACTCTTCGCGCCGGGTGTTCCGGAGAGCTGGCGCCGGCGGGTGCACAGCTGGATAGCCGGCGGCTCCGACATGGAGGCCGCCGAGCTCGAATCCGCGCTGATCGATGCCGGGGCAAAGGATTTCACGCTGCGCACACCGATGCCGAGACTGTTCAGCGATGAGCAACTGCGGAGTCTCGACGTGCCGGTGCTGGCGTTGATCGCGGGCCGCAGTGTCATGCTCGACCCGGAGCGCGCCGTCACCCGGGCGCGAGAGCTGCTGGCGCGCGGGGAAGTTGAGCTCTGGGTCGATGCATCTCATGCCGTCAACGGTGAATACCCGGACGAGATCGCACAACGTGCGGGGCGGTTCTGGGACGAGGTGTGAACCTCTGGGTCCTCAGGCCCGGATCACCGACGGCCCCAGGGCTTCATAGCGCTGTGCTTCCTCAGCGGGCAGCTCGGTGCCGGTGACGATCGACTCAATCTCGGAGACGTGCGCGAACCGGCAGAAACTCGTCTCCCCGAACTTGGAATGCGCCGCCACCAGTACACACCGTTGCGCGACCTTCACCGCCGTCTGCTTCACCGCTGCCACCGCAGGATCCGGTGTGGTGAGGCCATGCTCGACAGTGATCCCGTTGGTGCCCAGGAAGGCGATATCGATTACCAGGCTGCTCAGTCGCTCTACCGCCCACTGGTCGACGGTGGCCAGGGTGCGTCCCCGCATTCGCCCGCCGATCATCAGGACGGTGACGGTCTCGCTGTGCGCCAGCGCTTCGGCGGCCAGCAGCGATGATGTCACCACGGTCAGTTCTTGATCGGCGAGCTGTTCGGCGATCAGCCGTGGCGTGAAACCCTCATCCAGGTAGACGGTTTCGGCGCCGTGCAACAGGCGTGCCGCCGCGGCAGCGATGCGGTGCTTCTGGGCCAGATCCACCTGGCTGCGGTATTCGACGGTGGATTCGAACGCTGCGGTCTCCAGTGGGATCGCGCCGCCGTGTACACGTTTGAGCAGTCGTCTCCCGGCCAGCGCCTTGAGGTCGCGGCGAATGGTCTCGGCCGCGACGTCGAGTTCCTCGGCCAGCGTCAGTACATCGACGCGGCCCCGGCTGCGCGCGAACTCGACGATGCGACTCTGGCGGGTATCTGAATCCACGCTTGCCATTCTGGGGCACCCGGGTGTGGCGTCGGTTATTTGCTGTCGGAAAGCACTGCGCGCACGTCGTCGGCGCTGGTCGCCGCCCGCAGCCGGGCCACCTCGTCCTTGTCGAGGAAGACGTGCGCGATCTTGGTCAGCAGTGCCATGTGGTCGTTGCCCAATCCCGCGATGCCGACGACGAACTCAGCGGGCTTGCCGTTCCAGTCGATCGGTTCGGGGTAGCGCACGAACGAGATCCCCGTGCGGCGGATCGCGGTCTTGGCCTCGTTGGTGCCGTGCGGGATGGCCAGACCGTTGCCCATGTAGGTCGACACCGACTTCTCACGCTCATGCATGGCATCCACGTAGGCCGGCTCGACGGCATCCGCCGCGACCAACAGGGCACCGGCCTCGTCGATGGCGGCGTCCGCCGAAGTGGCGGTGCCGGCCAGCACGATCGAATCGAGGGGCAACACGTCGTCTGCTTTGCTCACGCGCTGTTCCTCGGCAACCGCTGCGCCGCCGGCAGAGTTCGTGTCACCGAGCATCTCGACGATCTCGTCGTAGCGGGGTGAACTCATGAAGTCCTCCACCGAGACATGAACGGCCGAAGCGGTTTTCAGGCGGGCCCGGTCGGTCAGGTCGCGGTGGGTCACCACCAGGTTGTACGTGTCGGTGAGGTTCGCGATCGATTGGTTGGTCACGGTGATGTCGCCGAATCCTGCGGAACGGATCTTCTTGCGCAGCACCGACGCACCCATCGCCGAGGAGCCCATACCGGCGTCACAGGCGAATACGATGCTGGTCACCGGACCCCGGGGCGTGCCGACCAGGGCGGAGGCCACGCTGGACTTCTTGCCCTTGAGTGCCTCCATCTCGGCGGTCGCCGCAGCCAGATCAGGTTCGTCGCCGGCACGGTCGGTCTTGAGCAGCAGTGAGGCGACGGCGAACGAGACGGCCGTGGCCCCGAGCACCGACAACGTCACTCCGAGGAAGCTGCCGCCGGCGGTCTGCGCGTAGATCGCGATGATCGAACCGGGCGCGGCCGGCGCGCGCAACCCGGAACCGAACAGCACGTTGATGAAGACGCCGGTCATGCCGCCGAGGACGGTGGCGGCGATCAGCTTGGGCTTCATCAGCACGTACGGGAAGTAGATCTCGTGGATACCGCCGAAGAACTGGATGATCGCGGCGCCCGGCGCCGAGGCGCGGGCGACGCCGCGGCCGAACACCATGAACGCCAACAGGACTCCCAGCCCGGGACCGGGATTGGTCTCGAGCAGGAACAGGATCGACTTGCCGGTCTCCAGCGCCTGGGTGGTGCCCAGCGGTGTCAGCACCCCGTGGTTGATGGCGTTGTTGAGGAACAGCACCTTCGCCGGTTCGATGAGCAGTGAGGTCAGGGGCAGCAGGTCGTTGCTGACCAGGAAGTCCACCGCGTTTCCGGCGGCACGGGTGAACGATGACACGATCGGTCCCACCCCGAAGAAGCCGAGGATGGCCAGCAGCATGCCGAGGATGCCCGCGGAGAAGTTGTCGACGAGCATCTCGAAGCCGGGCCGGATCTTGCCTTCCCAGAGCGCGTCGGCCTTCTTCATCGCCCAGCCGCCCAGTGGCCCCATGATCATCGCGCCCATGAACATCGGGACATCCGCGCCGGCGACCACCCCCATGGTGGCGATCGCCCCGACGACGGCGCCGCGGTTGCCGTGGATCATCCGGCCACCGGTGTACCCGATCAGGACCGGGAGCAGGTAGGTGATCATCGGGCCGACGATGCCGGCGCCGTCGTAGCTGCCCCAGCCGCCGATTCTGGCCACCCATCCGTCGGGGTCCTTGAGTCCGGAGAAGATGGCCTGCAGCCAGCCCTGCTCGATGAAAAGGGCCGTGATCAGGCCCCAGGCGATGAAGGCGCCGATGTTCGGCATCACCATGTTCGACAGCGAGGTACCCAGCTTCTGCACGTGCACCCGGACTCCGGTGCGTGGCGCTTCGACAGTGGACATCTGACGACCTCCGATCTTGCCGGCTGCTGGGTGACGCCGGTCACATGCACCTCAGTACACCGCACAAGTGGGCACTAATGCAAGCAATCGGGCGTAAATGGGCAGACTAAAATGTGGTTTTATGACCGCATCGGAGTTAGGGTGCTGATACCGAACCGGTTATCGCCAGTCCCTGTGTGAGTCGAGAGGACCGCCATGAAAGCCCTGCGTTACTACGCCCCCGAGGACGTCCGGTTGGAGGATGTGCCCGAGCCCCAATGCGGCCCAGATGAGGTGAAGATCCGGGTTCGCAACTGCTCCACCTGCGGCACCGACGTCAAGATCCTGCACAACGGGCACCAGAACCTGACCCCACCGCGCACCATCGGCCATGAGATCGCCGGTGACATCGTGGAGGTGGGTGCCGACGTGAATTCCACCTATGGCACCGATTGGGCCGAGGGTGACCGGGTTCAGGTGATCGCGGCGGTCCCGTGCGGGGAATGCCACGAGTGCCGCAAGGGCTGGATGGCTGTGTGCCAGAACCAGACATCGATGGGCTACCAGTACGACGGTGGGTTCGCCGAGTACATGATCGTTCCGCGCCAGGTAATCAAAGTCGATGGGCTGAACCGGATTCCGGACAACGTCGGTTACGACGAGGCGTCGGCGGCCGAACCGTTCGCGTGCGCGATCAACGCGCAGGATCTGCTCGGTATCGAAGAAGGCGACACCGTCGTGGTGTTCGGCGCCGGCCCCATCGGCTGTATGCACATCCGCATCGCGCGCGGTGTGCACAGCTGCGGCCCGGTCTATCTCGTCGACGTGAACGAAGGCCGGCTCAAGATCTCGGCCGACGCCGTGCGTCCCGATGAGGTGATCAACGCGGCGGAGGTCGACGTCGTAGAGAAGGTGATGGAACTGACCGGCGGCCGCGGCGCGGACATCGTCATCACCGCCACCGCGGCCAACATCACCCAGGAGCAGGCCATCGCCATGGCGGCCCGCAACGGGCGCATCTCTTTCTTCGGTGGACTGCCCAAGACCAACCCGACCATCACCTGTGATTCGAATGTGGTGCACTACCGGCAGTTACACATCCACGGCGCCAACGGCTCCGCGCCGGAGCACAACAAGCGTGCGCTGCAGTACATCTCGACCGGTCAGGTGCCGGTGAAGGACCTCATCACGCGCCACATCCCGCTCGACGATGTGCTCGACGCGTTCTCGATCGTGCAGAACGGTGAGGCCATCAAGGTGACGGTCGAGCCTGCCGCTGCGACGGCAGCGGTCTGACGGCGCGGTCCTCGCTGAAGCCCAGCGCCAGCCCGCACGCGATCAGGCCGATCCCGGCCCAAACCGCCGTGCCGGGAATCGCCCCGGTGACGGGCATCCCGATCACGGCGGCGGCCACCGGCGCCACTCCCGTGAGCAGGCCGGCCCGCCCGGCGCCCAGCTGCCGCACGCAGGTGTACCAGAGGATGAAGGCGACCGCCGTCACGCAGACGGCCAGATAACCGATGGCCAGAATCTGGCCCGTGTCGAAATTGCTTGCTGCTCTCCACCCTTCGGCGCTCAGCGCGAGCACGCCGAGCATCGCGGCGGCCATCCAGGTGGTGTGCACCGATATTCCCGCAGGCCCGTGTGAGCCGAGTACCGGCACCGCCAGCAGTGTGAAGCCGGCTTCACAGCCGAAAACGACTACGGCCCAGAGGAGTCCGATGGTATCGGCGCGGCCCAGTCCTTCGACGGCGACCGCCCCGATGCTGACCACGACAGCCGCGGCCAACACCCGCCTTCGCGGCTGGTGGCCTTCCAGCAGTGGCCCCACCGTCGCCAGTGCCACCGGTACACACGCCACTGCCACTGCCAGTACTGCCGGTTCGGCGTGCTGAGATCCACGCACCAGGGCGAGGTTGAACAGCACCAGGCCGGTGACGGTGACCCCCATCAGCCAGAGCCACTCGGTGCCTCGGGGGCGGCGCAGGGGTTGGCCGGTGAATCGGACCCATGCGAGCAGCAGCGCGCAGGCAATGGCGTAGCGCAGTGCCTGCGCGGTGTGCAGAGGCGCATCGGCGAGTGCACCTGAGACCGCCACGCTGCCGCCGACGAACGTCATGCCGAGTGCGCCGGACGGGCCGGCGCGGGTGGAGCTGGACATGCTCCCATGCTGGCGCCAATATGGTCCAACAAGTAGAACCAAGTTTGGATATCTGTCATGGACCAAGTTGCAGGCGCAGACTTTCTGCAGCTCGACCCGGCGTCCGCCCCGACCCGCGGACTCACCGACTGGCTCGCGGATGCGCTGCGCACCGCGATCGCAGACGGGAGGCTCGTCCCAGGCACCCGGTTCCCGGCGACCCGGGTGCTGGCCGGCGAACTCGCGGTGTCACGCGGTGTGGTTGTCGAGGCCTATCGGCGCCTTGCCGACGAAGGTCTGGTCAGCGGGCATGCGGGCGGTGGCACCCACGTACTCACGCAGCCGGTCCGGCCGCCCCGGGCAGGCGTTGGGGCGCCGGCGGTGGCACGGCTGCCGCGGCCCCGTTTGCCGGTCGGCGAAGGAATCGATCTCTCGCCGGGGGTGCCCGACCTGTCGGCATTCCCGCGCGGCACCTGGTTGCGCGCCGAGCGCGCGGTGCTGGCCGAGACCTCGCCGGAAGACCTCGGCTACGGAGATCCGCACGGCCATCCGCGGTTGCGGGCGGCGCTCGCCCCGTGGCTGGGCCGGGCCCGTGGGCTGCGGATCGAACCCGACGACATCCTGGTGGTCGCGGGTGTCGCCCAGGCCGTCGCATTGCTCGCGCAGCAGTTGCATGGCGAAGGCCTCGACACGATCGCCGTCGAAGATCCCGGTTCGCGCGGAGCCGTCGACGAACTCGAGTACTGGGGTCTGCGCCCGGTTCCCGTCCCCGTCGACGACGACGGCATCGTCGTCACGGAGCTGGCCGCCACCGGCGCACCCACCGTCTTCCTGACCCCGGCGCATCAGTTCCCGACGGGCGTGGTGCTCGGCCCGCATCGGCGCCGGGAGCTGCTCGAGTGGGACGGGGAGCTGATCATCGAAGACGACTACGACGCCGAATATCGCTATGACCGGGCACCCGTGCCGGCCTTGCACCCGTCGGCGCCCGATCGCATCGCGTATGCCGGCAGCACCTCGAAGAGCCTGGCACCCGCGCTGCGTCTGGGCTGGGTGGTCGCGCCCCCGCGGCGCCATCCGGACCTGGTGGCCGCCAAGCATGCCACCGACCTCGGCAGCCCGACCCTGCCGCAGCTGGTGCTCGCCCGGCTACTGGAATCAGGTGAGTACGACCGGCATGTCCGGCTGGTGCGCGCACGGCACCGGGCCCGGCGCGATGCGCTGCTGGACGTGTTGTCGGTCGCGATGCCCACCGCGAAGGTGAGCGGTGTCGCCGCCGGCCTGCACCTGCTCGTCACGCTGCCCGAGGGCATCGATGACGTCGCACTGGCCGACGATCTGCGTGCAGCCGGTGTCCTCGCGCATCCCGTGTCCTGGCACCGGCGGCTGCCCGGACCGCCCGGGCTGGTGCTCGGGTACGCCTCGCATCCACCGGACCGGTTACGCGAAGCCGCAGCCACCATCGCGCGGATCGCGCGAAAGTGACGCAACGGTCGTTCCTGCGCGTCGGCAGCAGCCATAGCGTCACTTTCGGTGACGTCCCGAGCAAACACACGTAACCTGTTGGCGCGCGGCAAAGTCGAACACATCTCGAGTGGAACGGGAGCTGATGCGGTACTACTACTCGGCCGATGCGATCCGTGCCGCCGAGGCCCCACTGCTGGCATCGCTGCCCGACGGTGTGCTGATGAGCCGTGCCGCCTATGGGCTGGCGACGGCGATCGCCACCGAACTGAAGCTGCGGACCGGTGGTGTTGCGGGCCGGCGGATCTGTGCGGTGGTGGGCTCCGGCGACAACGGCGGTGACGCCCTGTGGGCGGCGACGTACCTGCGCCGTCGCGGAGCGGCCGCCGATGCCGTCCTGCTCAATCCGGACAAAACTCACGCGAAAGCCTTGGCGGCGTTCCGGCGGGCCGGCGGCCGCGTGGTTTCCCGCATCGCCGCAGCAACCGATCTGGTGATCGACGGAGTAGTCGGCATCTCCGGGCGCGGCCCATTGCGCCCCAACGCCGCGGCGGTATTCGAGGCCAACACCGCCCCCGTCGTCGCCGTCGACATCCCCAGCGGGCTCGACGTACAGACCGGAGCCGCCGAAGGCCCACATGTGCGTGCCGCGCTGACCGTCACGTTCGGCGGTCTCAAACCCGTACACGCACTTGGGGAATGCGGCCGCGTCGAACTCATCGACATCGGCCTGGACCTGGCGCCGACCGACCTGGCCGGGTTCGAGGTGGCCGATGTACGGGCCCACTGGCCGATCCCGGGCCCGCACGACGACAAGTACACCCAAGGGGTGACGGGTGTGCTGTCCGGTTCGGCGACCTATCCCGGTGCAGCCGTTCTGAGCACCGGCGCCGCGGTGGCCGCGACCTCCGGTATGGTCCGCTATGCGGGAAGTGCTGCACCGCAGGTGCTTTCACATTGGCCCGAGGTGATCGCCGCGCCCAGCCCGCAGGAGACCGGCCGGGTCCAGGCGTGGGTGGTCGGGCCCGGGCTGGGCACCGATGACACGGCGAAGGCTGCGCTGCGGTTCGCGCTCGAATCCGACCTGCCGGTGATCGTCGACGCCGACGCTCTCACGCTGCTGGCCGCCGATCCCGGCCCGCTCGCCGGGCGCGGCGCACCCACTGTGCTCACCCCGCACGCCGGCGAATTCCAGCGGTTGGCCGGTGATCCACCCGGCGCCGATCGTGTCGCCGCCACCCGCGCCCTGGCCGAGCGACTCGGCGCCACCGTGCTGCTCAAGGGCAACGTCACCGTCATCGCCTCGCCTGGGGGAACGACATATCTCAACCCGGCGGGCCAATCCTGGGCCGCCACAGCCGGATCCGGCGATGTGCTGTCCGGAATCATCGGCGCCCTGCTGGCCGCCGGACTGCCCGCCGGCGAGGCCGCAGCCGCGGCAGCCTTCGTCCATGCCCGTGCCGCCAACCTGTCGGCGGCCGATCCCGGTCCCAACCCGGCGCCGACGTCGGCGTCACGCATCCTCGCCCATGTCCGCGCCGCAATCGCGGCGCTGTAACGAAAAGGATCTCCATGCCGCACAAGCACCCTCGCACCCCGCACATCTCACCGGCGTATACCGGCAGGTTGGCGATGGCCCCGGTTCCGTCGTTGCGTCTGCCCGATGACGCGATGGAACCCGGTGCGGCGTACCGCTTCATCCACGACGAGCTGATGCTCGACGGCAGCTCCCGGTTGAACCTCGCGACGTTCGTCACGACCTGGATGGACCCCGAGGCCGAGAAGCTCATGGCCGAGACGTTCGACAAGAACATGATCGACAAGGACGAGTACCCGGCCACCGCCGCGATCGAAGCGCGCTGCGTGAGCATGGTCGCCGAACTGTTCCACGCCGAAGACCTGAGCGACGAGGATTCGTCGGCCGCGTGCGGCGTCTCCACCATCGGCTCCAGCGAGGCGGTGATGCTGGGCGGCCTGGCCATGAAATGGCGGTGGCGCGAGAAGGTCGGTAAGGATTGGAAGGGGCGCACCCCGAACCTGGTGATGGGCTCCAATGTCCAGGTGGTGTGGGAGAAGTTCTGCCGCTACTTCGACGTCGAGCCTCGCTACCTGCCGATGGAGGAGGGGCGCTACGTGATCACCCCGGAGCAGGTGCTCGACGCGGTCGACGAGGACACCATCGGCGTCATCGGGATCCTGGGCACCACTTACACCGGGGAGTTGGAGCCGATCGCGGAGATCTGCGCGGCGCTGGACCAGCTCGCTCAAGACAAGGGCCTGGACATCCCCGTCCACGTCGACGCCGCGAGCGGCGGATTCGTCGTCCCGTTCCTGCACCCCGACCTGGAGTGGGATTTCCGGTTGCCGCGCGTGGTGTCGATCAACGTCAGCGGCCACAAGTACGGGCTGACCTACCCGGGCATCGGCTTCGTGGTGTGGCGCAGCAAGGAGTACCTGCCGGAGGACCTGGTGTTCCGGGTCAACTACCTCGGCGGCGACATGCCGACGTTCACCCTCAACTTCTCGCGGCCCGGCAATCAGGTGGTGGGCCAGTACTACAACTTCCTTCGGCTCGGCCGGGCCGGATACACCCAGGTGATGCAATGCCTGTCGCAGACGGCGCGCTGGCTGGGGGACGAACTGCGTGACAGTGAGCACTTCGAGCTGATCACCGATGGATCGGCCATCCCCGTCGTCAGCTTCCGCCTCAAAGGCAAACCGGGCTACACCGAGTTCGACGTGTCCGAGGGATTGCGCTCCTTCGGCTGGCAGGTGCCGGCCTACACCATGCCCGAGGGGGCCACCGACGTCGTGGTGCTGCGGGTCGTGGTGCGTGAGGGGTTCTCCGCGGACCTGGCCCGGGCGCTCAAGGACGACATGATCACGGTGCTTCAGCGACTCGACAAGCTGAAGCCGAGCGGAGCATTCAACGACCTGCAGCCGTTTGCGCACTAAACGGGGCCTATCGGTCCGCTGATCTGCCCCGATGAGTGCCTCTGGGACAATGGTCGGCGGTGATATGACATGCAGACGACTGAACTCCAGACATCGCTGACCCCGCACGCATCCCCGCAGGCAGTTGTGGACCTCGCCGCGATCGACCACAACGTCCGCCTGCTGCGTGAACACGCCGGCAGCGCCCGGGTGATGGCTGTGGTCAAGGCCGACGGCTACGGGCACGGTGCCGTCGAGGTGGGCCGGGCCGCCCTGGCGGCCGGGGCCGCCGAACTCGGGGTGGTGACGATCGCCGAGGCGTTGGCACTGCGGGCCGGCGGGATCACCGCTCCGGTGCTGTGCTGGCTGCACCCGCCGGGTACCGACTTCGCCCCCGCGCTCGAGGCGGATGTGCAGATCGCGGTGTCCTCGGTACGCCAGATCGACGATGTGGTGGCGGCCGTGCATCAGACCGGGCGAACGGCGACCGTCACGGTGAAGGTCGACACCGGCCTGAGCCGAAACGGTGTCAGCCCGGCTGATTTCCCCGAGGTGATCGCCGGGCTGGGCCGTGCCCAGGCCGCCGGGGCGATCCAGGTGCGCGGCATCATGAGTCACCTGGTGCACGGCGACGAGCCCGACAATCCGTTCAATGATCTGCAGGCCAAGCGGCTCACCACGATGCGGGAGCAGGCCGCGGCCCAAGGTGTGGTGTTCGAGCTGGCCCACCTGGCCAATTCGCCGGCGGCGATGACCCGTCCGGACCTGGCGTTCGACATGGTGCGGCCCGGGATCGCGGTCTACGGACTGAGCCCCATCCCGGAGCGTGGCGACATGGGGCTGATTCCTGCTATGACATTGAAATGCCCTGTCGCGCTGGTGCGTTCGGTGCATGCCGGCGACGGAGTGTCCTACGGTCACCGATGGATCGCCGACCGGGACACCACCCTGGCCCTGCTGCCGGTGGGCTACGCCGACGGCATCTTCCGCTCGTTGAGCGGGAAGATCGAGGTGCTGATCAATGGCCGGCGCTGCCCGGCCGTCGGGCGGATCTGTATGGACCAGTTCGTCGTCGACCTCGGCCCGGGCGCCACCGACGTCACCGAAGGCGATGACGCGATCCTGTTCGGCCCCGGTACGCAGGGGGAACAGACCGCCCAGGACTGGGCCGAACTGCTGGGCACCATCAACTATGAGGTGGTGACCAGCCCGCGCGGCCGGATCACCCGCACGTATCTGCAGGCGGGTCGCGCGCGTTGAGCCGCAATGCGCAGTGGCTGGCCGGCGCCGCCGGGCTGACCGCTGTGGGTACGGTCGCGGGCAGATCGGTGGCGCGGTCGCTGACCCGGCGCAGAGCCGGCGAGGATCCCTACCTGGGCGAGGATTTCGAACGCCTCGATGCTGACCGCAGCTCCGTGGTGACGACCGACGACGGGGTGCCGCTGGCGGTACGCGAAGTCGGCCCCAACGACGCACCGCTGACGGTGGTATTCGCTCATGGTTTCTGCCTGCGCATGGGGGCCTTCTACTTTCAGCGCACCCGGCTGGCCGAACAGTGGGGTCCGCAGGTGCGGATGGTGTTCTACGACCAGCGGGGCCACGGTCAGTCCGGGGCCGCGTCACCGGACACCTACACCGTTGAGCAACTCGGGCGTGATCTGGAAGCCGTTCTGGCCGTGACGGTTCCACGCGGACCCGCGGTTCTGGTCGGTCATTCGATGGGTGGCATGACGGTGTTGTCGCATGCGCGGCAGTTCCCGCACCGCTATCCAAAACAGATCGTCGGCGCCGCGGTGATCTCTTCGGCGGTCGAAGGTGTGTCCCGCTCGCCGTTGGGGGAGATTCTGCGTAACCCGGCCCTGGAGGCGGTGCGGTTCGTGGCCCGCTATGCCCCCGGCGCGGTGCACCGCACCCGCGGTGCGGCCCGGTCGGTGATCGGGCCGGTTCTGCGCGCGGCGTCCTACGGCGACGAGGCGGTCAGCCCCAGCGTGGTCGAGTTCTCCCAGCGGATGATGCACGGCACCTCGATCACCACGCTGGTCGAGTTCCTGCATGCCCTCGAGGTCCACGACGAGGCCGGGGCCCTGCAGGTGCTGGCGAAAGTGCCGACACTGATCGCCTGCGGTGACCGTGACCTGCTCACCCCAATGGAATACTCAAAGGCCATGGCCGCACAGCTACCCCGCTCCGAACTGGTGATCGTCGGGGGAGCGGGTCATCTGGTCCAGCTTGAGGAGCCCGTGGTGATCGACGACGCACTGGTCCGTCTGGTGGAGCGGGCCACGCCCTCCAAACTGGTCACCCTGACCCGCCGGGTCCGCGACCGGGTCCGGTTCCGTGGCTGAGCGCAGTGCCGGCACAGCCCAGCTGACCACCGCCGAGGACACGATTGCCCTGGGCGCGACGCTGGGCGCGGGGCTCAAGGCCGGTGACGTGGTGGTGTTGTCGGGCCCGCTGGGTGCGGGCAAGACGGTGATGGCCAAGGGCATCGCGCAGGCCATGGATGTGGACGGGCCGGTGGTCTCGCCGACGTTCGTGCTGGCCCGCGTGCATCGCGCCCGTCAGCCCGGCCGTCCGGCGATGGTGCACGTGGACATGTACCGCTTGCTCGACCACCCCGGCGTCGACCTGCTGGGGGAACTCGACGCACTCGACCTCGACACGGACCTGGACGACGCCGTGGTGGTCGTCGAATGGGGCGAGGGTCTGGCTGAACGTCTTTCCGAACATCACCTGGACATCCGGATCGAGCGGGACACCGAAACCGAGACGCGCACGGTGATCTGGCAGTGGAGCGCCCCATGAACGTGTTGACCATCGACACCGCGACCCCGGCGGTCAGCGCCGGCGTGGTCCGTCGCGCCGAGGACGGCACGGTGGAGGCCCTTGCCGAACGTGTGACCGTGGACGCCCGCGCCCACGCCGAACAGCTCACGCCGAACGTGCTGGGCGCCGTGTCCGATGCCGGGATCACGGTTGCCGATCTCGACGCCGTCGTCGTCGGGTGCGGACCCGGCCCGTTCACCGGGCTGCGGGTGGGGATGGCCAGCGCCGCGGCATTCGGTCATGCGCTCGGCGTCCCGGTGCACGGGGTGTGCAGCCTGGACGCCATCGGAATCCACACCGACGGCGACGTATTGGTGGTCACCGATGCGCGGCGGCGTGAGGTGTACTGGGCGCACTACCGCGACGGGGTCCGGGTCGACGGCCCCGCCGTCAACGCGCCCGGCGATGTCGCGGCCGTACTGCAGAGCTCAGTGGCCACCGTGGCCGGATCACCCGAGCACGCCGCAATGTTCACCCTGCCCCGGCTCGACGTGGTGTATCCGACGCCTGCGGGCCTGGTGCGCGCCGTCACCGATTGGGATGACCCGCAGCCGCTGGTTCCGCTGTATCTGCGCAGGCCGGACGCCAAACCCTCTGTGGCGGTGCGGAAATGACCGTATTCGACGCGCTGACCAGTGCCGATGCCACGCGGTGCGCGGAGCTGGAGGCCAAGCTGTTCGTCGGTGACGATCCCTGGCCGGCCCGGGCGTTCCTGGCCGAACTCGATGCCAAGCACAATCGCTACATCGCGGCCCGCAGCGACGGGCAGCTGGTCGGCTATGCCGGTATCTCCCGACTGGGCCGAATGCGCCCGTACGAGTACGAGATCCACACCATCGGCGTCGACCCCGACTTCCAGGGGCAGGGGATCGGGCGGCGGCTGCTCCACGATCTGCTCGACTTCGCCTCGGGCGGCACGGTTTTCCTGGAAGTGCGCACCGACAACGAAGCGGCCATCGCGCTGTATGAGAGCGCCGGATTCGTCAACATCGGCCTACGCAAGCGGTATTACCGCGTCAGCGGGGCCGACGCCTACACCATGCAACGCCTTCCCCAGGGGGACCCGACGTGATCATCCTGGCCATCGAAAGTTCTTGTGACGAAACCGGAGTCGGCATCGCCGACCTGGCGCAGGACGGGACCGTACGGCTGCTCGCCGACGAAGTCGCCTCCAGCGTCGACGAGCACGCCCGCTACGGTGGCGTCGTTCCCGAGATCGCCTCGCGCGCGCACCTGGAGGCATTGGGGCCGACCATGCGCCGGGCTCTCGACGTCGCCGGCATCGAGCGGCCCGACGTCGTCGCCGCGACCATCGGGCCCGGGCTGGCCGGAGCCTTGCTGGTCGGGGTGGCCGCCGCCAAGGCGTACGCGGCCGGCTGGAACGTCCCGTTCTACGGGGTCAACCACCTTGGCGGACACCTGGCCGCCGACGTGTACGACCACGGGCCGCTGCCCGAGAGCGTGGGCCTGCTCGTCTCGGGTGGGCACACCCACCTGCTGCACGTCCGGTCGCTGGGGGAGCCGATCATCGAGCTGGGCAGCACCGTCGACGACGCCGCCGGGGAGGCCTACGACAAGGTGGCCCGGCTGCTCGGGCTGGGCTATCCGGGCGGGCGGGTGCTCGATGAGCTGGCCCGCACCGGGGACCGTGACGCCATCGTGTTCCCCCGGGGGATGACCGGACCGCGGGACGACCCGTACGTGTTCAGCTTCTCCGGCCTCAAGACCGCGGTGGCCCGCTACGTCGAGGCCCACCCGGATGCCTCGCAGGCCAACGTGGCGGCCGGTTTCCAGGAGGCGGTCGCCGACGTGCTGACCGCCAAAGCCGTGCGTGCGGCCACCGACCTCGGAGTGTCCACCCTGCTGATCGCGGGCGGGGTGGCGGCCAACTCGCGGCTCCGTGAACTCGCCGAGGAACGCTGTGCGGCGGCCGGCCTGACGCTGCGGGTACCGCGGCCACGGTTGTGCACCGACAACGGCGCGATGATCGCCTCGTTCGCCGCGCACCTGATCGCGGCCGGCGCGGCGCCGTCGCCGCTGGATGTGGCCAGCGATCCGGGGCTGCCGGTGGTGAAGGGGCAGGTGGCATGAGCGTCGCTGACAAGCTTGAGGTCACCGAGCTGCTGTACCGCTATGCCGAGCTGATCGACGCCGGCGACTTCGACGGGGTCGGGGAGCTGCTCGGCCGCGGCGAGTTCATGGGGGTTGCGGGTGCGCCGGCCATCGCCAAGTTGTTCGCCGCCAGCACCCGGCGCTTTCCGGACCACGGCAACACCCCGCGGACCAGGCATTTGGTGCTCAACCCGATCGTCGACATCGACGGCGAGCGCGCAGCCGCTCGCTCGACGTTCTGCGTCGTGCAGAACACCGACACCGTGCCGCTGCAACCGATCGTGGTCGGCCGCTACGCCGACGTGTTCGCCCGTGACGAAAACGGCTGGTATTTCATCGAGCGCAAAGTCGACGTCGAGATGGTCGGGAATGTGTCTGACCACCTCATGATGGATCCGAGCGCTTTCAGCCGGTAATCAGAGGCCACCCTTGAGTGCTAGCACTCGCATGTATAGAGTGCTAGGTGGCATGCGGCCTAACCCAGCGCCGGCACCCGCGACGACGGAGCAAGGGCACGGACGCTTGCCGAACACCTGGTAACCGGCATCTGGGGATCCCCCCGGATCCACACCCCGAAAAGTGGAGGGCTTCCATCGTGGCAGTCAACATCAAGCCACTCGAGGACAAGATCCTCGTTCAGGCCAACGCGGCCGAGACCACGACCGCTTCCGGTCTGGTCATCCCGGACACCGCCAAGGAAAAGCCGCAGGAAGGCACCGTCGTCGCAGTTGGCCCCGGCCGCTGGGATGAGGATGGCGAGAAGCGGATCCCCCTGGACGTTGCCGAGGGCGACACCGTCATCTACAGCAAGTACGGCGGCACCGAGATCAAGTACAACGGCGAGGAGTACCTGATCCTGTCGGCACGCGACGTGCTGGCTGTCGTTGCAAAGTAGTTCCGTAAAGGACCTCGTGTAACCGCCCCGGAGATCCCCGTGTTCAGCACGGGCGGTTTCCGGGGCGGTATGCGTTAGGAGTCATGAAAGAGACTTATGAGCAAGCAGATTGAGTTCAACGAGACTGCGCGCCGGGCCATGGAGGCCGGCGTCGACAAGCTCGCCGATGCGGTCAAGGTGACGCTGGGTCCGCGCGGTCGGAACGTGGTGCTGGCCAAGGCCTTCGGTGGCCCGCAGGTCACCAACGACGGTGTCACGATCGCCCGGGAGATCGACCTGGAAGATCCGTTCGAGAACCTCGGCGCCCAGCTGGTGAAGTCGGTGGCCACCAAGACCAACGACGTCGCAGGCGACGGCACCACCACCGCCACCGTGCTGGCACAGGCCCTGGTCAAGGCCGGCCTGCGCAACGTGGCCGCCGGTGCCAACCCGATCGAGCTGGGCCTGGGTATCGGCAAGGCCGCCGACGCGGTGTCCGAGGCCCTGCTGGCCGCCGCCACCCCGGTGTCGGACAAGACCGCCATCGCCCAGGTCGCCACGGTGTCCTCGCGCGACGAGCAGATCGGTGAGCTGGTCGGCGAGGCCATGACCAAGGTCGGTCACGACGGTGTGGTCACCATCGAGGAGTCCTCGACGCTGAACACCGAGCTAGAGGTCACCGAGGGCGTCGGCTTCGACAAGGGCTTCATCTCGGCCTACTTCGTCAACGACTTCGACGCCCAGGAAGCGGTGCTCGAGGATGCCGTGGTGCTGCTGCACCGCGACAAGGTCAGCTCGCTGCCCGACCTGCTGCCGCTGCTGGAGAAGGTCGCCGAGGCCGGCAAGCCGCTGCTGATCATCGCCGAAGACGTCGAGGGCGAGGCCCTGTCCACACTGGTCGTCAACGCCATCCGTAAGACGCTCAAGGCCGTCGCCGTCAAGGCGCCGTTCTTCGGCGATCGTCGCAAGGCGTTCCTGGACGATCTCGCGATCGTCACCGGTGGCCAGGTCATCAACCCCGACGTGGGCCTGGTGCTGCGTGAGGCCGGCCTGGACGTGCTGGGCTCTGCCCGCCGCGTGGTGGTGTCCAAGGACAGCACCGTGATCGTCGACGGTGGCGGTTCCGCCGAGGCGGTCGCCGACCGGGTCAAGCAGCTCAAAGCCGAGATCGAGACCACCGATTCCGACTGGGATCGGGAGAAGCTGCAGGAGCGGCTGGCCAAGCTGTCCGGCGGTGTCGCGGTGATCAAGGTCGGCGCGGCCACCGAGACCGACCTGAAGAAGCGCAAGGAAGCAGTCGAGGACGCCGTCGCGGCGGCCAAGGCTGCCGTCGAGGAGGGCATCGTCACCGGTGGTGGCGCCGCACTCGTGCAGGCTCGTTCGGCTCTCGACAAGCTGCGCGGCGAGCTCAAGGGCGACGAGGCCCTCGGCGTCGACGTGTTCTCCTCCGCGCTGTCGGCCCCGCTGTACTGGATCGCCACCAACGCCGGCCTGGACGGCTCGGTCGTGGTGAACAAGGTCAGCGAGCAGTCCAACGGGCATGGCTTCAACGCCGCCACCCTGACCTACGGTGACCTGGTCGCCGAGGGCATCGTGGATCCGGTCAAGGTGACCCGCTCCGCGGTGCTCAACGCCGCATCCGTGGCACGCATGATCCTGACGACCGAGACGGCCGTCGTGGACAAGCCTGCCGAGGAAGAAGATCACGGGCACGGCCATCACGGCCACGCTCACTAGGTAGTCACGTGGAACACCCCCGGTCCTATTGGGCCGGGGGTGTTTTCGTCTCGCTGTAGGTGGGACGACGCGGCTAGCCCGTCAGGCCGAATGCGAGCCGCCTCCGCACCGCTAGGCGGCGGGTTTGAGGTAACGCCGTTGGGTCGTGCGGCCGGAGGGAGGTGTAGTGCGTGAGTGAATGGAAACGAGTGAGCCGGTACGTACGACACCGATCGGACCGGGTCGAAGGAAACGTGCCACTTCAGTTGTGTGCAAGGCGAGCCCGGCGTTGGCTTGACGGTAACCGATCCGTACGCCGGCTGCCCCGAAGGAGAGTAAACCGCCGAGGCCGGGCAATGCCGCATAGAAGATCGACCATAGCGACAGCGCCACCACAATCGCCGCGACGGTGTCCTTGATAACCGTGGGCGCCGAGCGGTGCGGGGGCGCAGGAGCCGCGAGTGGTGCAGGCTCCAGTTGCTGCCGCTGTGCGGTCAGCAGTGTGATCCCCCCGTCCGCCTCGATACCGCTGCCATGGACCGCAAGGGGGCTGCTGCCGGGACCCGAAGCAGCCTGTGAGAGTGAGACCACCAACAGGTTCAAGAGCGCGACGTTTGGGGTGGACATCAGTGCGTGGTAATCGCCGACACTTGGTGTATTCCACGGAATGCCAAGCGCAGCACGGATTTCCGCCGGAAGGTGCATGATCGCGTCGACGAAATCTTTGGCCGATGCCAGTACCCGCAGGAAGTAGACAACGGCCTCTCGGAACGTCGGTGCCGCGACGGGAGCCTCCGGCGACGTCGCGGCTGGGGCCGCGGTGCTGGTGGTCCCGACGGATGGTGTCGACGTGTCCTCTGCCGTGGCTGTCACCGAGGCGGTCACTGAAGAAGTCGCCGAGGAAGTCGCTGAGGAAGTCGAAGCCAGCGGCTGCGCAGATTCGGCGGTGTCCGAACTGCTCGTTGTCGCATCGGAGGCAGCCGAGTTGGCGGTCGAGTTGGCGGCAGATTCGCTCGGGGCGTCGGTGCCGGCCAGGATCTCGTCTACTAAAGGAGTCTGGATCTGCGAGCCGGCCGTGGGGGACGGATCCGCAATCACAGCTACCGCCGCTGTCGGTTCGGCTGCGGCCGTGCGGGACGTTTCGGGTGACGCCGGTAGTTTGGCGTCCGCGGTGCCTGCAGTGCCTGCGGTGCTCGCGGTGCCTGAGGTGCCTGCGGTGCCCGCGGTGCTCGCCGCTTCCGCGGTGCCCGAGGATGTGTTCGTCTGAGCGGAGACGGTCGAAGTGGGTTTGTCGGCGCCGGCCCCTGAAACTCCCGTGTTCTTGAGGGCACGTTCTGCGGCGGTCGCCGGATCATCTGCAGAAGTACCGGTCTTCGCTGTCGAGGTGGTCGACAGGATCGAGGTCCTACCGCCCTCACTGGTGGAGCTATTGGTGCCCGGACTCGAATCCGACTTGGCATTGTTCTCGGAATCCGCGGATGCAATCGCCCCGCTCATGCAGCTCATCAGGAGTCCGGTCGTCAATAGGCACACGCCCGCTAGTTGGTGAATACGTGTGGCCATGGCATCTCCTCGCAGCGGAGCATTGTGTTTGCCACTGACACGAGGATCGAGCGTGACGTAACTAACAGCTGTGCTCAATATCCTGATGGGGGACGGATTTTGTCAAGACCCGGATAGGGCCATTTTCGGCTCGAAATTTGCGAAAACAACCAAGCGCCGGGCGGGCAAGTTGGCGCCCGCCTCCGCCCGCTTCGAGGAAGCGAGGTGCCGGGAAGGCAGTCGGTGTGTGGCTCTCGGTGTCCTTGGTCTCGCGGCGCTCGGATCGCTGGGTAATGACAAGGAAAAGTCGACTCGGGCGCACAGCTGGCTACGTTGTGCTCGGCGCCGACCACAGCTGAAGCCGCCGCAGCGAAACGTAGCCAGGCATCGACGCCCGGGTCACTCGGCGCCACCTTCCACCTACGCGCGGAAGGCGACGATCTGAACGCTCGCGACCGATGTAATGAGGGCACCTCTGCTCGGGGTCGTTGTCGGTGGGATCGCCGGGGCGACCGGCTGGCGACTTGTCCAGTACGCGATCGTCGGTGCCGCGTACGGCGCTGCCATCGGGGTGATCAATATGCACAGTCTCGTGGAGGGAGCGATACGGCCGGTGCGGACCGCCGTCGCCGGTGACAGCTTCCCGTAGTCCAGGACGTCGACCTCGGTGCGCTGTCGGCTTCGTTCAACCGGATGCAGGCGGGTTTGGCTGAGCGGCAACGGCTTCACGCCGTCTTGGCTTGGTGGACGTGCGCCCCGTGGCTAGCCCTCCGTCGGAGCATTGGGACGCGCTGCGGGTGAACGTGATTCGCAACGATGCAGAACGCTTGCTTGGTTGGATGTCGATCGACTCCGGGTTGGAGTACAGCCCTTGGGAATTCAGGTAGCGGACTACTCACGCCAATTCTTGGAGAAAGCTCAATAGTTGCTGTGGGGGTCACGGAACGGGTGAAGAGGATGAGTTAGCGGATGCTTCGGCCGCTCACCGACCTGCCTAAAACCAGTCGAGGTACAACCGGCAACGTTGGGAGCGCGAAATGTCCAAGAACGTCATCGTGACGCTGCACAGCATCAGGAATGTGCATAACGGATCCGATCCAGGGAACGCCCTTGAGATCTTCGGTCGATTTGATGTCTCACACAATATGTTCAACCCCGACATCGGGGAGATCGTGACGCTAGGCGCGGTCACTCTGTTCGACCACAACGGCGACAACGCCCTGGAGATCAGTCAGGGCACCGAGTTCGTTCTCAACACCAGAGCCGAATTCCGGGTCAATGAAGGGGAATTCCTCAAGATCACAGGTCATCTGGGTGAGCAGGACGACTTCGGTCCGAATGATCAACTCGGCAGCTACGAGGAGCAGTTCTCGTTTGGCCAGCTCAGCACACGGCCACACGAGATCACGGATTTCGAGGACGACGGCCAGAACTGTTCAGTGAAGATGTCTTTCGTCGTCACCTAGGACGGCCGATACCCGGCATCACCGAGGCGGCGAGCATCGCCAGGGCCACGCCCACGAGGTAGTCACGTGGAGCATCCCCGGTCCTTTTGGGCCGGGGGTGTTTTCGCTTTCTGCGAACTTGGTGGGCTGATGGCGTCTACCGTCGCGCCATGGACCGAATCTGGCAATGGGCGTGGGATCGGTACGGAGCACGGTACTTGTGGGCGGCTTGCGTGATTTCGCTTCTCGCGGTGCAGCCGTCGTACAGGTTTTCGGGCTCAACCCATAGTCCCACCGCGCCGAGACTGCGGTGAGATCGCGATTTTCGGCGAAAAAGCGATCTGAGCGCAGGCTCGATGATCCACGCGCAGTCTCGATGAGTTTGTGGGCCGTCGTCGGTCGGTACAGGTATGACTGACGACATCATGAGCACCGCGTGCACCATCAATGCGCCGGCCGAAACCGTGTTCGCGGTGCTGGCCGACCCGACCACCCATCAGGCGATCGACGGCACCGGTTGGGTGCGGGAGTCGCTCGACGGCAAGCGGCTGACCGAAGCCGGCCAGATCTTCCGGATGGCGATGTACCACGACAACTACGGGGGCATGCATTACGAGATGGCCAACCGGATCGAGGTATTCGATCCGCCGCACGCGATCGCGTGGCTGCCGGGCCAAGGCGCGGACGACGCCAACCTCGACTTCGGCGGCTGGATCTGGCGCTACGACCTCAAGCCACTCGGCGACGACCGGACGGAGGTCACCCTGACGTATGACTGGTCGGCGGTGCCGGCGGCCACTCGCGAACACATCGAATTCCCGCCGTTTGACCGGCAGCATCTGGACAACTCGCTCAAACACCTGGCCGGGCTGGCGCAGGATCGGGCATAGCCCGTTTCGCCCTAGGCCGTCGGCTGAATCGACACCAGCCGGAACGTATCCGGCCGAGTGTCGTCCGGCGTGAACCGGACGACGAGGACGTCGGCGGGAAGCTTGGTCGCCAGGTCATTCAAGGTCCTGGGCAGGAACACCCTGGCCTTGGCGTTGCCGTACCAATTGGGGTCGGAGGGGGAGGTGTCGAGGTCACTGACCTTGTCGATCGAGGTGTCCCATTGTTGAACTGCATCTGGCGGTGTGTCGCCGAATCCCGTTGATTTCTGGTACGCATCTGCTGGTCCCGCAAGGGTAATCGCGGCACCGCCGCCAACCGGCGTCCCGGTGATCGTCCCGTCGATGACATCGGCTGTCACCGACGTCAGGCGCGCGCTGCAGACGTTGTCGACAACACTGGGCGGCACGCAAAAGCCAGGCAGCGGGTTCGCCTGGGCCGGGGCAACGTTCAGGACGGTCGGAATCACGATTGCCGCTACTGCAGCACCGACGGCTGCCATCACACGGCGGCGATCGTTCGGCATCGGGCTTACCCCCTTCGGACGCGCTGAACTATATGTCGGCGCGTCCGCCACGGAAGTTACAGATCGTCAGCTGTCGATCGGGGCGTACCAGTCGGCGTTGGTGAGCAGCACCCGGGTGCCGAGGTCGCGGTTCCACTCCGGTTCGATGCCGTGGCGCCGCACGATGGGGAAGACGACCTCCTCGAGCATCCGGGCCACGTCGCTGAAGTACAGGTCCTCCTTCGCCTGATCGCTGAGCCGGTTGTACGCCTCCTCGTCGAAGTTCTCCGGCTCGAACGCTCCGTAGCCGACGTAGGTGGAGCCGTCCTCGACCAGGCGGTCAGTGTCCTGGCTGTGGAAGTAGATGAAGCCGCTCCAGTGGCGGCTGTCGTCGCGCTCGTCGCCGATTTCGGCCGAAGCGCAGGTACCGCAGCAGGAGAAGTCGGCACGGGCGATCACGCCGTTGGCGTTCAACTCGTCGAACGCCGCCCGGGTCCGTGACTGGTAGTCGCCGATCTCGGTCTGCTGGCGCAGTCTCGCCTCGCGCAGAGCGGCGAAGGCGTCGGTGAGCTGCTCCTCGGTGAGTTCGTAGTCCTCGGCGTAGATCTCGAGGAACTCTTCGACGTCGTCGTTGCCGGTGACCAGCATGCCCCAGATCTCGGAGGTGAGGGTGGCGCGGGCCTCATCGTCCAGTGGGAGGTTCGGGAGCGTGGCTTGGGTCGGGATCGCGTTCGGGTTCGACGGTGCGCTCACGCGCTGGCCTCCAGGTCTGCAGTCGGAGCCGGGCGGATCACCCGGCGGTGGCGATCGTAGCTTCGGACGGCGCTGATCTCATCGCCCAGGGGGCCGACGCCGAATCGGTATCGGACCGATACCTCGACACGTTGCACGGTGCGGCGGATTTCGCCCCGGGTACCTCAAAATTCGGGCATGACGGAACCGCGGGAGTCACCGCGTGGTATCTCACGTCAGACGTTTCTGCGGGGTGCCGCTGGGGCGTTGGCAGTCGGGGCGGTGTTCGGAACGACGCGGGCCAGTGCCGATCCGGCAACCTCGGGCTGGGGCGATCTGACTGCCGCCATCAGGGGGCAGGTGATACTGCCGGACAGCGGTGGGCAATTCGCCTCGGCCAAGGCGGTTTTCAACACCAACTTCAACGGCCTGGCTCCTGCGGCGGTCGTCGCCCCGAGTTCGACGGCGGACGTACAGAGGGCAATGGCCTTCGCTGCCAATCACAATCTCAAAGTCGCTCCGCGCGGCGGTGGGCACTCCTATGTGGGCGCATCGACGGCGAACGGCACCATGGTCCTTGACCTGCGCCAATTGCCCGGTGACATCAACTACGACGCCGGCACCGGGTATGTCACGGTGACCCCTGCAACCGGTCTGTATGCGATTCACCAGACGCTGGCCGGAGCCGGCCGGGGGATCCCGACAGGTACCTGTCCGTCGGTCGGCGCTGCCGGACACGCTCTGGGAGGCGGGTTGGGCGCCCAATCGCGGCATGCGGGCCTGATGTCCGATCAATTGGTGTCGGCGACGGTGGTGTTACCCGGCGGCGCGGCGGTCAACGCTTCGGCCAATGAGAACCCAGATCTGTTCTGGGCGTTGCGTGGCGGGGGCGGCGGCAACTTCGGGGTGACGACGGCGCTGACCTTCGCCACCTTCCCGACCAGCGATGTGGATGCGGTGAGTCTTCACTTCCCGCTGCAGTCATTCGCGCAGGTTCTGGTCGGTTGGCAGAACTGGCTGCGTACCGCCGACCGCAACAGTTGGGCGCTGGCGGACACGGTCACCGACCCGGGAGGTGCGCACTGTCGCATCCTTGCGACCTGCCCGGCAGGCTCAGGTGACGCAGTGGCGGCCGCGGTCTCCCAAGCGGTCGGGCTGCAACCGACCGGGGTGGACAAGCACACGTTCAATTACTTGGACCTGGTGCAATTCCTGGCCGTCAACAACCTCAACCCGTCGCCGCTCGGCTATGTCGGCGGATCCGATGTCTTCCAGTCGATCACCCCGGCTGTCGCCCAGGGGATCGCCGCGGCGTTCAACGCCTTTCCCAGTGGAGCCGGCCGTCCGTTGGTGATCATGCACGCGCTCGACGGCGCGCTGGCCACCGTGGGCCCGGGGGACACCGCCTTCCCGTGGCGGCGGCAGTCCGCACTGGTGCAGTGGTACGTCGAGAACTCCGGCTCTCCGGCGGCGGCGACCCAGTGGCTCAACACCGCCCACCAAGCGGTGGCGGCGTATTCGGTGGGTGGTTACGTGAACTATCTCGAGGCGAACCAGCCGGCCTCGCGGTATTTCGGCGCCAACCTCGCCCGGCTGGCCGCCACCCGGCAGAAGTATGACCCCGGTCGGATCATGTTCTCGGGCTTGAACTTTTGACGGAGTACTGACAGCCGTCCAGATCGTGCGCGCGCAGCGTTATGTTGGTCATCAGCTCTTTGAGAGAAGGCGCGATGGACGAGATGGTTCCGCAGACACCGGCGGCTGCAGCAGCCCTTGCCGTCGCAACGCACTTCTATTCGCCTGCGTTGCTCAATCACTGCATCCGTTCGTATCTGTGGGGTTCGACGTACGCAGCGGCACATGACATCACCTTCGACAACGAGCTCTACTACGTCTCGGCACTGCTGCACGACATCGGTCTGACCGGCCCGTTCGACAGTCACCGGGTGTCGTTCGAGGAGGCGGGTGGGGACCTGGCCTGGGTGTTCGGGGTGGCCGCCGGCTGGCCTGCCGACCGGGCAGCCAGGGCGACGGAGATCATCGTGCTGCACATGCGCGACGACGTTTCGGCGGCGGTCGATCCCGAGTCCCACCTCTTGCAGGTGGCCACCGGCTGGGACGTCGTCGGACGCCGGCCAGAGGAGTTCCCCACCGCGACGCGAGCCGACATACTTGCGCGCTATCCCAGGCAAGGGTTCGGCAGCGAATTCATTGCGTGCTTCGAGGATCAGGCGCGACGCAAACCGGGTGGCGCCGCTGCTGCGTCGGTGGCCAACAATGGTGCCGAACGCATCAGAGCCAATCCGTTGGACACCTAGGCGAAGTCGCTTCAAGCCCGAGACGGAGCGCTCGAAATGCTTTCCGAGTCAAGAAGAGTGGCGACGAAATACCCGGCATGAGCGTCAATACTCCACATTGTCGCTGGTAGTGCGATATACATCCGTGCATAGACCCCGGCCGAACTGACAAAAGGGGGCGGGCGTGCGAACACCACAGCGCTACCTGATTTTAGGACTGCTACCGGCGATGCTCCCGTTCGGAGCCGTCACCACGATGGCACCTCCGGCGAGGGCGGACTGCACAAGTTCGGGCTATGCCACGGTCTGTGCGCAGGGCGACGTGCGCGGCGCAGATGGAGTGCCACGGGCAGCCACACCGGTAGTTCCCTATCCCTGTGCCAACGACTGGTACTGCGATACCGGATGGGATCTCGATGTCATCTGGGATCCGGGCCGCCCCGGCGGGCCCGGTGGTCCTGGTGGTCCGGGAGGCCCCGGCCGTCCGGGTGGCGGTGGCGGCATCAGACCGCGTTGAGGAACTACGTCATGAACCGTGGACAACTTGCTGAAGGAGCCAACATGTCGTCCTCTCATCTCACACACCGCGCCGCCGGCGCAGCGATCGGCGCCGGCGTGTTCGTCGGCCTGACACTTCTGAGTGCCGCGGCGGCCGCGGCGGATCCACCTGTCCCGCCCCCGTGCACGGCCGCCGAGATGGCGCGCGTGATGTCCGGCGTCTCTTTCGAGACCTCGAATTATCTGACCGCCCACCCCGACGTCAACGACTTCTTCACCAGCCTCAAGGGCCAGCCCAAGGACCAGATCGGGGAGAAGGTTCGCGGTTATCTCGATGCCAATCCCGCCGTTCGCGGGGATCTCGACCGCATCAGGCAACCGTCTTCTGACTTCCGGGAGCGCTGCGGACTTCCCGCGACTCCCTGATGGTTTGATGTCCATCGACCCAGAGCAGAGGTGAGCGATGGGCGGCTTGAGCCTGGCGGGCTTGGGGTTGTTTCTAGCGGGGGTCCTCGCAGCGTCAGCCTTGCTGGCTGTCGGGAGCGTGTGGATCGCCAACAAAACGGTGTACCGGTCCGGCGCCGAGAAACAAACGGGGACTCTGTCACCGTTTCTGACCACCGTGGCTCTCGTCTACGGCGCGCTGCTGGGCTTCACGGTCGTTGTCGCGTGGGAGCAGTTCTCCTCGGCGGAGGAGAACGTCACCAATGAGTCATCGACGCTGGCGACGATGTACCGGCAGACTGTGAGCCTGCCGGGGCCTGAGCAGGCGCGAATGCGGGAACTGCTGCGTACCTACACTGTCGCCGCACAGGCCGAGTGGGATACGCGGCAACGCGATGTCGCGAGTGATTCGGCGCGAGGGGCGATCACCGACATGTACCGGGTACTGGGTCAAGAAGCGCCCACCGCCCACCCGGTCAACGCCGAGATCCGCGATCAGCTCAATGTCCTTACATCGCAACGGAACACGAGAGTCCTCGATGCGAAGCCCCGGATACCGGGTCTGCTGTGGAGCGGCCTGCTGTTCGGGGCTGTCCTTCTCATCGGGCTCATCGGCTTCACACATCTCAGCAATGTGGTGAGTCACATGATCCTGTCGAGCGCGATCGCCATCCTGCTCGGCCTTCTGCTGTTCCTCATCTTCTGGCTCGACCATCCGTTCGGGCAGCAGCTCGGCGTCACGCCGACATTGCTCGACTACGCCGTGCAGGTCTTCGACGGGGTCGATCAAGGAAAGTAGGCGGTGAGGTCACCACGTGACGGGCACTTCCTCAACGCCATAGATTTCCTGCTGGTTCTGAAACGGCAGCTCGTCGACAGGGACAGTCAGGGACAGTCCTGGCAGTCGACGGGCCAGCGTGGACAGTGCGACCTGCATTTCGACTCTGGCGAGGTTCTGCCCGATGCACTGATGCACGCCGAATCCGAAACCCAAATGCCCACGGGTGTTCCGGTCGATGTCGAGGAGGGCGGGATCGTCGACGAACGTGGGATCCCAGTTCCCGGCAGGCAGGTTCATCAACAGGAAATCCCCGGCGCGGACCAACTCGCCGCCGAGGGTGAGATCCTCGGTCGCCACCCGGTCCACCTGGCTGTGCACGATCGTGAGGTAGCGCATCAACTCTTCGACGATGTTGGCGACGACGGCGGTGTCGTCGGTCCGGCTGAGCACCTCGAAGACATCGGGATGTTGCAGCAGTGCAACGGTTCCCAGGGAGATCATGCTGGCTGTGGTCTCGTGTCCGGCCTGCAGGAGGATCAGTCCGTTCATGGCGGCCGTCTCACGGCTCAGTTCACCGGATGCGACGTGGTCGGTGATGAGCCGGCTCATCAGGTCATCACCGGGCTCGCGTTCTTTGCGTGCGACCAGGTCGAACATGTAGCCGAAGAGTGCCCCGATCGCCTGGGCCTTCTCGTCCTCGGACGACCGGGCATCCAGCCCGACCGTGCTGTGGTGTTGGAAGAACGCGTGATCGCTGTAGGGCACACCCAGCAACAGCGAGATGACGAGCGACGGCACGGGCAACGCGAAGCCCCGTACGAGATCTGCCGGCGGTCCGGTCTCGATCATGGTGTCCAGGAATTGATCGACCAGTTCCTGGATCTGCGGTCGCATCGCCTCGGCCCGCCGCCAGGTGAAATCGCGAGTCATCATGCGGCGCAGCCGATTGTGTTCGGGATCGTCGATGCGTGCGAAGATCACCGGCAAGGCGTCGCCGGCGCCGACCTCGCGCAGACGCGGCTTGATCGTGTCCGCGCTGAGGCGAGGATCGACCAACGAAGCCCGGATGTCCTCGTACCGGCTGACCACCCACGTCGGCCGGCCCTGCCATATCACTCGTTGTGGTGCAGCCGATTCGCGCCACTCGGAGAATTCGGGTGGTGGTGCCAGCGGGCATCGTGCGGATCGCGGCCTCGGGATGGTGGGCAGGTCGACGTCGTCGCCGACGGTCCGGGTCATGAGTACGAACCTATCGGCCCGGTAGAACAAATGTTAGGTTTTCTCGCGATGCGGGTTCGCGCCCATGGGGGAGTCAACTCGAGTCGCACTTCACTCCCCAGGCCACGCACACCGGCCTAGCCTCGAGGCGTTGGGTCTCACCTGCCACCCGGACGAGTGAAGGAACTGAGCATGCGAGCAACCGTGATGTACGGCGCCGGCGACGTGCGTGTCGAGAATGTGCCCGACCCCATCGTGAAGGAGCCGAATGACGCCATCGTGCGCGTCACCCGTGCCTGTATCTGCGGCAGCGACCTGTGGCCGTACCAGTCGATGCCGCACAAGGATGGCGGCCGCCGGATGGGTCATGAGTTCATCGGCGTCGTCGAGGACGTCGGCTCGGATGTGTCCGGATTCCGGCGCGGCGATCTGGTGGTGGCCCCCTTCGTCTGGGCGGACAACACGTGTGACTTCTGCAAGGAGGGGCTGCAGACGTCGTGCCGCCATGGTGGCGGCTGGGGTGAGCGGGGTGTCGATGCCGGCCAGGGCGAGGCCGTGCGTGTCCCGCAGGCGCAGGGCACCTTGGTGAAGCTTCCGGTGGCCGAGGATTCTGCGCTCATGCCCTCCCTGCTGACCTTGTCGGACGTCTTCTGCACCGGCCATCACGGCGTGGTGACCGCCGGGGTGGGGCCGGGATCGTCGGTGACCGTCATCGGGGACGGCGCGGTGGGACTGTGCGCGGTGCTGGCCGCCAAGCGGCTGGGTGCCGAGCAGATCATCCTCAATGGACGGCACACCGTCCGGACCGACCTGGGTCGCGAGTTCGGCGCCACCGACGTCGTCGCCGAACGCGGCGACGAAGCCGTCGAGAAGATCCGCCAACTGACCGGCGGCGACGGTACCCACGCGGTGATCGAATGCGTCGGGACCGAGCCCTCGGTCGCCACCGCTCTCGACGCGGTACGCGCCGGCGGCCGCGTCAGCCGGCTCGGGGTATCTCAATACACTGAGGTGCCAATGGGTTTCGGCACGTTTTTCCGCAACGTCACCCTCACCGGCGGAGTCGCGCCGGCCCGCGCCTACATCGAGGAACTCATGCCCGACGTTCTCGACGGCGCCATCGAACCCGGACGGGTCTTCGACCGCACCATCGGTCTCGACGAAACCCCCGACGGCTACCGCGCGATGGCCGACCGCGAGGCCCTCAAGGTGTTGATCGAGCCATGACACTGCTGCTGCAAGATCGCGACGACCGTGGCGTCGTCACCCTGACACTGAACCGCCCGCAGGCGTTCAACGCGTTGTCCGAGGCGATGCTGACCGCGCTCGGTGACGCCTTCGACGCTCTGGCGCAGGACGACACGGTGCGTGCCGTCGTGCTCGGGGCATCCGGCAAGGCGTTCTGCGCCGGGCATGATCTCAAAGAGATGCGGGCTGAGCCGTCCCTGGAGTACTACCAGCGGTTGTTCGCCCAGTGCACCGCGATGATGCTGTCGGTCCAGCGGCTGCCGGTACCGGTGATCGCGCGGGTTCAAGGCCTCGCGACGGCGGCGGGCTGCCAGCTCGTCGCGATGTGCGATCTTGCGGTGGCCAGTGATGACGCGCGCTTCGCGGTCAGCGGCGTCAACGTCGGGTTGTTCTGTGCCACTCCGGGTGTGGCGCTGTCGCGCAACGTGCCCCGCAAGGCTGCCTTCGAGATGCTCGTGACCGGTGAATTCGTCACTGCCGAGCAGGCCCGGGTCTTGGGTCTGGTCAACCGGGTAGTGGCAGCGGACGCCCTCGACGCCGAGGTCGAGGCGGTGATCGCGAGCATCGTGGCGAAGCCCCGCGTCGCCGTCGCGATGGGTAAGGCGTTGTTCTACCGGCAGATTGATGTCGACATCGAGTCCGCCTACGCGGACGCGGGCGCGACGATGGCCTGCAACATGATGGATCCGAGCGCACTCGAAGGAGTGCAGGCCTTCATCGACAAGCGCCCGCCGCGTTGGTCGGTGGCGCCGACGTAGCAGCCGAGTCGTCCCGCATCAGGCGGCGCGGCGGTGGCCTGCCTGCGCTGATGACACTTCGACTGCATTCGATTCGTCGCCGCGAACCACGGCCATTGCCCGGTCCGCGGTGGCACCTTCTTCACTGTCACCGCGGTAGTTCCGCAGGTACCGGTCCATTTCATCCCGGCGCAGCGGCGTGGAGAAAATGCTCACGTTGTTGGTCGGGGCATCGGGTTGCCGGTCTCGGGCCAGATTGCGGGCGCCGGTGCGGAAGCCGGCAACGGCACCGACCAGGCATGCGATCAGCGCGATGCCGGCGACCACCGCCAGGTCACTGCCCGATGCCAGGGCTGCGACGAAAAGCCCGAGCGAGACGAACCCGACGAGCAGCAGAACGTACGCAATGCCGGGAACCGGAATACGGCCCACGCCTTTGAACATGTGATCACCTCACGAGAACTCGAACCTACCGAATAACTACGCTACGCGTAGCGTATCGATTGCTACGTATAGCGTAGCGCATGGCGGGGCCGAAGTATTCCCGTCGACTGACGGACAGACCGGGTAGGGGACCGATGGCACAAGGGCGGGTCGAAGACGGCATCGCTGAGTCGACGCTGTACCTGTTGCGCGCCGGAGGACCTCGGGCGGTGACCGTCGAAGCTGTTGCCGCGCACTCAGGAATTGCGAAGACGACGATCTACCGACGGCATCC
The DNA here is from genome assembly GCF_053600815.1 of Mycobacterium sp. NPDC004974. NCBI lineage: Bacteria > Bacillati > Actinomycetota > Actinomycetes > Mycobacteriales > Mycobacteriaceae > Mycobacterium > Mycobacterium sp. NPDC004974. The sequence goes on along the minus strand of NZ_JBSGAQ010000004.1, from coordinate 394,617 downwards.
CAACCGGCGGGACATGTTGGCCGGCGCGCTGTCGCGACTCGCCTCACCGGGGCCACTCGATCCCCGCGCCGACGCCCCGGAACGGCTCCGGTGGCTCATCACCCACGCGATCGCAACGGTCGAGGGCGGCATCGGACTCGGCGGGCTCGCGGCATTGCTCACCGAGGATGACCCCGAATTCACCACGGTGTTCCGGCGGATCCTGATCGACCAGCGCGCGGCGCTGGCCGCCGTGATCGACGACGCCAAGGCCGATGGTTCGATCCGCGCGGACGTTGATTCCGAGACGCTGATAGACGGGGTGGTCGGTGCGTACATCGCCGAGAATGCCCGCATCGGTGACATCGAAGACGGTTGGGAGGAACGCTTGTTCAAGCTTTTCTGGCCCGCGGTGCGGGCGGGCAAATAGCCTGCTCCACGAAGCAGACAGGGGGTTGAAGAAGCAGTGCCGTTGATCGATGTGACGTGCGGGGCGTGGGCCACCGATGCCGTGCGGTCGCGGCTGGCGGAAGTGCTACCGGCGGCGGTCTCGATCGCCGTCGAATGCGGCGACGAACCCTACGATGGCAACCTCCAGCCGGGGGATGTGCTGATCCGGTTCCACGACGTCGGACCGTTCGATCGGTTCGACCTCGATGTGCTGATCGAGGTCAAGTCGAAGTTCTTTCCAGATCGGGCTGAGGATCGGCAGGCCGGTGCCGACGCCATACTTGCCGCCGCGCAGACCGCGACCGGTGCGGGCTGCCGGATCGGTGTCTATCTGACCCTGCCTGTGGCGGCTTGGTCTCAGACGGAGGTCAGCTGACCGTGTCGGCTGAGCTCACCGGCGCTGCAGCTCGATGATCGGGATGACGCGGTCGGTCTTGGTTTGGTATTCGCCGAATCCCGAGGCCTGCTCGACGATGCGCGGATAAGCGGCGTCGCGCTCGGCCAGCGGCATCTCCCGCGCGTGCACGTCATAGGCGTCGGTGCCGATCTCGATGTGGGCATCGGGATGCGCGCGCAGGTTGTGTAACCACGCGGGGTCGACGTCGGCGCCCGCGTACGAACCGACGATGGCGAGCTTGCCGTCGAGGTCGAACGCCATCACCGGGTTGACGCGCTCCTTGCCGCTCTTGGCCCCGGTGGTGTGCAGCAGAAGCAGCGTCGCGCCCTCGAACGGTCCGCCGACCTTGCCGCCGTTGGCGCGGAACTCGGCGATGATGTTGTCATTCCAGTTGTCTGCCATGACTTCCTTCCTACGCCTGGGCTCCGCGACGGTGCATGCAGATCACGAAATCGCCCGGTCGATTCATCGCTCGGTAGTGGTGATGTGGACCGACGACGTCAGAGTCTCATGTACCGGGCAGCGTTCGGCGATGTCCATGAGCCGCTGCCGCTGAGTGTCGTCGAGTTCGCCGATCAACTCGATCTCGCGGTCGATATGGTCGATCATGCCTTTGGTGGTCTCGCAGTCGGCACAGTCTTTCGCATGAATGCGTGAGTGCCGCAACATCACTCGCACCTTATCGAGGGGCCAGCCCTTGCGGTTGGCGTACATCCGCACCGTCATCGACGTGCATGCTCCCAGACCGGCCAACACCAGGTCATAGGGATTCGGGCCGGCATCGTCGCCCACCGGGAGGGGTTCGTCAGCGACGAGTTGGTGGCGCCCGGCGGTGATCTGCTGGGTGTAGGTCCCTGCGCCTGTCTCGGCGACCGTCACGTCAGTGGTCATATTCACGAGTTTCCGCGAGCAGACGCAAAACTGCCTCGAAATGCTGATCTTTGGGCAGTTTTGTGACTGCTCGCCGAACCTGTTGGTCGTTCATGTCGTCACCTTTCACGCGCGGCAATCGTCAACAAGGTGAACCCCTTGGCGGCCGGACATCGGAGGCGACAACCATGACCCTACAACTCGGCGTGATCGCGACGCTGATCGTCGCGATCACCATCGCGGCCAATGCGGCAATGGCGCTCGGGGACCTTGTCGGGGCCAGCTTCGTGCTGGCCAACTCGGCGGAGGTCGGCGTCCCGCGGACCTGGGTACCGGTGCTCGGGTTACTCAAGGGCGCGGCAGCCGTCGGACTGCTCGTGGGCCTGCTCGCGTTCCCACCGCTCGGCGTCGCGGCCGCGATCGGACTGATCGCGTTCTTCATCGGTGCCGTCATCACCCACATCCGCGCACAGGTGTTCTACAACATCGCTTTTCCCGCTACGTTCCTCGTGCTCGCGGTGTTGTCGCTGGGGGCCTTTGTCGCGGGCTGACCACCTGGACCCAACTCGACACAACTGAAAAGGCCCCATCCCTTGCGGGATGGAGCCTTTCAACTCGGCGTGACGCTCAGGCGCTACAGCCGATGCCCTGCTTGAGCAAGAGCTCGCGCTCGGACTCACCCAGGCCGCCCCAGATGCCGTACGACTCACCGATAGCCAGTGCGTGTGAACGGCATTGGGTGATCACCGGGCACCTGTGGCACATCTCCTTGGCGCGCACCTCACGTTGAGCCCGGGCCCGTCCGCGTTCACCATCGGGGTGGAAGAACATCGACGAATCGACACCACGGCAAAGTCCCTGCATCTGCCAATCCCAGATATCCGTATTGGGTCCGGGAAGCTGCTGCGGATGTTGCATTTGGAAAACCGCCTCTCTGCTCGCCCATCTCGCCAAAGCGGGCGGGGTTTGAATTCGGTTGAACCCAACTGAGGATGTCGATGGGTTCGGTCGGCCCGATCAACTCAGGACAGCTCAGTCGAGGTCGTAGCAGGCCTCCAGGAATTCCATTTCCAGGTGGAGGATCTCGGACACCAGGGCGCCGAGGTGCTCGATCTCGTCGTCACTCACGACGAGGCTGTCGACCTCATGGGTGAGGAAGTCGACGGTGTCGATGTAGGGCAGCTCCGCATGCGAGGTAATCCATTCCTGCAGGGCCTCCGACCGCTGGGCCGGCACGGCGGCTGCTCGCGAACACCACAGCGCGTAGAGCCGTTCCGACGGGTACATGCAGGCGACGATCTCCGCATAGGTTCCGGTATCGCAGATCTCCAGCACGCGCTCGCCGAGTTGCTCGGCGCGACGCCGGGCGTTCGGTCCGGGTTCGGCCGCGCCGCCCGCCGCCGATACCTGGTCGAAGAAGTCGTGCTGGTCACCGATGAACGAGGCCATGGTGGCCGCGTGTCCGCGAATCGCCGGCAGTCCCGGCGCTCGCAGGATGGCCGACCCGAGGGCGCGTGCCGCCACGGTGACGAACTCGGCCTCCAGCAGCATGTAGCGCGCCAGGACGTCTTCGGAGAGCGTGCCGTCGGTCGCCTCCCTGATGAACCGCGAGTCGAGCTTCGCCTCCCACGCCGAGGCGGCCGCCCCGATCAGGCGCTCGCTCACCGGGCTCACTGCCGTCGACTGCGAAGTTGTTCCGGTCTGCTGCACTGACATTGTCAGTTTTCCTTTCCGTTGATCAACCAGGTCACCAAGCCGCCCCAGAGCCGTGAGTAGTCCTGCGAATCGAGGTACTGCCGTGAAGCCCAGTGCTCGCTGCAGTCGCTGGCGTAGGCCAACGCCCTGCCCTCGCCGTACGGCCAGGTGACAAGAATCGGATCCGCCCCGACGTTGAGGAGCACGTCGCCGCCGTCGCGGGCCACCAGCCGGTTGTAGCCGAGAAGCGGGCCGAAGGTCTGGGCACCACCCAGGGCCGCGTGGTCCGGATGCGCGGTTGTCGGATCGACCCCCTGAGGCAGCTCGACGCGGTCATCGGCCGCGGCGATGGTCACCGGAAGGACCTCCGCGATCGGCGTATTCGCATAGGCGGCACGGTTTTCCAAGCCGGCAAACGAGAGGTACCCGCCGATCATGGCGAACCCGCCTCCAGCGCGCACGTAGTCGACGATCTGAGTCAACGGGTTGATGGTCGGGGTCGCCCGCTCCCAACACTGCGCGGTCAACATGAACGTGTTGGCGCCCACGTCACTGAGGAGCACGGCGTCGTACTTGTCCAGCTCCGGCCATTGGGCGTCCACCAAATGCGCCGGGAGGTGATGGAAGCGGTGTCCGGCCGAGGTGACCGCCCGCTCGATCCATTCGGTACCCACGCCGTACGAGCTGTAGGTGAAGGAGTCAAATCCTTTGACGTCCGTGGTGTTTCGGATCCAACTCTCTCCAATTAGCAATATGTCGCTCATGCGTTTTCTCCTTGTGTAGACATTGGTGCGAAAAGTCGAAGCGGTCAGATGCGAATGCGTGGGTCTGCCGCCGCCTGAAGTACGTCGATGATCGCGTTCACGGTCACGTACCCGACACCGACCACCAGCGTCACACCCGCGATCCCGGGGAAGTCGCCGGACGGAATGCTCTGGGCCACATACGCGCCCACTCCCGGCCAGCCGAAGATGACCTCGACCACCGCCAGGCTGGCGAAGATGCCGCCTACCTGAAGCCCGATCATCGAGAGCGTCGAGCCGATCGAGTTCCGAATGCCGTGCCGCGACAGGACTCTCCACTCGCCGAGGCCCTTTGACCGCGCGGTGCGGATGTAGTCCGAGTCCATCGTGTTGGTCAAGCTGCTGCGAAAGACGCGGGCGACGGCAACCGCGGGAGTCAGCGCAAGGACAGTGACCGGGAGAACCAGATGCAGGGCGGCATCTCCGGCCAGTGCGAAGTCGCCGGCAAGCAGAGAGTCGATGAAGACGACCCCGGTGGGGCTCTGGGGAACATCGAACGCCGCGGTCTGACCACTGGCCGGAAGCCACGCAAGTTGGGCGTAGAACACCACGACGGCGATCAGCCCCAGCAGAAACGGCGGGACCGAGGCCAGACCGATGAGTGCGTTGTTCAGCACCGAGGTGCCGCGGACACCGCGCCCGGCGAGCGCGCCCACCGTCAATCCGACGACAACAGCCAGCGTCAGCGCCAACGCGAGCAGGGTGAGACTGGCCGGCAGGTACTGGAGCACGTCCTCGCTGACCGGTCGCCGGGTGCGGATGGAGATACCCAGATCGCCGTGGAGCAGCCGATCGATGTAGTGGATGTACTGGGAGGGCAGCGATCGATCCAGCCACAACTCGTGACGCTTGGCCGCCAACGCCTCCGGCGATGCGCTGGCGCCGAGAATCTGCTTGGCGGGATCTCCCGGCGTGGCCTGGCGAAGCAGGAACAGGGTGCCGGTGAGGACGAGCAACACGGCGACGAGCGCGAGCAGTCGATTGACGACAAATCGAATCATTGAACTACCTCCTATCGATTGCCGAGCATGATGCGGAGGGCGTCCCCGGCCTTGTTGGCGATGAAGGCGGCCAGAAGAACCGTCATTGCAGGCGCGACGGAGATCCAGGCGGCGTTGAGCAGCATGGGAATACCGGCGGCGGCCATGCTTCCGAGCTCCGGTGCCGGTTGGGGTGCGCCCAGGCCGATGAACGACAACCCGGCCAGGGTGACGATCAGGCCGCCGACGTCCAGGCTCGCAGCGACCAGGATTGTGGGGATCGCACCGGGGAGCAGGTGCCGCCCCCAGAGCCGGAGTACTCCGACCCCGGCCACCCGAGCCGCCTCGACGTGAGGCCGCGCGGCGAGCTGGCGGATCTCCCCGCGGACGATCCGGGAGTAGTAGGGCCACCACACGACGGCGACGCCGATCAGGGTGTGGGTCAGCGAAGGCCCGAGGGCGGAGACGACCGCGATGGCGAGCACCGGCGCCGGCAAGGCAAGGAAGAGATCGGTCAGGCGCATGAGAAGCGTGTCGACCCAGCCGCCCACCGCTCCGGCAACCAGACCGATTCCGCCGCCGATGACCAGGCCGGAGGCGATCACCGCCAAGGCAGCGAACCAACTCGTCCGCAGGCCCAACAGGCACCGGCTGAGGAGATCCCGGCCGGCATCGTCCGTGCCGAACAGGAATGCGGAATCCGGCGGGGTGAGGGGAGTTCCGGCCGGAATCAGGGCACTGTGCGGCGCCAGCAATGGCGCGGTCAGCGCAACCAGGGTGAGCGCGATCAGGGCCCCCACCCAGAACCGCTCGGACCAGCCCGCGTGCGTGCCAGTGCGGATCGCCCGGCGGGGGATCAACCAACGGCCGGGGCGGACAGCGACCTCGGTCATTGCGGGGCCTCCTGATTGAAGCAAGCGACGCGCTGCCCGACCACGGGCGTGGCCGTCAACGTGGGTATTGCCGTGCACTCCGGCAGTGCGCGATCGCACCGCAGGCGGTAGGCACATCCGTCCTGGGGGAGTCCGGATTCATCGGTGGCAGCGGCGGTGACGTGCGGGTGGGGTTCCAACTTCGGTATCGCATCGAGCAGTGCCCTCGTGTAGGGATGCCGGGGCGCGGAGATGACTTCCTCGACCGGTCCTTCTTCCACGATCCGGCCCATGTACATGACGACGAGCCGATCGGCGACGATGCGCGCTGCGGCGATGTCGTGAGTGACGAAGAGCATTGCCATGTCGAGGTTCCGGCGCAGGTCGCCCAGCAGATTGAGTACCCCGGCGGCGCGCGAGACATCGAGCGCGCTCGTCGGTTCGTCCGCGAGAAGTAGGGCCGGGGGTTCGACGATCGCGCGAGCGAGCGCAAGGCGTTGCCGCTGACCGCCGGACAGCTGGCGGGGCTTGAGCGGCAAGGCGGACTGCGGCAATCCGACATTGGTACAGGCGACCCGGACCTTCTCCAGCCGGCTCGCCCGATCGAGCCCGATACCCCGCAATCGCTCACCGATGAGTTCGGCAGCGGTCATCCACGGCGTCAGAGACGCGCCGGCATCCTGAAACACCATCTGAGGTCGTACCGCGCCGCCGAAGTTCAACTGGCCGGCCGACACCGATTGGAGCCCGGCCACCGCCCGCAGCAATGTCGACTTGCCCGAACCGCTCTCTCCGACGATGGCGACGCACTCCGTGTTCCCGACGGTGAGGTTCACTCCGTCCAGGGCGTGCAGGACGTGGCGGCGGCCCCAACCCGACCGCGACGTGAACGTGACGCTGACGTCGCGGACCTCGAGGGGGACGGTTGTCGCCGCCGCGTCGGCGATGAGCTGCGAGTCGATCAGCTGCCCGACCGCCCCGGTGTCGGCGGTCGGCGCCGGCACGTCATCGAGGACACAGGCGGCCAGGTGTTTGGGCACGGGTCCACGGAACTGCGGGGTTCCGGCATCGCACGCGTCGTGGTGGTACTCGCACCGGGAGCTGAAGATGCACCCGCCCGGCTCACTCGTCGGCGCGGGAAGATCACCAGGCATCTGGGGGAGGCGGTGGGTGCGGTCGGTGGACAGACTCAGGCGAGATTGCAGCAGAGCCCGCGTGTAGGGATGCCGGGGCGTGTGGATGACCTCAGAAGTCGGCCCCGCCTCAAGGAGGCGCCCGGCGTACATGACGGCGATCCGATCGGCGATCTGTGCCGCCACCCCGAGGTCGTGGGTGATGAAGAGCATGGACGCATCGGACTGGCCCCGCAGGTCATGCAGGAGCCGGAGGACACGCGCCTGAACCGTGACGTCGAGGGCCGTCGTCGGTTCGTCCAGAACGATCAGGCGCGGCCGCCGGACGATGGCCATCGCCAGCATGACGCGCTGTCTCTGGCCGCCGGACATCTGGTGCGGGTACCAGCTCATCCGCTCTTCCGGCTGGGGCACGCCGACTTCGGAGAGGATGCGGATCGCCTCGGCCCGATCGGTCGCAACCTCCAGGATCTGGTTGCCGATCGTCATCGTGGGGTTGAGCGAGGTCATCGGATCCTGGAAGACGGCTCCCAGCGAATTCCGTCGCAGCTCACGCATTTGGCCCGGCGAGGCCGAGATGACAGGTACACCGCACACTGCCATCTCGCCCTCGATGACGGGCCCGGCCTCGTCGGGCAGCAGGCCCAGCAGGCTCAGCCCCAGGACGGTCTTGCCCGACCCGGACTCGCCGACGAGACACACCACCTCGCCCGGCTGGATGTCCAGAGACACCCCACGCACGGCGCGGACCGTTCCGTCCCCGGTTGGGAAGGACACCCGCACGTCCTTCAGGCCGGCGACCGGAGCCGGGGTCGCTTCCTCCGATCGATCCGCCTTCGCGGGCGACGGGCTCAGCATGGCTTGATCGATGGGAGGCGCAACGCCCACATCGTCGTGAAGTCGTGCTCCCACCCGCACAGACCGGAGCGCGCCACGATGACGGCCCGCTGATCCGCCAAGGGCAGGTAGTTCCCGCTGGTGGTGTAGAGGTCTGCCGCCGCCGCGTACTTCTGTGCAGCTGCTGCCTCGGACTCCGCCCGCAAGCCATCGACGATGAGCTGATCAGCGGCAGCCACGTTCGTCGGGGCGAAATAGCTCAGTCCGCCTGTGCGGGAGTAGAAGACCGTCGGAAACGCCGAGGGGTCCGCGTCGTCAGAGTTGGCGGGCAGGATGAGCATGTTGGGACGACCCTGATCCTGCGTCGGCCAGGCCCAGGTCGTCTCCTGAGTGACCCCGCGGGTGGTGACCTCGAGCCCGGCAGCGCTCAACTGGGTCTGCAGCAACTGGGCGACCTGGGCGTTCAGCGCGTCGTCGGTGGTGTAGGCCAGATCGACTTTCTTCGAGGGCAGCGTCGCGACCAGAGCCTTCAGCTTGCTCGGATCGTAGGTCGGGTTGAAGACGCCCTTGCCCCCGGGGAGCAGGCCAGCCGGGAGGATGCTCGTCGCCACCGAAGCGGTGTCTCCGTACACCTGATCGACGATGGCCTTGCGGTCCACTGCCTGCGCGATCGCCTGGCGTACCGGCTCGGAGTTGAACGGCTCCATGTCCGGGTTGATCCAGGCGTTGAGCCGAACGATGGACGGCAACATCTGGGTCTGGAATTTCGGCTCGGCGAACCGCTGCAGGTCGCGGAACGGCACCCCGTGGTAGATCAGGTCGAGTTGCCCCTGTTCGAGCATGAGCTGCTGGGTGGTGAAGTTCGGGACCATCGAGAACTGCATCGTCGGGAAGCCGGCCTTCTCACCCCAATACCCGTCGAAGCGCTTGAGTTGATAGCTCTGCCCGGGGCTTACCGCCCCGAGTTGGTAGGCACCCGTGCCCGCCGAGTGTGTCGCAAGCCATTTCTGTGCGTGGTCCCCGTCGACAGTGTTGTCCGCCACCGCTTTTGAGCTCACAGCGCGAATTCCGTAGGGGGACGCGAGATAGTGCAGGAAGGCCGAATTGGGTTGTGACAGTTTCAGCACGAGGGTAAGCGGATCGGGCGTCTCGATGGTCTCGACATCCTTGACGAGGTACACCGTCGCGAGGTCGAGAGCCTTACGGCGTTCGATCTCGGCCTTCCAGGACGCGGAGTCCATTGCTGTGCCGTCGTGGAACTTGACCCCGTCACGCAAGTGGAAGGTGTACGTCAGCCGGTCGGGTGAGACGTCCCAGGAGGTGGCCAGCAGCGGATCGATCTCCGTCGAGGAGTCCCCGCGGTACTGGACCAGGCCTTCGTAGGCCGCCTGGACCACACTCATCCCTTCGCCGTCCATGAAGACGTCCGGGTCCAGCGACCCGGGGTCGTACGAGAAGGCCAGGCGCAAGGCATCGCCGGGAGGCTGGCCGGCGACGTTGGAGCCACCGCAGCTGGCGACCGTGAATGCCAGGGCGATTGTGGCGAGCACCGTGGGAACGAGTCGTCGATTCATGGTCAGGGCACCATCCGATCGGGTGTGGGCGGTTGAGATTGTTCGATGAGGGAGGCAAGGGTTGGGCGACGTGCGGTTGTCGCCGGGTGTTGTCAGGCTTCGGTGAGGTAGCGGCGCACGACCGCAGCACCCGCTGGGTCGTGGTTGTCGAGAAATTGCACGACGTCGCCGACGGGCCCGATCCCGGCCTGAGGGCCGAACTCGGTGACGGTTCTGGCGGCAGCCGCATTGGCGAATACCAGTGCGGCCTGCAGGTCCCAGCCGGCAGTGAGGCCGTACATCAGCGAGCTGCCGAAGGCGTCGCCGGCGCCGGTGACATCCACGGCCGAGACGGGGATGCCGGCGATCGCGATCCGGGTGCCGTCGTCGGTGTGGGCCGTGGCGCCGCCGGCACCAAGGGTGACGACGACGGTCCTGATCCCCTTCGCGAGCAGAGCCTCGACTCCACTCCCTCCGGGTGAACGCGCATCGAGCCGGGCCATGCCCACCTCATTGACGAGAACGATGTCGACCGCGCTCAGCAGGTCGTCGTGTTCTTCACCTTCGGCGCAGACATCGAGGTCCACCGCCACGGTGACTCCCGCCGCGCGCACGTCTTGCAGCAGCTCGCGGCCCGAGACGTCACCGGGCGGCCGGAGCCGGTGCAATTCCATCGGCGTGGAGTAGATGAACGGTGCCGTCGCGAGATCTCGCCCCAACTCAGGCGTTACGGGGACCTGGTATTCCCCGACCTCGGGAATGAACACCACATGCTCGTCCCCGACGAGGTAGATCATCGTCCGTGAGTCGTTCAATGCCGGATCGGTGAGCACGTGGCTCACCCCGACGCCGTTGTCCCCGAGACGGTGCAGCAACTGCTCTGCCACCGCCCCACCGTTGAGCGCCGTCACCAGTTCGCAGGAACCGGAGTACCCGGCATACCGGCAGGCCGCGTTTGCGATCATCCCGCCCGTAACCGGAGGGAGCATCTGCACCATCGCCTTGTCGGGTGGAGTCGGCCACTTCTCCATGCGGTAGTACTCGTCGAGGGCAACATCGCCGATGAAGACGGCGGTGCGCCCGGCGGCAGGGACCGGCGCGCTCATCCGATCACCACGGGGCCGTCGAGCAGGTCCACCCACGCCGCGTCCGATTCGGGGACGCGGCCGGCGATCCACAGGTAGCTCGTCGCCGAGTCCCGGCCGCGGCAGGCGTCGTGCCAGACACCCGGCTCGAGAATGACGACATCACCACGTTCGAGAGTGAAAGCCTCGACCTGCGCGGCCATGGGCGCAGGCCCCTGGGTGGGCGGCGCGACAGCGAGCACGATCGGGGCGTTCGTGCACACGAGGACCTCTGTCGTGGTGCGGTGCCGCTCCATCTGCTTGCATTCCCACGGGCCTTGGGCGCATGACGTCATGCCCAATTGGGCTGAGCCCAAGGTCAATTCGCTTCGGGTGTGTACGTCGCTCCAACCGATACCCGCACCCCGCCCGACATCGTCTGAGTCCTCGGACAGGCGGAAGTGGGAACCGTAGGCCGCGAAGCCGGCCGAGGACACCGGCCGAGCGTCACACCGCATGGCTGACCTGTCGCCGTGCCGCCTCGAAGGCTGTCGCGAGGCTGGCGACGTGCTCGGTCTCCACCGGCTGGTCATCGCGGTGGAAGCGCTTGAAGTAGCTTCCGACGATCGCGCCATCAGTATCTGCGAGTTGCAGTGCCACGTTCTGCTCCGTCACCCCGGCACCCACGATCAGCGGGAAGTCGGGTCCGAGCAGATCCCGGAAACGTCCGATCTTGTTCATGTCCGTCACGCGTCCGGTCCCCGTACCCGTGACGACCACCGCATCGCACCGCTGTTCGGCCAGGGCGAGGTCGTCCCGCAGGGGCAATCCGGACAAGTACGGCTGGTACTTGAAGCGCACTCCGCCGAGTACGACGACGCCGGTGGATGAGCGCAACTCGGCCAGCCGGCTGCCGAATTCGGCATCCTGGTCGGGGGGAAGGTGTCCGGCCACCGAATCGAGCTGGACGAATCGCGCGTAATACTGGCTTGCCAGACGGAATCCCGCTTCCATGTCGCGCAGCGCATTGACGCCGTACACGACATCTGACCGGTGCGAGGCCAGGTAATCCAGGACTTCCTCGACGACCGGGAGGGTCGCGAAGTAGTCCTCGACGATGACAGCGTCAACCCCGTTGTCCAGGTACTGGTCGAGTTCCTCCTTCGCGATGGCGACCTTCTCGGCGTTGTCGTCTCCGCGAAGGTGCAGCATGCCGATCAGCGGTTGGTCGACGCCAAAGCACTCGCGAAATCTCACACGCGCAGTTCTCACTGTGGTTCTCCTGTTCTCACACCGGCGATGGCGCCGGCAAACTTGCTGGTCGTGACACGCCGACGACAGGCGTCGGGCGTCGGGTTCGAGGTGGGTGGCGGGTCTGTGCGCTCGCAGGCCTACGTATCGGTCCCGCCCACGGTGACCATGACCCGCACGGCGGCGGCCTGCGGTGAGTACTGGACCGTCGTGCGTTCCACGATCTCTCCGGCGGCGTCGTGCACCACGCCATTGACCTGGGTGAGGCAGCACACGGAGGGCTGCAGGTCAAGCCACTCCCGCGCCAGATCGGTCGGTGGCACCGCGCAGATCTCCAGTTCGGTGTGGTGTGGGGAGACGCCGTACTCCTCGCGGAGAACCTGATACAGCGATTCGACGGAGAAGTCGTGCTGGTCCAGGTTCGGGAAGCGTTCCAGTGACAGTCGGGATTCGTCGATGTTGACGAAGACGGTTTTGGAGTCGGTCTTCAATCCTCGGACGCGCACCAGGTGCAGCATCGGCTCGCCGGTGCGGTGATCGACCTCGCACTGGATGACTTTGGTCGTCGGCCGTTGCTGCTGGCTGCGGGCGAATTCGGTGAAGCTGCCGAAGTTCCAGATGCTGTGGCTCACCGGCGCCATCCGGACGTAGGTCCCTTTACCCCGGACCTGCTGGACCATTCCCTCACTGACCAGGATGGCCAGGGCATTGCGGATCGTCCCACGCGTGGTCCCGAACATGCGCTGCAGTTCGGACTCCGACGGCAGGAGGCTGTCGTCGGGGTACGCGCCCGACACGATCATGCGCTTGAGATAGGCGCCGATCTGGACGTACAGCGGTGAGCGATCCTGCTCGTCCAGCAGCGGTGAGCGATCCTGCTCGTCGTCCAACAGCGTCATCGGCGTCCTCTCCGGGGTAGTTGTCTACCTGTCTATACATCTATCCCAGTGAGCTCGATCACGTCAAGGGTTCCATGGGACCGGAGTCACGTCCCACTGAAAAAGGCCCCATCCCTTGCGGGATGGGGCCTTGTCAGCTCGGCGTATGAAGTTTGCTGTGAAGCTCAGGCGCTGCGGCGGATGCCCCGCTTGAGCAAGAGCTCGCGCTCGGACTCACTCAGGCCGCCCCAGATGCCGTACGGCTCGCCGACGGCCAGTGCGTGTGAACGGCACTGGGTGATCACCGGGCAGCTGCGGCACATCTCCTTGGCGCGCACCTCACGTTGAGCCCGGGCCCGTCCGCGTTCACCATCGGGGTGGAAGAACATCGATGAATCGACACCACGGCAAAGTCCTTGCATTTGCCAATCCCAGATATCCGCATTGGGTCCGGGAAGCTGCTGCGGCTGCGGCATTTGGAAAACCCCTCTCTGCTCGCCCATTTCGCCAACGCGGGCGGGTTTGAGTCGGTGGAACCGAACTGAGCTCATGTCGCCGATGACCGCTCGTGCACACAAACTAGGGGGACTGAATAAACCGCGTCAATAGCCTGCCGGTGTGCTAAAGGGCATAATCGCAGGTCGAGAATTTACATCACGTTCATCGTTGCGATGCCTTGACGGAGACATGAGTGTTAGGGCAGTGGCAACGGTCTTCAGGTTTCCCCTGTTCGGGCAGGCGGGAGCGTTGTGTGCAATTCCGGGCGGGCGATAGTTAGTTGACATGCCATTAACATTTGAGTCATCAATTGTTAACTAATGACCGGGGAGCAAAGTGAATTTCGGAGTATCCGCCGGCCCCGCGTTGCCCGGGGGTTTGCAAGGGCCTCGGGATTGATAGCGTCGCGAACCGATGACTGCAATCGCAGCGGCCGCTCCGGCCCTGGCTGACGCCGCCTTCGGGGCCGACCCCGGCCGGTGGCCGTTGCCCCCTGCAACCACCCCGCACGAGCGGTGGCTGCGGGCGGTCGCCGCCGGAGCGCAGGGGCGTTACGGCTGTGCCCTCACCGAACTCGACGCGATCCTGCGGTGCCGGGACTCCGGTCCGCTGGTGTCGCTGGCGCACAGCACCCGGGCCTCGTTCCTTCGCCAGCTGGGTGGGCATGAGCGCGCTCGCGGCGCCGACGGTCAGGCGTGGGCTCACTGCGGCGACGATGACGAGGCTGCCTCCGACGCGCTCGTCGGGCTGGCCGCCGATGCCCTCGGGGTCGGGCGCTTCGGTGTATCGGCCCGGCTGCTCGACCGGGCGCGCGCCGTCGACACGCCCGGCGACTCACGTCAGCGGATCCGGCTGGCATGGGTGAGCGCCGAACTGGCGATGGTGCAGGGCGACGGTGCCACGGCGGTCGAACACGCCCGCCGCGGTGTGGCGGCGGCTGCCGGTCACCGTTCGACGCGCCACGCCGTCAAATCTGATGTCGTGCTCGCCGCAGCGCTGTGTAGTGCCGGCGAGGTGGACGCGGCGCGGGAGGTCGCCGACGCGGCACTGCCGGCCACCGAGAAATCCGGGTTGATCCCGCTGCGGTGGGCGGTGGCCTGCGTGCTGGCCGATATCGGGAGTGCCTCGCACGACGCCGCGCAAATCGGCCGGATCCGTGACCTCAGCGCCGATACAGTGCGTCGCAGAGGCGGGGTATGGGCCGGCGCCTAGAACCGGCACCGTCACGGTTCCGCCTGATTTGATCGTTATTGTTTAGCTGAGCCAATCGCCGCGAGTGTCGGTGCAACGTAACGCTGGAGAGATCGCCCACGATGACAAGTTCGGGAGACCGTCTCGACATTGTCGTTGCTGAGGCAGTGGCAGGTGATCGGAACGCGCTCTCGGAAGTGCTGGAGATCATTCGGCCGATCGTCGTTCGGTATGTCCGGGCGAGGGTGGGGGCGACCGAGCGCAGTGGTCTGTCAGCTGATGACGTTGCGCAGGAGGTGTGCTTGGCCGCCATAACGGCGCTGCCGCGCTACAAAGATCAGGGACGCCCGTTCCTGGCCTTTGTGTATGGCATCGCTGCGCACAAGGTTGCTGACGCGCACCGCGCGGCGGCCAGGAATCGTGCCGAGCCCACCGATGTGGTGCCCGAGCGGTTCTCCCTTGACGCGGGGCCCGAGCAGTCTGCGCTCGACACCGAATCTTCTGAACGGATGGCCAGGCTGCTGTCCGTGCTGCCCGAAAAGCAGCGCGAGATCCTGATCCTGCGTGTCGTGGTCGGCATGAGTGCCGAGGAGACCGCCGAGGCGGTCGGCAGCACCGCCGGTGCGGTGCGCGTCGCTCAGCACCGTGCCCTGGCCCGGCTGAAGAACGAGATCATGGCGACGGGGCGGGATCATGCCTGACTTCGGCCGCTGGACCTCAAACGGTGGTGATCCGTCCCTCAACGAGATCAACCGGTCCGAGAAATTCATCGAGGCCTTGTCCCTCGAGCGTCAGGTCTATGCCACCGACCGGGAGGAGGCCGAACTGGCCGTCCTGCTGGCCGGGTGGCGTGACGACGCACGGCGCACCCCGATGTCGGGCATCGCGACGCCCCGCGAGGCGGTTGCGGCGCTCAACAAGGCCACCGGGCAGGGGCGTGTGCGCATGCCGATGGCGCTGGTGGGGTCGATGGCCGCCGCGCTGCTGTGCCTCGGCGGGTTCGGCGCGGCCGTGTACGGCTCGGGCCCCGGCGACGCGCTCTACGGCGTGCGCGGACTGGTCTTCGGGTCGGCGCCGGTGACGCGCGATGTGGGCGTCGAGTTGGCGTCCAGTGAGCTCAAACAGGTTCAGCAGCTGATCGACGAAGGGCAGTGGGAGCAGGCGCAGCAGAAGCTGCAGACCCTCACCACCACGGTCGCCACCGTCGGTGACGAGCAGCGCAAGCAGGAACTCGTCGACCAGTGGCAGCAGCTGTCGGTGAAGGTGGAGAACCGCGATCCGAACGCGACCGTGCCGCCTGATGCGCCGCCGGTGGTGTTGCCTGAGGTGACCGTGACGACGACACCGTCGTCCCCGGCTGAGAGCACGTCCGAGCAGACCCCGACGACGACGCCGACAACCGGACCCTCGACCTCACCGACCGAGACCACACCCGGCTCGGAGACATCGAACCCGTCGGCGACATCGACGCCGTCGGAGACCTCGCAACCGACGACCACTGCGCCGTCGACGCCGCCGTCCTCGTCCGCGACACCGTCGCCGACGACCAGTGCCGAGCCGACGACGAGCGCGTCGGCCCCGGCGACCGCTCCGTCGTCGGCGACCTCACAGCCTTCGGCGACGCACACGACATCGGTACCGACCACCTCGGCCGCTCCGGCAGCTGAGCCACCGCCGGTGACCACCACGACCGTCGCGCCTGCGGTGGAACCCACGTCTGTGCCGTCGGCACCGCCGGTACGCGCCACGACGCCTGCGCCTGTCGAGAACGGTAGTGGCGCAGATCACGAAGGCCCGGCGGGCGGGCGAGGTGGGGGGTCGGCGTTGCCGACGGTCGAACTGCCCCTGTTGCCGGGGCTAGGCGGCAATCAGCGGTAGCCGTCGGTGTCCGAGGTGGCCTCGTTGAGGGAGGCGTCGGCGTAACCGCGGCAGTAGTCCCACGTCACGTAGGCATCAGGCTCGGGATCATAGGCCGGCTCGTGCGGGCGTACCGTGCCGTCGACAAGTAGCTGCAGCAGGTTGGCCCGCAGCATGTCCCAGTCGTGGTAGTGGTCCTGCTGGCATTCGTCGCAGCAGACGACGAGGCCACGAATTCCCTTGTGCGCCAACAACGCTTCGTACACCGCGAGATCGGCTAGATCAGCCTCGACAGCCGTCCGTTCCTGGGGGTCCAGAGGCTGGCCCGGCTCGATCGCGTCCAGCGCAGCCGACGGATCGCAAGGATCGTCGGCAAACGGATCGGGCGGCAAACCAGGGGGGAGGTGGTCACGCACGAGTCCCACACTACGCAGCCGTACTCCCATCGCGCCAGCCGTCCTGATGTGCGCCGTGAGGTGCAAGGAACGGCAACATCACTGTCAATATCCGAGCCGATAGAATCGGGTTACAAGCCCCACGCCTGCCACTGGAGGCCCCACCCATGTCGATCGCTGAAAGCAGCGTTCCCATTGCCGTACCCGTGCCGACCGGCGGCGATGATCCCACCAAGATCGCAATGCTCGGTCTCACCTTTGATGATGTGCTGCTGCTCCCGGCAGCCTCCGATGTGGTCCCGGCCACCGCTGACACCTCGAGCCAGCTGACCCGCAACATCCGTCTGCGGGTGCCGATGGTCAGCTCCGCGATGGACACTGTGACCGAATCGCGGATGGCCATCGCGATGGCCCGTGCAGGTGGCATGGGCGTACTGCACCGCAACCTGCCGGCGGCCGAACAGGCCGCCCAGGTGGAGACGGTGAAGCGGTCGGAGGCCGGCATGGTCACCGACCCGGTCACCTGTTCGCCGACCAACACCCTGGCCGAGGTCGACGCGATGTGCGCCCGGTTCCGGATCTCCGGCCTGCCGGTCGTCGACGACGCCGGCTCGCTCGTGGGGATCATCACCAACCGCGACATGCGCTTCGAGGTGGACGAGAACAAGCCCGTCGCCGAGGTGATGACCAAGCCGCCGCTGATCACCGCGCAGGAAGGCGTCTCGGCAGAGGCCGCGCTGGGCCTGCTGCGTCGTCACAAGATCGAGAAGCTGCCGATCGTCGACGGGCACGGAAAGCTGACCGGCCTGATCACGGTCAAGGATTTCGTCAAGACCGAGCAGTTCCCGCTGGCCACCAAGGACAGCGACGGCCGGCTGCTGGTCGGCGCCGCTGTCGGCGTCGGTGACGATGCGTGGGCCCGGGCCATGACGCTGGTCGACGCGGGGGTCGACGTGCTTGTCGTCGACACCGCCCACGCCCACAACCGGGGCGTGCTCGACATGGTGGCGCGCGTGAAGAAGACGGTGGGCGACCGCGTCGAGGTGATCGGCGGCAACGTCGCGACCCGCGCCGCGGCGGCCGCTCTGGTGCAGGCCGGTGCCGATGCGGTCAAGGTCGGTGTCGGCCCCGGCTCGATCTGCACCACCCGCGTGGTCGCCGGTGTCGGCGCCCCGCAGATCACCGCCATCCTGGAGGCCGTCGCGGCCTGCAAGCCCTACGGGGTTCCGGTGATCGCCGACGGCGGTCTGCAGTACTCCGGCGATATCGCCAAGGCGCTGGCCGCCGGCGCTTCGACGGCCATGCTGGGGTCGCTGCTGGCCGGCACTGCGGAGTCGCCCGGTGACCTGATCTTCGTCAACGGCAAGCAGTTCAAGAGTTACCGCGGCATGGGCTCACTGGGCGCCATGCAGGGACGCGGCGGTGGCAAGTCCTACTCCAAGGACCGCTACTTCCAGGACGATGTGCTCTCCGAGGACAAGTTGGTGCCGGAGGGTATCGAGGGCCGGGTGCCGTTCCGCGGTCCGCTGGGTTCGGTGATCCACCAGCTGACCGGCGGGTTGCGGGCAGCCATGGGCTACACCGGCTCGGGCACCATCGAGCAGCTGCAGCAGGCGCAGTTCGTCCAGATCACGGCGGCCGGGTTGAAGGAAAGCCACCCGCACGACATCACCATGACTGTCGAGGCCCCCAACTACTACACCCGCTGAATCGGTGGGGCAGGAGACTAAGAACAGTCATGCGCGACATGGTTGAGATCGGCATGGGCAGAACCGCCCGCCGTACCTATGAGCTCGACGACGTCACGATCGTGCCGTCGCGGCGCACCCGTTCGTCCAAGGACGTCTCGACGACCTGGCAACTCGATGCCTACCGCTTCGAGGTTCCGGTCGTCGCGCATCCCACCGACTCCCTGGTGTCGGTGGAGTTCGCGATCGAGATGGGTCGGCTCGGCGGGCTCGGCGTGCTCAACGGCGAGGGGCTGATCGGCC
Organism: Mycobacterium sp. NPDC004974; assembly: GCF_053600815.1. NCBI lineage: Bacteria > Bacillati > Actinomycetota > Actinomycetes > Mycobacteriales > Mycobacteriaceae > Mycobacterium > Mycobacterium sp. NPDC004974. The sequence continues at coordinate 375,923 of NZ_JBSGAQ010000004.1, read as the reverse complement.
GGCACGCCGATGTCGAGGACAAGATCGCCCAGGTCCTGGACGTCGCGGCGACAGCCGACGATGATTCGGCCGCCATCCGGATGCTGCAGCAGCTGCATGCCGCACCCCTGGACCCCGAGCTCCTCGGTGCGGCGGTGACCCGCATCCGTGAGGCCGGCGTGACCACGGCCGTCCGCGTCAGCCCGCAGAACGCCCAGGCACTGACGCCGACACTGGTGGCTGCCGGGATCGACCTGCTGGTCATCCAGGGCACCATCATCTCGGCCGAACGTGTCGCATCCGACGGTGAGCCGCTGAACCTGAAGACGTTCATCTCCGAGCTCGACGTGCCCGTGGTGGCAGGCGGTGTACTCGACCATCGCACCGCACTGCACCTGATGCGTACCGGCGCGGCCGGCGTGATCGTCGGCTACGGCTCCACGGCCGGGGTCACCACGAGCGACGAGGTTCTGGGCATCAGCGTGCCGATGGCCACGGCGATCGCCGACGCGGCCGCCGCGCGCCGCGAGTACCTCGACGAGACCGGCGGACGCTACGTGCACGTGCTGGCCGACGGCGACATTCACTCCTCCGGAGACCTGGCCAAGGCGATCGCCTGCGGCGCCGACGCCGTCGTGTTGGGCACGCCGCTGGCGGTGGCCGCCGAGGCCCAGGGAGGGGGCTGGTTCTGGCCGACCGCGGCCGCGCACCCGTCGTTGCCGCGCGGTGCCCTGCTGCAGGTGGCGGTCGGGGAGCGGCCGGGCCTGGAGCAGGTGCTGACCGGGCCGTCCGATGATCCGTTCGGTTCGCTGAACCTGGTCGGTGGCCTGCGCCGGTCGATGGCCAAGGCCGGGTACTGCGATCTCAAGGAGTTCCAGAAGGTCGGCCTGACGGTCGGGTCTTAGCGCCGAGCGGGGGATCGCCTTGCCGATTTCTACACCACGGTAGTGATGGGCTCAGATCGCGACCCAGACGTAGAAATCGCCGCGGCATGACGGGACCCTTCTTTACAAGTTAGGGCTTCCTGTCTAGAAGTTACCTGGCGGTAGCGTCATACTGATCACATGAAGCCTGACTACGACGTCTTGGTGATCGGTTCGGGGTTCGGCGGCAGCGTCAGTGCGCTGCGGCTGACGGAGAAGGGCTATCGGGTCGGTGTACTCGAAGCCGGCCAGAGGTTCGCGGACGCGGACTTCGCCAAGACCTCGTGGGATCTGCGGAAGTTCCTGTGGGCTCCGCAGTTGGGCATGTACGGCATCCAGCGCATCCACCTGTTGCGCAACGTGATGATCCTGGCCGGTGCGGGTGTGGGCGGCGGATCGCTGAACTACGCCAACACCCTTTACGTGCCGCCGGCGCCGTTCTTCAACGACCCGCAGTGGAAGGACATCACCGACTGGCGTGCCGAGCTGATGCCGCATTACGACCAGGCCCAGCGGATGCTCGGCGTCGTGAAGAACCCGACCTTCACCGACGCGGACCGCATAGTCAAAGAGGTCGCCGACGATATGGGCTGCGGAGACACCTTCGTCGCCACGCCGGTGGGGGTGTTCTTCGGCCTCGACGGCGAGATGACACCGGGCAAGACCGTGCCCGACCCGTTCTTCGGCGGGGTCGGACCGGCCCGCACCGGGTGTATCGAGTGCGGGGAATGCATGACCGGTTGTCGCCACGGCGCCAAGAACACGCTCGTCAAGAACTACCTCGGGCTGGCGGAATCGGCTGGGGCACAAGTGCATCCGATGACCACGGTGACGAGTTTCGAGCAGCGTGCCGACGGCCTGTGGGAGGTCAGCACCGTGCGTACCGGCAGCAAGCTGCGGCGCGGGCGCAAGACCTTCACCGCGACGCACCTGATCCTGGCGGCCGGGACGTACAACACCCAGAAGCTGCTGTTCAAGATGCGGGACACCGGCAAGCTGAACAAGCTCTCGGCCAAACTCGGCGTGCTGACCCGCACCAACTCCGAGTCCATCGTCGGCGCCCAGACCCTCACGGTGACACCTGGCATGGATCTGACCCACGGCGTGGCCATCACCTCCTCGGTGCATCCCACCGCCGACACTCACGTCGAGCCGGTGCGCTACGGCAAGGGCTCCAACGCGATGGGGCTGCTGCAGACGCTGATGACCGACGGCACCGGGCCGCAGGGCACCGACGTGCCCCGTTGGCGGCAGTTCCTCGAACAGGGTCGCCAGGATCCGGGCAAGCTGATCCGTCTGCTCAACCCGCAGCGGTGGAGTGAGCGCACGGTCATCGCCCTGGTGATGCAGCATCTGGACAACTCGATCACCACGTTCACCAAGCGTGGGCCCGGCGGCAAGCGGGTCATGACGTCCAAACAGGGCCACGGCGAGCCGAACCCGACGTGGATCCCGGTGGGGAACGAGTTCACCAGGCGGATGGCGGAGAAGGTCGACGGGGTCGCGGGCGGCACCTGGGGCGAGCTGTTCAACATCCCGCTCACCGCGCATTTCCTGGGTGGGGCGGCCATCGGCGACAGCGCCGACCACGGTGTCATCGACCCGTATCAGCGCGTGTACAACTACCCCACGCTCTATGTCATGGACGGCGCCGCGATCTCGGCGAACCTCGGGGTGAACCCGTCGTTGTCGATCACGGCCCAAGCCGAACGCGCTGCGTCGTTGTGGCCGAACAAGGGCCAGGACGACCAGCGTCCGGAGCAGAATGAGCCGTACCGGAAACTGGCGCCGATCGCGCCCGAGCATCCCGTGGTGCCGGCCGAGGCGCCTGCCGGACTGCGGCGGCTGCCGATCGAACCCGTCAACTCGGGCGGTTAGTTCCCGCCCCGTTCCGGGTACCTAACCGTCGCCGGGCGGCGAGGTCCGGCCGGGAGGGGTGTGGCGCATGCGGAAGGCGTTCCACGACGAGTTGGCGGCACTGTCCACTCAACTCGCCGAGATGTGCGCGCTGGCGGTGAGTGCGATGCAGCGCGCCAATGCGGCCCTGCTCGACTCCGACCTGTCGTTGGCCGAGCAGGTCATCGCCGACTACGAACACATCGCCGCCTACGACTGCCGTATCGAGGAGTCGGCGTTTCGGCTGCTGGTCCTGCAGCAGCCGGTCGCCGGCGAACTGCGCGCGATCGTCGGTTCGATGCACATCGCCGCCGACCTCGACCGCATGGGAGCGCTTGCGGTGCACGTCGCCGACATCTCCCGGCTGCGCCATCCGGACTGCGCCCTGCCGGAGGAGGTGCGCGCCTGTTTTGCCGAGATGGGAGACCAGGCGGTGGGCCTGGCGCGGGCCGCAGAAGAGGTGCTGGTTTCCCGCGACCCCGATGCCGCCGCACGTCTGCGCGACGAGGACGATGCCGTCGACGCCGCGCATCGACATCTGTTTACTTTGCTGCTGGACCGCCCCTGGGATGACGGGGTGTGCTCGGCGGTCGACGTCGCACTGCTGGGCCGCTACTACGAGCGATTCGCCGATCACGCCGTCGAGATCGGCAAGCGGGTGATCTTCGAGGCGACCGGCGGGCGGCCGGTGCACAAGAAGCTGGCCTGAGCCGCTACCGGCCGGGAGCCGGGCTGGATTCGAGCAGCGCGGTGAACAGCCGGGTGAGTGTGTCGACATCGACCGTCCCCGGTTGCAGCACCTCCTCGGTGGCGATGCCGGAGATGATGGTGACCACCAGTTGGGCGAGTGCCGACAGCTGGTGACCGGGCAGGGACGTGCCGGCCTGTTCGACGATGCGCAGCGCTTGATCGGCAGCGGCGCGGCGGCGGGCCACCAGGCGTTCGCGCAGCTGGGGATCTCGGACCGCACGCAGCCAGTACTCGGTCAGCACGATCTGGTACTCGGTCTGATCGTGTATCGAATCAAGCGTTGACCGGCTCAATGCCGCGGCGATCGCGGCGGTGTCGCCGTGCCCACTGTCGAGAGCGGTTGCGATGAGGGCGCCGCGACTCTCGAACTGCCGGTCCAACAGGGCCAGGAACAGCTCGTCCTTGGATTCGAAGTTGGAGTACACCGCGCCTTTGGTGAATCCCGCGGCGTGACCGATGGCGTCGATGGTGGCGCCGGCGAACCCTTCGGCCGCGAAAACCTTGAGCGCTGCGTCGAGGATCCGGTCGCGGACCTCGTCGCGGGTGGGACGGGTCCGGGCGGGTTTGACAGCCGACATGGGGAACACAATACTCGCTGGTATCGTTTGGATACCAGCGAGTATCGAAAGGTCGGAGATGGAAGATCAGGACGACGCCGAGGACACCCGGGCGTCCGAGGGGGACGACGCGACCGAGGCGCCCGACGAGGACGCCGCGCAGGACGCGCCGCAGATCGTCACGGCCGGGTTGGGGGTGGACGGCGAGCACGGACCGTTGTTCTCGAACATCGACCTCGAGCTCACGCCGGGATTCCACGCCATTCAGATGCCCGGCGGCTGGGGCCAGACCGCACTGCTGCTCACGCTGGCCGGCCGGCTCAAGCCCACCCGCGGCACAGTGACGGTCTGCGGCGAGACCGCCCCCCGAGCGATCCGGCGGCACTGCGCAATCGCGGCGTTCGCCGACATCGACGAGCTGGAGGACTCGGTCACCGTGCGGACAGTGCTCGCCGAGCAGCGCCGGTGGCTGGCCCCGTGGTATCGACGGGTTCCGATCGAGGCCGGCGAATCCGCACTGCGTGAAGTCTTCGGAGAACTGACGCCGCCCGCGGCCGAGACCTACATCAGCGAACTGTCCGATCTCGATCTGTTCCTGCTGAAGGTCACCCTGGCCCTGTTCTCGAATCGTCCGATCCTGGTGGTCGGCGACCTCGAACAGGTAAGGGACAACTCGCGCCGGGCGGTTGCAGTCGAACGACTCGGCGCCATCGCCACCCAGCGCACCGTCGTTGTCGGCGTGACCAATCCGCTCGGTGTCGAAGCCCCCGACCACGGTCTGCACGATCACCGCATCCTGACCGGAAAGAACGAACAGTGTTGAATTTTCTTCGCGCAAGCGGCTCATCCCCGCTTGCTGGAATCAACTTCGGTGCCCCGGCCGCCGGACTCGCCTTCGGCTCTGAGATCAAACGCTTCGGCCGCAGCCGGATGACCCGCGCCGCGATAGTGGTGCTGATGCTGTTGCCGCTGGTGTACGGCGCGTTGTACCTCTGGGCGTACTGGGACCCCTTCGGTCAGGTCGACAAGATGCCGGTGGCACTCGTCAATGCCGATCGGGGCGCGGTGGTTTCGGGCCAGCACATCAATGTCGGTGCCGAGATCGCCAAGAGCCTGACCGACGATGCGAGCCTGAACTGGCATGTGGTGGATGACGACGAGGCGCGTAGCGGCGTCGAACACGGCCAGTACTACTTCATGCTTGAGCTCCCGGCCGATTTCAGTGAGGCGATCGCGTCACCGCTGACCGGGAACCCCAAGCAGGCCAACCTGAATGCGGTCTACAACGACGCCAACAACTACATTTCGTCGAACATCGGCCGCACCGCGATCGACCAGGTGCTCAATGCGGTGTCGACGCGGATCTCGGGCCAGGCGGTCAACCAGGTGCTCTCGGTCGTGGTCAGCTCGGGCGCCGGGATCAAGCAGGCTGCGGACGGTGCGGCCCAACTCGCCGACGGGGCGGTGAAAGTCGATGACGGCGCCGGTCAGCTGGCAACCGGGCTTCACAGCGCCCGGTCCGGCTCGGCCCAGTTGGCCACCGGCGCCAAGCAGCTCTCCGACGGGATCACCAAGGCCACTGACCCGCTGGTCGCGGTGAGCTCGGCGCTGTCGAAGGTCGGTGGCGACACCCAGAAACTCGAAGACGGCACCGCGGCGTTGCGTCAGGCCAATGACCAGATCGGTGCCATCACCGGGGCGCAGGATTCCGCTGCGACGGCGCTGACGTCGGTGATCGATCAGCTCTCGGCCAGCCCGGATCCGCTCGCCAACAACGCGGCCGGAACGCTGCGGGGTGTCCAGGATGACCTTCGGGCCCACCAGCTCACCCCGCAGATCCGCCAACAGCTCACCGATGCGGAGAATGCGGCGATCTCGATGACGTCGTCGTTGCGCAACCCCGGCAGCCCGCTGAACTCCGCGCTCGATCAGGTCGGTAGCAAGAACTCCGATCTCAACGCCAAGCTGAACCAACTGCGTAGCGGAGCTCAGCAGCTGGCCTCGGGCAATGCCGAATTGGCCAGTGGTATAGCCAAACTCGACACCGGTGCCGGGCAGCTGAAATCCGGCACCTCGCAGTTGCGGTCCGGATCGGCCGAGTTGGCGACCAAGCTCGCCGACGGCGCCGGCCAGGTGCCCGATTGGACACCCGCGCAGAAGGAGGCGATCGCCGACACCATCGGCGGCCCGGTCCACCTGCAGAACTCGGCCGAGAACGCCGCGCCGAACTTCGGCACCGGGATGGCGCCGTTCTTCATCACGCTCGCCCTGTTCTTCGGTGCGCTCGTGCTGTGGATGGTGTTGCGTCCGTTGCAGAACCGCCCGATCGCCGCGGAGGTACTGGCGATCCGAGTGGTGCTCGCCAGCTACGTGCCCGCCGCGGTGATCGGGATCTTCCAGGCCATCATCCTGTATTGCGTGGTGCGGTTCGCCCTGGGCATGCAGGTGGCACATCCGGTCGCGATGCTGGGCTTCATGATGCTGATCTCGTGCACCTTCGTGGCGGCGACGCAGGCGATCAACGCATTCGTCGGCCCCGCGGTGGGTCGGGTGCTGCTGATGGCCCTGCTCATGCTCCAGCTGGTCAGCGCAGGCGGGATGTATCCGGTGGAGACCACGTCACGCCCGTTCCAGGCGTTCCACAACTACGACCCGATGACATACGGTGTCAACGGATTACGTCAGCTCATCCTCGGCGGTATCGATCACCGGCTCTGGCAGGCGATCATCACCCTGCTGCTGATCTGGGTCGGTGCCCTGACCATCTCGTCGCTGTCGGCCCGGCGCAACCGGCTGTGGAACATCATCCGGCTGATGCCGGCGATCAAGATGTGAGTCAGACCGCCTGGAGCAGAGCGGCATCCGCGAGCGGCCGGCTGCGCTGCCCGTGGATGTCGACGGGCACGTCACCGGAGAGCGTCACGCGGTGCATCACCCGGCGCTGGTTGTCGTAGTCGTCGACAGCGCGGTGCTGGGTGGCCCGGTTGTCCCAGATCGCGACGTCGCCGGGTGCCCAGTTCCAACGAATGGTGTTCTCCGGAACGGTGATCCGGCGCTGCAGCAACTCCAGTAGCGTCGCGGATTCGTGGCTGTCCAGGCCGAGGAAGCCGCGGGTGAAGTCGCCGGCCACCAGGGTGCGCTCGCCGGTCTCCGGATGCACCCGGACCACCGGGTGCTCGGTACGGAAATCGGGCTTCTCGAACGCGGCACGCAGGACCTGCTGTTCTTCGGTGAGCGCGATCGCGGCTGCGGCGGCGTAGTCGTACCGGTTGCTGTGCACTGCCCAGAGGTTCTCGGTGAGGTGCTTGAGCGGGTCGGGTAGTGCCTCGTAAGCCGCGGCGGTCGATGCCCACAGGGTGGAGCCGCCGTACTCGGGCAGGGTGACTGCGCGCAGGATGGATGCGGCGGGGTAGTCGGGGACGAAGGTGACGTCGGTGTGCCAGCGGGTCGCCTTGGCGTACTCGGAGTCGATCGGCGTGATGATCGGAGCGCCGTCGTTCTTGAGCGCGTGATGACCGACCGGGGTTCCCAGCAGTCGCGCGAAGGCGTGCTGTCCCTCGTCGGTGAGGTGGTGCTGGCCGCCGAAGAAGATCACCTTGTGCTCGAGCAGCGCGCGCCGGATGTCGGCGACCGTGCTCTCGTCGAGATCCCCGCCTAACTGGACCCCGTCGATACGGGCGCCGATACGGCTGCCGAGCTTCTTGATGGTGAGGGGAGCGGTGGTGGAAGCGGTCATCGGATCAGTCCTTTGCGCTGGTGGGAACAACTGTAGTCGAGTGACTACACCTGCATGTCGGCTAGTGTAGTCACATGACTACGTCGACGCCACCGTCCAAGGATGCGACCGGGCCGGTCGGCCGCGACGAGGTGGTCGCGGCCGCACTGTCCGCCGCGGCCGAACTGTTCGCCGAACACGGCCCGGCGGCCACGTCCATCCGTGACATCGCCGCCAGGTCCAAGGTCAACCACGGACTGATCTACCGGCACTTCGGTACCAAGGAGCAGCTGGTCGGCGCGGTACTCGATCACCTCGGTGGCCGGCTCACCGCGCTGTTGGACGACGGGGGCCCAGCCGACGAGATCGACCAGACCATGGACCAGCACATGCGGTTGATGGCCAGGGCGCTGCTCGACGGCTACCCCGTGGGCCGGCTGCAGACCCAGTTTCCGGGGGTCACGAGGCTGCTCGGACAGGTGCTGCCGCGTTTCGAGGATGAGCGCACCGGACGGCTGGCCGTCGCCAACGCCGTTGCGCTGCAACTAGGGTGGCGCTTGTTCGAACCGTTCCTGAAGTCGGCGACCGGCCTGGACTCGATCAGCGACGACGACGTGCGCGCCACGGTGAGCGCGGAGATCGCACAGATCCTCGCACCCGACGACTCTTCTGCGGGTTAGTCAGCCGCCGCCGCTGACCGCGGCTTCGACTTTGTCGCCGAGCTGTTTGTCGACGTTCTTCCAGTACTCGAAGGCCCGTTCCAGGACGTGGTCGGAGACGCCCTTCGACAGGTGACCGGCGATGTTGGAGACCAGCCGGGCCCGCGCCGCGTCGTCGAGCACTTCGCGCACCATCGTGCCGGCCTGGCCCCAGTCGTCGTCCTCGGCGTGCAGCGTGTACGCGGCGCGAACCATGTCGCCGTCGGCGTGCCACAGTGATTCGCCGGTGCGGGCCGGATCGGCCTGCGGGCCGCCGTACGAATTCGGGGCGTACACCGGATCGGAGGCGTTCGTGATGCGCATGGCGCCGTCTTTCGAATAACTGTGCACGTCGACCTTGGGCGAGTTGACCGGGATCTGCTTGTAGTTGGTCCCGAGCCGAGCGCGGTGGGCGTCGGCATACGAGAAGTCACGGGCCAGCAGCATCTTGTCCGGACTCAAGCCGGTGCCGGGCACGCGGTTGTTCGGTTCGAAGGCGGCCTGCTCCATCTCGGTGTGGTAGTCGGTGACGTTGCGGTCCAGGCGCAGAGTGCCGACGTCGATCAGCGGATAGTCGCCGTGCGGCCACACCTTGGTCAGGTCGAACGGGTTGAACCGATAGTCCTTGGCCTCCTCGAACGGCATGATCTGCACTTTCAACGACCAGGTCGGAAACTCGCCGCGCTCGATGGCCGAGTAGAGATCGCGCTGGTGGGCGTCGCCGTCGATCCCGGCCATCTTGTCGCCTTCCTCCTGCGTGAGGAACTCGACGCCCTGGTCGGTCTTGAAGTGGTATTTGACCCAGAAGATCTCCCCGGCCGCGTTGATCCAGCTGTAGGTGTGGCTGGAGTAGCCGTTCATGTGCCGCCAATCGCGGGGGATGCCGCGATCACCCATCAGCCACGTCACCTGATGGGCCGACTCCGGGGACAAAGTCCAGAAATCCCACTGCATGTCGTGATCACGCAGGTTGTTGCCCGCGCGCCGCTTCTGGGAGCGGATGAAGTGCTGGAACTTCAACGGGTCACGCATAAAGAACACCGGGGTGTTGTTGCCGACCATGTCGAAGTTGCCCTCGGTCGTGTAGAACTTCGTGGCGAAGCCACGAGGATCACGCCAGGTGTCGGGGCTGCCGCGCTCACCGGCCACGGTCGAAAACCGGGTCAGGGTATCGGTTTTGACGCCCGGCTGGAACAGTGCGGCCTTGGTGTAGGCGCTGACGTCGCTGGTCACCTCGAAGTGGCCGAATGCGCCGCCGCCCTTGGCGTGCGGCTGGCGTTCCGGGATGCGCTCCCGGTTGAACATCGCCATCTGCTCGATCAGGTAGTGGTCCTGCAGCAGGATCGGTCCGTCCGGACCGATCGTCAGCGAATGTTCGTCGCTGTACACCGGAATTCCGGCGTCGGTGGTTGTCGGCTTGGGCTGGGTACCGGTCACCCCGTCGCTCCTCTCGCTCTTCAGCGGAAAGCGCCGCGCGATGCGACGCCACCGCTGTGACGGACGGGAGCTGAGTACCCAGTGGCTTTCGAATCCACACCCGGCGAGCCGGGTCGTTACTGTTCGGCGTGGCCGGCGCGACGGCGTACCGGTTCCCGGCCGGGCGGCTGAGGCGGCGGAGGCAGCAGCGGATGGCGGGGAACGACCGCGACTGTGGTCGGTCCACTGGTGCTGAGCACCACGTCGTCCCCGGCGTGGCGGATGGCCAGCGACCCGTCCGGCCCGTCGCGCAAGGTGTACGTGACGGCGTCGTGATGCGTGTCGACCGTCAACCGGAATCCCTTCCAGCGCAACCGGAAACGTAGGCACGAGATACCGTCGGGCAGATGCGGGTCCAGCGACAGGACGCCCTCGTCGTCGCGCAGCCCACCGAAGCCGGCCACCAGAGCCGTCCAGGCACCGGCCAGCGAGGCCATGTGCAGACCGTCGCGCGTGTTGTGCTGCAGATCACGCAGGTCGATCAGCGCGGCCTCATAGGCGTAGTCGTGGGCCAGCTCGAGGTGGCCGACCTCGGCGCACATCACCGCCTGGGTACATGCCGACAGTGACGAGTCGCGGGTGGTGCGCCGCTCGTAGTAGTCGACGTTGCGGGCCTTCTGTTCCGCGGTGAACGCGTGGCTCCGCCACTGCATGGCCAGCACCAGATCTGCCTGCTTGAGCACCTGGGCCGGGTAGAGCCGGACATACGGCTCGTTCAGTAACAGCGGATAGGTGGTGTTGGACGTGAAGTCCCATTCGGCCAGCGTGGTGAAGCCCTGGCACTGCGGGTGCACCCCCAGTTCGTCGTCGTAGGGGATGTGGGCGGCGTCGGCGGCGTCGCGCCAGGCCGCGGTCTCCTCGGTGGTCACGCCCATCGAGTAGGACGCCTCCGGGTGGCGGGTGCAGGCGTCGACGGCCACCCGAAGGTTGTGTGCGGCCATCAGATTGGTGAAGACGTTGTCGCGCACCACCGCGGTGTATTCGTCGGGTCCGGTAACGCCGTCCAGATGCCAGATCCCGTGGCGGTCATGGTGACCCAACGACATCCACAGCCGGGCGGTGTCTACCAGGACCTCCAGGCCGCATTCCTGCTCCAGCGAATCATCGCCGGTGACAACGCGATAGCGCTCGAACGCGGCGGCGATGTCGGCGTTGATGTGCCATGCGGCGGTGCCCGCCGGCCAATACGCCGAGCATTCCTCACCTCGGATCGTGCGCCACGGGAAACTGGCGCCCTTCAGATCGAGCTGTTGCGCACGGTCGCGGGCGAGGTCCAGCGTGGAGGCCCGCCACCGCAGTGCGTCGGCGGCCGCCTGGGGATTGGTGTACGTCAGCACCGGCAGCACGAAACCCTCGGTGTCCCAGAAGGCATGGCCGTCGTAACCCGTGCCGGTCAGCCCTTTGCCGGCGATCGCACGTCGCTCCGCACGGGCACTGGCCTGCAGCACGTGGAACAACCCGAATCGCACCGCCTGCTGGCAATCCGGGTCACCTTCGACCTCGACGTCCGCGGAGTCCCAGAACTCGTCGAGGTAGGCGCGTTGGGAGTCCAGCAGCCCCTGCCACCCGCTGTAGCGGGCGCCGGCGATGGCGCCGGCGGCCTGATCGCGCAGGGCGGGACGCGAACGCAGGCTCGACCATCCGTAGCCGAGATATTTGACGATGCGCAGCTTCTGTCCGGCCCGCAGCCCGCAGATGACGGTGGTCCGGGCCAGGTCGTCACGGGAGTCGGTGCTCACCTCGACCCGCCCCGGCACCTCGACGTCATGGTCCATCGCGGCCGCCATCATCAGTCCACTGCTTCTGGTGCGGTGCACCAAAAGCGCACCGGTGTCGGTGTTTTCGTGGTGCACGGCGTGCAGCGGATGTTTGAGCACCGCCGATACCCGTGGGTCGCCGGCGGTCTCGGGTTGATCCTCGTTGGTGACGAGTTCGGATTGCACTGTCACCCGGGTGAATTCGCCGACAGCCTCCACTGTGTACTCGATGGCGGCCACGCCGCGGTGCGCGAAGGACACCAGGCGGGTGGAGACCACCCGGACCTGCTTTCCCGCCGGGGAGCGCCAGTGCGCGAGGCGAGTCAGGGTGCCGGCGCGAAGATCCAGGATGCGCTCATGGTCGATCAGATCGCCGTAGCGCAGGTCGAAGGGCTCGTCATCGACCAACAGTCGCAGCAGCTTGCCGTTGGTGACGTCGACGACGGTCTGCCCTGCCTCGGGATAGCCGAATCCGGCTTCGGCGTAGGGCAGCGGGCGCACCTCGAAGAACCCGGCCAGGTACGTCCCGGGCAGGCCGTACGGCTCGCCCTCATCGAGGTTGCCGCGCAGGCCGATGTGACCGTTGGACAGTGCGAACAGCGATTCGGACTGAGCCAGCAGGTTGAGGTCCAACCGGGTTTCGCGCACCTGCCACGGTTCGACCGGGTACGCGTCGTGGGTGATCATCATGGCGCTACATCAACTCCGCCAGGTCGGTGACGACGATGTCGGCGCCGTCGCGGCGCAACTGCTCGGCTTGCCCGACCCGGTCAACGCCGACCACGAAGCCGAACTTTCCGGCCCGCCCGGCTGCGACCCCGGCCAGCGCGTCCTCGAACACGGCGGCCTGCGCGGGGGAGACGCCCAGGAGTTCGGCGGCGCGCAGGAAGCTGTCCGGCGCCGGTTTGCCCGGCAGGTTCTCGTCGCGCATCGTCACCCCGTCCACCCGCTGCTCGATGAATGTGTCCAATCCCGTCAGCTTGAGTACTTCTTCGGTGTTGGCGCTGGAGGACACCACGGCCCGGCGCAGGCCGGCCTGCGCCACGGCCTGCAGGTAGCGCCGCGATCCTTCGAACACCTCGACCCCGTCGGACTGCAGGGTCTGGTGGAACATCGCGTTCTTGCGGTTGCCCAGGCCCTCGACGGTGTCGGCGTCGGTGCCGTCGTCCGGTGTGCCCTCGGGCAGCTCGATCCCGCGGCTGGCCAAGAACGACCGGACACCGTCCTGCCGGCGCTTACCGTCGACGTAGTTCAGATAGTCGGCGTCGATGTCGAAGGCGACGAACGGTTCACCGGTGCGTTCGGCCCGTGCCTTCAGGTACCCGTCGAACATCGCCTTCCATGCCTTCTTGTGCACGCTGGCGGTATCGGTGAGCACGCCGTCGAGGTCGAACAGGCAGGCGCGCACCTCGTCGGGAAGACCCAGCACAGGCAACCTCGCTTCCGGATGCGTACAGGTACCACTTCAGCATGCCCAGTTCGGTGCGCGGGGTACTTCGTGACGTTCCCTCAGTAACACCATCCGAGCCCAGGCGAGATTGCAGTGGCGCGCTACTGCGCTCGTCGCAACACGCGGCAGCCACGATTTCCGTTGTGGAGCGAATCACCGGATCCGGTGGCCGCCGTTTCGCCGGGATACCGCGGCAGGGACGATGATGGGTGAGGCAAGCACATCCGTCGCGCCCGACGCCCTCAGCGTTGACCGACCGTTGCCGACCCGTCCCTCCGATCAATTGCCCCTGGTCGCGGATCGACTGTACGAAGTCCTTGTCAGCGGTGGCAGTTTCGATGCCATCTACCGCCACATCCTGGCCGTCCCCGGGAAACGGGTCTGAGCCGGGATGGCGCTGGTCTGCGCCTGTCTGCAGCCCTCGGCCGCCGCGGTGCCGCTGAGCGACGCCGTCGACGTGGCCTGTGCGATGGAGATGTTCCACGAGGCGTCGCTCGTGCACGACGACATCTGCGACGGATCGCTCTTGCGGCGCGATGCGCCTTCCGTGCCCGCCGCGTTCGGCGTCCGCACCGCCGCCCGGGCGGGATTTCATTTGGCCGGCAAAGCTCTGCAGGTGCTCGCGCGAGTGCTGGCCGACAACCCGGCCGTCTTCGCGCGGCTCGGTGAGGTCCCGGGCGTCACATATCTCGACCGGATCTCCGAGCTCTCCGCCGGCCAGCTTGTCGAGAGCCTGCCGCCCGCCGTCGACGACGCCGCCGCCCTGCGCCGGCATTACGAGCTCGTGGCCGGCGCGAAGACCGGCACCCTGTTCCGGCTGGCCTGCTCCTACGGCGGCACTGCGGGTGGACTCCACCACCATGGGCTGTCAGCCCTGACGCGGTACGCGGACCACCTGGCCCTCGCCTTTCAGATCATGGATGATGTCCGCGACGTCGAGGGCGGCCCCGCAGTGGGCAGCTTCGCCCTGCTGGCCCGGGTCGGCCCGTGTGTCTCCAGGCGCCGTGCCCGGGCGGCGGTGGCCCATATGACCATCACCACCACGGCGTTCTTGTGCACGGCAGTCGGGGCGCCCGCGCCGTACCGGCGAAGACTGCGGCTGGCAGCGGCAGTGCTGGCCGCCCGCTCACAGGTTGGCTGGGCCACGATGCTGGAGCGGGTGCGGCGTTCCGCCGACGGGGCGATCCACCAGGTGCTGCGTGCGTCGCCCAAGCCCGTTGCCGAGGTCAGCCCCACTCGGTCGAGCCCGGTCGCGGAAGTCCTCGGTCTGGGTGACCTGCGTTCGATGTGAGCTTCACGTACCGGCCGTTGAAGGCGCTCCTCGGTGATTGCGCCTGGGTTGGGTCGTGCCTCACAGACGCTGGATTCGCTGACCGCCCGGATCATCGACACGCGTATCCGCGAGCCGCACGACGAACCCATCGACCTACTCGACCTGCTGTCCACCGGACAGGATGGGCAACCGTTGTCCCGCGCGGAGATCCGGGACGAGGTCATGACCCTGGTCATTGCCGGACACGAGACCACAACCAATGCCCTGACGTTCATGCTGCCCCTTTTGTCGCAGATTCCTGCCGCCTACGAGCGTCTGATCGCCGAAGTGGACGACGTATTGCGCGGCCGGGACCCAGCGGCGGCCGACGTCGAGGTGCTGCCGTGGACGCAGGCGGTGGTGTCAGAGGCGCTGCGGCTCTATCCGCCGGCGTGCTACATCAATCGCGACGCCGCGCAAGACGACGACCTCCTGGGCATCCCGGTTTCCGCCGGCGACACCGTCGGACTCTCGCCGTACCTACTGCACCGTCATCCCGAATTCTGGCCAGAGCCAGAGCGATTCGAACCTCAACGATTCCTCCCGGAGAACGCGTCCACCCGCCCGCGCTATGCGTATGTCCCGTTCGGCGGCGGTCGTCACATGTGTCTGGGCGCGAGATTGGCCCAGTTGGAGCTGACGCTCATTCTGGCCGTCCTGTCACAGTCCGTACGCCTGGACCTCGTGCCTACGGCACCCCTGCGGGCGCGGGCAGACGTGACGCTGCATACCGTCGGCCCCGTGATGGCGACAGTCACGCCGGCTCATCCGAGTCGGCACTCCATCAGGGTTCAGGTGCTTCCCTCGTCGGTTCATCGACGTGATGGCTGATCTACTCGCTGTAGCAACCGAGTTGATAGGTGAATGTCGGATCGAGGGTAACGGGCGCTCCCGCGAATTCGGCCAGCGCGTGTAGCGACCTGTCGTCCGGTATGTCGAAGCTAAAGGGCTCGATCGGAATGTCTTCGGGCACATTCAAGATCTGGCGTATTGCTGCTGGAGTCAAGCGGGGCAGCGGGTAGTCGTGAACCAGTTGTTCGGTATCGGGGTGGAACCCTTCGAGAACCCACTGCAGTGGCATGGCGCTACGTCCCCCCGGAAGATCGTCGACCCGAAGTATAGGACCCGCTCACAGGTGCCATCTGCCGAGATTTCCGGCGCCGCGAGCACGCTCTGACCTGCCCACTAGACTGTTGCGGTGACGTCTGCATCTCCCCGTCCTGTCCTCGTCGTCGACTTCGGCGCTCAGTACGCACAGCTGATCGCTCGCCGGGTCCGTGAGGCGCGGGTGTTTTCTGAGGTCATCCCGCACACCACCACGGTCGAGGAGATCAAGGCCAAGGATCCGCAGGCCATCGTGTTGTCGGGCGGCCCGGCCAGTGTCTATGCCGAGGGCGCCCCACGACTGGACCCCGCGTTGTTCGATCTCGACGTCCCGGTGTTCGGCATCTGCTACGGCTTCCAGGCCATGGCCCAGGCGCTCGGCGGCACCGTCGAACACACCGGGACCAGCGAGTATGGACGTACCGAGCTGAATGTATCGGGTGGTGACCTGCATGCCGAACTGCCGGGCACCCAGCCGGTGTGGATGAGCCACGGCGACGCGGTCACCGCGGCGCCGGATGGGTTCAACGTGATCGCCTCCAGCGCCGGCGCCCCTGTCGCCGGCTTCGAGAACCGGGCCCGCCGGCTTGCCGGCGTGCAGTACCACCCCGAGGTGCTGCATTCACCGCACGGCCAGCAGGTGCTGAGCCGCTTCCTGCACGAATTCGCCGGCATCGGTGCGACGTGGACCGCCGCCAATATCGCCGATCAGCTGATCGAGGCGGTGCGGGCCCAGATCGGCGACGGCCAGGCCATCTGCGCATTGTCGGGCGGCGTCGACTCCGCGGTGGCGGCCGCGTTGGTCCAGCGCGCCATCGGAGACCGATTGACATGTGTGTTCGTCGACCACGGCCTGCTGCGGGCGGGGGAGCGCGCGCAGGTCGAGCGTGACTTCGTCGCGGCGACCGGTGCGAAACTGGTCACCCTCGACGTCGCTGATCGCTTCCTCGAGGCACTGTCCGGGGTGACCAACCCCGAGGGCAAGCGCAAGATCATCGGCCGCGAGTTCATCCGGGCGTTCGAGCGGGTGGTTCGCGACACCTTGGGCGCGAGCGAGGGCGAGATCGAGTTCCTGGTGCAGGGCACGCTGTATCCCGACGTCGTGGAATCCGGCGGCGGCACCGGCACGGCCAACATCAAGAGCCACCACAATGTCGGTGGGCTGCCCGACGATCTGAAGTTCAAGCTCGTCGAGCCGCTGCGACTCTTGTTCAAGGACGAGGTGCGCGCGGTCGGCCGGGAATTGGGCCTGCCGGAGGAAATCGTTGGCCGCCAACCCTTCCCGGGCCCGGGTCTGGGCATCCGGATCGTGGGCGAGGTGACGGCCGACCGGCTCGACACGCTGCGCCGTGCCGATGCGATCGCCCGCGAGGAACTCACCGCCGCCGGCCTGGACCAGCAGATCTGGCAGTGCCCGGTGGTGCTGCTGGCCGACGTGCGATCGGTCGGTGTGCAGGGGGACGGACGCACCTACGGTCACCCGATCGTGTTGCGCCCGGTGTCCAGTGAGGACGCCATGACCGCGGACTGGACCCGGGTGCCTTACGAAGTGCTGGAACGGATTTCGACCCGGATCACCAATGAGGTGCCCGAGGTCAACCGGGTGGTGCTGGATGTCACCAGCAAGCCGCCGGGCACCATCGAGTGGGAATGACGGGGCGCGCCGGGCATTGGTTGGCAACCCTTTGTCTGAGAACAACACCATCCCCGCGAAGATCAGAAAGAACCTCGAGGAAATACGCCTTGCCAAAGACGTGATCCGGTCTTGGCGGAGCCTGAATGACCAGGAATTGTCGACAGCTGTTGCAAAATATGACAGAGCGGTAAGAGCGGAACGCTCGCAGTATTATCGTGAACTGTTCGAGGATGGCGAATTCGCGCGGTTGCTTCTGAGCATTCAGAAGGCTCGCCCGAATGACGACAAGCTGACGATTCTGGTCATCTCTGCGATCGGTAACATGCTTCAACGGTATGGCTTGCAGGAAACCTCCGAAATCTACGACTTGATGTTGTCGAATGCTCGCAGAAATAACGTCGGGCCGTACGTTGCGATCTTCCTTCCTCGCATGCGCACGTTTATGGCCAGTGAAGAGAATAAGTGGGATTACTTCATCGGCATAAAGAGCTTGTCTCCGAAGAAGGTTGCCGAACGATCCTTCGAGGTGGTGCTTGACTTATATGGCGACGATATTCCGGAACAACACCGAGGCGCGGTGGTGCAGTATCTGGAAAAGAAGATGCAATCCGCGAACAATGAGTACGGTCGGCAGTACTATGCGGACTTCAGGAACAAAGTGCGGCAAAACAACTGACAGGCCATAGGGCGTCATCCGCACGGCGGGCGTTTGATTTCCGCGGGTTTCGGGCCGCGGTCACGTCCGCTCGCCGGGGTTGGTGGCAGCGTTCTCGACGTACTCGGTCAGCATCTGACTGACGACCGATTCGATGGTCGACTCGATCGAGGCGGCCAGTGTCGCGCTGACCGCGGACACCGCCTGGGTCCGGAATTGAATCAGCATCGTGATCAGTTCGGCCACTTCGGTATCCGCCGGCAGCGACTCGCCGGGCTTGATCTTCTCGGACACCTGATCCACCCCGGCCTGCACCAGGATCGAGCTGATCTGGTCGAGGAGCGGCACCACCTGCTCGTGCACGTTGATCAATGTGTCGATCGGGACACCGTACTGCCGCACCTCGTTGAATGCCTCGATCAGCTTGGGCCGCACGATGATTGCCTCACCCGATGACTTCTCGAGCTTGATCACGCCGTTGCCGACCAGCCGGTCGAAGGCAGCGTCGTCATCGACCAGACGTTTCGCATCGGCGAGCGGCATGCGTTCGGGCTTCTCGGTCGCCCAGTTGCCGGCGATGGCGTCCTCCAGCCCGAGGACGTCCCCGATGTCCTTGCCCTGCTCCCATGCGCTGAGCATCTCGTGGACGTGCGCGATGTTGTAGCCCCGATCCAGCATCGAGGTGATCAGCCGCAGCCGGGTCAGGTGGGTGTCGTTGAACAACGCGATCCGGCCGACCCGCAGCGGTGGGTGCAGCAGTCCCCGGTCGCGGTACACCCGAATGTTGCGGGTGGTGGTGTCGGCCAGCCGCGCGAGTTCGTCGATGCGGTATTCGCCGGACGCCGCGACGCCGTGCGGCTGCACGGCGGCGTCGAAGAGTTGGGCCACCGCCGTTTCGATGACGTCGCGCGATCCGCGCCGGATCTGCCGGGGGGCCCGGCGCAGACCGGTGAGGATCGTCGAGATGGCGCCCGCCGACTGCCGGGGCTGCTTGGCCGCCATCAGGCCGAGGAGCTGATCGCGACACGTGCGTCGCGTGCCACGTCGTAGTCACCGAGCCGGAAATCCCGCATCTGTCGAAGATACTGGGTGGCGGTTCCGGGATACATCGACGCGTTGAATCCGTCCGCGGTCAGGTACCAGCTGGTGCACCCTGACATCCAGGTGGTTTTCGTCAGTCGCCGCTGCAACCGGGTGTTGTGGCGCTCCTGGACGTCGGCGCGCACGTCGAGATATCGCAGATTCTTGCGCAGGATCGTGCGGATACCGGCGACGGCGTAGTCGATCTGGCCCTCGACGTAGACGAGCAGTGAGTTGTGGCCCGGCCCCGAGTTGGGGCCGGTCATCAGGAACAGGTTCGGGTACCCGTGGACGTTGATGCTCTTGTAGGCCTGGGCGCCGCCTGTCCATTCATCGGCCAGCGACCGGCCGCCGAGACCGGTGACGGGATACGGCGGACCGGTGAGATGGACGTCGAAGCCGGTGGCGAACACGATCGCGTCGAGGTGGTGTTCGATGCCGTCGCTGGTACGGATACCCACCGGGCTCATCGTGGCGATCGGCCAGTCGATCAGCTTGCAGTTGTCGCGCTGCAGCGCCGGGTAGTAATCGCTGGAGACCAGCATGCGTTTACAGCCGGGGGTGAAATCCGGGGTGAGCTGCCTGCGCAGCCACGGGTCGGAAACCTGCCGGCGTAGATGCGCCTTGCCGAGCCGCGCGACCAGGCCCGTCAGCGGGGTGTCCCACACCATCGCCGTCGCGCTCGCCTCATGACCCCAGAACAGGATCTGGCGGGCGAGCTGTTGGACGGCAGGTACTTTCGTGAACAACGTGCGCGCGGCCGGGGGAGTGGCGATGTCCAGACGCGGGATCACCCACCCTGGAGTGCGTTGGAACACCTTGACGAAGCCTGCGGTCTTCACCAGCTCCGGGATGATCTGTACGGCGCTGGCTCCGGTGCCGATGACGGCGACGCGCTTGCCGGTGAAGTCGTAGTCGTGATCCCAGTTCGCGCTGTGGATCTTGTGGCCCTGATAGGTGTCCAGTCCGCGGATGTCGGGCCACTTGTGGTCGGGCAGGGGACCGGAGGCCAGTACCACTGTCCGGGCCCGAAAACGCTTGCGGCCAGTTGTCTTGACCGTCCAGACCCCGTCGGCTTCATCGAACGACAGACCGTCGACCTCGATACCGAACTGGATCCGCCGGCGCAGGTCGAACGCGTCGACCATGTCCTCGATGTGCTGACGAATCTCGCCGGCCGGGGAATAGGCCCGCGACCAGTCCGGGTTCTTGACGAACGAGAACGAGTACAGCAGCGACGGAATATCGCATGCCGCACCGGGATAGGTGTTGTCGCGCCACGTCCCGCCGACGCGGTCCGAACGGTCCAGGATGACGAAGTCATCGACTCCGGCCTCGATGAGCTTGATCGCGGTGCCGATGCCGGTGAACCCGGCGCCGACGATCAGCGTGTCGTAGGTCCGATTCGCCATGTCAGGCCGCCGGCTCGTGGGTCAGTTCTTTGAACCAAGAGGGGATCGGCCGCAGCAGCGTCTTCGGATAGCGGTCGGAGGCCCACACCATGGGATTGGCGATCCAGTGATAGGGGTGGCGTGGGTTGGTGACCATCCGGCCGTGCAGCTTGAGCAGCTGATAGGTCGGGACCCGCCAGGTGTGCTCACCGCGGCCTCCGATCTCCTTGAAACGCATCATCGCCTTGTACAGCTTCTCCGGTTGCAGGCCCATGTCGACGATGTTGTTGCGCATCCGGTTGAGCAGCGGGACATACATCAACGTGCCGATGATCACTCCGGGAGAAGCCACGTTGCCGACGAATTCGACCGCCAGTCTCCGCGCGGTGGAGTTGCCGATCATGTCGAGAACCTCGAAATCAACCGCGATATGGCGGGATTCGTCGTTGTTGATCTTCTCGAAGACCTGGTGACACACGGGGTCGTCGACCTCTTCGAGCAGGAACTTCAGCAGTGCTCCGTCGAGAGCCACCTCGAGCATCGGGATGACGGTACCGAGGACCGACAGAGACATGTTGTCGGAGAAGGTGTCCAGCCACTCGATGGCCAACCGGATGTTGACGTTCGGTTCGGGCATCTCGCCGTCTTCGAGCATGCCCCAGCGCTTCATCAGGGCCAGCTCGGCATTGGCGTGCCGCTGCTCCTCGGCGTGGAAGTAGCGGTAGATCTCGGCGATGGTCGGGGTCGGCGCCTTCTTGGCCAGCGCGGCGAACCCACGCGCACCGACATTCTCGATCCAGCACAGATCGGCCATGAAAGCCTTGAGTTTCGGCCGCATCTCGTCGGTGATGGTCTCGGCCCCCGGTGCATCCCAGTCGATGTCGGCCAGGGCCCACTGGCGGTCCTTGATCTTCGCCAGCATTCGTTCCATGTCCATCGTCATTACGAAACCTCCTCAGAACTGCTGATGCGGGTGGCAAGGCCGACCGTGCGGGTGTACACCGTCGGGGTGAGTCGTTTTATGCCCCAACCGATCCGGGCGTCCGGTTGCGGCATGCAGTACAGGCCGCCACGGTCGTTGGTGTCCAGGCACATGCGGGCGACGCGCTCGGGGGAGAACCCGGTCCAGCGCATCAGCCGGTCGGCCAGCTGCGTCGATTGGGCTGTGATCCGGCCGGCTTCGACGATGTTGGTCTTGACGAACGTCGGACACAGCACTGTGACGTTGATGCCGGTGCCGGACAGTTCTGCGGCCAGGGTCTCCGACAGCGACAGCGTCCCGGCCTTGCTGACGTTGTAGGCGGCCATTCCCGGGGCAGCGCCGAATGCCGCGGCGGAGGCGACATTGATGATGCCGCGTGGTTGGTCCGTGTCCGCGGCACGCAGGATCGGCGTAAACACGTGGCAACCGTGGATCGGCCCCCACAGGTTGATGCCGAGCACCCAGTTCCAGTCGTCGATGCTGGTGTCGCCGATGGGTTGTCCGCCGGCCCCGACGCCGGCGTTGTTGACGACGAGGGAGGGTGGTCCGCCGAACCAGGCTTGCGCGGCGTCGGCAAGGTGGGTGACTTCCTCGATCCGCGAGACGTCGCAGCGCACCGCGGTGGCCTGCCCTCCCTCGGCGGTGATGGCCTCGGCGGTGGCGCGGGCGGCGGCCTCGCCGATGTCGCTGCACACCACCCGACCACCGCGCGTAGCCAGTTCGCGTGCGAAGGCGGCGCCGATCCCGCTGCCCGCACCGGTGACAACCGCGTCGGCGTACCGGCTGCGCTTGCGGCTCGATCCGAAGATGTTCACCCGGCGACCTCGATGTTGTTCTCGATGGTGTTGCAGCGCAGGGATTCCGAGATGAATCCTGCGGCTTGTTGCATGGCTGGGGCGGCCTCCGGACTGAGCCGTGGTAGGGCTTGGAAGACGTGCACCTGGTCGGGCCACACTTGCAGTTCGGCATCGCCCCCGGCAGCGCGGATGTCCGCGTCGAGCGAGCGGGCGTCGGCAAGCAGCATCTCGGCGCCGCCGGCCTGGATCAGGGCCCGCGGTAACTGTCGCCCGCCCGCGACGTCCAGTTTCAGTCTCGGATGGCTGACATCAACTCTCCCGCAATACAACTCGACCAGGCGGGCAGCATCGGCGACGCGAATCGCGGGGTCCGGGCGCAGGCTCTCGCGGCCACGCGCGAGGGCGAACGTCAGATCGATCAGCGGGGAGAGCAGCACCAGCCCGGCGGGGTGGACGACATCGGGTTGCAGCAGCAGATCCACGGCGAGGTGTCCGCCCGCGGAATCGCCCGCCATCACGATGCGGCCAGGATGGAGCCCGCGTTCGGTGCAGAGCCAGTCCCAGCCCGCGCGAACGTCGTTGGCGGCGGCGGGGAACCGGTGTTCGGGAGCCAGCCGGTAGTCGATACAGAACACGGGCAGTCCGGTCAGGCGCGACAGCCAGGCGGTGAGCCGACGGTGGGTCCGCGGCGAGCACAGCGCGAATCCGCTGCCGTGGAGGTAGTAGATGGCGCGTTCACCTTCGGTCACTCCGGGGCCGCGCACCCATTCACCCACGACGCGTCGACCGTCGGCCATGCGTACGTCGACGTGTTCGACGCGGGTGCCCGACAGTGACGGCCCGAAGGTGGCCATGATCCGGGCGATCAGTCTGCGGGAAGTCCACAGGCCCCAGCCGGTGTCCGGCGGCAGAGCGGCGCTGACCTGGCGCAGGGTGAGGCTGCTCACTGTGGACGCGCTGCGGGATCGCAAGGATCCGCGTTGGGCCGGGGGAATTCCGGTGGTTCCGGACATGGGGCCTCCTCGTCGAAGCGTGCGAGGAGTACATCAGCAATTGGTGACATTTGTCAATGTCACCAATTTGCGATGGTGATGTTGGGTTCGGCTCAGCGGGCCGGGTCGCCGCGCCACCGAAAACTGTTGACGTACTTGCCCATATCTTGCGCCAGGTCCAAATCGGCACCGGACGGAATGCCGGGGCCGAAATCGGGGCCGAACGCGTGATAGGGGCCGGTAGCGACGGCGATCAGTGCCAGGTCGTTCTTGACCGCGGCCACGATGACAACCCGTATCCGCATGTAGTCACCGGTGGCGTTTTGCGGCCAGTTGTCGAGGACCATCCCGTATCCGGGCTGATAGCCGACCATGGCATTCGGGATCTCGTAGTCGACGTCGGAATCGGGATACGTGTCATCGACCAGAGCGGTGGCGATCTCCTTCGGCGTTCGTCCGGTCGCGGGCCTGCCGATGAGTTGCATCGTGCCGCCGTCTCCGGCCAGGAAATCCGCCGTGACACCGTCGTCGGCGGTGGTGACCGAGTAGGCCGCACCGGCGGCCGGATACGCGACGGAGAACGCGCCGTCCGAGGCGGTGAAGCGGGGATTGGCCGCCACCGGTTCGGCCGTCGGCGGAGTGCCGCAGTCCGGCGGGCATGCGTAGAGCGCGGGTGCGTGGCTGACCAATGCCGACACCACGGCGAGGCCCGCTGCCACTGTTGCGACCCCGGCACCCCAGGCCCCCAGTAACCGGCGGTCGCCGGCCCCGTACACCGGTCGCGACAACGCCCGGACCGCGGACCCGCAGTTCGGGCAGAACGCCATGGCGGAATCGGGGTGGTCGCATTGTGGGCACGACAGGGGTCCGTCATCGGGAACGGCGTCGTGCGCTCCGTGGAGCAATGCGAGCTGCAGACCGACTCGCAGTGCCAGCATTGCCAACACCATCACGACCAAATGCACTGCCAGCACCAAGATCTGTGACACCGGCGCGATGTCGATCAGACCGAGAATCGCATAGCAGGCTGGGACGGATGCGGCCGTCAGCAGCACGGCCGTGCGGACCCGCGCTTTGTCCGGCGCCGGGGTGAACCACAGGGCGATGCCGACGAGGGCACCGGCGGCCGCGGCGGTCAACGGCACCGCCACCGCCTGGATGCCGGCCTGTACCAACAGCCCGCTGAGCGGCCGGTCGTGGTCCACCATCCCGTCGTCGAATTGCGGAGCCAGTCGGCTCAGCGTGGCAGCCGCGGTGAACGCAAGGGCGCCGAGCGCACCGATGGCAAAGCCGCCCAACGGGTCTCGTGTTCGCCGCCCGAGCAGGCGGATCGCCACCACCGGGGTGAGCATCAACAGCATGGCGCCGAGCGGGATACCCAGACCGTCGCGCATCATCCGCAACTGCGGCACATCGACGCCCATCGGCATGTCGTACTCCCTGGCCACTGCGGCTCCGGTCGTCAATGTCCAGGCGGCGCCCAGCGTGGCTCCCAGGACGGCGGTCAGCAGCAGTGTGCGTACCGGAACATCCGGAGAGACAACGGATCTCCGTAGATACGCGACGAACAGGAGCGGCACGCCGAATGCGGCGAACGCGTTCATCGCCGCCGGCAGTCGTAGCAGTGCACAAGCGACCACTGCGATCACCAGCGCACCCACTGCCAGCCGGAACGGTGCGCGCGAATGTTGCGGTAGCTGTGGGAACAGCGAACTGACCGCCGACGGCCGCAGCAGATGCTCGCGGCCCGCACAGTACGCCCGGATTCGTAACCACCCGGGTCTACCCCGTGACGGGTCCAGGTATGCACCGCACCGTCCGCAGAATGTGCCCGCCGGAACATCGGTTCGGCATGCTCGGCAATCGACGGTGCTCATGGCGTGAGTGGCCGCAGGGTCAGCGGCCGATTTCCGACGGTGCTACTGCCGGTGGGGGCTGCCGATCCCGTGACGCCCGGTGGGTGGCCCGGGCGGTTCCACGTGGGTGGGCGTGAAGCTGTTGGCGCCACCGGGGGTGACCTGCTTCTCGGTGGGGGCCACGGGCGGTGGGGCCGACGGCGTGGTCGTCGTCGTTGTCGTGGTGGTCGGGGTGGGGCTCGTGGTCTCGGGCGCTTTCTCGCCGGTACCGCAAGCACTGAGTCCGACCATCCCGATGATCGCGGCGGAGGCTGCGGCGACTGCGAGGCGACGAGTTGATGGGCCTGACCTCATGATTAGTCCTCACTGTCCCCCGCGGACGATACAGAAACAGGCCCCGAACAGGGTCTGCCAGCAAACCCTAGCCCAGTGCGCTCCGGCGCGGACGTCAATTGCGAGGTTTTCTGGTTGCGGCAGCGGGCGCGTCTACCGCGGGGGTCAGCGGTTGGGGTCCCCGCGCCAGCGGAAACTGTTGACGTATTTGCCCATGTCCAGGGCCAGCTGCAGGTTGGCGCCCGAGGGCTTGCTGGCCCCTGAGCCAGGGCCGAATTCCCGGTAGGGTCCGACGGCCGATGCGATGAGGGCGAGGTCGTCTTTGACCGCGACCAACACCAGCACCCGCATCCGCATGTAGTTACTCGTGGCGCCCTGTGGCCAGCAGTCGGCGACCAGGCCGAACCCGGGGTGGTAACCGACCATCGCGTTGGGGATGTCGTAGGCCGTCTTGGTATCCGGAAATGTCTTTTTGACAAGAGAATTGGCGATGTCCTCGGCGTTGCGTCCACCGGCCGGCTCACTGAACAACTGGAGCATGCCACCGTCACCGGCCTGGAATTCCGCGGTGACACCGGTGGGGTTGGTGGTGACCTTGTAGGCCGAGGACGCCACCGGGTAGGACACCGAAAAGCTGCCGTCGGGGGCGGTGAACACCGGATTGATCGCTACCGCCTGCCCGGTCGGGGGTTGTCCGCACTCGGGCGGGCACATGTATCGCACCGGTGGCTTGCTCGTCGCATGGGAGACCCAGGCGAGCGTGCCGGCAACCAGGGCGATTCCCGTACCCAGGACCGCCAGCACTTTCAGTGCCGAGGTCTTGCGGATGGCCCGGGTGCGGCCGGTGGAAATAGGTACCGCATAGCCGGGAAAGAACGTGCTCATCCCGGGTCACGCACCGGCCGGTGCTCACGACGCTCTTCTCTGGACGTGCGTGACGAGGCATGGGTAGCCGCACCGCAGTGCGGGCAGAACGACATGTCGGGCACGACGTGGCCGCAGCGCGGGCAGAAGATGGGTTGGTCGGAGGCGATCTCGTCCTGTGCTTCGTGCAGCAGCGCCAGATGCAGACCGACGCGCAGCGCCAGTAGCGCCATCATTGCCACCGTGATGTGCACCGCCAGCTGGATCCACTGGGGGATACGGGCAACATCGACCAGACCCAGCCCGGTGTAGATGATCAGCACCGCAAACGCGCAGGAGAACATCACCAGCCGGACATAGCCGACATGTTTGTCGATCTTGGTGGCGGGGCGGGTGAACCACAGCGCCGCACCGATCAGACCGCCGATGGATGCTGCGGTCAAAGGCACGGCAACACCGCGTATCCCGGCCTCGACGATCAGGCCGGACATCGGGCGGTTACGCGCCACCATGCCGGCGGTGAGCTGCGGTGCCAGCCGGGTCAGGGTGGCGGCCGCGGTGAAGGCTGTCGCACCGAGCGCGCCGATCATGAAGCCGTCCAACGATTCCCGGCTGGCCGGTCGAGTGATCCGGACCACGACAGCGGGCACCAGCATCAGGGCCGCACCGCCCAGCGGAATCCCCAAGCCGTTGCGCATGATCCGGAAACCGGTCACCCCGGCACCGAGCGGGACGCCGTAGGACTTGGCCATGACATGGCCGGTGAGAAGCACCCATCCGACTCCCAGTGCGATTCCCAGCACGATGGTCAGCACCAGATTGGCGCGGCGCAGGTCGCGGAAGGCGTCGGACTCATAGAGATAGATCAGGAACAGCAGTGGAAGGCCGAGCGCAGCGACCGCGATCAGGGCTGCGGGCAGCCGCAGCAGCGCGCACGCCACCAACCCGGCCAACAGGACCAGCATCGCGACGCGGAACGGGGTGCGGGATTGGTGCGACAGGTGGGGGAACAGCGAGCTGGTGATCGACGGGCGCAGCAGATGCTCGTCGGGGGCGACGCAGGATGCACTGAGGCGCAACCATTCCGGTCCGTCTCCTCGCTCCTTGTCGATCGGTACCCCGCACAGCCCACAGAATTTGCCGTCGGGCACGTCGACCTTGCAGACGCGGCACTCGGTGGTGGGGACGTCGGTGTCGTCAGGCGTGTCGGTCATCGGTTCGCCTTCTGCAGGACGAGCAGGTTCTTGACGAGGTTCTCCACGTCAGGCGAGCCCAGCCCGGTCACCAGGTCGTAGCCGGGTGCGGCGGTGGCCACCGCATTGCCGCCGAGATCGACATCACGGAAAGCCGGCAGCGGTGCTCCTTTGGCGATCTTGTACAGCTGGGGATTGAGATCGCCGAGGGCGCGGCCGCCGTTGGCGATCAGGTACTGATTCATCACCGCGGCCATCCCGGCCCACAACGGGGCGGATTGCGATGTGCCTCCGCCGACCAGAACCTGGCCGTTCAGAACGATTTTCACGCCCGTGAACGGGTCGGCCACGGCGGCCACATCCGGGGTCAGTCGCCGTTGCTCCCCGCGATCGCCGGGTGCGGACAGTCCGTGCTGCCACTCGGGGCGGTCGAACAGTGAGGACACCCCGCCGCCGGTGCCCTGCGACAGCGGGACGTCGAACCAGGCCTGCTCGGCCAGCCAGCCGCCGTCGGCGTCGGTGGACAGCGTCGTGCCGCCGACATCGGTGATCTCCGGCAGGGAGGCCACTGAGTCCAGGCCGATGTCATCTTCTTCGGGTGCGGACGACCAGTCTTGTCCGCCTTTGCATTCCAGGCCGGCCAGGTCACCGCTGGCGTTGAATGCCGTGGTGCCGTGGGTGTGTGCGGTGACCAGTGCCGAGCGGACGGGGGCGAGATCGGCTGCGGTGATCAACTTGTCGCAGCCCCAGCCGATCGAGAAACTCCACACTGCGCCGGGGAACTGCTGGTCCGCGGACTCCAGCATCTTCCCGATCTTCTCGTAGGCGCCGTCCCCCTGAACGGTCGGCCGGGCGTTGACCACGACCTTCTGCGCATCAGGGGCGATGGCGTGGGCGACCTGCAGGTCCATCGTGGTCTCACCGTGCGGGGCACTCGGTTGCCCGCCGACCACGGTGGGAGTGAACCTGGGCAGGCCGAAGGTGGTGGCGAACGTGTCCAGATCGGCCTGATCGAAACCGTCGAATGCGAAGAACACGATGGTGGTGCCCTTGCCGGTGAACCCCTGTTTCGCCAGGTTGGTGAGGTTGTAGGTGTTGAGCACCGCCTGCGGCGTCAACCCCTGGTCCGGAACATCGATAGGCAGGTTCCGCAGGTCCGGCAGCGACATCCGGTACGGCGTGTAGCCCAGGATGCGGCCGACTCCGGAGACCTCCCCGGTCAGTGGTTCGGGTACCGACGGCTGCTGCGGTGAGGCGTAGAACTCCTGACCGCGTAGGCCGCGGTAGTCGTGGATGTCCACGCCGAAAGCGGTTGCCATCGCGGCGGATCGGCCTTCGGCGATCGCCCAGGCATCACCGGGTCGCCACCGGACCGACAGCGAATGCTCCTCGGCCCACCCGAACAGCGCAGCCGGTCGGGTGATGCCGTGCAGCGTCATGGTCAGCTGTGCCGAGCCGCTCTCGGCGGGTCCGAGATCCGTTGAGGCAGAAAGCAGTTGGGCGTACGGTCCCGTAATTTGCGTGGGACCGTACGCCCGATCGCCTGTGGCGGGGCCGGCTCGCAGGTCGGAGACCAGCAGGGCGCTGAACAGGATCAGCGCCAGTAACGCCCGTCCGGGGGCGATGTTCATCCCCGCCATGGGCGAACGACCGACTTTCTGCGCTCCCGCGACCTAGCGGTGGGTGCCGGGGATGCCGGTCGGCGCCGGCGGTGCCTTCACGTCAGGCGTGAACAGATTGCCGCCGGTGGGGTTGATCGACTTCTCGGTCGGCTCGACCGAAGGCGGCGGGGCGGGAGCGGCCGGCGTGGTGGTGGTGGTGGTCGTCGTCGTGGTGGTTGGCGTGGTGGTCTCGGGACCCTTCTTCTCCTCGGTACCGCACGCCGCGGTGAACGAGATCATCCCGATGACTGCCGCACCGCCCACGATGACGGTGAGCCGACGAGTCAACTGCCCAGACTTCATGATGCTGTCCTCACTGTCCCCCGTGCTGTTACAGAACTTGGCCTTCGGCGAATCGCAGTGGATTCCCACTACCTGCAACGCAAGTTGTGGCCAGTCCCATCCCGAAGCGGGTTCTGGTGAACGGAACTCTAACTCAAGGTCCGCGCGGGTGCAGAGCCATTACGGGGGGCCTTGTCCTGGGGGGTCGGTGGCCGGCTCTCGCAGCTTGACGCTGTCGGGGGGTGGGTGTTTACTCGAGCGATCGAACATATATTCGAAAATGGTGATGGGCAGATGGGGCGGGAGGTGTTGTTGTGACTGCTGCGGCAGAGCTCGATTTACGCCTGCTTACCCGCTCCGAACAGGTAGAACACCTCCGGCGCAAGATTGCCTCCGTGTCCGGGAAGGTCGGCCCGGTACATCGCGGTGTGCCCAGGTCGCCGGCGGTGGTCCCGGCTCCAGAATCTTTGCTGGAGCCGCCTGAGGCGCTGGTTGAGACGCTGCCCGAGGGCCTGCCGACGATGCTGCCACGCGGGTCCGTCGCGGTGGCCGCGGGTGCCCGGTCGCTGTCGCTGGGGATGGTGGCGGCGGTGACGGCTGCAGGTGGGCACGCGGTGATCATCGGTCAACCCGATGTCGGCCTGCTGGCCGCAGTGGAGATGGGCGCCGATCTGAGCCGGCTCGCGGTGATCCCCGACCCGGGCGCCGATCCCGTCGAGGTGGCCGCGGTGCTGATGGACGGGATGGATCTGGTGGTGCTCGGGTTGGGTGGGCGTTCGGTGCCGCCGAGCCGGGCCCGGGTGATGGTGGCGCGGGCCCGGCAGAAGGGCTGCACCCTGCTGGTCACCGATGGTGACTGGCAGGGCGCGTCGGCTCGGCTGGAGGCCCGGGTGTCCGGCTATGAGGTGGTCGGTGCCGACCGGGGTGTCCCGGTGCCCGGGCGCGGTCGGATCAGCCGGGTCCGGCTGGCCATGCGGGCCCGTGGTCGAGGCGTCGGACCGGCTTGCGCGGCAGGCGGATAGCTCATGCCCGCGGATTCCAGGGTCCTGGCCCTCTGGTGTATGGACTGGCCCGCGGTGGCCGCGGCGACGGCGGCAGGCCTGACGTCGACGGTGCCGGTCGCGGTCACTTTGGCCAACCGGGTGATCGCCTGCTCGGCGTCGGCGCGTGCGGCCGGGGTCCGACGCGGGCTGCGCCGCCGCGAGGCGCAGGCCCGGTGCCCACAACTGCATGTCGTCACCGCCGACCCGGCCAGGGATGCCCGCCATTTCGAGAACGTGACGCTTGCCGTCGACGATCTGGTGCCGCGCGCCGAGGTGCTGCGTCCGGGACTGCTGGTGCTCTCGGTACGCGGCGCGGCACGGTACTTCGGGTCCGAACCGGTGGCGGCCGAACGATTGATCGACGCCGTCGCCGCGGCGGGGGCCGAATGCCAGGTCGGTATCGCCGATCAACTTTCCACCGCGGTCTTCGCCGCTCGGGCGGGTTGCATCGTCGAACCCGGTAACGACGCGCTGTTTCTTTCTGGCCTGTCGATCCGGCAGTTGGCCACCGAACCGGCCCTGGCCGCTCCCGGCCGTGAGGACTTGGCAGACCTGTTGTGGCGGATGGGTATCCGAACCCTTGGGCAGTTCGCCGAGTTGTCCCGTACCGATGTCGCCTCCCGGTTCGGCGCGGATGCGGTGACGGCGCACCGGTTTGCCTGTGGGGAGCCGGACCGTGGCCCCTCCGGACGGGATCCGGCCATCGAACTTGATGCGGTGATGAACTGTGACCCGCCGATCGAACGGGTGGATGCCGCAGCCTTCGCGGGACGGTCACTGGCCAGTGATCTGCATCGTCATCTGGAGGCGGCCGGGGTCGGCTGTACCCGGTTGGCCATCCATGCCGTCACCGCCAATGGTGAAGAGCTGGAACGGGTCTGGCGGTGCGCTGAACCGTTGACCGAGGATGCCACCGCCGACCGGGTGCGCTGGCAGCTGGACGGCTGGCTGAACCGCCGCACTTCCGAGCGGCCCACGGCCCCGGTCACGGTGCTGCGCCTGCGCCCGGTGGAGGTGGTGTCCGCCGCGGCGCTGCAGTTGCCGCTGTGGGGCGGGATCGGGGAGGAAGACCGGTTGCGGGCCCGGCGTGCGCTGCTGCGGGTCCAGGGTCTGCTCGGGCCGGAAGCGGTAAAGGTGCCGGTGCTCAGCGGCGGCCGCGGGCCTGCCGAGCGCATCACCTTCACGCCGTTGGGGGATGAGCAGGTACCGCGAGCCGATCCGCGGCAGCCCTGGCCCGGCCAGCTTCCCGAGCCCTCACCGACCGTACTGCTCGATGATCCAGTGGAACTTCTTGACGTACAAGGAAACCCGGTCCGGGTCACCAGCCGCGGGTTGTTCTCGTCCGACCCGGCGCAGCTGGCCGGCGCCGGCCAGCGTGACGGCAGGCTGCGCTGGTGGGCGGGGCCGTGGCCGGTCGACGAGCGGTGGTGGGATCCGGAGAACCGAGGGGCCGGGCGCACCGCGCGGGTCCAGGTGCTGCTGGGGGGTCACGAGGGGGCCGGCGAAGGAGACCTGGCTCTGCTGCTGTGTTACCGGCAGCGCCGGTGGTATCTGGAGGGTGCCTATGAATGAGGGTCTGGGCCGGATCAGCTCAGGCGTTGCGCGAACTCCCCGACCCGGCTGATGAACCGGTCGAAGAACACCGTCGGGTCGACCTCCGTGCCGACGAGCGCATTGGGCGGACGGCCCCAGTGCCCGCGCCAGTCGGCCACCGTCATACCGCGGGTCAGGGTGCCGCTCAGCTCTACATCGACCGTGGTTTCCCGGCAGCTCACCAATTCCGGATCCAGCGCGACCGCGGCGGCCAGGGGATCGTGCAGGTGCGCCAGGTACCCGTCGCCGGTGTCGAAGTGGAACTCGAAGTAGAACCGCATGGCGTCTTCGAGCACGCGGATCAACGGGTTGTCCGCCGTGGACCGGGTGCCCCGCTCGTCGAGCACACTCATCAGTGCCGACGGCGAGCCGGACGCGGCCGCCAGTCGGTTCAGCAGCGCGGGAGTCAACGCGATGTTCTCGGTGAGGTTGAGGCCCAGCACGATAGGGACATGTGTCGCCTCATCCAGACCCCAGGCGGCATTCCAACCGCGGAACACCTCGGCGGCGGACTCGGGATCCACGCTGATGTTCCACTCCGACACCGGCGTGGTGTTGCCTCGGTAGTCGAAGGCCCCGCCCATGATGACCAGCCGGCGCAGCAGCTTGGGCAGGGTGGGTTCGGCGCGCATGGCCAGGGCCAGGTTGGTCAGGGGGCCTGTGGCCAGCCCGATCAATTCACCCGGGTATGCACGTGCAGCGCGTACCCAGGCCTCGGCGGCGTCGTGTGCGGTCAGCAGCCGGTCGGTGTTCGGCAATTGCGCGTATCCCAGACCCTGTGGCCCGTGGGTGTCCTCGGCGGTGCGCAACGGTGCGCTCAACGGCTGCTCGGCTCCCTTGGAGACCGGTATCCCCGCCACCCCGCACAGTTCCAGCAGGCCCAGATTGTTGGCGCATACCTGTTGCACCGGAACATTTCCCCCGGTCGAGGCGATACCGACCAACTCGGCTTCAGGGCTGGCGAGCAGATATGTCAGCGCCATGGCGTCATCGACACCGGTATCGACATCGGCGAATACGGGTAGCGACGTCACGTCGCCAACCTTAAGCGTGGGCGGGCTCACTGCTCAACAAATCGCAGGCCGACCAGGCCCACCACGATCAACGCGATGAACGTCATCCGCAGCGGTGTCAGCGCATCACCGAACAGCACCACGCCCGCGATGGTGACCCCGACCGCGCCGATTCCGGCCCACACCGCGTACGCCGTGCCGACCGGAAGGTGTTTGACCACCAGGGCCAGGATCACGAAGCTGACCACCGCGGCGATCACGCACACCACGCTCGGCCACAGTCGGGTGAAGCCCTCGGACTGTTTGATGGCCAGCGCCCAGACGATCTCCAGCAGTCCGGCGAAGGCCAGCAGAAACCATGACATTGTTGCCTCCCGGGCGTCAGGCGTTGTAGCCGCCGTCGACGGTCAGGGTCGTGCCGTTCACGTATTGCGCATCCGGACCGGCGAGGTAGGCGACAGCGGCGGCGATTTCGTCGGCCTGCGCGAAGCGTCCCAGCGGAATGTTCGGGAGGTCGGCGATGGCCTCGGGACTGTCGGCCGGATTCATCTCAGTGTCGGTATTGCCCGGCTGTACCACGTTGGCGGTGATGCCACGTGGCCCGAGATCACGGGCCAGTCCCCGGGCGAGCGCGCCGACGGCCGCCTTGGTCGTCGAATACAGCGTCACGCCGGGAAAGGGGGTGCGGTCGGCCAGGTTGCTGCCGATCGTGATGATCCGGCCGCCCTCGCCCATGGCCGCCGCGGCGGCCTGACTGAACAGGAACGGCGCGCGGATGTGGAGGTTGATGGCCTGGTCGATATCGCCGGCGCTCACCCGGTCCAGCGGACCGTTGGGGAAGACTCCGGCGTTGTTCACCAGGATGTCCAGCCGGCCGAACGCGTCGAGGACGGCATCGACCGCGTGCGGTGCGGCGTCTGGCGCAGCACTGTCGAGTTGTAGTGCAAGGGCTTTCGCGCCGAACCCGGTGATCGCGTCGACCACTTCGGCCGCTCGCTCGGGCGATGAGTGGTAGGTGAAGGCCACGTCGGCGCCTTCGGCCGCGAGGCGGCGCGCGATTGCCGCACCGATTCCGCGGCTGCCACCGGTGATGAGTGCGGCCTTGGATGTCAATGCTTTCAACGCCATACGTGGCTCCAATCAATTTTGTAATAGACACTACAAATATAGACTGTCCGTATGCCCCGTCAACCCACAGCACGTCGCGGCCGGCCACGCGCGTTCGATCGAGACACCGCGCTGCAGGCCGCAACTGACGTGTTCTGGGAGCGTGGGTACGAAGGCACCCGGGTGAGTGACCTGACCGAGGCGATGGGACTCAACGCACCGAGCCTGTATGCGACATTCGGCTCCAAGGAGGACCTGTTCCGCGAGGCGGTCGCGTACTACGGCGCCCCGGAACGCTCCCCGCTCATGATCGCGCTGCAACGCCCGGTTCCGATTCGAGACGCGGTCGAGGCCATGTTGCGCGACAGCGTGCACCAGTACGCCGACCCCGACAGCCCGCCTGGTTGCCTGATCGTGCTCGCCGGGATCGCCTATTCGACCGAGACCGAGGCGTTGCGGGATCTGCTCAAGGCGTACCGGGACGAGGACCGCGCGCAGTTGCAGGCCCGGATCCGGGCGGCCATCGCCGACGGTGAACTACCGGCTGATCTGGACTCGCAACGGCTCGCGTCGTTCCTGATCACCGTGCTCCACGGGTTGTCGATCCAGGCAAGAGACGGCGCGCCCCGGGCTGACATGGATGCCACCGTGGACCTGGCAATGCTGGCCTGGGACAGCGCGGCCGGAGGCGCCGGTACGAAAGCGGTTGGTACGCCGTGACTTACCAGTGCACCCCGGGCACCAATCGCACTGCCCGTTTGACCGGGCGCGACACCGCACGCGGGACCCGGATGTTTCGGGTGCTGCGGACCGGTCGCTTCGGCCGTCGTTGCGCCTCACCACCGGTCGTAACGTCGGTGCCGTCGCCGGCCTGCCCACGTGCGGCCGCCGAGTCCGGGTAGCCCAGATACAGCTGATGCAGAACGCGGCGAGACAGTTTCGGGGTCAGGTAGGTACCGAAATCCGCCACGGTGCCCAGTGGGGTGTCGATCCGGGCCGGCTTTTCCACCAGACCGCGCACCACCATGGCCGCGGCGTGCTCGGCGGAGATCGGGGGCACCGGGTTCAGCTTGCGCGACGGTGCGATCATCGGCGTCTTCACCAGCGGCATATGGATATTGGTGAAGGTGATGTGATCCGAGAGGGTCTCGGTGCCGACCACCTCGGAGAACGCGTCCAGCGCGGCCTTGGTCGGTAGGTAGGCGCTGTACTTCGGGCTGTTGGCCTGCACGCCGGCGCTCGACACGTTGACCACATGGCCGAACCGGCGTTCGCGCCAGTGTGGCAGCAGCGCCAGCACCATCCGGACCGAGCCGAAGTAGTTGACCGCCATCACCCGCTCATAGTCGTGCAACCGGTCCGTCGAATTCACCACGGATCGTCGGATGGACCGGCCGGCGTTGTTCACCAGGTAGTCGACGTGGCCGAACCGGCCGAGGATGTCCTTGACCGTGTGCTCGACCGACGCCGAATCGGTGACGTCACAAGTGAATGCGTAGGCCTGACCGCCGGCCGAGCGGATCTCGTCGACCAGGTCGTCGAGTGCGTCGCCGTTGCGCGCCAGGGCGAAGACGCAGCCGCCGCGTTCGGCGACGGCGACTGCCGAGGCCCGGCCGATGCCGCTGGAAGCGCCGGTGATGATGACGTGCCTGCCGACCAGAGGGCCGGACGGGTCGTCGCGCCGCGCCCGGTCCGGATCGAGGTGCTGCGCCCAGTATCGCCAGAGTTTCGGTGCGTAAGAAGAGAATTCGGGAACCGCGATCCCGGTACCGCGTAGCGCGGCGGTGGCGTTGTCCGCGGTGAAGGTCGGCCGCAACTCGACGACGTCGAGCACCTCGCCCGGGATGCCCAGCTGGGTGGCGACGATGTTGCGCACTGCCTTGACCCGTCCCCGGGCTCGCAACACCGGAGCCGCGGTGGCCCGCGGCAGCGATCCGCGTAGTGGAGGCAGCCCCGCCTCGGCGGCGACCCCGCGGTAGATCTCGCGCAGCCCGATGGTCTTCGGCGCGGTGAGATGGAACGTCTCACCGTCCTTGCCTTCGACATGCATGAGCGCGACCATCGCGTCGACCACGTAGTCCACCGGCACGACGTTGGTCCGGCCGGAGTCGGGCAGCATCATCGGCGTGAACTTGGGAAGCGCGGCGAGACGTGCCAGTACACCGAAGAAGTAGTACGGGCCGTCGATCTTGTCCATCTCACCGGTCTGCGAATCGCCGACCACGACCGCCGGGCGGTACACCCGGTAGCGCAGGCCCGGTGTCGAGCGCACGAGCAGTTCCGCCTCGAACTTGGTCTGGTGATACGGCGTGGGCAGGTCCTGGGCGACGTCGAAATCGTCCTCGGTGAACACGCCCCGATGGTTTCCGGCCACCGCGATCGAGGACACGTGGTGCAACGTGGCGTCCAGGCGCCGGGCCAGCTCGATCACCGCACGGGTGCCGTCCACATTGGCGGCCCGTTGCTCGGACTCACCGACGGTCATGTCGTAGATGGCCGCACAGTGCACCACGTGCGAGATGTCGCCCAGCTCGGCGATATCGGTGTCGGTCAAGCCGAGGTCGGCCGCCGTCAGGTCGCCGACCAGCGGTTTCACCCGCTCGTCCCAGTCTTGGGCGAGCCGCTCGAACCGGGTCAGCGACTCGCGGCGCACCAGCACCCACACCTCGGCGCCGGGCTCGCGGGACAGAATCCGGGTGATCACTCGGCGACCAATAAACCCGGTACCGCCGGTAACGACATAACGCATGCGAGCCATCGTGGCCCCAGATCGGGCAAACGTCAACAAGGGCGGTCGACTCAACTATCGTCGGCACGCATGCCCCTCAACCCGGACGCCATTGGCGAGACGACCGATCCGATTCCGTTCGACTGGACCGACCGCGACACCCTGCTGTACGCCCTCGGCGTCGGCGCAGGCACCGATGACCTTGCCTTCACCACCGAGAACAGCCACGAGATCGAACAGCAGGTACTGCCGACGTATGCGGTGATCGCGTGCTCGCCCTTCCCGGCAGCGCTCAAGATCGGCACCTTCAACTTCGGCATGCTGCTGCACGGTTCCCAGGAGATCCGGCTGCATCGGCCGCTGCCCCCGTCCGGAAAGCTGACCGTGGTCTCCGAGGTCGCCGACATCCAGGACAAGGGCGAAGGCAAGAACGCGGTGGTCATGCTCAAGGGCATCGGTTCCGATCCGGCCAGCGGTGAGGTCGTCGCGGAAACCCTTACCACCGTGGTGATTCGGGGTGAAGGCGGATTCGGCGGGCAGCCCGGGCAGCGTCCGGTGGCGCCGCAGATCCCCGACCGTGAACCCGACGCTCAGGTGGTGCTGCCCACCCGCGAGGACCAGGCGCTGATCTACCGGCTCTCCGGGGACCGCAACCCGCTGCACAGCGATCCCTGGTTCGCGCAGAATCTCGCCGGTTTCCCGAAGCCGATCCTGCACGGGCTGTGCACCTACGGCGTGGCCGGACGGGCGCTGGTCGCCGCGCTCGGCGGCGGAGATGCCACGAAGGTTCATGCGGTGGCGGCGCGGTTCAGTTCGCCGGTGTTCCCGGGCGAGACGCTGACGACGTCGATCTGGCGTACCGAACCGGGACGCGCGGTGTTCCGCACCGAGGCCGCCGGGCCCGACGGTGCCGATGCCCGGCTCGTACTCGAGGACGGCGCCGCCGAGTATTCCGAGTGATCCAGCCGATCCGGCAATTTCGTAGAAGCCCTGCACACCGCGTGGTGGGTTGACAGGATCGACCCACTACGGTCGGACGGCGCGGTGCCGGGATGGGTGGTGGCAGATGACGCAGGTGAACCTGGTCGTTGGATATCTGGCCACTCCCGGTGGCGCCGATGCGTTGGCCCTGGCGGTCCGGTTCGCCCGAACACTGGGTGCCGAGGTCAACATCTGCATCGTGCTACCGCCCGACACCGCGCCGCCGGGTACCGTGCCCAAAGGCGGCGGCTACGAGGAAGTGCTGGCCGAGCAGGCGCAGGGCTGGTTGGACGACGCCCTGGCCTTGGTGCCCGACGACGTTGTGGCACACCCGCATCTGAGCTTCGACGAGTCGTTCACCGACGGCCTGATCCGCCAGGCGCTGCGGTTCGAGGCGATCGCCATCGTGGTCGGCGGTGCCGGCGGGGGACTGGTCGGCAGCTACTCGCTGGGGTCGGTGGTCAACGAGCTGTTGCACTCCTCGCCGGTTCCGGTCGCGGTGGCGCCGCGCGGAACCCGCGATTCGACGATCGAGCGGGTACACGAAATCACCTGTGCCATCGGTCAACGCCAGGGTTCGGATCTGTTGCTCGCCACCGCGGTACGGGCCAGTCGGGCCGCGGGCATCCCACTGCGGCTGGTGTCGCTGGTGGCGCTCGATCCGACCTTCGGCTCGCTGCGAGGTGACGCCGAGGCGGTCCGGGCACACGCACTCGCGCACGCGGAGCGGACGCTGGAAGCCGCCAAAGATGAACTGCCGGACGATTTTCCGGTGACCTCCACGATCGTGAACGGTCCCAGCGTCGAGGCCGCCGTCGAACAGTTGGGCTGGGATGAAGGCGACATCATCATGGTCGGATCCAGTCGGCTCAGTGCACCGCGGCGGATCTTCCTCGGTTCCACCGCGGCCAAGATGTTGCGGGTGTTGGACGTGCCGATGGTGGTTGTGCCCCGGGACGAACTGAAAGACGGCGAGGACGCTCATGGCTGAGTCCGCATCGGAACACGAGTCCCACCAGAAGCTCGAGGACGCCGAACACTCCGCGGGGCTGGTGTCCAAGGGGCTGGCCGCAGGCAAGGTCGGCACGTTCTCGGGTGCGATTCTCGGGATCTCGTGTGTGGCACCGGGGTACACGCTGACGGCGAGCATCGGGTTGATCGTCGCGGCCGTCGGACTGAAGATGCCGGCGATCTTCATCGCCGGGTTCATCCCGATGTTCCTGACTGCCTACGCCTACCGCGAATTGAACTCGCGGGCGCCGGACTGCGGCGCGTCGTTCACGTGGTCCACCAAGGCATTTGGCCCGTATGTCGGCTGGATGTGCGGGTGGGGCATGGTGATGGCCTCGATCATCGTCCTGTCCAACCTCGCCGCGATCGCCGTCGAGTTCTTCTACCTGTTCATCGCCCGGGTCACCAACCACCACCCGATCGCCGAGCTCGCCGGCAACAAGGTCATCAACATCGCCACCACGCTGGTGTTCCTGGCCATTGCCACCGCCATTGCCAGTCGCGGTATCACCACCAGTGAACGGGTGCAGTACGTGCTGGTCGGGTTCCAGATGGTGGTGCTGCTGGCGTTCGCGGTGATGGCGCTGGTGCATGTGGGTCGCGGTGACGCGCCGGCCGGGCTGTCCTTCGACCTGGACTGGTTCAACCCACTCACCGGACTTACCTTCGGCGTCTTCGCCGTTGGTGTGACCGGGTCGATATTCGCGTTCTGGGGCTGGGACACCTGCCTGACGCTGGGGGAGGAGTCCAAGGACCCGACGAAGGTGCCGGGCCGCGCCGGGCTGTTGTGCGTGCTGTCCATCCTGGCGACGTATCTGCTCATCGCCGTCGCGGTGATGATGTACGCCGGGGTCGGTGAAACCGATCTGGGCCTGGGCAATCCCGACAATGCGGAGAACGTGTTCGCCGCGTTGGCCGACCCTGTGCTGGGCACCTATGCCGGGCCGCTGCTGTTCCTGGCGATCCTGGCCTCGTCGGTGGCGAGCCTGCAGACCACGTTCCTGCCCGCGGCGCGGGCCATGCTCGCCATGGGGGCCTACAAGGCTTTCCCGCCCAGATTCGCCGAGGTCAGCCCGCGTTATCTGGTGCCCACCTTCGCCACTGTCGTCGCCGGCGTGGTCACCGGGGTGTTCTATACCGTGGTGAGTCTGCTGTCCGAGAGTGCGCTACTGGATACCATTGCCGCCCTTGGCATCATGATCTGCTGGTACTACGGCATCACGGCGTTCGCCTGCGTCTGGTATTTCCGTCGGGAGTTGTTCACCAGCGCCCACAACGTGCTGTTCAAGTTCCTGTTCCCGTTGATCGGCGGCCTGGTGCTGGCCTGGGTGTTCGTCCTCGCGATCAAGGAGAGCATGGATCCGGAGAACGGAAGCGGCGCCGCGATCGGCGGTATCGGACTGGTGTTCTTCATGGGCTTCGGCATCCTGCTGCTCGGCGTCGTGCTCATGTTCGTCTGGCGGTCGGTCAGCCCGGCATTCTTCAGGGGCGAGACATTGCGGCACGACACACCGTCGCTCGTGGAGTAGGCATACTCTCCAGTTCAGCGAATTCAGTGAAATAAGCGACAGTGCACGTCATTTAGATCCACATCGCGCTGTTTGCGCGGCACAGTGGCGGGGCCACGCTCACTTTCCGCGTATGTAACGTGGTGGCGCAAAAATAACCCCTCGAAAATCGCCACCACGTTACGTGCGCGAACTATCCGGCCGCGCCGCCGATGCCGGAGTTGCCTTTGTTGTGCGCCAGCTCGAACGGATCGAGCAGATCCCACACCGTGGTGACGGCCTGCACCTTGAGATCGGCGCCTTGGTCTTCCACGTTGAGCAGGTCGACGGCAATGTCGTACCCGTAGTACAGGAGCGATCCCGGCGGGGTGGTCTTGATCAGCTCGTTGATGATCGTCTGCCGTGCATCGCGGGCCGCGGCATCATCGCCGAGGGCGGGCGCCAGGCTTGGCAGAATCTTGCTGATCGGAATCACCGCGTTCACCCACGGCACGATTTGACTGCCCCGGTAGATCTGCTCGGTGGCTTCCCTGATGAACGGGTCGAGTTCGTCGGGAAGTGCGGTGTTCATCAACGCGTTCCGGAGATTCAGGATCGGCTCGGGGATGTCCGTCGGCTCCGGATCGTCGTCGCGGAACGGGTTGGGGTTCCACGGTGTATCCGCCCGTGCCTCAGCGGTATCGGCCTGGGTCCGCACCGCGCCGAGCTTCGGGGTGGCCAAGGTCCCGCTCTTCGGCTGCGCGACGGACTCGGTCTCCGGCTGGTCTGCCACCACGGGCGAAGGCTTGGGAGTCGCGGCCTGCTTGGGGTTGAACAGGTCCTTGAGCTTGGCGACCTGGCCGGCCTCGAACTCGTCGGCACTGAGCTTCGGCTTGGGCTTGACGGACACGGGCTTGGCGGGCTTGGCGGCCTGAACGGCCTTGTTGACGTGTGCCGCCGCTTTCTCGATCTTGTCGGCCTGCTTGTCGATGTTGTCCTTGAACGTGGACAGGGGCTTGGCCCGCTTGGTGTCACCGGCCTTGGCCTCACCGCGCTTCGGCCCGGCGTTGACGTGCTGCGATGTACTGCTGCTGGTCGATTCCTTGGACGCACCGTCCGTCGAATCAGCGTGTGCGGTGCCCTGGCCGGCCACGGCGATCGCCGCCCCGACTCCCGCCGCGACCGCGACACCACCGACATAGCCGATGTACTTCGTTGACGCCATTACCGTCCTTTCACAGCGGATCCCCAGCCCACGGGCATCGTAGGGGGCGGCGGCGTGATCGGCATCACGAGGTGACCTACATGTTCGGGCAGGATGGACACACCCCGCTGGATCTCGAACAAATGTTCGATACACTGACGTGGTGGGCTGGCATAACGGACCGCCGAGCTGGTCGGAGATGGAGCGGGTACTTACCGGCAAGCCCCGCCGTTCCGGACTGCCGTTGGAGCCCGCGGGCGACGGCGGGGACAGCCCGGCCTGGTCGCGTAAGCGCGGTAGTTATCAGCCGCCGGAACTCGACCGGCCGCGGACATCGGTCCGTTACGCCGAACTGCACGCACATTCGGCGTACAGCTTCCTCGACGGCGCGAGCACGCCGGAGGAGCTGGTCGAGGAGGCGGCCCGGCTGAACCTGCGGGCGATCGCGCTGACCGATCACGACGGGCTCTACGGCGTGGTCCGGTTCGCCGAGGCGGCCAGGGAGTTGGACGTGGCCACCGTCTTCGGCGCCGAGTTGTCGTTGGGGAACATTCCCCGCACCGAGGATCCCGACCCGCCCGGCCCGCATCTGCTGGTACTGGCCCGTGGGCCGGAGGGCTACCGGAGGTTGTCCCGCGAGATCGCAAAGGCGCACCTGGCCGGTGGTGAGAAGGGTAAGCCCCGCTATGACTTCGACGGGCTCACCGAGGCTGCCGGTGGGCACTGGCACATTCTCACCGGATGCCGTAAAGGCCATGTCCGCCAGGCGCTTTCTTGCGGTGGGCCGGAAGCCGCCGCGGCCGCCCTGGCCGACCTGGTGGACCGATTCGGGGCCGGCCGGGTCAGTATCGAGCTCGCGCATCACGGCCATCCGTGTGACGACGAACGCAATGCCGTCCTGGCCGGGCTGGCCCCGCGGTTCGGCCTCGATGTGGTTGCCACCACGGGTGCGCACTTCGCCGCCCCTGACCGGGGCCGGCTGGCAATGGCGATGGCGGCGATCCGGGCCAGGAACTCGATGGACACCGCGGCGGGCTGGCTGGCCCCGCTGGGCGGGTCCCACCTGCGGTCGGGGGAGGAGATGGCCCGGCTGTTCGGTACCGAAATCGTGACGGCCGCAGCCAATCTCGGTGAGCAGTGTGCGTTCGGTCTGGCGCTCATCGCCCCGCAGCTGCCACCGTTCGACGTCCCGGCCGGGCACACCGAGGACAGCTGGCTGCGCGAGTTGGTGATGGCCGGGGCGGCCGAGCGGTACGGGCCCGTGGACAACGCGAGAAAGGCCTATGCGCAGATCGAACACGAGCTGCGCATCATCGAGCAGCTGAAGTTCCCCGGCTATTTCCTTGTGGTGCACGACATCACCCGGTTCTGCCGGGACAACGACATCCTGTGCCAGGGCAGGGGATCGGCGGCCAACTCGGCGGTCTGCTACGCACTGAAGGTCACCAACGTCGACCCGATCGCCAACGAGCTGTTGTTCGAACGGTTCCTGTCTCCGGCCCGCGACGGGCCGCCGGACATCGACATCGACATCGAATCGGACTTGCGCGAGAACGTCATTCAGTACGTCTACGAGCGTTACGGCCGTGACTACGCCGCACAGGTGGCCAACGTCATCACCTATCGCGGCCGCAGCGCGGTCCGCGACATGGCCCGGGCGCTGGGTTTCTCCCAGGGACAGCAGGACGCCTGGAGCAAGCAGCTCAGCCGGTGGAACGGTCGCCCGGACTCGCCGGAGGCCGAGGACATTCCGCAGCCGGTGATCGAGTTGGCCACCCAGATCGCCAACCTGCCGCGCCACCTCGGTATCCACTCGGGCGGCATGGTGATCTGTGACCGCCCGATCGCCGACGTGTGCCCGGTGGAGTGGGCCCGCATGGCCAACCGCAGCGTGCTGCAGTGGGACAAAGATGACTGTGCGGCAATCGGTTTGGTCAAGTTCGACCTGCTGGGCCTCGGTATGCTCTCGGCGCTGCACTATGCGATCGATCTGCTGGCCGAGCACAAGGGCATCGCCGTCGACCTGGCCAAGCTGGATCTGTCCGAACCGGCGGTCTACGAGATGCTGCAGAAAGCCGACTCGGTCGGGGTGTTCCAGGTGGAGTCCCGCGCGCAGATGGCCACCCTGCCCCGGC
The DNA here is from genome assembly GCF_053600815.1 of Mycobacterium sp. NPDC004974. NCBI lineage: Bacteria > Bacillati > Actinomycetota > Actinomycetes > Mycobacteriales > Mycobacteriaceae > Mycobacterium > Mycobacterium sp. NPDC004974. Next base: position 332,282 of record NZ_JBSGAQ010000004.1, on the reverse strand, counting down.
TCAAGCCGAGGGAGTTCTACGACCTGGTGGTGGAGGTGGCGCTGATCCGGCCCGGCCCGATCCAGGGTGGCTCAGTGCATCCCTATATTCGTCGCCGCAACGGTCTGGAGGACGTCACCTACGACCATCCGTCCATGGAATCCGCACTGCGCAAGACGCTGGGCATCCCGCTGTTCCAGGAACAGCTCATGCAATTGGCGGTCGACTGTGCGGGTTTCACCGCGGCCGAGGCCGACCAGCTGCGCCGGGCGATGGGCTCCAAACGCTCCACCGAGAAGATGCGCAGGCTGCGCAGCCGGTTCTACGCCGGCATGGCCGAACTTCACGGCATCACCGGCGAGGTGGCCGAGCGGATTTACGAGAAGCTGGAGGCGTTCGCCAATTTCGGTTTCCCGGAAAGTCATTCGCTGAGTTTCGCGTCCCTCGTCTTCTATTCGTCGTGGTTCAAACTGCACCATCCGGCGGCGTTCTGCGCGGCACTGCTGCGGGCCCAGCCGATGGGGTTCTACTCGCCGCAGTCGCTGGTCGCAGACGCGCGCAGGCACGGGGTGGTGGTACACGGCCCCGATGTCAACGCCAGCCTGGCCTACGCGACATGCGAGAACCACGGCATGGACGTGCGGCTGGGGTTGGGCAGTGTCCGCCACATCGGTGACGAGTTGGCGGGGCGTCTGGTCGACGAACGAAATGCCAACGGGCCGTTCACCACCCTGATCGACCTGACCAACCGGGTGCAGCTGTCGGTATCCCAGACCGAGGCGCTGGCCACCGCCGGTGCGCTGGGTTGTTTCGGGGTAAGCCGGCGCGAGGCGCTGTGGGCCGCGGGTGCGGCGGCCACCCAGCGGCCGGACCGGCTGCCGGGGGTGGGCTCGTCCTCACATGTCCCGCCGCTGCCGGGGATGAGCGCGCTGGAGCTGTCGGCCGCCGACGTGTGGGCTACCGGTGTCTCGCCGGACAGCTATCCCACCCAGTACCTGCGCGCCGACCTCGACGCGCTGGGCGTGATTCCCGCCGACAGGTTGCTGGATGTCGTCGACGGAACCCGGATCCTGGTTGCCGGGGCGGTAACTCACCGGCAGCGTCCGGCGACCGCACAGGGGGTGACGTTCATGAACCTGGAAGACGAGACCGGGATGGTCAACGTGCTGTGTGCGCCCGGGGTGTGGGCGCGTTACCGCAAGCTGGCGCAGACGGCGCCGGCACTGGTGGTCCGCGGCATCGTGCAGAACGCCAGCGGTGCGGTCACCGTGATCGCCGACCGGATGAGCCCGGTCGAGCTGAGGGTCGGCTCCCGGTCGCGAGACTTCCGCTGAGGCCCCGGCGGTCAGCTCGGATCGGCGCTGGAGGCGATGGAGACGGTGGAGACGCTGGGCGGGCTCGCGCTGGTGCTGTCCTCAAGCCCGGTCCGCAGCAGCGACCACGCCAGCCGCCGCGCGGCGGTGGCCCGCTCGTGCAGCAGGCGTTGGACTGCCGGGATGGGGTTGGTTTCCGGGGCCCGTCCCTCGACCACGTCGGCGTGCAGGTCCTCGGCGACCTGGATGGCCAACAGCACCGCGTCGTTGACCCGGTTCAGCGCATCCTGCAGACGGTCGTCCTGGCTGAGCAGGTGGGCGTTGTCCAGCTCGACCGAAACGTCGCTGACGACTTGGCTGATCTGCTCGAAGAGCGCGTTCATCGCGGTTTCCCGCTCGTCGCGGTCCGGGTTGCGCAGTTGCGTCGCGCCTTCGGTCCACAACGTGGCGAGCATCCGGGTGTGTGCGCCGATCGCACGCGACACCTCGATCATCGCCTGCTTCTGAAGTTGTTCGAGCAGGTTGTTGCGCTCGATCCGGGCCAGTTCCCGCTGGGCCACCAGTTCGGCATCGTGCAGCTTCTGCTGCGACTCCATCTGGGCCCGATGCCATTTCTGGGTCAGGGCGAGTTCCAGCGCCGAGCGTTCGTCGGCGGCCGCGAGCTCGCGGCGCAGACGCTCGTCGGCCTGGGCGATGTCGTATTTGGCCTGACGCTGGACGGTGAGGGTCAGCCACATCGTCACCATCACGACGACAAAGACGACGGCACCGAAGAACCACTCGGCCTTGCTGCCGAGCTCGCCCGGGCTGAACAGCAGGTACCAGATGACGGCCAGGCTGCCCAGGCCGCCGCACACCAGCCAACCGATACCGGCCTTGGTGTCGATCGACATGGCTTTGGGAGCCGGGTCTTGATCCACCGCAGCCACCCGCATCGGCTCGGTCGTTTCACCGCTCTGGCCGTAGTTCAACGGGGCACCCCCTGAAGACTCAGCGACCCTTGTCGATTCAGTTAGTCCGGCCATGTCGACCTCCCATCGGCCAAGCCTGCCACCGGGCCGGCGTTCAGAGTAGGGCCATCCTCGGCGGCAGGTGCTACCGGCCGGCGGCACCCGTGTTCGCATACCCTGTTTTTCGTCATTCTTCAAGTGCCCCTAGCGATGACGGGCCGCTCGGAAACCGCTAGTGTCATCGGCGTGCTCACCGCGAGCGGCGGTGAATCGGACCTACGGGGCCAGCAACCGGCCGCTCACTTTCTGTTGATCTTTTCGCTGGAGAATTGAGGGCCCATGGGACAAAACGCGACGCTGGAAGGTGATTCGGCGGTCATCGTCAGTCTGTCGGAGGCGGCGATGCACATGTATTCCGCCGCTATCGACGCACTGCCTTTCCCCGAGGACAAGAAGTTCCACAAGCGCGCCGACGTCGTCCTGTCCGGCCTGCGCAAGCTGCGTGCCTCCCTGGCTGAGGCGGCCAGCAGCAACCGGCCTTCTCCCGCGGTCATCGTGGCGCTCAGCGGAGTTCGTCAGCGGTACGACTCGCTGATGGCGCATGCCGCCGCGGCGCCGGGATCCTCTCTGGGGCAGCAGATCTACGTCACCCGCGTCCACGCGAAGCTGTCGGCCCAGGAAGTGGCCAACGGCGCCGGTCTGCGTGACGGACTGCTCGACGAGCTCGAGGCCGGCGCAACGCCGACCGACGCCGAGGCAACGAAGATCCGCGACACCATTGCCGCTCTGGGCGGGTTGCCGGGCGACGATCACGGCATCCATGCCGTGCCGAACGCGGTCGACTTCGGGTCGGCCGAAGAGTCGCAGGGCACCGGCTGGGACCCCGTGCTGGTCTCCGATAACGTCGGCTGATCGACCCGCGCGCCGTCGCCGATGAGGCGGCGGCCCGCAACCCTCATCTGTTAGCTGAGTTCCACTGCGGCGCACGATGATTGGCAGCTCCCCAGCAAACCGCTGGGGAGCTGCTCTGGTTTCGGTCCGCGGTTGTACTCTCGCGGGATGACAGCCGAACCAGCCCTGAACTTGACCGTCGATGAGCTCCTCACCACCACCCGCTCGGTGCGCAAACGTCTCGACTTCGATAAGCCGGTGCCGCGTGAGGTCATCACGGAGTGTCTCGACCTGGCACTACAGGCCCCCACGGGGTCGAATGCACAAGGCTGGCAATGGGTTTTCGTCGAGGACCCGGCAAAGAAGAAGGCCCTGGCCGACATCTACCGGGCCAACGCCTACCCGTACCTCGACCTGCCCGCGCCCGAGCGTGGCGACATCCGCGATCACCAGGCGGATGCCGTGATGAGCTCCGCCAGGTACCTCACCGACAACTTCGAGAAGGCGCCGGTGCTGATGGTGCCGTGCCTTGAGGGCCGCCCCGACGGCGCACCCGCCGGTATCGGTGCGTCCTACTGGGGGTCACTGCTGCCCGCGGTGTGGAGCTTCATGCTGGCGCTGCGGTCCCGCGGCCTGGGATCGGCCTGGACGACGTTGCACCTGCTCGGTGACGGCGAGAAGCAGGCCGCCGAACTGCTGGGCATTCCGTTCGATCGGTACGCGCAGGCGGGCCTGTTCCCGATCGCCTACACCTTGGGCACCGATTTCAAGAAGGCCAAGCGCCTTCCGGCCGAGCAGTTCTCGCACTGGGACAGCTGGTGAGCCCAGGGCGTCCTGGGGCGCCTGTTGCCCACCGGTGCAATTGTGAAGCCGCTGTATGAACTCTCTGTGAGATTCGGGCGTGGGTCGCGTGGCGGCCCACGCCCGCGGCGTAACTAGACGCCGCCGGCGAACCCGTGTTGGCGCCACGCCTCATAGGCGGCGACTGCCGCGGCATTGGACAGATTCAATGAGCGCCTGCCGGCGAGCATCGGAATGCGTACCTGTGCGGTGATATTCGGGTCGGCCAGAGTTTCTGCATCCAGTCCGGTGGGTTCCGGGCCGAACATCAACACGTCTCCCGGCTGGTAGGCGACATCGGTGAACGAGGTCGACGCGTGGGCGGTGAACGCGTACACGCGGGCCGGCATCAACGCCCGCCACGCGGCCGCCAGATCGGCATGCACGGTCACCGATGCCAGGTCGTGGTAGTCGAGGCCGGCCCGCCGCAGCTTGGGCTCGGACAGATCGAAGCCCAAGGGCTCGACCAGGTGCAGCTCGCACCCGGTGCCTGCCACCATCCGGATCGCATTGCCGGTGTTGGGTGCGATGCGGGGAGAAAAGAACAACACCCGGAACATCCGACGATGATCGTACGAATGCCCACCCGTGGGCGAATCGGGATGTAATTGAGGTCCGAATCGGCGCCCGGAATAGGGAGTGGAAATCGGCACGCGATTCGGCAAGGACAGCGCTGTTTGCTCGATTACCACACAACTGCGCTACGGCTCGGTCACGAACTCTGTCTGTTCAGTAAGAATTGTGGAAACGCTCGCGAGCTGCTGTCATACTCGTGCAATTGCCAAGGCGTTTGACGCCCGCCCGAGCGTGGGCGGAAACAGCAGGAAGTCCTATGAATCACGCCCCACGAGTTAATTGCGGCCACGCAGCCGGTACTACGGTTGGGCGCCGATGACTGCCTTTACGCAGCTGAAACAGGCTGACGGCACCCTCGTCGAATTCTCCCCAGCACCATCGGCTCCGGCCAAGCGCCCCTCGCGCTGGTCGCCGGCCAACTGGCCGGTCAATCGAAAAGTCCTTGCCATCGTCCTCGTGCCACTCATCCTGGCGGCGACGTTCGGTGGCCTGCGCATCTATGCCAGCGCCAGTGCGGCCGGAGATCTGCGGTTGGCGGCCGACCGGGCCGAAGTGATTCCCGACGTCGACAGGTACATGGCTGCGATGGAGGGCGTCCTCATCGCGGCTACCGAAGGCGGCGACGGTCAGTCGGCCGTGTCCACGTTCAATGAGCGCAAATCCGACTTGCAGCAACGAGTCGATGCCACCGATGTGTCTGAGGATGTCGGTCAGGCCGTGGCCGGCCTTCTCGGTAAGGGGCAGCAGCTTGTCGACGCGGTGATGTCCGAGTCGATCGATCTGCGTCAGCGCATCCTCGATTACGGCCCGCTGCTGCTGACCGGGGAAGCCGCCATCACGGGCTCGGTGCACAGCAACCAGCAGTCGGTTCAGGCTCAGGTTGAGGCGCTGGCCCGCGCGGTCGGCGCCCGCGGCCAGATGGCGATTCAGCGGATGCTGGTCAACCGGGGCGGGGACGAGCCGGAGCCGTTGTTGCGCACGTCGATGATCACGATGGCCGGTACCGAGCCGTCCACGGTCGCCGCACTGACGAAGGTGCTCGGCGGCGGTTCTGAGGCGGCGGCGACGCTTCGCGCCGAGATGGTCAAGCGCATGGCGATGATGTCGAATCCCGGCATCCCACTCGTCGGCAATCCGGACATGTTGGCCTCGCTGGAAGCGACCGACAAGATCGCCGGGCAGATCATCGAGGACACCACCACGGGCATTCCGGCCGCGGTGGAGGCCCAGGCCAACGATGCCCGCAACGACGCGATCCGCGACGCGATCCTGGTGGCGACCGCGATCGTCAGCGCCATGGTCATCGTGTTGCTGGTGGCCCGCTCACTGGTGCGCCCGTTGCGGACGCTTCGTGACAGCGCGCTCAAGGTCGCGCACCAGGACCTGGCCAAGGAGATCGAACGGGTCCGTGCGGGCGGAGAGTTGGTGCCGGTCACCCCGATCCCGGTGCAGACCACCGAAGAGGTCGGTCAGGTGGCCCATGCCGTCGACGAGCTGCACGAGCAGGCTGTGTTCCTCGCCGGGGAACAGGCTCAGCTGCAGTTGCAGGTCTCGGACATGTTCGAGACGCTGTCTCGCCGCAGCCGCTCGCTCGTCGACCAGCAGTTGTCGCTCATCGATCAGCTGGAGCGCAACGAGGACGACCCGGAACGTCTGGAGAGTCTGTTCCGGCTCGACCATCTGGCCGCCCGTATGCGCCGGAACGGCGCGAACCTGTTGGTGCTGTCCGGGTCCAAGCTGGCGCGTGAGCACAGCCGTCCGGTGCCGCTGGCCACCGTGATCAATGCCGCCGCCTCCGAAGTCGAGGACTACGCCCGCGTGGTCACCGCGTCGGTGGCCGACGTCGAGATCACCGGTTCGGCGGCGGGCGACCTGATTCACCTCCTGGCCGAGCTGCTCGACAACGCGCTGCGCTACTCGCCGCCGATCTCGCAGGTGCGGGTGTCTGCCGTGCACGCGGCCAAGGGCGCGTTGGTGATCGAGGTGAGCGATGTCGGCCTGGGCATGACCGAGGCCGATCTGCGGGTCGCGAACACCCGCCTGCAGTCCGGCGGTGAGGTCAACCCCTACACCGCGCGTCACATGGGTCTGTTCGTGGTCGGGCGACTGGCCACCCAGCACGGTCTGGTGGTGCGGCTGCGCAGCACCGTTGCCGAAGAGCCGAGTTCGGGTACCACGGCAGGGGTGTACATCCCGGCCACGCTTCTGGCCCGCGACGGCGGAGACTCGGTCGACGACCTTCCTTATGGCAGGCCCGTTGATGCCCACGCCGGGATCGCCACGGCCCTGTCGCTGGACGGCGATCCTGCCGATGCGTCGGCCTTGGGGTCCGGCGGAGCCGAGCCCCACCTCAACGGTGCCGAGATGCCGTTCGACCTGCTGCCGCAGCGCAGTCCCGGGGCCAGTGGCATCTCGGAGCTGCCGGGCACGCTTGCCCCGCAACCGGAACCGGCTGCCGAGGCGCCGGTCGAGGAGCCCGCGGACGAGCCGGTCGGCGAGTGGCCCCAGCAGTGGCCGGTGCACACCGAAGAGAGTGCGGCCCTGGCCAAGGGAGCAGCCAAGGGTGACGTCGCGGGTGCGGCCGACCCGGCGGCTGCCGAAGAGGACGACGTGGAGGCCGGGCGTCAGGCACCGACCAACACCTCGTCGTTCTTCGCCTCCCGAGGGCAGGCCGCCACGAACGGTGTCAACGGAGCCGGCGCCCTCAACGGTCACAACGGCCTGAACGGCCACAGCGGCCTCAATGGCGTAAACGGCCTCAATGGCGTCAACGGTGCGGCTCACCAAGCCGAGCCCGCACCCGAGGAGCCGGTCGGATCCACCGCGGTCGAGGCCGAGAGCCCCGAGGTCCAGGGCGACTCGATCTATCAGTCGATGGTCTCGGAATTCGAGATCGACCCGACGACCCACGTGCGCAGCGCCGACCTGGACTGGAAGACGGTCTGGGAGAAGGGCTGGACGGTGGCGGCCGCGGCGCAGGATGCGCCCGTCGAGCAGCACACCGAGGAAGGCCTGCCCATGCGTACGCCGGGTGCCCGCCTGGTGCCGGGTGGCGTGGCCGCAGCCGTGGGCGCGGCCGGCGAGTCCAACGGCCGTCACCGCAACGGTGGAGTGCACCGTAACGACGACGGCTCGGAGACGGTAGCATCGGCAGACGAACCTGACAGCGGCATGTTCGCGGCGTTCAAACCGCGTGACCCCGAGGCTGTCCGTACGAGCACCAGCAACCTTTTCGGAGGCGTGCACGCCGGACGATCGCATGCCCGTGAGACCAGAGGAACCGATAACGAATGACCCGCCCGACGCAGCGCGACTCCCTGGACTGGCTCGTGTCCAAGTTCGCCCGCGAGGTATCCGGGGTGTCCCACGCGGTGCTGGTTTCGGCCGACGGACTGCTGATGGCTGCCAGCGAACACATGCCGGTCGAGCGGGCCGACCAGCTCGCCGCGGTCTCCTCCGGCCTGGCCAGCCTGGCCACCGGGGCGTCCCAGTTGTTCAACGGTGGCCACGTGATGCAGTCGGTGGTCGAGATGGAGAACGGGTACCTGCTGCTGATGCGGGTGGGTGACGGCTCCAACCTGGCCACGCTGACCGCCCCGTCATGTGACATCGGGCAGGTCGGCTACGAGATGGCGATCTTGGTCGAGCGGGTCGGCGCGGTGGTTCAGTCTTCGCGCCGTACCCCGCAGCCGTCCTGAGTCCTCTGTCCCCTTCTGCCTTCGCGAGGTGCCTGTGGGCGAACCAGAACCCACCGATCGACCGAGTTTGGTGCGGCCGTACACCCTGACGGCCGGTCGTACCGACTCGCGCGTCCACCTTCCGCTGGAAGCGCCGGTACAAAAAACCGACACGACACGTGAACCGCGCTGGACTGGGCACGATGTGCGCGCACAGATCGTAGAGTTGTGCACCGGCAGTCCTTCGGTTGCCGAAATTGCCGCTCATTTATCTCTCCCGCTCGGCGTGGCGCGCGTGCTGATCGGGGACTTGGTGACGCAGGGTTATCTACGGGTGGAAGCCACCCTTGATGATTCGGCTAGCTTCGACGAACGCCGCGAATTGATTGGAAGGACCCTGCGTGGCCTACGAGCACTCTGAACCCCGCTCGGCCTCCGCCGGTGGCGCCCCCCGACGTGGGGCCGCCTCGACGAAGATCGTCATATCTGGCGGGTTCGGGGCAGGGAAGACAACATTCGTGGGCGCGGTCTCCGAGATCATGCCGCTGCGCACAGAAGCGTTGGTCACCAACGTGTCTGAGGGCGTCGACGCCCTGGACGGCACTCCAGACAAGCGCACCACCACGGTCGCGATGGACTTCGGCCGGATCACGCTGGACGAGGATCTGGTGCTGTACCTGTTCGGCACCCCCGGGCAGCGCCGCTTCTGGTTCATGTGGGACGACCTGGTGCGCGGCGCGATCGGTGCGATCATCCTGGTCGACGTGCGTCGCCTGCAGGACAGCTTCGCCGCGGTCGACTTCTTCGAGGCCCGCAAGCTGCCGTTCATCGTCGCGGTCAACGAGTTCGACGACGCGCCAAAGCATCCCACCCAGTCAGTGCGCAAGGCCCTGGCGCTGCCGGAACACATCCCGGTGGTGGCCGTGGACGCCCGCGACCGCAACTCGGCTAAGGCCGCGTTGATCGCGGTCACCGAGTACTCGCTGAGCACGCTTTCCGCGTTGCCTGGCTGAGGCGTGGTAGCTGACGAAACCGCCTGGGCGGACAGGGAATTCACCGGTCACGATTTCCGCGAGGAAGACCTGAGCCGGTTGCGCACCGAGCGCGTGGTGTTCACCGAGTGCGACTTCAGCGGTGTGGACATGTCCGAGTCGGAGCATTTCGGCTCGGCGTTCCGCAACTGCACGTTTCGTCGTGCCACGCTCTGGCACAGCACGTTCACCAACTGCAGTCTGTTGGGCTCGGTGTTCACCGAGTGCCGGCTGCGGCCCATCAAGATCGTGGAGTCGGATCTGACCCTGGCCGTTCTCGGCGGCTGCGATCTGCGCAGCGTTGACCTGTCGGGCTGCCGGTTGCGTGAGGCCAGCCTGGTCGGGGTGGACCTGCGCAAGGCGGTGCTACGGCAGGCGGACCTGACCGGCGCACGGGTGCAGGATGCCAAGCTCGACGAGGCCGATCTGCGTGGCGCCCGCGTCGACCCCACCTTCTGGACCACCGCGAAGCTGCGCGGCGCCAAGATCGACATCGCCCAGGCGCTGGCCTACTCAGCCGCCCATGGTCTCGACGTCCACGGCGGCTGACCTTTCCTGCCCAGCAGACACAAAACTGCCCCTTTTCCTGCGAAAAGGGGCAGTTTTATTGGGGGCCCTCCCGCTTGCGGGGGACTGCTCGTGGGAGGACTCAGCCGGCCTTGAGCCGGATCCGCCAGCGAACGAACCCCGTGTAGATGATGCACAGCAGCAACAGGATGCCGATGTTGATCAGCCACACCGTCGGGGTGTGCTTCCAGTGCGAATCGGCGGGCAGCAGCGGCGGCGGCACCAGGCGGGTCAGGTCGACGGTGGATGCGGAGGCCGCGAAGCCCCAGCGGGCCGGGGTGATCCAGGACAACTGATCGAGCACCACGCGGCCGGTCACCGGGATCATGCCGCCGGAGAACACCAGCTGACTCATCACGGTCACCACCAGCAGCGGCATGATCTGTTCGGCCGAGCGGGCCAGCGCCGACAGGGCCAGGCCCACCATCGCCGAGGCCACACACGTCATGGAGATGTCGATGAACAACTCCAGGTTGCGGCCGCCGATGAAGGCCCCGCTGTCGACTGAGCCCGGGCCCCAGCCCTTTCCGAGGATCGTGATCACCGTGACGATGGCCGACTGGATCACCGCGAACACCGCGAACACCGCGATCTTGGCCAGCAGGTAGGCCGTCGTCGAAAGGCCGACCGCCTGCTCGCGGCGGAAGATCGCCTGCTCGCCGATCAGCGCGCGGATGGTCAGCGCGGTGCCCATGAAGATGGCACCCACGTTGAGCATCACCAGGATCTGGCCCGGTTCGTTGGGTGCCTCGCCGCCTTGGACGGCCGGGACCGGCAGACCGAACCCGACGGTACCGGGCACCGACAGCGACAGCACTCCCATGATGAACGGCAGCATCAGCAGGAACGCGGTGTAACCGCGGTCGGACACGATCAGCCGGACTTGCCGGCGAGCGATCGTGGACAGCTGCCGGAACAGGCTGGTCTTGGCCGGCTCGCCCAGGTCGCCGGGCTGTGCCGACGACGGTTCGGCTGCCGGTGCCGGGCCGGTACGGGCCAGGTAGCGCCGGTTGGCCTCGACCGGATCGCCCGCGACGGTGCTGAAGATGTCGGCCCAGTTGGTGGTGCCGAGTTCGGGGCCGATCTGGTCGGGCGAGCCGCAGAACGCGGTCTTGCCGCCGGGGGCCAGCAGCAGCACCTGATCACACACGTCGAGGTAGGTCAGCGAGTGGGTGACGACCAGCACCACGCGGCCGGCGTCGGCCAGCTGGCGCAGCATCGTCATGACCTGGCGGTCGAGTGCCGGGTCCAGGCCCGAGGTGGGCTCGTCGAGGATCAGCAGTGACGGGCCGGTCAGCAGTTCGAGCGCGACCGAGGCACGCTTGCGCTGCCCGCCGGACAGCTTGTCGACGCGGGTGTCGAGGTGCTTGGTCATCTCGAGTTCCTCGAGCACCTGCATGACGACCTGTTCGCGGTCTTCCTTGGTGGTGTCCGGCGGCAGCCGCAGTTCGGCGGCGTACATCAGCGCCTGCCGGACGGTGAGCTGGCCGTGCACCACGTCGTCCTGCGGGACCATGCCGATCCGGGAACGCAGCGAGGCGTACTCGGCGTGGACGTCGTGGCCCTCGAAGGTGATGGTGCCGGTGGTCGGATGTGTGTAGCCGGCGACCTGTTTGGCGAACGTCGACTTGCCCGCACCCGACGGGCCGATCACCGCGGTGAGCGTGCCGGGCCGGGCGTCGACGGAGATGTTGTCGAGCAGCGTCTTGTTGCCCTCGATGGTCCACGTCAGACCGCGTACCTCAAGGCCGCCGGTGCGGGTGTCGGCCTCGGTCTCGCTGCGGCGGACCAGGGTGCCGCCGCTGAACACCAGGTCGACGTTGCCGATGGTGACCACGTCGCCGTCGTGCAATATCGCGCTGTCCACCCGCGCGCCGTTGACGAAGGTGCCGTTGATGCTGCGCTCGTCGCGGATCTCGGTGCCGCCGGTCAACGGGATCAACGTGGCGTGATGGCGTGAGGCCAGCACGTCGGGGATGACGATGTCGTTGTCGGTGGCGCGGCCGATCTTCACCGCACCTGCCGGCGCCGCTGCGGTGCGCCCGGGCCGCAGGATTTTCATCATGCTGGTCGCGATGTTGCCGCCGGCCTCGCTGCCGCCGCGGTCCGAGGCGGCGGCCGGCGCCATCGAAGTCGCTGCCTGGGACGGGTTCGCCGGGGCCGGGGAGCGAACCGGTTGCGACTGGTACGCCTGGGGGCCGCTGGGATATCCCGACTGCGGTCCGCTCGGATAACCACCCTGGGGGCCGCTCGGATATCCGGTCGGCGGGGTCGGGTAGCGCGGCTGCGGGCCGGACGAGTATCCGGGGCGCTGGGGCGCCGGCGGCTGCCCGTACTGCTGACGCCCGGGGGCCGACGCCTGAGTGGGCCACGCCCCGCTGGGCCGGTTCCCGATGGGTACCGCCGCGGTCGGTGTCCGGCCGACGGAGCCCTGGTGCCGTCCGACCTCGAAGGTCACCTGGGGTCCGTCCGGGTTGCCGATGTTGACGACCTGGCCGTCGTGGATGTCGATCGAGGGCACCCGGCGGCCGTTGGCATACATGCCGTTGAGGCTGCCGTTGTCGATCGCGATCCACCGACCTTGGTCGAAACGCAGCACCAGGTGGGCGCGCGAGATCAGCGGGTGGGCGATGCGGACGTCGGCACGGAGGTCTCGGCCGATGACGACATCGTTGCCCGGGGCAAAGGTACGGGTCGATCCGTCGTAACGAACAGTCAGCGCAGGGCTCATCGCGCTCAACTCTATCGGTACTTTTCGCCGGGGCTGGGCCGTTGCGGAGGTGTCGCGGCGTGTGACTATGGCTCACATGGTTTCTGAAGGGGCGCAGAAGACGGCCGGCCGCGTGCTGAGCCTGCTGAGGGCGGTCGGCACGATGCTGGCCGGCGCGGCGGTGGTGTTGTTGGTGTGGGCCGCGGCGCTGGGTGCATGGGCGCGGTTGGTCGCACCGCGCAGCGCCGGGGAGAGTTCCTGGTACGTGCTGGGCCTGCACCGGTGGGGCGACGCCCTGCCGAACCGGATGGCGTTGGTGGTGGCGGTGATCGCGGTGGTGCTGATCGCGGCGATGGCCTACGGCGTCTGGCGCGGCCACACCGGCCGTGACCTGGCGGCCACCCCGGCCGGGGCGGCAGGCGTGGCGGCGCTGCTGGTCATCGCGTACATCACCCAGGGGATCCCGGCGTTCTACCGGATGGCGATGGACAACGCGCCGGTTACCGCGGCACTGCCCGCCGGGATGGCGTCGTGGTGGTTGTGTCTGGCCGGGGCGGCGGCGACCTTCCTGGCGGCACGGGCCTTCCCGCGGTTGGAGCGCGGCGCGGTGAAGTTGCTGGCTGTCGGCGCAGCGATCGCCGTCGTGGTTGCCGCGGTGGTGACCGTGGGTGCGTTGCGCGCCGGTGATGACGGCCGCTTCGTCGATGCGACGACGGCGGCAGCTAGCGATGTTCCGGCGATGCCCGGTGCGCTGGGGCAGCGCACGTTCACGGTGTCGGCGCCCGACGCGTTCACCGACAAAGATGTGCCGTTGTACGACATCGCTGCCGCCGGAGCCGGTTTCGCCGTCTATCAGAAGGGCCGCATCACGGCCTATGGCGCCGACGGCAAGGAGCGCTGGTACTACTCACGGACCGGGCCCGGGGAAGTGCGCGTCAACGGGATGCGCGTGGTCGACGATGGCGCCACGGTGCTGGCCTTCATCGACGCCGGGCTCGTCGGCCTCGACGCCGTCACCGGCGACCGGCTGTGGACCAGTGGCGATCCGGATCTGCTCGAGGCGGCCCGTGGGCGCTACCGATTCGCCACCGGACCGTTGGTGGTGGGCTGGAACGACGAGCAAATGTGGACCCGGTACGACAGCCGGACCGGCCGGCCGATGTGGAACGTACGTGCGCCGCATCCCGATTGCGGCATCGTCGAACCAACCGTGACCTCGTCGGGTGTGGTGTCCGCGGTGCAATGCCGGGACGGCAAAGTCTGGTTGACTGTGCTCGATCCCCAAACCGGGGAAATCGGTTGGGACACCACGCTGTTCGAGAGCCACATCGACCCGGCGGCGCCGATCGAACAGCGCTACCTCAAGCTCGGGGTGAGCGTCGGCAACCGCGTCGGAGTCTTCGTGTCGGCCGTCGGACCCGGTGCACCGGCCGGAGCGATGTACGCCAATATCGTCGACCGCACCGTCAGTACCCTGCCGCCTCGCGGACGCCCCAGTGAATCATCGGGCCTCAACGACGACTTCCTGGTGTGGTACCTCGAGGACGTGTCGACCCGCCTGACCCTGTTCGGCCCCGACGGACGCGAACGATGTGGCCTCCCCAGCGATATCGAGCCGGTCCGGTCGAACGTGCCGAGTCGGCCGGTCGATCAACCGGCCTACTTCACGGCGTCCGGTTCCCTCGTCGTCGCCGACCGCGGTCCGCGCGGCGGCGCGGCATCGTTGCGCACGTTCGATGCGAAGTCGTGCGCTCAGACCGCAGCGGTGCCCGTGAAATCGGTCGAAGGATTCGTCCCGGCGCCGGGCGCGGTGCTGGTGCTGTGGCGTGACGGGCAGACGCTGCAGATCGACGGGTACACGGACTAAGTGGGACTGTTGGCCAGCGTGGGCACGGCCTCTTCCGGGTAGCGGTCCTGGGCGTCCCAGACGTCCCAGGTCTGCACCGCCCAGAACACGGCGAACAGCACGATGAGGATGAGTTCGACGGTGAGCACCCCGAAGTGCCATCCCAGGATCAGCAGCACGACGCCGGCCACGACGGTGATCAGCATCAGCGCGGCGATCGCCGCATAGAACCGGGCCAGGTGCCGGCGCACCGCGGCCCTGGCGTAGCACGCGTGGTAGACCGCCACGAGTGTGATGGCCAGGAACATCGCGACCGCCGCGATGGCGTGTGCGTGATCGGCAAACCAGTCCCAGAGCATGAGCGGCGCCCCGGCGATCGCGAGGATCACCAACACTGTGGGCAGCCATTTCTCGGATCGCAGCAACGCGGTGGCGACGGTCTTCCACAGGGAGGCGGCCTCGGCGCACGACAGCGGGGACGGCACGGGTGCGTCCCTGGGGCGGCGCCAGTGGTCCAGCGTGAAGTACATGGTGGCGCCGACGGCCACGGCCACGAACAGCGCGGCGACGTTGTTGGCGACGCCGCCGAACGGGTCGGCCACGCTGGGAAGCCACGGCTGACACAGGTCGGCGGGACCGGTGGGCACCAGGGCGACGATGAAGGCCAGGAATCCGGCATAGTTCAGCAGCGCCTCTTCGCCCACCCGGCTGCCCTTGTAGGCGATCAGGCAGATGCCGATGGCGCACAGGGAGGCAAGGAACACCGCGTGGGTGCGGGTGTAGAAGAACGCGCTGATGGAACCCTGCGGGCAAGTGTGCGCCCAGGTCAACGCGAGAGAACACAACAGGAACACCACCAGCGCCACCAGACCGACCCGCACGTAGCGGTAGGTCACCATGGTGTCGCTGGGGTTGCCGACCATGGAGCTATTAGCTCACGAGTGAGTCCGGGGCTCCCGTCACCACGCAGTGAGTGTGGCTGTAGATCGTCGGCATGCACATGTTGCAGTGCGTACACTTGGACAAGACACGGCCTTGACCGTCGTTGTCTTCCTCGGCCTTGATCCGGTTGAGCAGGTCCGGCTCGGCGAGCAGCGCGCGCCCCATCGCGACGAACTCGAAGCCCGCTGCCATCGCCCGGTCCATCGTCTCGCGGTTGGTGATGCCGCCCAGCAGGATGATCGGCATGCTCAGCTCGGCGCGGAACTTCTCGGCGTCGCGCATCAGATACGCCTCGTGGTACGGATACTCGCGGAAGAACTTGTTGCCGCTCATCCGGATGCCCCAGCTGATCGGGGGTTTGAAGTTCGCGGCGAACTCCTTGACCGGCGCGCCGCCGCGGAACAGGTACATCGGGTTGACCAAAGAGCTGCCCGCGGTGAGCTCGATGGCGTCCAGGCCGCCGTCCTCTTCGAGCCACTTCGCCGTCTGCAGGGACTCGTCGATCGGGATGCCGCCGCGGACACCGTCGCTCATGTTGAGTTTGGCGATGACGGCGATCTTCCGGTCGCCGTGCTTGTCGACGGCGTCGCGCACCGCGCGCACGACTCCACGGGCGACCTTGGCCCGGTTCTCCAGCGATCCGCCGAACTCGTCGGTGCGCCGGTTGATCAGCGGGGACAGGAACGAGCTGGCCAGGTAGTTGTGGCCGAGGTGAACCTCGACCGCGTCGAAGCCGGAGTCGATGGCCAGCCGTGCGGCGTTGGCATGCGCTTCGGTCACGTCGCGGATGTCGTCGATCGATGCCTTCTTGGCAAACCGCATCGACAGCGGGTTGAAGAACCGCACCGGCGCCAGCGCCTTGGCCTTGTTGGTCCGGGAGTTGGCCACCGGGCCGGCGTGGCCGATCTGGGCGCTGATCGCCGCGCCCTCGGCATGGATGGTCTCGGTCAGTTTGGTCAGTCCGGGTACGGCCTCGGGCCGCATCCAGATCTGCCAGCCGTCGGTACGGCCGCCGGGGGCCACCGCGCAGTAGGCGACGGTGGTCATGCCGACGCCGCCGGCCGCGGGCAACCGGTGATAGTTGATCAAATCCTCCGTGACCAGCGCATCAGGCGTGGACGCTTCGAAGGTGGCGGCCTTGATGATGCGGTTGCGCAGCGTCACCGGGCCGAGCTTGGCCTCACTGAAAACATCAGTGAACACATTGGGCTGGGTGTTCATATGCTGAGCCTGCCACGCGGCTGACACAATGGGGAGCGTGGGTTCCATTGTGTTGGACGGTAAGGCGACGCGCGACGAGATCTTCGTCGACCTCAAGCAGCGCGTAGCGAAGTTGACCGAAGCGGGACGGACGCCCGGCCTCGGAACCGTGTTGGTCGGTGACGACCCTGGCTCTCAGGCCTATGTGCGCGGCAAGCATGCTGACTGCGCAAAGGTCGGGATCAACTCGATCCGCCGCGACCTGCCCGCCGACATCACGCAGGCCCAGCTCGATGAGACGATCGACGAGCTCAACGCCAACCCGGACTGCACGGGCTACATCGTGCAGTTGCCGCTGCCCAAGCATCTGGATGAGAACGCCGCGCTGGAGCGCATCGACCCGGCCAAGGACGCCGACGGTCTGCATCCGACCAACCTGGGCCGACTGGTGCTCGGAAAAGATGCGCCGCTGCCGTGCACGCCGCGCGGCATAGTGCACCTGCTGCGCCGGTTCGATGTGCCGATCGCCGGCGCCCATGTCGTGGTGATCGGCCGTGGCGTCACCGTCGGCCGGCCGATGGGCCTGCTGCTGACCCGGCGCTCGGAGAACGCCACCGTGACGTTGTGCCACACCGGGACGCGGGATCTGCCCGCGCTGACCCGGCAGGCCGACATCATCATCGCCGCGGTTGGCGTGCCGCACATGGTCACCGCGGACATGGTCAAGCCGGGTGCGGCCGTCGTCGACGTCGGCGTGAGCCGGGTGGACGGCAAGCTGACCGGAGATGTGGCGCCGGACGTGTGGGACGTCGCCGGGCACGTGTCGCCCAACCCGGGCGGGGTGGGGCCGCTGACGCGGGCGTTCCTGCTGACCAACGTCGTCGAGCTCGAAGAGTCGAAACTGGCGTGACGGCAAAGGAGTTCGTCCAGAAGGTGGTCGCCGGGCAGTGGCCGATCCTCGTGGTCGGGCTGATCTTTATCGCGGCCTTCGCCTTGGTGGTGGCGGGCTATTGGCGCCGCGGCGCACTGGTGATCGGGATCGGCGTCGGTGCGGCGGCTGCGCTGCGGCTCGCGCTCACCGACGACCGGGCCGGCCTGCTTGTGGTGCGAAGCCGGACGATCGACTTCGCGACCACCGCGACCGTGAGCGCGGTGGTGCTCTACATCGCCTGGACCATCGACCCGCTGGGCACCAGCTAGTCCACCGCGGCGAACAGGGCCGCCCACTGCTGTGCGGACAAGTCCCGCGGCAGTGCCGATGGTTGAATTCCGTTGGCCTGCAACCACCGCCGATCTACGTGAGGTCGCAGGATCTGCGCCAGGCCGCGGCCCCGCGCGGTGAACACCTCGTGTGCCAGGGCCTGATATCGGCGCCGGTCGGCCGACGGGATCAGGGGTTCACCGCGGCGTTTGATGGTCAGCAGCCCGGCGTCCACACCGGGTCGTGGTCGAAACGCGTCCGCGGAAACCTTTCGTGCCAAACCGAATTCGAACCACGGCCACCACTGCGCCGTCATCATGGTGGCGCCGCCGACCGCGGCCCGCCGCCGGGCCACCTCCCACTGCATCAGCAGTACGGCGTCGGTCCAGCCCGGGCCGTGTAGCAGCCGCCGTAGGATCGCGGTGGTCAGGTGAAAGGGCAGGTTGCCCACCACCACGTGCGGCATTGCGGGTAGTCGGTACTGCAGAAAATCTGCACTTACCACCTCGGCCGAGGTTCGGTCCGCCAATCGTCGAGCCCGCCGCCGGTCGATCTCGATGGCGGTCAGCGGCCGGTCCAGCCGTTGCAGCGGCAGGGTGAGCGCGCCGTCGCCGGCGCCGATCTCGACGATGGGACCTGTTGTGTGCGAGACGATTCTGACGATGTCGGCGACCACGCGTCGGTCGCACAGGAAATTCTGGCCGTACTCGTGCCGGCCGTGATGAGTTGAAGACACGAATGCTCCGCGCTCGCAGGGACAAAGCTGCTGCGGCGGACGTTCCTGGAAAGTGAAGATCCGCCGGTTATGTGGTGCGCAAGCGGATGTAGGTCACTGACATGCCTGCCACGGTAGGCAGAGTGGCGGCCTGGCCTCAACTGATTTTCACAGGAAATGCCCAGGGGGCAATATTGCCCAACGGGCAGTATTTGGTCTACCGTGCAGACATGGCACCCGGACTGCGAGAACGCAAGAAGCTCGATACCCGCAGGGCGCTGAGCGATGCCGCGCTGAGCCTGGCGTTCGAACGTGGGTTGGAGAACGTCACCCGCGAGGACATCGCCAACCTGGCAGGCGTTTCGCTGCGCACGTTCACCAACTACTTCGCCGGCAAGTACGACGCGCTCGGATACCGGCAGCAGGAACGCATGCGCTGCAGCATCGACATGCTGCGCGAGCGCCCCGCCGACGAGCCGTTGTGGACCGCCATCACCGAATCGGTGATTAAACCGTTGGACGCCGACATGTCCGACGTCTACGGTGCGGAGAGCGCGCTGCCGACCCGTCAGCAGCTGGCCGAGGTTCGAAAACTGCTGATGATCCCGGAGATTCGCGACGCCACCTTTCGGGGGATGAACGACGAGTGGGTCGCGGCGATCGCCGAGCGGACCGGCACGGATGCCGAGCGCGATATGTACCCGCGGCTCGTGGCCGCCGTCGTCCGGGCGGTCGGCGATGTCGCGATGGACGAGTACGGGAACTCTGATCCGCCGGTGGCATTCACGTCACTGCTGCGCAAAGGGTTCGCGGCGGTGGCCGCGGGCCTGCCGGAACCGGGAGGGAAGAAATGAAACACACAACAGATCGGGTAGATGTCGTCATCTCGGGCGCGGGGCCCAACGGCCTGCTGGTGGCGGGGGAGTTGGCCCTGGCCGGTTTGCGGCCGGTGGTGCTCGAGCAGCTGGCTGAGCCCAGCCCGGAACTCAAGGCCAATGGCATTGTCGGACAGGCCAATCGCGTGCTCGACCTTCGCGGCTTGTATCAGACGCTGAGCGGGTCGGATGCGCCTCCGCAACCAATGGACGGCTACATCTTCGCGGGCATGCAGGTGCCGTTCACCGACGTCGTGGACAACCCCATGTACGGCATGCTGATTCAACAGCCCCGAGTGGTGCGCGAACTGGCGGACTGGGTTCGGGGCCTGGGGGCTGAGATCCGGTGGGGACATGAACTCACCGATTTCGAGCAGGGATCCGACGGCGTGGTTCTCGATGTCTCTTCGTCTGAGGGGAACTACCGGTTGCCGGCGACCTACCTCGTCGGGGCTGACGGTGGCCGCAGTCCGGTCAGGAAGAAGGCGGGCATCGACTTTCCCGGGCTGACCACCGATGTCATAGCGCGGGTGGCCCACATCAGCCTGCCGGACGAGTTGCGCACCGGTTACGGTGCGCTGAACGTCCCGGGTGTCGGGCAAATCCCGTTCGGTCACAACCGGTTCGAAGGCGGTGTGCTGATCTATGCCGAGTTCCAGGCGGGCCGCTCGATGCTCGGGACCATCGAATACGGTTCGGTCCTGCCCGACGACGCCCCTGAGTTGACCATCGACGAACTGCGCGAGAGCGTGAAGCGGGTGGTCGGCGCCGACCTGCCGATCCAACCACCGAGCGGGCCGGGGCCGCACGCCCTGCGGCGGATCAATGGTCAGAACACCCGTCAGGCCGCGCAGTACCGCGCCGGCAATGTCTTCCTGGTGGGCGATGCCGCCCATGTCCATTCGGCGATGGGCGGGCCCGGCCTGAACCTGGGCATGCAGGATGCGATGAACCTGGGCTGGAAACTCGCCGCCGCCGTGCAGGGGTGGGCGCCGGACGGTTTGCTGGACAGCTATCACAGTGAGCGCTGGCCGGCCGGGCAGCGGGTGATGATGCATTCGATGGCTCAGGCCGCCCTGATGGCTGCCGGTCCCGAAGTCACGGCGCTCCGAACGCTTTTCGGTGAGCTGCTGGCGACGCCGGACGGCTCATCCCATATCGCCGGCGTGCTTGCCGGTTCCGATGTCCGCTACGACGTCGGCGATGAGCACAGGCTGTCCGGGCGCTTCGTCCCGGCGTTGACGTTGTCCGACGGCCGCCGGATCGCGCAACTGTTGCACCGCGGACGTCCCGTACTGCTCGACCTGTCCGGCGGCGGCTGTGCCGACGCGGTCTCGGGCTGGCAGGATCGGGTGGACGTCGTCGAGGCGACCGTTGCCGATCGGCCTGCCGCGGCGTTGTTGATCCGACCCGATGGCTACGTCGCCTGGGCCACAGACGAATTCGACGGGGAAGGGCTGCGTGCGGCGCTGGAGCGCTGGTTCGGTGCGGAGACCGAGATGGCCGCGCTCAGCGCCTGAGAGCGCGGCGCAGGACGCCGGGATGGCGGACGAGTTTCGGTCCGAGCCGCATGGCGAACACCGTGGTCGCAAGCCACGGCCGCAGGTGCGGACGCAGGCGTCGGATCCGCCCGCTTCCATCGAGTTCGAACACCAGCGCATCGGTGATGGTGACGCCGCCAACCCGGCCCTCGCTTATCGCGACGCGGGTCGGGCCATCGCCGATCACTTCGTCCCAGGTGAGGTCTCGCAGGCCGCCGTACACCGCGCCGAGGAGCTGCCGAAGGTCGTCGTGTCCCCGGAACACCATTCGGCCGGAGAGCGGTGAGACCAGCTCTGCGTCGGGCGCGAGGGTCGCGACGAGCGCGTCGAGGTCGTTGGTGCGGGTGGCGTCGCAGAACGCGGTGACCGAATCGGTAGTCGTTGTCATGCCCTGTCCTCACCTCGATTGCGATTTGCAATCTACTCAACCGTAGTTCATTGCGAATTGCAATGGGCTACGGTTGAGGGGTGCCGAAACAGTCCTTCAGCGACATCTCGTGCTCGATCGCACGTGCTGTCGAGGTGGTGGGGCAGCGGTGGACGCCGCTGGTCCTGCGTGACCTGTTCGCAGGGATGACGCGGTTCGAGGACATCCGGCGCGATCTCGGTATCGCCTCGAACATCCTGGCCGCGCGTCTGGACGAACTCGAACGCCACGGGGTGGTGGAACGACGCCGGTACCAGAGTGCACCACCGCGCTACGAGTACCTGCTCACCGACAAAGGACGCGATCTGTACCCGGTGATCGCGACACTGCTCGCCTGGGGAGACAAATGGCTGGGTGACGCGGACGGACCACCGGCGCTGATCGTCCACAGCGAATGCGGTCGCGTCACTACGGCCAAGACCGTGTGTGCACAGTGCGGCGGCGAACTCGACGCGGCGACGGCAACGGCCGCCCCGGGCCCCGGGGCCCGCCCCGGCCCCGGCACCGCCGTCATTGGCGAGTTCATCCTCGGCCGCTCAACGGGCTAGGCCAGACTGGCCCGGATACCCACGGTGACGTAGGGCAGCGCCAGCCCCGAAGAGTTGGCCAGCGCGGGGTGAGTGGCGAGCAGCTCGCGAACCTGGTCCAGCGTCCTGGTGCGCACCTTCTCCGGTGAGGTGATGCAGTAGCTGCGGGAGGCCACCAGATCGATGAGGGCCTGGGGCGTCAGGTAACTCGTCCACTCCACCTGATGCCGTTCGATCTCGCCGAATGGCGCGGCCAGTGTCACCTCACTGTTGAACGGATCGTGCTCGGGGCCGATGATGCGGCCCAGATCCTTGACCCAGCCCAGCCGTTCGTCGCGGGTGTTCCAGACCAGGCCCAGCCGGCCGCCGGGGCGCAGCACCCGGCTGACCTCCTTGACGGCCCGCTCGGGGTCGAACCAGTGCCAGGCCTGGGCCACCAGAACCGCGTCGACGCTGTTGTCGGCCAACGGGATCTCCTCGGCCGTGCCCAGCAGTGCCGGCGTATCCGGCAGTGAGTTCGATAGCAGCTCAAGCATTTCCGGGATGGGATCGACGGCGATCACGTCCAGCCCGCGCTCGACGAGCCGGGTCGTCAACTTGCCGGTGCCTGCGCCCAGGTCCAGCACGTCGTGGGCTCCCTCGGGGAGCAGCCAGTCGATCGCTTCCGGCGGATACGACGGCCGGCCGCGTTCATATGCCGCGGCTTCTGAGCCGAAGGACAGGGAACGCTGTTTGGGCGAGCTCACCGCTGTGCCAACTCCAGTGTGCGGCGGATCAGCTTGCCCACCACTTCCGTCTCGACCAGGAAGCCGTCGTGACCGTACGCCGAGTCGACGACGTCCAGGCCGTTGCAGCCGGGCAGTAGCTCGGCCAGTTCCTGCTGTAGCCGGATGGGGTAGAGCCGGTCGGAGGTGATCCCGCCGACGATGACGGGCACCGGACAACTCCGCAGCGCACTGGAAACTCCGCCGCGGCCGCGGCCCACATCGTGGGTCGACAGCGCATCCGAGAGGGCCACATAGGTGCCCGGGTCGAATCGGCGGGCCAATTTACCGCCCTGGTATTCCAGGTAGCTCTGCACCCCGTAGCGCCCTCCGTTGGTCGGGTCCTCGTCACCCTGGGCGTCATTGGCGAACCGCTCGTCGAGTTCTTCCTCGCCGCGGTAGGTCAGGTGCGCGAAGCGCCGGGCGATCTCCATGCCGGCCAGCGGGGTCCGGCCGGTGTCGTGGTAGTCCCCGCCCTGCCAGTCCGGATCGGCCTTTATCGCGGCCACCTGGGCGCTCTGGGTGCCGATCTGATCGGCGGTGGCACGGGCGCCGACGGCCAGGACAAGGCCGGCCCGGACTTCCTCGGGATGCCCGACGAGCCATTCCAGCGCGCGGGCTCCACCCATCGACCCGCCGACCACCGCGGCCACCTCGGTGATGCCGAAGGCTGCCAGTGCGGCCCGGTCGGCCTCGACCTGGTCGCGGATCGTGATCTGGGGAAACCTTGAGCCCCAGGGCTTTCCGTCGGGGGCGATCGAGCCGGGGCCGGTGGACCCGCGGCAGCCGCCGAGCACGTTGGTCGAAATCGCGCACCACTGATCGGTGTCGATCGGGGCGCCCGGTCCGGCCACCCCGTCCCACCAGCCTGCGGTCGGGTGACCGTCGCCGGCCGGTCCCGTGACGTGGGAGTCGCCGGTCAGCGCGTGCAGCACCATCACCACGTTGTCGCGTGCGGGTGACAGCTCACCCCAGCGCTGCACGGCGATCGACACGTCGGGCAGGACGGTGCCGTTCTCGAGCGTGAGCGCACCGATGTGCACCACGCTGATCTCGCCTTCGGTAGGCAAAGGGAGGGTGGACACGGCTGGTTCTTCGGTGATCGTCATGCCGGTCTTCTCTCGCCGTCCTACACCGTCGCCGCAGTCTGCGGCACGCCGCTGAACGGACGGGCGGCGGCGAACCCCTGCTCCAGGTCGGCCAGGATGTCGTCGATTCCCTCGATGCCGACGGCCAACCGGACCAGGCCGGGCGTGACGCCGGTAGACAGCTGCTCCTCGGGGGAGAGCTGCGCGTGTGTGGTCGAGGCGGGGTGGATCACCAGGGAACGCACGTCACCGATGTTGGCGACGTGGCTGTGGAGGGTCAGGGCGTTGACGAACGCCTTTCCGGCCTCGATCCCGCCCTCCAGCTCGAACGCCAGCACCGCGCCCGTGCCCTTCGGGGCGATGGTCCGGCCCAGCTCGTACCAGGGTGAGGTGGGGAGTCCGGCGTAGTTCACCGAGGTGACGCCGGAGTGCCCGGCCAGGTACTCGGCGACTTTCTGCGCATTGGCCACGTGGCGTTCAACACGCAGGGACAGCGTTTCCAATCCCTGCGAGATCAAAAAGGCATTGAAGGGGGAGATGGAGCTGCCCAGGTCGCGCAGCAGCTGCACCCGGGCCTTCAGGGCGTAGGCGGGCGCACCGAGCTCGGCGAAGACCACGCCGTGGTAGCTGGGATCCGGTGTGGTGAAGCCGGGGTGGCGGCCCTGCGTCCAGTCGAAGTTGCCGCTGTCGACGATCACGCCGGCGATCGCCGAGCCGTGGCCGCCCAGGTATTTGGTCGCCGAGTGCACCACGATGTCGGCGCCGAGCGCGATCGGCTGGATCAGGTACGGGGTGGCGATGGTGTTGTCGACGATCAGCGGGACACCGTTCTCGTGTGCCACGGCGGACACATTCGGGATGTCGAGGATGTCGATTTGAGGGTTGGAGATGGTCTCGCCGAAGAAGGCCTTGGTGTTCGGCCGTACCGCAGCCCGCCAGCTGTCCAGGCTGTCGGGGTCGTCGACGAAGCTGACCTCGATGCCCAGCTTGGGCAGCGTGTAGTGGAACAGGTTGTATGTGCCGCCGTACAGGCGCGGGCTGGACACGATGTGGTCACCGGCGCCGGCCAGGTTGAGGATCGCGAACGTTTCGGCGGCCTGGCCCGAGGACAGGAGCAGGGCGGCGACGCCGCCTTCGAGTGCGGCGATGCGCTGCTCGACGACGTCGGTGGTGGGGTTCATGATCCGGGTGTAGATGTTGCCCGGCTCGGCCAGCCCGAACAGGGCGGCGGCGTGGTCGGTGCTGTCGAAGGTGTAGGACGTGGTCTGGTAGATCGGCAGGGCCCGGGCCTTCGTGGCGGTGTCAGGGCTCTGGCCGGCATGGACCTGCTTGGTCTCGAACGACCAGTTCGCGACGTTGTCTGGGGTTGTCATGGCTAGGTGTCTCCTCCGGTGACGGGATGAGGGTCACGAGATCGGGAAGGTAGAAATGTGGTCGGCTACTGGGAGTCGCGCCTGTCGTCAGCGACGACAGGCAGCAGACACCAACAATTCACGGACACATACATATGGGTGGCCTCCATCAGGTTTCCCTGTCTGTCTGGGGCCCGTACCTTCGGACCCGCGCTTGCCTTACAGCCGCGAACGACTGCTCAACCTGGTCATCACCCGGGGCACCCCACCGCGGTTGGAGGGTTGCCGGCCAGCAAGCCGGGGCTTGATGCTGACACTCATGACCGGTCTGCAGCTTATCGCAACGCGCTGAGGCCATGCCAGTCGGTTGTCCGGGGTGTTTGCCGGTTCTGCACGGGCGGGACTGAAACACGTTCAGTTCGGGGGGCGTGTGGGGCTGTTTGATGCCTGGACGCAAGCCGAAGTTACTGGTCAGTAATGAAAGCTGCTCCTTCGAGGTGCTGCCCGCCCTTGTAGTCTGGCCGCGATACAGAGCAGCGAATAACCACGAGTGACAACGAGTGATCCTCGTCGAACCGAGACTGACGCCGGGAGAGCAACCATGACTGCCCAGCAGCCGACCATCATCTACACGCTGACCGACGAGGCGCCGCTGCTTGCGACGTACTCCTTCTTGCCGATCGTCCGCGCCTTTGCAGAGCCGGCGGGTATCGATATCCAGACCAGTGACATCTCGGTGGCGGCCCGCATCCTGGCCGAATTCGGTGACTACCTGACCGACGACCAGAAGGTGCCCGACAACCTCGGCGAACTCGGTCGTCTCACCCAGCTGCCCGAGACCAACATCATCAAGCTGCCCAACATCAGCGCCTCGGTCCCGCAGCTCATGGCCGCGGTCAAGGAGCTGCAGGGGAAGGGCTACGCCATCCCGGACTACCCGGGTGACCCGAAGACCGACGAAGAGAAGGCGATCCGCGATCGCTACTCGAAGATCCTCGGCAGCGCGGTGAACCCCGTTCTGCGCGAAGGCAACTCGGACCGTCGTGCCCCGAAGGCGGTCAAGGAGTACGCGCGCAAGCACCCGCACAGCATGGGCAAGTGGTCGCAGGCCTCGCGGACCCACGTGGCCACCATGAAGGACGGCGACTTCTACCACGGTGAGAAGTCGATGACGCTGGACAAGGCGCGCAAGGTACGCATGGAGCTGGAGACCACCTCTGGCGAGACCATCGTCTTGAAGCCCGAGGTGAAGCTCGACGCGGGCGACGTCATCGACTCCATGTACATGAGCAAGAAGGCGCTGATCGAGTTCTACGAGGAGCAGATCGAGGACGCCTACAAGACCGGCGTGATGTTCTCGCTGCACGTCAAGGCGACCATGATGAAGGTCAGCCACCCGATCGTGTTCGGCCACGCCGTCAAGGTCTTCTACAAGGACGCCTTCGCCAAGCACGAGAAGCTCTTCGACGAGCTCGGCGTCAACGTGAACAACGGTCTGTCGGATCTCTACAGCAAGATCGAGGCCCTGCCCGCCTCGCAGCGTGAGGAGATCATCGAGGACCTGCACCGCTGCCACGAGCACCGGCCCGAGCTGGCCATGGTGGACTCGGCCAAGGGCATCTCGAACTTCCACTCGCCCAGCGATGTCATCGTCGATGCGTCGATGCCGGCGATGATCCGCCTCGGCGGCAAGATGTATGGCGCCGACGGCCGCACCAAGGACACCAAGGCCGTCAACCCCGAGTCGACGTTCTCCCGGATGTACCAGGAGATGATCAACTTCTGTAAGACCAACGGCCAGTTCGATCCGACCACGATGGGCACCGTTCCCAACGTCGGCCTGATGGCGCAGAAGGCCGAGGAGTACGGCAGCCACGACAAGACCTTCGAGATTCCCGAGGCAGGTGTCGCCAAGATCGTCGACATCGACTCCGGTGAGGTGCTGCTGAGCCAGGAGGTCGAAGAGGGCGACATCTGGCGGATGCCGATCGTCAAGGACGCCCCGATCCGCGACTGGGTCAAGCTGGCCGTCAACCGGGCCCGGTTATCCGGCATGACGTGTGTGTTCTGGCTCGACGACGAGCGCCCGCACGAGAACGAGCTGCGCAAGAAGGTCAAGGCGTACCTCAAGGAAGAGGACACCGAGGGCCTGGACATCACGATCCTGCCGCAGGTGTGGGCCATGCGGTACACGCTTGAGCGCGTGATTCGCGGGCAGGACACCATCGCCGCGACCGGCAACATCCTGCGTGACTACCTGACCGACCTGTTCCCGATCCTGGAGCTGGGCACCAGCGCCAAGATGCTCTCGATCGTGCCGCTGATGGCCGGCGGTGGTCTGTACGAGACCGGTGCCGGTGGTTCGGCGCCCAAGCACGTTCATCAGCTCGTCGAGGAGAACCACCTGCGCTGGGATTCGCTGGGCGAGTTCCTCGCGCTGGGTGCCAGCCTCGAGGACCTGGGCAACAAGCTGGACAACGACAAGGCCAAGGTGCTGGCCACCGCGCTGGACACCGCGACCGGGGAGTTGTTGGACGAGAACAAGTCCCCGTCGCGCAAGACCGGTGAGCTCGACAACCGCGGCAGCCAGTTCTACCTCGCGCTGTACTGGGCGCAGGCGCTGGCCGAGCAGACCGAGGACAAGGAGCTGGCCGCGCACTTCGCACCGCTGGCCAAGGCGCTCGGCGAGCAGGAGCAGGCCATCGTCGCCGAACTCAATGCGGCGCAGGGCAAGCCGGCCGACATCGGCGGCTACTACTACCCGGACCCCGAGAAGACCGCCGCCGTGATGCGTCCGAGCAAGACGCTCAACGACGTGCTGGCGGCTTCCGAGAAGGTCTAACCGCTGGGGCTCGGCGCGGCCATCATCCGCGCCGAGCCTGTACTCAGATCCCCGAGCCTGCGCTCAGATCGTCAAAACGCCCGAATTCTGGATCTGTACGCAGACTGGATGTCCTACGCGCATGGTCGATCACCCCGTCGCGCGCGTTTGACCGATGTTCCGGTCGACGAATTCGGTGATCACCCGGGTGATGGTGTCGGGCGCCTCGAACATCGGGACGTGCCCCACTCCCTTGAGTGTGGTCACCACCGCGTCCGGCGCCAGGCTCTTGGTGAAGTGCCGGGTGAATCGTGGTGCCGGCAGCACGCGGTCCTTCTCGCAGATCACCAGTTGGGTCGGAGTATGGGAATCCCCGATCTCCATCAGTCCGGCGGTGGTCAGTGCCTTGATCATGAGCTTGAAATACGCCGGGCAGTGCGCGACGTCGTCAATCAGATCGTGTCGGTCGCCGGCGTTGAGGACCTCGGGTGTCGCGCTGACCGCCAGGTATGAGATCTGCTTGGACAGAGGCAGTTTCAGCACCTGCTGGCGCAGCGCCGCGGTGGCGAGGACCACCGGCAGGGCCGCCAGGAACTTGCCGATGATCTCGTACTTGGCGGGCGTGAACATCGACCAGCCGCCCGCGGGGGCGATGCCGGTCAGCGTGCGGGCCCGGCCGCGCCGTTCCAGTTCGAAGGCCACCCAGCCGCCCAACGAGTTCCCGACGATGTGTGCCGTGGTCCAGCCGAGCTCGTCGAGTCGGCGTTCGACGTCGTCGGCCAGCGTCGCGACGTCGAGGAGCATGGGTGCGTGCGCGCCGCCGTGGTGGCCGGCCATCGTCGGGGCGAACACGTCGTAGCGGCCGGTCTGCGCGAGTTGCGGTGCGACGTACTTCCACACGCTCTGCGACAACAGGAACGGATGCAGCAGCAGGATCGGATCACCGTCGGGAGTGCCGAGGTGGATGGGAGCACGTTCAGCCATGTCGCCCGACATTAAGGTGATACCGCCGGTACCGCAAGAGGGTGTCGGTGGGTGTCGGCGGGGGTCGGTAGGGTCTGGGCCGTGGCATCTCCGGGACCTCTGACCGTCAGCACCATCAACGTCAACGGCATTCGCGCAGCCGTCAAGCAGCGGTCCACCGACAACCTCGGCCTGCTGCCCTGGCTCAAGGAAACCGAGGCCGACGTGGTGTGTCTGCAGGAGACCCGGGCCGATGACGAGCAGCTCAACGATGCCTTGGCGCCGGCTTTGGCCGATGGCTGGAACTTGGCCTCAGCCGAACCGCATGTCAAGGGCCGCAACGGGGTTGCGGTGTTGTCCCGGCATCCCATCGAGGCGGCCCGGCTGCTGGTCTCCGACGAGTTCGAGGCCCACGGGCGCTACCTCGAGGCGGATACCGCGGGGGTGACGGTGGCCAGCTTGTATGTCCCGACCGGGGAGGCCGAGACGGACCGTCAGCTGGAGAAGGAACGGTTCATGGCCACCATCGCGGCGCGGATGGCGGAACTGCACGGCCGCGACGCGGTGCTGTGCGGTGACTGGAACATCGCGCACACCGAGAACGACATCAAGAACTGGAAGGGCAACGTCAAGAAGGCCGGCTTCCTGCCCAGCGAGCGGGCCTGGCTCACCGAGCTGTTGGGTACGGGTTGGGTAGACGTGGTGCGGGTGCTGCATCCCGATGTGGCCGGGCCGTACAGCTGGTGGTCCTGGCGCGGCAAGGCTTTCGACAACGACGCCGGCTGGCGCATCGACTATCACCTGGCCAGCCCCACGTTGGCGGTCAGGGCCACGTCGGCACAGGTGGACCGGGCCGAGCTGTACGCACTGCGGTGGTCGGATCACTCGCCGGTGACGGTCAGCTACAGCTGACGCCAGTTCGGGCGACGGCCCAGGTGGGCCAGAATCTTCTCGAAATCCGTTGTGGCCGAGGCGTTGACCGCCCGGTCGAACGGTGAGGCCGAACTGTCGCGGAAGTCGCCGTCCGGGATCGCCATGACCAGTGGCAGGACGGCGGCGGCGACGTCGTCCGGTAGTTCGTAGGCCGCACCGAGGGAGGCCGCGACATCCCAGCCGTGCACGGCGTAGTCCACGAAATGGAATCCGATCGCCAGCGCGCCCGGGAACGTCGCATTCGGGCCGAACTCGGGTAACGCGAACGTCGCCTCGGTGACCCCGTCGGCGGTGAAGGCGTCGAGCACGTCGTGCGCGGCCGCCGTGTATGCGCCGACCGGGTCGGCGCGCACGGCATCGGCCACCGTCTCCACATTCCAGAGCGCTTCATCGGAGCCGTGTCCGCGGGCGGCCGCGGCGAACCCGCGATGCTGCACGGTCATGTGGGCCAGGAGATCGCCCAGGGTCCAGTCCACACATGGGGTGGGACGGTCCAGGTCGGATGTGCGGACAGCTTCGACGGCTTCGACGGAGCGCAGGACCGCGACGCGGTGCAACGGGCGCAGGTCGGTTTCAGTAGTAGGCATACGCATACGATAGGCGTAGGCACATCATATGGCAACGCCTACAGTGCTCGAATATCTACGATGAGCGAATGCCGAAGCGCCCCGACCTGGCGGCCATGCTCGCCCCGTTGTTGCGGGAGATGATCGCCGCCGAGCAGCCGGTGCTCGACGCTCACGGCCTGTCGATGTGGGGCTACGTCGTCCTGCTCGCGCTGGACCGGTCCTCGGTGCGGACGCAGGCTGCACTGGCCGACGCGATCGGCGCCGACAAGACCCGCATCATCCGCACCCTCGATGACCTGCAGCAGCAGGGCTTCATCGAGCGCGAGGCCGACCCTGACGACCGCCGGGTGCGGCTGCTGGCCATCACCGAGGCGGGTCGCGCGATCAAGGATGCGGTCCAACGGGACATCCAGCGCGGGGAGGAGCGCTGGCTGGGTGAACTGGCGGCCGATGATCGGAAAGTGTTCCTGCGGGTGCTGCAGCAGCTGACCCGCGAAGAATCCGGATGACGCCAGTGCGAAAATCAGATCATCATGAGTAGCGGAAGCAAACAGGTCGTATTCTCGGGCGCCCAGCCCACCTCTGACTCCCTGCACCTCGGCAATGCCCTGGGTGCCGTCACGCACTGGGCGCAGCTGCAGGACGGTTACGAGGCGTTCTTCTGCGTCGTCGACCAGCACGCCATCACCGTGCCGCAGGATCCCGAGACCCTGCGCCGGCGCACGCTGGTGACTGCCGCGCAGTACCTGGCGCTGGGCATCGACCCGGCGCGCAGCACCGTGTTCGTTCAGAGCCACGTCCCTGAGCACAGCCAATTGGCCTGGGTGCTGGGGTGTTTCACCGGTTTCGGTCAGGCGTCACGGATGACGCAGTTCAAGGACAAGTCGCAGAAGCAGGGTGCGGACGCCACCACCGTGGGCCTGTTCACCTATCCGGTGTTGATGGCCGCCGACGTGCTGCTCTACGACACCGATCTGGTTCCGGTCGGGGAGGACCAGCGCCAGCATCTGGAGTTGGCCCGGGACCTGGCGCAGCGATTCAACGCCCGGTTCCCGGACACCTTCGTGGTGCCCGAGGCGATGATCCCCAAGGCCACCGCCAAGATCTACGACCTGCAGGACCCGTCGGCGAAGATGAGCAAATCGGCGGCCAGTGACGCCGGGCTGATCAGCCTGCTGGACGATCCGAAGGCCACGGCCAAGAAGATCCGCTCGGCGGTGACCGACAGTGAGCGGGAGATCCGGTTCGACCAGGAGAACAAGCCGGGCATCTCGAACCTGTTGACCATCCAGTCCGCGGTGACCGGTACCGATGTCGACAAGTTGGTCGAAGGCTATGCCGGCCGCGGCTACGGCGATCTCAAGAAGGAGACCGCCGAGGCCGTGGTGGAGTTCGTCACGCCGATCAAGACCCGCGTCGACGAATTACTGGATGACCCGGCCGAGCTCCAGTCGGTTCTGGCCTCCGGAGCCGAACACGCCCGGGAGGTCGCAGGGAAGACCCTCGCCCGGGTTTACGACAGGATAGGGTTTCTCCAGCAAACACCATAAGCACCGGGGAGGGGTTGGCGGTGGACGAGCCGGAGAAACCGGGATTGATGGCGCGGGTACGCACGCGCTTTCCCTGGTTCGACCACGTGATGCGGGCGCAGGAGCGCTACAACGACTGCAACGGCAACTTCTATGCCGCTGGTATCACGTATTTCACCATCTTCGCGCTGTTCCCACTGTTGATGGTCGGTTTCGCCGGCGGCGGGTTCCTGCTGTCGCGGCGTCCGGACCTGCTCGAGGAAATCGAGCACCGGATCCGTCAAACGGTCTCAGGTGATCTCGGCCAGCAACTGGTCACCCTGATGGACTCGGCCATCGCCTCGCGCGGCACGGTCGGCGTGATCGGGCTGGCGACCGCGGCGTGGGCCGGCCTCGGCTGGATGGCGAACCTGCGCGAGGCACTCAGCCAGATGTGGAGTCAACACCGCGAGTCGAACTTCGTCGGCAACAAGCTGTCGGATCTGTTGGCCCTGGTGTCGGCCTTCCTCGCGATGGTCGTCACCATCGGCCTGACCGCACTCGGTGACCCCGCGCTGATGCGTAAGGTGTTGCGCTGGATCGGCCTCCACGATTTCGACGGACTCGGCGTCGGGTTGCGGATCGTGTCGATGCTCGTGTCAATCTCGATCTCGTGGCTGCTGTTCAGCTGGATCATTTCCCGATTGCCGCGCGAACCGGTGCCCTTCCGCAGTTCGATCCGGGCCGGCCTGCTGGCCGCGGTGGGCTTCGAGATCTTCAAGCAGGTGGCGTCGATCTATCTGCAGTCCGTGCTGGGCGGGCCCGCCGGGGCGACGTTCGGCCCGGTCCTCGGCTTGATGGTGTTCGCCTACGTCACCGCGCGACTGATCCTGTTCGCGACGGCCTGGGCGGCGACGTCCAGGGAGAGCCTGGCCGTCGCGCCGGTGCCACCGCCGAACCCCGCGCAGATCGTCACCAGGGTGCAGGTCCGCGAGGGGATCGGGGTGTCCGGCGCTTTGGCCGCGGCCGCCATGGGAGCCATTGGCGCCCTGGGGCTTTCGCGGTTACTGCGGCGCTAGTGGCTGACGGCCTTCAGGCCGACGATGCAGCCGACGACGCCGAGCATGAGCACTACCTTGATCACCGAAGCGGATTCGGCGCCGGTGATCATTGCGTAGCCGACGGTGAGCACCGCGCCGATGCCCACCCAGATCGCATAGCTGGTGCCGGGGGGCAGGCTCCGCATCGCGATGGCCAGTCCGACCATCGAGAACGCAAGCGCCACAAAGAACACGACTGACGGAACCAGGCGGGTGAAGCCGTCGGTCTTGCTCAGGGCAGTCGCCCATACGGCTTCGAGGACACCGGAAACGACGAGAATCAACCAGGCCATGGCACACCTCCAAACACCCCGTCTTGTCGCTGGCCGGGTACGGGTGCGCCTCGTCCGGTGCCATGTGCTGGCGCTACCCATTGTAACAACGACGTAACATTGCAGGCTGTGAGCTTGGCAACCATGTGGTCGCGGTCGATCGGCATCACTGTCCCCATCGTCAACGCACCGATGGGCGGCGCGGCCGGGGGGCGGCTGGCGTCGGCGGTCTCGGCCGCCGGCGGTCTGGGCATGGTCGGGATGGGCAGTGCGGCGACGGCTGAACAGTTGACCGCCGAACTGGCGCAACTCGATGGCCAGAGATTCGGAATTGGCCTGGTGCACTGGGTTACCCAGGATCGGCCGGACCTGCTCGACGTTGCGGTGGCCGCCCGTCCGGCGCTGCTCAGCGTGAGCTTCGGGCAGGACTGGGATTGGGTGCGCCGGGCACACGACGCGGGCCTGACGGTGACGACCCAGGTGGCCACGGTCGATGCGGCCCGCCGTGCGGTCGATGCCGGCGTCGATGTGGTGGTGGCACGCGGAGCCGAGGGCGGCGGTCATGGTGAGCCGACGATGGGCACCCTGCCGCTGCTGGCCGAGGTGCTCGACGCCGTCGATGTGCCCGTGCTCGCGGCCGGTGGGATCTCGTCGCCACGGTCGGTGGCCGCGGTCCTGGCGGCCGGGGCGGCAGCCGCCTGGGTCGGCACGGCATTCGCCACATGTGCCGAGGCGCTGACGCCGGTATCGGCGCGTGACGCCCTGCTGGCCGCCGAGGGTGAGGAGACCGAGCTGACCTCCGAATACGACGTCGCCGCCGGATATCGGTGGCCGACGACCATTCCCGAGCGTGTGCTGCGTGGGTCGCCGGTCAATGCGGGGCAGGGTGTGGGGCTGGTGCGGCGGCAGGCCGGTGCGGCCGAGATCGTCCGATCGCTGTCTGACGGGGCGGAGCAGCTACTCGGGCGCTGGCATTGACCTGCCTGCCGAACCGCCGAGAGCGGCGGCGGATCGGCAGGCCCGAGATGCATTTAACTTGACCGGAAATTACTTGTCAGCGGAATCCGCGAATTGGCGGCCGGGTTTGCTGACACAGCTCACTGCGATCCGGCTGGCGGCGCCGACCTGGCCCTCAGTGCCTTCTCGACAGTTGTGAGTACCCGTTCCGAACCGTCCCCGGCGGCGATAGCTGCAGCCATCCTCGTTGCCCGGTCTCGGAAGCCGTTATCTGTCAGCACGTCGCGTATTGCCTGACTGAGGTTGTCGGTGGTGAGTCGACGTTGCGGGATCGGCCGGGGGCTGACTCCGAGGGCGAACAGCCTTCGCGCCCAGAACGGTTGGTCGCCGTAGGGGCTCGGGGTCGCGATCGCCGGCACACCGGCACGTAGCCCCGCCGCGGCAGTGCCTGCGCCGCAGTGGTGGACAACGGCCGCCGCCTTCGCGAACAGCCAGTCGTGAGGTATTTCGCCGACCGCGATCACGTCATTCCCGCAGAAGTCGAGCCCCGCCCAACCGGCCTGGATCACGGCACGGGCGCCCGCGTCCCGAACCGCCTGTGCGACAAGCGTGGACAGCCGTTGGGCCTCGGCGCCGCTGTTGACCGTGCTGCCGAAGCCGATGACGACCGGTGGCGGGCCGGCGTCGAGGAACTCAACCAGCTCGCTGGGAGGTTGCCATCCGGTTGCGCGCTCCGGCCACCAGTAGCCGACGACGTCGATACCCGGCCGCCAGTCCGCCGGCCGGGGCAGGACCGCTGGCGAGTAGCCGTACAGGATCGGCCAACGAGCATCGGTGCGCCGGTGTCGCAGCACCCGGGCCGGAACCGTCGGTAGGCCGAGTTGCGCACGAAAGTGGTTGACGGCCCTGCCGTACAGCCCGTCGATCATCGCCTCGCCGATCCGCGCTGCCGCCCTGTTCCCGAACCGACCGGCAGTCCACGCCCCCAGCACGGCCGGTGGATAGTCGGCGGTTGCCGATAAGGGCTGCAACCGGACGCCGATGGCGGGAACGCTGAGCGCGTCGGCAAGCGGATGGCCGGCCAACTCCGCGAACGGTGACAGCAGCAGCGCATCGAGCGGTTCGTCACGGACAGCTGCCAACACGCGCTCGCCCAGCACCCGCATGCCGCGTGGTGAGAGGAATGCCGCCATGGCCTTGGCGGCTTGGCGTGCTGATACGTCCGAGAGATCGGATGAGGTGTCGTCGAGATCATCGGCGAGTCCGCGAAACTCCAGCCCGCATCCGGAGACGAGCTCGGCGAATGCCTGATAGGCCACCACGATGACGCGATGCCCGGCACGTTGTAACCGCGCACCGACCCCGGTCAGCGGTGCCACATCTCCGTGACTGCCGATGGCGATGATCGCGATGGTCGCCATCTATCCGCCCGGGGTGGCGAAGACGAACAACGCCATGAACGCGATGTTGATGAAGAACGTCGCCTCCACGAGGCTCACGGTGATGAAAAACGGTGTGTACAAGCGCGCTTGGGCTTCGGGCTGGCGCGCTACACCGGCGATGAACTGCGAGCCGGCGAGCCCGTCGCCGATGCCCGCGCCGATCGCTCCGCCCGCCAGCACGATTGCCCCGGCCAGCAGGGCGTTACCCATCAATGCGTCACTGGCCATGGTGTACCTCCTGTGATCGATCGAGCAGTTCGGTGATGCGGTGCGTTGCCGACCCCGCTTGCGGTGGCCTTCTCGAAGATCTCGACAAGCACTTCGCCATGGGCGATGACGTCGTAGTCCGGGTCTCGGGCGTACTCCTGTGCGGCGCTGTCCAAACCGCCGCGCAGGATGTTCTTCATGAACAGCGGTGACAGTTCCCGGAACTCGCCGCTTTCCAGACCCTCGGCGAAGATGCTCTGCGGGTCGAGGGCGGCCAGGTCGCCGGTCGGGGGATTGTCCTGGACGGCTTTGGCCGCGGCTTGGTCGACCCGCAATCCGTCCGCGTCGCGGTATCCGG
The DNA here is from genome assembly GCF_053600815.1 of Mycobacterium sp. NPDC004974. Lineage (NCBI taxonomy): Bacteria > Bacillati > Actinomycetota > Actinomycetes > Mycobacteriales > Mycobacteriaceae > Mycobacterium > Mycobacterium sp. NPDC004974. The sequence continues at coordinate 296,140 of NZ_JBSGAQ010000004.1, read as the reverse complement.
AGATCAGCTCGAGCATCGCTACGGCCGCCGACCGATTGGCTGCGACGAACGCAATGTTGGCCCGGATGTAGGCGGACAGCTTTGCCGCTGCAGTGGTTTCGGCGTTGACCACTGGGACGATCACCGCGGATCCACGGGCGAAGATCTCGGTGAAGACCGCCTCGACCACTTCGGATTTGCTGTTGAAGTGGTACAGCACAGCGCTTTTCGCGATACCGATGTGTTCGGCGATACGCGCCAGCGATGCCTGTGGATAGCCCTGTTCGGCGATCACCTCCAGCGCGCCGTCGACAATCTGCCGACGGCGGGCCTGTTCGGTAAACGTCTTCGTGCCGCCTGACCGCATGGTCTGATATTAGACCGATCGGTCAGACTTCGGCAAGGGGTAGTCGCGGGTCGAGCGTGAGCTCCGGAATATCGGCTGGTTGGAGGCCTACCGGAAGGTGTAGGTCAGCGAATGGTGCGGCGGTTCAGTGACCGCGCACCGATCATGAGCAGGAACACGATGACGGCACCGACGATGGCCACACCGACCCGCACCGGTAATGAATCGGCAGGTGGCAGAACGGAAGCCGCCTGGGCCGCGGTTGCCTCGTCGGCCTTGGGCGTGATCAGTGACGGATCCGGGTCGACGAGGGTGCCGACCTTGGTTCCCGGTGGAGTGGAGAACGCGTAGTCGAGCAGGTGCGCTGCCTGTTCCCACGGCGCGATCGGTAACCGGGTGCCCTTCATCAGGATGGCAACGAGGCGGCGGCCGTCGCGGTTGGCGGCCCCGACGAAGGTCTGGCCCGCGTCATCGGTGTATCCGGTCTTGCCGCCCATCGCGCCCGGATAGTTGTAGAGCAGCTTGTTGTCGTTCTCCACCGGGTAGGACGGATTGCCGTCGCGCCCGGGGAAGTCGTAGGTCTGGGTGGCCACGATGTCGGCGAATGCCGGGTTCTGCCAGGCGTAGCGGTAGAACAGCCCGATGTCGTAGGCCGAGGTGCTCATGCCGGGGCCGTCCAGGCCGGAGGGGGTGGCGGCGCGGGTGTCGCGGCCACCGAGTTTGCCGGCCAGGATATTCAGCTTCTGCAGCGCGGGGTCCATCCCACCCAACTGGGCCGCCAGAGCGTGTGCGGCGTCGTTGCCGGAGTGCATCAGCAGGCCGTGCAGCAGGTCGTTGATCGTGTACTGGCCACCGGGGCCGACGCCGACGCGGGTGCCCTCGGAGTTGGCATCATCCTGGGTGCCGGCGACCAACTTGTTGAGGTTGAGTTCATTGAGTGCGGCGGTGGCCACGAGCACCTTGATGATGCTGGCCGGACGGTGGCGTCCGTGCGGATCCTTGGCGGCGATGATGTCGCCGGTGTCCAGGTCCGCGACCAACCAGGCCTCGGCGGAGACATCATTGGGCAGTGGGGGAGTGTTCGCCGCGGTGATCACGCCGCAACCTGAAAGCGCTTCGCCGCCAATCGTCTTGGCGGGCACCGGCAGCGGTCCGGGCGCTACCTCGCCCGGCTTGGGTGCTTCCGACGCATCGACTGCCGGGGGCGTCGTCACCTTGTAGGGGCATTCGGGCGCCGGGTCGGCGGCGGCCGTGGGCATGCACAGCACGCTCGGCCCGGCGAGCATCGCCAGGGCCGCGAGTGCCGAGAGCCCGCGCGTCAACGCACGTGTCGGGAGCCTTCGCTGGATAGCCATCGTCTGCGCAGATTAGGCGAGCGACGACGCGATTCCGCGTAGCCACGCTGTGACTGATGTGGTTTCTGTGACAAATGTGATCTCGGAAAAGGGTGAGCCGGGATCGAGTTCAAGGCATGGGGCGGGGGACGGAACCAAGCCGTTAAGCGCGATTGTCCAAGATCACACCACCGAAGGAGCCGTCCCCCATCACAAACGATAAACCAACTGTCAACGGTCTGGCCGGGCGCATGCGTCGGCCATCGGTGATGCCAGGGGTGGCGAAAGCTGATTCTCCTGTTTGGTCGGGGGCCGCCTCCGCGGGTGTGATCTTGGACGCGCAAAACGTACCTGAGAGGACGCTGATGAAAGTGTATGAATTCACGGCAAACTTCCAACCCGTCGTCGGCTGACGCGGCCCAGCAATCGGTTCCATGCATCAAGCTCGCAGTTCAGTCGGCAATCGAAGGTGCCGTCAGCAATGTGAAGGCCGTTCGGGTGATATTTAAGATCGCAATTAGTTGTAGGCAGTTCTGGAACTGGTTCTATTGATGATAAATGTTTGCCATATGCCCGCCGGATACCTGTTGAACTGTATCGCTGTGCGTTGATCGGTTCGCCAAATTCGCGCGGATATGAGTACCAGTCGTGTTTGAACCGGGTTAGCTGGGATGCCGGGCTGGGACGGGGCGGGCAACCGTCGGTCACTTGCTGCCCGGCATACCCGATTCCCTGAGGCCGGTGCTGATCCGTCGGCAGCTGTCACCGATGGCGGTCAACTGCCGCCGTGACAGCGGATCCAGATAGTGGATCCGAACCCACCCCGCATATGTGCGCAGTGCGAGCCGCATTCGTGAGCGGCCGGCGGGAGTGATCTGGGCGAGCACGCTCCGCCGGTCGCTCTCGCTGGTGGTGCGACGAAGAAGTCCTTGCGTCTCCAGCCGGCGGACCTGTTGGGTCACCCGGCCCGGCATCAACACCACGGCCTGAGCCAGCTCGCCCATGCGTGCAGCGCCGTCGGGGGACTTCATCAGAAAATCGAGCAGTATGACGTCCAGCAGTGACAGAGCGTGAGCGGTGTGCAACGTCCGGTTCAGCGCGTGGTACGCCTGGATCGCCGTGTCCAGATAGTCGTGCCAAGAACGGTTCCCGAGATCGTCCACCGACATTCCCCCACAAGACGCAGCAACTTCTGGCCGATTTCAAGATCAGAGGGCTAACACCCTAAGGCGTCTGTTCGTGAGCCGTCGGGAGAATCGCGTAACTCAAGCGTTCACGGAGAACGGCGCAGCCGGGTTTGCGACGGCAGCTCACCGAACAGGCTGCGGTACCTGCCGGACATCCGGCCGAGCTCGCTCATGCCCCACCGGTTGGACACATCGGCGATCGTGGACCCCGGTTGGCCGCCGGTGAGTAGATCGGACCGGATGCGATGAAGCCGCATCCGCGTGATGTACGACTGAGGTGACTCTCCGATTGTTTCGTCGAACGACCGGGCAAGGGTCCGCCGGGACACGCCCGCCAGCCGTGCGAGACCTTCGATGTCCAGGGGTTGATCGAGGTTCTGGTCAATGTGCGTCCGGGTCAGCTCGACGATTCTCTGGCGCTGTCTGAGCTGGCGAACCGGCAGGGTCGTCGGCGCCCGCGTGAAATGGCCGATGAACGCCCCGACGATATCGGCGAATCCGCTGGGGTGAAGGTGAGTCTGGCTGCCATCCTGATGCAGGCGGGTCAGGAACGAAGTGATCGTGGTGAGGTGTGCCCGCGCCATCGGCTGCGGGTGAATGCCGGTGCGTCGAAAAGTGCTGGGGGAAAGCCTCATTCCGTAACGCTGGGCTTCACGCTCCAACGTCTCCGCGCTGAGGGAAACCACGGCGTACAGGGAGTTCACGTCGTGAAATGCCTCTTGCTCGTCACCCGGGCGAAAGACCGTCACGACCCCTGAATCGATTTCTCGCAGCAGGAGCCGATTGCGCGGTGGGATCTGCAGGCCGACCGCGATCGACAGTGCGTCCTCGGACAGTGGCCCACGGATCTGCACCCGACTGTCGAAGCGTCCCGAACTGAACGCGACACCGTCGTGGGCGGCATGGACCAGACTCCCGCTGGGCGCTTCACGCGACATCTGGAACGCGCTGAGGCCGGCGTCGGCGACCGCGTCGCTCAGATCCTCGAGTTGCGTTATCCGTGTCCGAACCACCGGCACGTCCATGGACCAGGAGTGTAAGGCGCAACCGGCCTGTCCCAATCCGCATAGACCGCTTTCGTTGCCTGGGCTGTGATCTCGAGAGCGTCAGGCGAAGGAGAGGTTACGACTCAATGTTGGCATTCGAGGTTCCCGAGCCGACCCTTCCGCAAGATCCGTACGAGCTCAGCGACGACGAGTGGCGGAGCTGGAAGCGCTTCGGGGAATCGGCCGAACTGCTCTATCGGGAGATCAACGTCGCTCTGACCGTCAAATACGACCTCGCGGTTCCCGACGTGCACTTACTGAATCTGCTCAACTCCGGGTCGCGTCGGTGGCTCCGAATGGGTGTGCTGGCAGAGGCTTTGGTCCTGTCACCCAGCCGGGTGACGTGGCAGGTCAGCCGCTTGGAGGAGCGCGGTTTGGTTCGCCGGTTCCGGAGCCGCGAAGACGGGCGAGGGGTCGTCGTCGGGATCACCAGACAGGGGCGGGAGTACCTGTTGCCGGTGCTGCGAACGTACGCCGTGCTGGTACGACGGCACTATCTGGCGCCGCTCACGCGAGACCAGATGACCGCGTTGGGTGCCGGGACCAGACGGATCGGCGAGGCCCTGAGAAGCGACGGACCGAGGCGCCCACCGGAGGGCTAATGCAGGCTGCCGATGTCGGCGTGGGCCAACGCGGGGAACTCGATGCTCGACATCCACAACCGGCCGCCCGCCTCGACGACACCGGTGACGACGCCAAAGTCCGGGTGCCGCATGTGGATACCGCTGACCGCGCGACCGGTGTCGGCGTCGAACGCGACCACCCACACCTGGGACTTGATCTTCGGCAGCAGGGGTTCCGGAAGCCGCCACACCAGTCGGCGCAGTGCGGGCGCCAGTGGTGCCAGCCGTTCGGCCGCGGCGACGATAGGGCTCACCATCGCTACCCAGATGCGCCCGTGCGACCCGGTGGAGATGTTGTCGGGCATGCCCGGAAGATTCACCGCGAGCGGCGTCACGGTGCCGGCGTGTGGTCCGGTCAGCCAGTACTTCGACAGCCGGCGAGCCTGCGTCTCGGCGAACACCAGTGCCGATCCGTCGGTGGTGACGGTGACCCCGTTGGCGAAGTACAGGCCTTCGACGAGCGTGGTCACCGTTCCGTCGGTGGCCAGCCGGTAGAGGCCACCGGTGCCCCGGGCCTCCATGATGGCGCCGTCGAAGTGCTCGAAATGAAACCGGCTGGTCGACTCGGTGAAATAAATTGTCCCGTCGGATGTTTCGGTGACGTTCGAGCAGAACTTGAGTGGTCTTCCCTCGACCGACTCGGCGAGCGTCGTCAGCGTGCCGGTGCTCGGGTCCAGCGCCAGCAACCCGCGGTGGCTGTCGCAGATCAGCACCCGCCCGTCACGTGCGACATGCAAGCCCAATGGGCGTCCGCCGGTATCGGCGATGACGGCAGCGGCACCGTCGGGGGAGACACGCACGACCCGTCCGTCGACCAGCCCGGTCCACAGCTGTCCGGATTCGTCGGCGACGACGTCCTCCGGTCCGTCTCCGGGCATCGGCACAACGGTGAGTTCGGCAGGGCCGAATTCAGGCAATGGGTCGATGGGAGGCGGAGTCCAACGGACGGGATCGATGGGTGGCTTTCGTGGCACGCCCTTGAGGGTAGATCGGATTCTCGGTCTCTGGATGAAAAGCGCTGCGTGAGAGTGGCATTCGAATCCCGCACCCCCACTGTCGATCGGCGGGCCGGGAATGAGACGCATTCCGGCTGCCGCCGACCCAGTCACGGTTGGCTGAAGGTGTCTGTACCGGTCGGGGCCGATAAATGCGATAGACAGCTAACTTTCTGCGCCGGTAGAACACGTTTCAATCGTGCTTGACGGATAGTTGCGATCTTAAATTCATCGACCCGGACTCCGGGGTTGGCTGCATCGCCCAAAGGGGGCGAATGACCAGGGGAGATGTTCACGCGGCCAGATTGCGCGCGGCTGGAGGCCTTGGCCCGAATCGTTGCGACATTGCGAAAAATATCGGAGTCCTCAGGTTCCTCTTAGTAGTTTTCTCACGTCCAAGATCACACCGGCGTCCAAGGGAAGGCCAAGTGCAAGTTTCAATTCGTTCGTATCTCACAGCGGGGGTTGCGCTCGGATGCCGCGGTACCGGCTCGCGTGGGCGCCGCACCGGTTTCTGCGTTGCGCGCGGCCGCGGATGAAACCGCCGGCGACGAGGTTGCCGCGGACTCGGATGCGGGCCCGGCTCAGGGGGCGGTCACCGCGAGCCCCAAGGCTCTGCCGGCCAGCCGGGTGAAGGCTGAGCTCGACAAGTTCTCAGATCGAACGGGGAAGGCGGCCAAGGAGGTCGGTGACCAATCCGCCTCGAATCTGAGGTCGAATCTGAAGAAGGTGGGCGACAACATCGCCAAGGCGATGAAGGCCAAGCCCGCCAAGCACCGGGTTGGCGCCAAGAACGGTTCCGGGGGCGACGCCGGCTCCGGGAGCGGTTCGAGTGCAGGTGCGGGCAGCGAAGGCTGACCCACCGTAACGACGATCGGCCCTCTCCAGAAATGGAGAGGGCCGATTGCGTCACCTGTTCGCCGTTGCTACAACAGCTTTCCTGCCTCGGTCAGCACACCGTGCAGGATCTCGTAGATCGCGTCGAACTCGGCCTGCCCGCTGATCAGCGGCGGGGCCAGCTGGATCACTGGGTCGCCGCGGTCGTCGGCGCGGCAGTACAGCCCGGCCTCCCACAACGCCGGCGTCAGGAACCCGCGCAGCAGCCGCTCGGACTCTTCGTCGTTGAAGGTCTCCTTCGTCGTCTTGTCCTTGACGAGCTCGATGCCGTAGAAGAATCCCTCACCGCGGACATCGCCGACGATCGGCAGGTCGTACAGCTTCTCCAAGGTGGCCCGGAATGTCGGAGCGGATTCCTTGACGTGGGCATTGATGCCCTCGCGCTCGAAGATGTCAAGGTTGGCCATCGCCACCGCAGCCGAAACCGGGTGTCCGCCAAAGGTGTAGCCATGCCCGAACACCGTATGGCCGTCGTTGAACGGTTCGAACAACCGGTCGCTGACCACCATCGCGCCCAGCGGTGAGTAGCCCGATGTCAGGCCCTTGGCACTGGTGATGATGTCCGGCACGTAGCCGAAATCGTCGCAGGCGAACATCGAACCGATGCGGCCGTACGCACAGATCACTTCGTCGGACACCAGCAGCACGTCGTACTCGTCGCAGATCTCACGGACCCGCTCGAAGTATCCGGGCGGCGGCGGGAAGCAGCCACCGGCGTTCTGCACCGGCTCGAGGAACACCGCGGCCACGGTGTCGGGACCCTCGAATTCGATGGCCTCGGCGATGCGGTCGGCGCAGTAGCGGCCGAACGCCTTCTCGTCGTTACCGTATTCGGCGGGTGCCCGGTAGAAGTTGGTGTTGGGCACCCGGAAACCGCCGGGGGTCGGCGGATCGAACGGCGCCTTGAATGCCGGGATGCCGGTGATGGCGAGGGCTCCCTGCGGCGTGCCGTGATAGGCGATCGACCGCGAGATCACCTTGTACTTGCCCGGCTTGCCGGTCAGCTTGAAGTACTGCTTGGCCAGCTTCCATGCGCTCTCGACGGCCTCGCCGCCGCCGGTGGTGAAGAAGACCCGGTTCAGGTCACCCGGTGCGTAGTTGGCGACGCGCTCGGCCAGTTCGATGGCCGGCGGAGTGGCGTAGGACCACAGCGGGAAGAAGGACAGCTTCTCGGCCTGCTTGGCCGCGGCCTCGGCAAGTTCCTTGCGGCCGTGGCCGACCTGGACGACAAAGAGGCCGGACAGGCCGTCGATGTAGCTCTTGCCCCTGTCGTCGAAGATGTGGGCACCTTCGCCGCGCGTGATGATCGGTGGTGTGATGCCCTCCCCGTGGCGGGCGAAGTGCCCCCACAGGTGGCGGTTGGCTTTGGCTGCCAGATCGGATTTTTCAGTGACGCTCATCGAGTTCCCCAATTGTATTGCTGTTTGACGAGTTTCAGATAGACGAGGGTTTCGGTGGTTATCACTCCTGGCAATGAGCGGATCTGGGTGTTGAGAAGTTCCAGCAGGCTGTCGTCGTCCTCGCAGACCACCTCGCAGATGGCGTCGAAGGACCCGGCCGTCAGCACCACGTAGTCCACGGCCTCGATGGCAGACAACTTCTCGGCCAACTTGAGGGTGTCGCCGGTGCAGCGGATGCCGATCATCGCCTGCCGGGCGAACCCGAGCTGCAACGGATCGGTCACCGCGACGATCTGCATGACGCCGGCGTCGACCATGCGCTGCACGCGCTGGCGCACCGCCGCCTCGGACAGGCCCACGGCCTTACCGATTCCGGCATACGAACGTCGGCCGTCGGCCTGCAGCTTCTCGATGATCGCCTTCGACAGTTCGTCGAGCTGAAAGGCGGTGCGAGAATTGTGGTTCACCCGCAGAGGCACTGGCTGAAGGTCTTCACCCTCAGGGTTGGTCATGCACCGATTGTGCACGGAATCCGTCGTTTAGGGCAACCGAATCGATGAAATCCCTCGTTTAAACCGGGCCTAAGCGCGGGATTGCGTAGAGATCGGATGACCCATCGGTTACCGTGGGGCCCCATGAACGTGGCAGTGAATGTGACGAGCAGCTGGATAAACGGTGCGCCTGTGGCGACGGCCGGGGGCACCCATCAGATCATCGACCCCGCGACCGGCCGGCCTGTCGTCGACTACGCCCTGGCCACTCCGGCCGACGTGGACAACGCCGTCGATGCCGCCCGCAAGGCGTTCCCCACCTGGTCGAAGGCGACGCCCGCCGAGCGGTCGGCGGTCCTGGCCAAGCTGGCCAAGCTCGCCGACGAGCACGCCGATCAGCTGGTGGCCGAGGAGGTCAGCCAGACCGGCAAGCCGGTACGCCTGGCCACTGAGTTCGATGTCCCCGGCAGCGTCGACAACATCGACTTCTTCGCGGGTGCGGCACGCCACCTGGAGGGAAAGGCCACCGCCGAGTACTCCGGTGACCACACCTCCAGCATCCGGCGTGAAGCCGTCGGCGTCGTCGCCACCATCACGCCGTGGAACTATCCCCTGCAGATGGCGGTGTGGAAGGTCATCCCGGCGCTGGCCGCCGGCTGTTCCGTCGTCATCAAGCCCGCCGAGATCACCCCGCTGACAACCCTCACCCTGGCCCGGCTGGCCACCGAGGCCGGCCTGCCCGACGGTGTGTTCAACGTCGTGACCGGCGGTGGCGCCGACGTCGGCACCGCCCTGGCCGGGCACCGCGACGTCGACGTCGTCACCTTCACCGGATCCACCGCGGTCGGCCGCAAGGTGATGACCGCCGCCGCGGTACACGGACACCGCACCCAACTCGAGTTGGGCGGCAAGGCGCCGTTCGTGGTGTTCGACGACGCCGACCTGGATGCTGCGATCCAGGGTGCCGTCGCCGGTGCCCTGATCAACACCGGCCAGGACTGCACCGCCGCCACCAGGGCGATCGTCGCCCGCGACCTGTACGACGACTTCGTCGCCGGCGTCGCCGAGGTGATGAGCAAGATCGTCGTCGGCGATCCGCACGATCCCGACACGGACCTGGGCCCGCTGATCTCGTTCGCGCACCGGGACAAGGTCGCCGCCATGGTGGCCCGCGCGCCCGAGCAGGGCGGCCGCGTCGTCACCGGAGGCGTGATCCCGGATCTGCCCGGCGCGTTTTACCGGCCTACCTTGATCGCCGATGTCGCGGAGACCTCTGAGGTGTACCGCGACGAGATCTTCGGTCCGGTGCTGACCGTGCGGGCGTTCACCGACGACGACGACGCGATCCGGCAGGCCAACGACACCGACTACGGCCTGGCCGCCTCGGCCTGGACCCGGGACGTGTACCGGGCGCAGCGGGCCTCCCGCGAGATCAATGCCGGGTGTGTGTGGGTCAACGACCACATCCCGATCATCAGCGAGATGCCGCACGGCGGCGTCGGTGCGTCGGGCTTCGGCAAGGACATGAGCGATTACTCGTTCGAGGAGTACCTCACCATCAAGCATGTGATGAGCGACATCACCGGTGTGGCCGAAAAAGAGTGGCACCGAACGATTTTCAGCAAGCGCTGAGCGTCTGGTCTAGAGGTCGCCCGCCGTGACCATGACGTGCGTGGTGATCGGGGCGGGCGCGTGGGGGTTGCCCGCCGCGGCTGAGCTCGCCCGCCGCGGGCACCGGGTGACGCTGATCGACCGCTACGGCCCGCTGAACGGACTGTCTTCCTCGGCGGGATCGACCCGGTTGTGGCGGCTCGCCGACCCTGACCCGATGCGGGTGCGGACGGCGCAGCGTGGTGTCGACGCGATGCACCGCCTTGCCGAGCGGGCGGGAACCCCGGTGTTCCTCACCCGTGGTCTGCTGTGGCGCGACGACGAGTCGCTGCCGGCCGTGGAGTCGACATTGGCGGCCCTTGGCGTCGCGTACGCCAATGTGCCTGCGGCGGATGTGGACCGGTTCTTTCCTGGTCTGCGCGGCGACGGGCGTGACGCCCTCTGGCAGCCGGTCGCCGGTGTCGTGCTCGCCGAAGCATCGCTGCTGGCTCAGTCGAAGATCTTTCAGAGTGCCCCCGGCGCAACGCTTCTCGAGCGTGACGTGGCACGCGTCGAGAAAGCCGCCAACGGCGTCCGCGTGGTGCTGGCAGACGGTGACATCATCGATGCCGATGTCGCGGTGATCGCGGCCGGGCCGGGAGCGGCGCCGCTGCTGTCGCCGCTCGGGCTGGACCTGTCGCTACACCCGTATCTGGAACAGGTGGTGTACTTCGGCGATCCCGCGAATCCTGCTGCCACCGACGACTTTCCATGTCTGTTCGATGGACCGTCGGGCGACCGTCCGGGCATCTATGCCATGCCGTCGCCCGGTGCGGGCTACAAGATCGGTTTGGATGCCCCGTTGCGGGACTACCGGGCCGGCGATGTCGACCGGACCCCTGATGATGGGCGGTCCGCGGTGCTCCGTGACCGGGTGCAGACCGACATGCCCGCAGTGGTTCCGACCGTGCTCAATGCTCAGGTCTGCAGTTGGACCGACTCTCCCGACGGCAGGTTCATCGTCGACCGACTCGAGGGTGGAATTGTCGTGGCATGCGGCGACTCGGGGGAGGGTTTCAAGTACTCCGCACTGATGGGCGAGGTGCTCGCCGATCTGGCAGAGGGACGCACGCCGGACCCGGATGTCGCTCAGTGGTCGTTGGCGCGCTTCGCCACGGGGGTGCCTGAGCGCACGGGTCCACACGTGCTCGGCAGGCACTAGGCCCCCGTCGGGGGGCAACGAAATCCCTCGTAAAGACCGACTATCGCAACGATAATCGTGGGTCTATCGCCAGGTCGCCGCCGATAACGCATGGGTGTGTCCTGCATCACAATTCTTGGGAGATGTGATGGAGGCCTTGCGGACCGTCTCGAACCAGACATAGGGTTTGGTTTCAGCGAACAAAGTGTTCGCTGAAAACAATCCTCTTGCTCTTTTGAGACGAACGGATGTTTCGATATGAGTGCGACCGTCGAGCCGGATCCCGCTGAAGCGGCAGACACCGTGGTCGGAGCCCGGATCCGTCAGTTCCGGGCTGCGCGGAAGATGTCTCTGCGACAGTTGGCCGATCGTGCCGGTATCTCCCCGGGCTTTCTCAGCCAGGTGGAGCGCGGGCAGGTCAACGCGAGTGTCGGAACCCTGCGTCGGCTGGCTCAGTCGCTCGGCATCGTGCTGCCTGACTTGTTCACCGACGACGAGGTCACCGACGTCCGCATTCTCAGGAAGGCGGCCCGTCCGACCATCGAGGTATCAGAGCTGAGCTCGAAATACCTTCTGTCACAAAAGCCGCTGCGAAACCTCGAGGTCTACGCGGGTGAACTGTCGCCCGGGTCGAGCGCAGGCGAGGCCTACGTGCACGGTGACGCGCAGGAGATCCTGATCGTCATCGCCGGCACCCCCACCCTGGAACTCGACGGTGAGCGTTACGTGCTCGAACCGGGGGACAGCGCGGAGTACCGCACGTCCATGCCGCACACCGTGCACAACCTGAGTGACGCGCCAGTCGAGCTCATCTGGATCGTCAGCCCCCCGACCGACTGGCCGACTTGACGGGCCGCTCGCCCCGTTGCGGATGTGCCCACGTCCGCGAACACCTTTCCGCCCAGATCCAAAGGAGATCCCCAATGAAGATGTCGCCTGCCGCTCGTAGTGTGTCCGCCTTGATCGCTGCCGGGGCCCTCCTGGCCACCGCGTGTACGCCTGCGGGTCCCGGCCAAGCGGCCGACGTGGATCTGGGCAGCGGACCGCCGCAGGCCGGCACCGTCAAAGAAGGCGCACTCAAGGGCATGACCCTGACGTTCGTGTCGTACGGCGGCATCTTCCAGGACGGTCAGACGAAGGCGGCGATCGAGCCGTTCGCAGCGCAGTCCGGCGCAAAGGTGTTGCAGGACGGGCCTACTGAGAACTCGAAGATCAAGGCTCAGGTCGACTCCAAGAACGTGACCTGGGATGTGGTCGACAGCACCAACGTGTTCACCGCCAAGAACTGCGGCACGCTGTTCATGCCGCTGGACACCAGCATCGTCGACATCAGCAAGCTGCCCCCGGGCACCAAGACCGACGACTGTTCGGTCCCCGCAATGGGTTACGGACTGATCGTGGTCTACAACACCAAGAAGTACGGGGCGAACCCGCCGAAGACCTGGACCGACTTCTACGACACCGCGAAGTTCCCCGGTAAGCGGGCGATCGAAGGCGTGCCTGGTGAACTCGACCCCGGCGTCCTCGAGGGTGCGCTGCTCGCCGACGGTGTCGCCCCGGACGCGATGTACCCGATCGACATGGACCGGGCGCTGGCCAAGATGAACAGCATCCGCAAGGACACGGTCTTCTGGACCACCGGCGCGCAGTCCCAACAGCTCATCGAGTCCGGCCAGGTCGATATGGCGTTGGTGTGGAGCGGTCGCGCGTACTCGGCGGTCAAGAACGGGGCGCCGTTCGCTCCGATCTGGGACCAGTGGATGCCCGAGGCCGACACGATCGCCGTTCCCGTCGGCGCCAAGAACCCCAAGGCGTCGATGGCGCTCATCAACTTCTACCTCGGTGCCCAGCAGCAGGCCAAGCTTGCCGAACTGACGTCGTACAGCCCGATCAACGTCGATGCCAAGCCGCAACTCGACGACCTGGCGCGGTCGTACCTGACCACCACGCCGGAGCGGGAAAAGGACCGGTTCCCAGTTGATCTCGGGTACTGGGCCGAACACCAGGAAGACATCGCCAACAAGTACACGTCCTGGCTCGCGGGCTAGGAGGTCTCGTTCCATGACGATGGTCGATGTTCTGGCGGGCGGAGCGCCACCCAAGACCCAGACCACTCCCACCACCTCCGGTCGGAGGCTCGGCGACATCGGTTTGTTGGCGCCGTCGGTTCTGCTCGTCCTCGGGGTGTTCGGACTGCCGCTGGCCATCATGTTCTGGCAGGCGTTCAGCGACCCAGAACTCGGCTTCGGCAATTTCGCCTGGTATCTGGGCGATTCCGTGCAGCGCAGCGTCCTGTTGCGCACGTTCACGACGGGCCTCGAAGTCACGGTGATCTGCCTGGTGCTCGGCTATCCCTACGCCTACGCCATGGTCGCGTTCGGGCCCGCGGTCCGTATCGCACTGACCCTCATCGTGTTGGTTCCGTTCTGGACCAGCCTGATGGTGCGCACCTTCGCCTGGGTGATCCTGCTGGAGGACGGCGGGCCGCTCCAAACCCTGCTGTCGTTCGTCGGGCTGGGCAGTGTGCCGCTGCTGCGTACCAACCTGGGCGTGGTCATCGGCATGAGCCAGATCCTGTTGCCGTTCATGGTCCTGCCGTTGTATGCCGTGATGTCGGGTATCGACCGGCGGCTCGTGCTCGCATCGTCGAGTCTCGGTGCGCGACCGGTCATCTCGTTCGCGAGAATCTGGGTGCCGCTGTCGCTGCCCGGCGTCGGGGCCGGCTGCCTGATGGTTTTCATCAGCAGCCTCGGCTTCTATGTCACACCTGCGCTGCTCGGCGCTCCCGACGACGCCCTGATCAGCCAGCAGATCTACGTACAGGTCACCAGCTTGCTGGCCTGGGGCAGGGGAGGGGCCATGGGTGTGGTCCTGCTACTCGTCACCTTCCTGGTGCTTGCCGCCCTGCTGTACCTGTTGCGCCGAAACCGCAAGGAGCGCACGGCATGACACGGTATGCAAAGACGTTCTGGAATGTCCTGCTCGGGTTGTTCTGTGCGGGGGTCGGTGTGTGGTTGGTCGCACCGTCGTTGATCGTGGTGCCGCTGAGCTTCACCGATCGGCCGTCGTTCGCCTTCCCGCCGAGCGGATGGTCGACGCGCTGGTATCGCACGTTCTTCGAAGATCCAGCGTGGATCGCCGCACTGAAGGCCAGCCTGGAGGTCGGGGTCCTGGTGGCCGTCTTCGCCACCTTGTTCGGCACCGCCGCGGCGGTGGCGCTCAGCCGTACCAGGCTGGCCGGTCGGCAGGGGATACGGGCATTCCTGTTGGCTCCCATGGTCGTTCCGGTGATCGTGGTCGCCGTTGGCCTGTACGCGTTGTTCCTGCGGCTGAATCTGCTCGGTACTTTGTTCGGTTTCGTCGTCGCGCACAGCGTGCTGGCACTGCCGTTCGTCATCGTGCCGGTGATGGCCAGCCTGCAGGGATTCGACCGGCGGCTGGAGGATGCGGCCGCGATCTGCGGTGCCGGCCGCTGGACCACGTTCCGTACCGTCACACTGCCGCTGGTGGCGCCGGGGGTGCTCTCGGGCGCGCTGTTCGCGTTCGCGACGAGCTTCGACGAGGTCGTGCTGTCGCTGTTCATCCAGAGCCCGTACCTGCAGACGCTGCCGGTCAAGATGTACGCCTCGGTGACGCGCGACACCGATCCCACGATCGCTGCGGCCGCCACTCTCATCCTCGCCCTCACGACAGGTCTGACCGTCGTCGCGGGCATCTACTCGCGCAGGAGGAATCGTGTCCACTGACAACACCCCGCACGGTGCGTCGATCACCTTGCGCGGCCTGACCAAGACCTATGGGTCGGAAAAGGCTGTCGACGCCATCGACCTCGATGCGCGGCCGGGCGAGTTCCTCACCCTCCTCGGCCCCAGCGGCTCGGGTAAGACCACCACCCTCAACATGATCGCCGGCTTCGTCGACGTCACCGAGGGGGAGCTGCTGATCGACGGCCGGCCCGTCGCTGATCTCCCGCCGTACCGCCGCAACATCGGCATGGTGTTCCAGCACTACGCGCTGTTCCCGCACATGACGGTGATCGACAACGTCGAATACCCGCTGCGCCAGCGCAAGATGGCCAAAGCGGAGCGCCGCGAGAAGGTCGCCGCTGCGCTGCAGACGGTCGGCCTCGACGGTTACGGCAAGCGGATGCCTAAGGAACTGTCCGGCGGTCAGCAGCAGCGCGTCGCCTTCGCGCGGGCCATGGTCTACGAACCGCGCGTGCTGCTCATGGACGAACCGCTGGGCGCGCTGGACAAGAAACTGCGTGATTCGCTGCAACTCGAGATCAAGCGCATTCACGGTGAACTCGGCACCACGTTCGTCTACGTCACCCACGACCAGGACGAGGCGCTGGTGCTTTCGGACCGCATCGCGGTGTTCAACAAGGCGCGCATCGAGCAGATCGGTTCGCCCACCGACCTTTACGAACACCCCAAGAGCATCTTCGTGGCCCGATTCCTCGGCGAGTCGTCGCTGTTCCAGGGAAAACTGGAGGATGGGCGGGTCGTCAATGCCTATGGCCGGCGGCTCGTGGCCGGCCGGGGTGAATCGAGGCGTGGCGACTCGGTGGCCGTCGTGGTGCGGCCGGAACGGCTTCGCATCGTCACCGGCGACACCGAACCGGACGTCGTCAATGCGGTGCCGGGCACCGTGATTCAGGAGATCTACCTCGGCAACTCCCGCAAGGTCGAGGTCAGCCTGCCCGACGGCACCGTCGCGCTGGTCCGCGAGAGCGCGGACAGCATCACACCGACCCAGGCGGGGCAAAAGGTGTGGTTGACGTTCGATCCCGACGTCGCCACCATCCTGCCCGCCGACAACTGATCAACCGCACAAGTACAGGAGAACCAAGATGTCCCCCGACGGTCGCACGACCAGCGGTCTTGCCAATGACTTCGTGAACGGCAGCGTGTCGTTCTGGTATCGCGCGGCGGGCTGGCCGGAATCAAGACCGGCTCTGCCGGGTTCGCTCGAAGCCGACGTCTGCATCGTCGGTGCGGGCCTGACCGGCTTGTGGGCCGCCTACTACCTCAAGCGCGAACAGCCAGACATCCGGATTGTCATGCTGGAGAAGGAGTTCGCCGGGTTCGGGGCGTCCGGTCGCAACGGCGGATGGCTCTCCGCCGAACTTGCGGGATCCCGCGACGCCTATGCCTCTACGCACGGCCACGACGGCGTCGTCGCACTCATGCGGGCCATGCGGGGCGCCGTGGACGAGGTCATCGACGTCACGAAGTCCGAAGGCATCGACGCCGACGTGGTCAAGGACGGCGTGCTGCATGTGGCGCGCAACCAGGCGCAGATGGGCCGGCTCCGCGAATCTCTCGACTACGAGCGGAGTTGGGGTGCCACCGAGGACGACTTCGTGGTCCTCACCGGCGACGAATCCAATGCCCGCATCCGGGTCGAGCGCGCCATGGGCGCTCTGTTCACCCCGCACTGCGCGCGCGTGCAGCCGGCCAAACTCGTTCAGGGGCTGGCCCGCGTGGTGGAGGGCATGGGCGTTGCCATCTACGAGCAGACCGAAGTGACCGACGTCAAGGCCGGGCGTGCCATCACGGCCCGTGGCGATGTCCGGGCACCGGTGGTCCTGCGCTGCCTTGAGGGCTTCACCGCGACCATGCCGGGACAGCGCCGGGCGTGGCTGCCGATGAACTCCTCGATGGTGGTGACCGAACCCCTTCCGGATTCCGTTCTGCAGCAGGTCGGTTGGAACGGCGCCGAGCTCCTCGGCGACTACGCGCACGGCTACATGTATGCCCAGCGCACGGCTGACAATCGAATTGCGCTGGGCGGCCGGGGGATCCCCTACCGGTACGGTTCGGCACTCGATCATCGCGGAGCCACCCAGCAGTGGACCATCGATGCTCTGGGCGCCCTGGTGCGCGACATGTTCCCGGCGACCCGCGACGTTCCGATCGAGCACGCGTGGTGCGGGGTGCTCGGGGTGCCGCGCGACTGGACTGCCACCGTGGACTTCGACCGGGCGAGCGGGCTCGGCACCGCGGGTGGCTATGTCGGCAGCGGCCTGACCACCACCAACCTGGCCGGGCACACCCTTGCCGATCTCGTGCTCAAGCGCGACACCGCGCTCACCCGGCTGCCCTGGGTGGGGCGTCGGGTTCGAAAATGGGAGCCGGAGCCGTTGCGGTGGTTGGGAGTTCAGGCGATGTATGCGCTGTACCGGACCGCTGATCGTCGCGAGTCCACGCGTGGCCTGTCCGGCACGAGTGGGCTGGCACGTGTGGCGAACAAGATCACCGGGCGCTGACGCGATGGAGACGAGTGCGAACCTGCTTCATGTTGACGCGGACACGGTCGAAATGCCCGAGCCGCAACCGAAACCGACGAGCGTCAGCGGCCAGCTGGAATCCTCGCTCGGTGTCTGGGCCGATGCGGTGACCGATACCGGGGTGTGGGAATGCGGCCCGGGTGAGTTCAGCGCGGACCGGTCGAGTGCGACCGAGGTGTGCCACATCATCTCGGGCTCCGGCACCGTCGTCGGTGAGGACGGAACGAGCGCCGACATCAGGCCCGGCAGCCTGCTGGTCCTGCCAAAGGGGTGGCGAGGAACGTGGTTCGTCAAGGAGGCGATCCGCAAGACCTACGTCATGGTGGGTGCCTGAGGGCGTCGTTCGTCTGATGCGTCCTAAACTGGGGCCATGACCGCGAGCGCTCGGGTCGGCGAGTTCGAGGAATTGCGGCCCCATCTGCTGGCCGTGGCCTACCGGCTCACCGGAACCTTCGCCGACGCCGAGGACATCGTCCAGGATGCGTGGATCCGCTGGGAAGCCAACCAGACCACGATCGCTGACCTGCGGGCCTGGCTGACCACCGTGGTGAGCAGGCTCGGCCTGGACCGGTTGCGCTCGGCGGCGCACCGGCGCGAGGCCTACTACGGGGAATGGCTGCCGGAGCCCGTGGTGACCGGGCTCGACGCGAACGACCCACTCAACGCGGTGGTGGCCGGGGAAGACGCCCGGTTCGCCGCGATGGTGGTGTTGGAGCGGCTCACCCCCGATCAGCGCGTGGCCTTCGTGTTGCACGACGGGTTCGGCTTGCCGTTCACCGAAATCGCCGGTGTGCTCGGCGTCAGCGATGCTTCGGCCCGCCAGTTGGCCTCCCGGGCCCGTCGTGCGGTCGCGGACAATCCGCCTGCGTCGTCGGCCGACGATTTGCACAACCAGGTGGCGGGCGAGCTGATGGCCGCGCTGGCGTCGGGGGAGCTCGACGCCGTCGTGCGGTTGCTGCATCCCGACGTCACGTTCACCGGCGATTCGAACCGTCGTGCCCCGACGGCTGCCCGCGTCATCCACGGGCCGGACAAGGTGGCCCGGTTCATCCTCGGACTGTCCAAGCGCTACGGGCCGAATTGGTTGGCGGGCAGTCAATTTGCGCTCGTCAACGGTCAGTTGGGCCTCTACACCACAGGGGCGCCGGCCGGTGACGGCTACCCCGAGATGATGCCCCGGGTCACGGTCTTCACGGTGCGGGACGGCTTGGTCTGCGCGGTCTGGGACATCGCCAACCCCGACAAGTTCACCGGATCCCCGCTGAGAGGTGCACAGTGATGCCGAACGAGCCCGGAACCCTGGCGCACACGTTCAGCCGAATGATGTTCCGCGGCATGGACAAGATGCGCCACCGCGATGCCTTCGACATCGGACCGGCCACCGCGAGCACCTTCGCCGGGTTCGGGAACTACCGGCAGATCGTGTTGGTGACCTTCAAGAAATCGGGGGAGGCGGTGCCCAGCCCGATCAACCACGGCATCGCTGACGGCAAGCTCTACGCGCGCACCGATGCGTCGACCGGGAAGGTCAAACGCATCCGTAACAATCCGGATGTCCTTGTGGTGGCGAGCAGCCTGCGCGGCAAGCCCATCGGCCCCGTGGTGGCCGGCGTGGCGCGCATCCTGCCCGAGGCAGAACACGCGCATGCCAACGCCGTGATCGCCGCCAACTGGAGCTCACCCATGAAGCTGCTCGAGCGCAGCCTCGATGTGAGTAGTCAGACCCTGGGTGTGCCAATGGCTTTCATCGAGATCACGCCCGCCGAGGCGTGACAGCATCCGGCGTCACAAGACGTACGGGATCAACGCTTTGCGGTCGGTGGGGTACTCGGGAAACTTCTCCTGATACCAGTCGTGGGTGCCCAGCGCCCGGGGGATCAGGTTGCCCGCGGTGATCAACAGGATGGCAACCCCGGGCAAGGCCCAGGTCAGTATTGCGAAGCCGGACCAGGCGATGATCTCGCCCAGATAGGCCGGGCTGGTGACGAACCGGAAGCCGCCGCCGAACGGGATCCGGTATTCGGCAGCACCCGGGTTGTTCTTGTCGCGCAGGTTCCGCACGATCGATTCGGAATTGACCAGTAGCGCGAACCCACCCAGGTAGATCACCAACCCCACCAGGAATCGCGGGTCGGTCAGCCACTCGGTGGTGTACTGCCCGAAGAAGTCCTGGCTGAACAGGGTTCCGTTGAGGTAGCCGTGCATGGAGGTGACGAGCATGCCCATCACGATCACCGAGACGTTGAACGTGCCGCGCTTGCCGGGCACCTGGCGGATCGCGAGCGGGAAGAACCAACCGCGGTTGGCGTAGTGCAGCAGCCAGATCCCCGCGAGCACCAGGGACGTCGGCTCGAATCGGTTCGGCCCGGCCAGGTAGCTGATCAAGAACACCACGGTGGCGGGGATCTCCATCAGCCACCAGCCGAGCTTCGGGTTGAGGTTCAAGCCGAGTTTCGTCGTCGAGAAGCGCCCGTAGGAACTCTGTGCGAAGAAACCGCCGATGATCACGAATGCCGCGAACGCGAAGGCCGCGGTCAGCACCGTGTCATAGAACGTGTTGCCGGTGTACCAGTGCATGGCTGATTCCTAGGTGAGCTGGCGGTTTCAGCGGCTGCCGCCGCTATTTCTGTAACGTGTTCTACCACCCTGGCTCAGCCTGATGCCAGCGACACGGTCACTGGGCCCACGGAACGCGGCATGCATCTCCGGAGTTGAAGCCCTGCTCGGTGATGCCCAGTGCCGAGTACATCCGGGACCGCATGTTCTCCACGCCGATCTGGTAGGTCAGCTCGATCACGCCGTCGTCGCCGAAACGCCGGCGTAGGTCGGCCACCTGCTCGTCGGTGACGGTGTGCGGGTCTGTCGTCATCGCATTGGCGTAGGCGATGGCGGCGCGCTCGTCATCGGTGAACAGTGGCGACGTGGCGTAATCGTCGATCGACTTGAGCCGTTCGACGTCGAGGTTCTCCAGCCTCATCAGCATGGAGCCGAAGTCCACACACCACGAGCAGCCGACGGTGCGGGCGGTCCAGAACACCGCGAGCTCGCGGACCGTAGCGGGCAGCTTCTTGGAGCCGCCCTGCAGCAGCATCTCGTGGACGCCGTTGGCGACCAGCAGACGCGGGTGGTTTGCGGCCACGGCGAACGGTTCAGGGACCTCACCGAACTGGCGCTTGGCGTACCAGTACATGGCGCGGGTCAGCAGGCCGGCCTGTTTGGGGGTGACGGCGGGAATTCGTGTCTTGGTCTCGGTCATACGAGTTAGACGAGGCAGCCCCGCAATGTGTGACAGTGCAAAACGGGCGCCGACTCTGCGCTCAGATCGTGATTCCCCTCGAAAACACGATCTGAGCGCAGAATCGACGCCCGGTAAGCAGCGTCGGCGACGAGACCTAGCGCGCGAACATCAGCGCGCGCTTGACCTCCTGGATCGCCTGGGTCACCTGGATGCCACGCGGGCAGGCCTCGGTGCAGTTGAACGTGGTGCGGCAGCGCCACACACCGTCGACCTCGTTGAGGATGTCCAACCGCTCGGCGGCCGCCTCGTCACGCGAATCGAAGATGAACCGGTGTGCGTTGACGATCGCGGCCGGGCCGAAGTACGACCCCTCGCTCCAGTACACGGGGCAGCTGGTGGTGCAGCACGCGCACAGGATGCACTTGGTGGTGTCGTCGTAGCGGGCCCGG
This sequence comes from Mycobacterium sp. NPDC004974, assembly GCF_053600815.1. Lineage (NCBI taxonomy): Bacteria > Bacillati > Actinomycetota > Actinomycetes > Mycobacteriales > Mycobacteriaceae > Mycobacterium > Mycobacterium sp. NPDC004974. The sequence goes on along the minus strand of NZ_JBSGAQ010000004.1, from coordinate 275,072 downwards.
TCGGTGGCGCTCTGGATGCGCTCCTTGGTGGGCGGGTTGCCACTGGTGATCAGGTACGGCTTCACGGCGCGGTAGGCGTCGAAGAACGGCTCCATGTCCACCACGAGGTCCTTCTCCACGGGCAGGCCGCGGATCGGCTCGATGGTGATGGTGAGCTGCTTGCCCGCTTTCTTGGGCAGCAGGTCACGCATGAGCACCTTGCAGGCCAGCCGGTTCACGCCGTTGATCCGCATGGCATCCGAGCCGCACACGCCGTGGGCGCAGGAGCGCCGGAAGGTCAGCGTGCCGTCCAGGTAGCCCTTTACGTACAGCAGCAGGTTCAGCAGCCGGTCCGAGGGCAGGCAGGGAACCCGGAAGCTCTGCCAACCCGCGGCGTCGGGGTTCTCGGGGTTGAACCGGGCGATCTTGAGGGTGACCATGACCGCGCCCTCGGGGACGGGGGGCAGCTCCGGGTCGCCGGCTTCGGGCTTGTCGATGACTGGGGCGCTCATCAGTACTTCCGCTCCATCGGCTCGTAGCGGGTCTGGACCACGGGCTTGTAATCCAGGCGGATGTCGGAGAGCAGCTCGTTGCCCTCCTTGTAGGCCATGGTGTGCCGCATGTAGTTGGTGTCGTCGCGGTCGGGGTAGTCCTCACGCGCGTGTCCGCCGCGGGACTCCTTGCGGTTGAGCGCACCGACCACCGTCACCTCGGCCAGCTCCAGCAGGAAGCCCAGCTCGATGGCTTCGAGCAGGTCGCTGTTGTAGCGCTTGCCCTTGTCGTGCACCGTGATTCGGCTGTACCGCTCCTTGAGTGCGTGGATGTCGGTCAGCGCCTGCTTGAGCGTTTCCTCGGTGCGGAACACCGCGGCGTTGTTGTCCATCGACTGCTGTAGGGCAGTGCGGATGTCGGCGACGCGCTCGTGGCCGTGCTCGGACAGGATGTCGCCGACCCAGCCCACGACCATGTCGGCCGGGTTCTCCGGCAGGTCGACGTGATTGTGGTTGGCGGCGTACTCCGCGGCGGCGATACCGGCACGGCGGCCGAACACGTTGATGTCCAGCAGCGAGTTGGTGCCCAGACGGTTGGCGCCGTGCACCGACACACACGCACATTCACCGGCGGCGTACAGACCTGGGATGACGTTGGTGTTGTCGCGCAGCACCTGGCCGTGGATCGTGGTCGGGATACCGCCCATGACGTAGTGGCAGGTCGGGTAGACCGGCACCAGTTCGGTCACCGGGTCCACACCCAGGTAGGTGCGGGCGAACTCGGTGATGTCGGGCAGCTTGGCTTCCAGCACGTCCTCGCCGAGGTGACGCACGTCGATGTAGACGTAGTCCTTGTTCGGTCCGGCGCCGCGGCCTTCGAGCACCTCGAGCACCATCGACCGGGCGACGATGTCACGCGGCGCGAGGTCGACGATCGTGGGCGCGTAGCGCTCCATGAACCGCTCGCCCTCGCCGTTGAGCAACCGGCCGCCCTCGCCGCGAACGGCCTCGGAGATCAGGATGCCCAGGCCGGCCAGGCCTGTCGGGTGGAACTGGTGGAACTCCATGTCTTCCAAGGGAAGTCCCTTGCGGAAGATGATGCCCAGCCCGTCACCGGTCAGCGTGTGGGCGTTGGAGGTGGTCTTGTACATCCGGCCCGAACCGCCGGTGGCGAAGACGACCGCCTTGGCGTGGAAAATGTGGATGTCGCCGGTCGCCAGCTCGTAGGCGATGACGCCGGTGGCCACCGGGCCCGCCGGGGTGTCGGTCAGGGCGATGTCCAGCGCGTAGAACTCGTTGAAGAACTCCACGTCGTGCTTGACGCAGTTTTGGTACAGCGTCTGCAGGATCATGTGGCCGGTGCGGTCGGCGGCGTAACAGGCCCGGCGCACCGGAGCCTTGCCGTGGTCGCGGGTGTGCCCGCCGAAGCGACGCTGGTCGATGCGGCCCTCTGGCGTCCGGTTGAACGGCATGCCCATCTTCTCGAGGTCCAGCACCGCGTCGATGGCCTCTTTGGCCATGATCTCGACGGCGTCCTGGTCAGCGAGGTAGTCGCCACCCTTGACGGTGTCGAAGGTGTGCCACTCCCAGTTGTCCTCTTCGACGTTGGCCAGCGCGGCGCACATGCCGCCCTGTGCCGCGCCGGTGTGGGAGCGCGTCGGGTACAGCTTGGTCAGCACGGCGGTACGGACGCGCGGACCGGCCTCGACGGCCGCGCGCATGCCGGCGCCGCCGGCACCGACGATGACGACGTCGTAGCGATGTTCCTGAATCATTGGTTAGCCCCCAATATTCGGGTCGAAGGTGACCAGGACGTAGGTGCCCAGAACCAACGTGAACCCTGTCGCCAGCAGCAGCAGCGAATTCAGGTAGAACTTCGTGACGTTCTTACGGGCGTAGTCGCCGATGATGGTGCGCAGGCCGTTGGCCCCGTGGATCATCGCGAGCCACAGCAGTGCCATATCCCAGATCTGCCAGAACGGGGAGGCCCAGCGCTGTGCGACATAGTTGAAGTCGATGCGGTACACGCCGTCCTGCCACATCAGCATGATGAACAGGTGGCCGAGCGCCAGGAACACGAGTGCCAGACCCGAGAACCGCATGAACAGCCAGGCGTACTTCTCGAAGTACGGAATGCCGCGGGGACGACGGGGCGCGCGGGGGTGATCCAGCGCGGCCGGTCGGTCGTGTTCGCGTTCCAACACCGGTGCCGGACGGCCCAACCTCGACTCGCCCGCTCCTGGCGCGCTCACAGGAACCGCTCCGCCATGTGCATACCGAGAACTCCTAGTGCTGCGATGAGGACCACGGCAAAGACGCCGACGGCGACCGCGAGCATCTGCCGCTGGTAGCGGGGACCCTGCTGCCAGAAGTCGATGAGGATGACGCGGATGCCATTCAGTGCGTGGAACAGCACTGCGGCGACCAGGCCCATCTCCATCAATCCGACGATGGGGGTCTTGTACGTCTCGATGACCTCGTTGTAGGCCTGCGGGCTCACCCGGACCAACGCGGTATCTAGGACGTGTACGAACAGGAAGAAGAAGATCGTGGCACCGGTAATACGGTGCAGCACCCAGGACCACATTCCCGGATCACCGCGATAAAGGGTGCGCCGTCGTGCTTTCCTGGGTTGCGGAGCCGGTACCTCCGTCTGAGTACTCATCGGGCCCTCCAACGCCATCGGTGGGACGTCTGGGACTGCCTGTTAATTAGCCCCAAACCTCGGGGCGACTCTAAACCCATTTGTAGTGGCGAACGAATTACGGTTGAGCAGTTCGGCCCGCTGAACACACAAAAGTTAGGCTTACCTATCTTAATGTACGGGTCGGGAATTGGGGTTTCGGAATGCATTCAGAACCTACGTCCGGGGTTGTCGCATGACGATCGACATCGACTGGAATCTCTTGCGTAACAAGGCAATCGAAGTTTCAACCCGCGCCTACGCGCCTTATTCGGGCTTTCCGGTGGGGGCGGCGGCTCTGGTTGACGACGGTCGGATCGTGGCCGGATGCAATGTGGAGAATGTCTCATATGGCCTAGGTCTCTGTGCCGAGTGCGCTGTGGCCTGCGCCCTGCATTCCGGGGGCGGCGGAAGGCTCGTCGCGCTGGTGTGTGTGGGCCCCGACGGCGGTCTGCTGATGCCTTGCGGGCGCTGCCGGCAGGTGTTGCTCGAACACGGTGGGCCGGAGCTGCTCATCGACCACCCGAACGGCGCGCGACCGCTGCGTGAGCTGCTTCCCGACGCCTTCGGGCCCGATGATCTGATGCGCGGGTAAGGCCAAGTGGTCCAACAACTCCGGGGCCCCGCTAGTTACCGGCGAGTAGGTTGACGGCCATGCCTCATCTCGACGCGCCGACCGTCATCCGGACCAAGCGTGACGGCGGTGTGCTGTCCGACGCCGCAATCGACTGGGTGATCGACGGCTACACCCACGGCCGGGTCGCCGACGAGCAGATGTCGGCGCTGCTGATGGCGATCTTCCTGAAAGGCATGGCACCGGCCGAGATCGCCCGCTGGACGGCGGCCATGGTCGACTCCGGAGAGCGGTTCGACTTCACCGATCTTCGTCGTGACGGAAAGCCGCTTGCCCTGGTGGACAAGCACTCCACCGGTGGGGTGGGGGACAAGATCACCATCCCGCTGCTGCCGGTCGTGATGGCCTGCGGTGCCGCCGTTCCGCAGGCGGCCGGGCGCGGGCTCGGGCACACCGGGGGAACGCTCGACAAGCTGGAGGCGATCCCGGGATTCACCGCGGAGCTGTCGAAAGCCCAGATCCGGCAACAACTTCGGGACATCGGTGCGGCGGTGTTCGCGGCGGGCGAGCTGGCGCCGGCAGACCGCAAGATCTACGCGCTGCGCGATGTCACCGGCACCACCGAATCGTTGCCGCTGATCGCGAGTTCGGTGATGAGCAAGAAACTGGCCGAGGGCGCGCGATCCCTGGTCCTGGACGTCAAGGTCGGTCGCGGTGCATTCCTCAAGGCCGAGGCCGAGTCGCGTGAGCTGGCGACCACCATGGTCGGCCTGGGCAATGCCAACGGAGTCCCGACCCGGGCCCTGCTCACCGACATGAACTGCCCGCTGGGCCGGACCGTCGGCAACTCGGTGGAGGTCACCGAATCGGTGGAGGTCCTGGCCGGCGGCGGGCCGTCCGACGTCGTCGCGCTGACGCTGGCGCTGGCGACGGAGATGCTCGACGCGGCCGGTATCGACGGCGCCGACCCGGCCGAGACCCTGCGGGACGGCAGCGCCATGGATTGCTTCCGTGCGCTGGTGGCGGCCCAGGGCGGGGACCTGAGCCGCCCGCTGCCCATCGGGGCGGCCAGCGAGACCGTGACGGCCCCGCACGGCGGCTTCATGGGCGATCTCGACGCCATGGGTGTGGCGCTGGCGGCCTGGAGGCTGGGTGCCGGCCGCGCTCAGCCGGGTGAACCGGTGCAGTTCGGTGCGGGCGTGCGGATCCACCGCAAGCCGGGGGAGCCGGTGGCCACGGGGGAGGCGCTGTTCACGCTGTACACCGACACCGCCGAACGGCTGCCCGGCGCGCTCGCCGAACTCGACGGTGCCTGGACCGTCGGCGACGCCGCGCCGACGCAGCGGGCATTGATCATCGACCGGATCGGCTGACGCCCCAGGATCGAGCCACGGGAACAACCGGGCCCGCCGAACGGGTTCTTCGTTGGACCATGAGAGCAGTCATCTATCGCCGCACCGGAAACGCCGACGAGGTTCTGGAACTGGTCGAGCGCGACCTGCCCGAGGTCCGCCCCGGGCAGGTGCTGGTCCGGGTCGCGGTATCCGGTGTGAATCCGACCGACTGCCGAAGCCGGTCGGGTGAATCGTCGGACATGAAGTTCGCCGAACAGGTGCCCAACCAGGACGGGGCCGGTGTCGTCACCGCCGTCGCCGACGGCGTCACCAACGTCCGTGTCGGACAACGGGTGTGGTTGTGGGAGGTGGCTTTCGACCGGCCGGCGGGGACGGCGCAGGAATACGTTGCGGTGCCCGCCCGGCACGTGGTGCCGCTTCCCGACGGTGTGAGTCTGGACGTGGGCGCCTGCCTGGGCATCCCGGCTTTGACCGCCCACCGTGCGCTCACCTCGGCCGAACGCGGCCCACATGAGTTGGCACCCGGGGCGCTCGCCGGGGCCTCGGTTCTCGTTCACGGCGGAGCCGGCGCCGTCGGCCACGCCGCGATCCAACTGGCAGCCTGGGCGGGCGCCACCGTCATCGCCACGGTGAGCGGTCCGCAGAAGGCGCTACTGGCCCGCAATGCCGGTGCGGACCACGTCATCGACTATCGCGCCGGCGACGTCGTAGCCGAGGTTCTGGCGATATCGCCGGGCGGAGTGAGTCACATCGTCGAGGTGGACCTGGCCGCCAATCTGGATGCTGACGTCAATGTCATTGCCCCGCACGGCAATATCAACGTCTACAGCTACCGTCCGGGCGACGTGGTGCCGCTTCCGTCGCCGGCCATCCTCAGGAAGAACGCCCAGATCGGTTTCACCTACACCTACGGCACCGACCCCGAGTACAAGGACGCCGCGTTGCGTGATGTCAACGCCGCGGTCGCCGCAGGCGCCATGGGGGTCGGTGCCGAGCACGGACTGCCGATCCATCGCTACGACCTCGGTCACACCGCGGATGCGCATGCCGCCGTAGAGCAGGGTCTGGTCGGAAAGGCCCTCATCGACGTGTGCGTGCATGGCAGACTCTGACGATGACCGTGGTGGTGAAAAACGACCTCATCGACGGGATCCTGGACCGCTTCGCGGTACCGCCGAACTATCGTAACCATGTCTACCGCGGACTGAACTACCAGCTGAAACTACTTGGTACTGAAGAGGTTTCGAACGACATTGCGCTGGCCTGGGCCCTGCACGACATCGGCCTGTTCACCGCCGGTTGGGACTATCTGGGACCTTCGGTGAAACTCGTCGACGAACTTGCCGGCGACTACGACGTCGACGACGTCGCACGGGTACGGCAAATGGTCGAGCAGCACCACAAGCTGCGGCCATGCCGGGACACCTGGGTGGAGAGTTTCCGCATCGCCGACCGGATCGACGTGACGCGGGGCGCGCTGGCCGGTGGTCTGGACCGGGCGGCCGTCGCAGAGGTCGTCGCGGCACATCCCTATGAGGGTTTCCACGGTTTTCTGCTGCGCACCGCCGCGGGCTGGGCGGCGCGCCACCCGCTTCGGCCCATGCCGATGATGCGCTGGTGACCTGACCGGCCGCCGTGCCGCCAACCCCTGGATGCGCGCGGGTGGGCCGGTATTGGCCTGATCGTCATCAGCAACGGCGTGGTTTCCTCGGCGCAGGTCCGCCGGCGTCGCGCATGATGGGGACATGAGTACGCCGCTGACTCTGGACAAGATCCAGCACGCTCCCAAGGCCCTGCTGCACGACCACCTCGACGGCGGACTGCGACCGTCTACGGTGCTCGACCTGGCTGGTCAGCTGGGCTATGACGATCTGCCGGCCACCGAGGTCGACGAGCTGGCCACGTTCTTCCGCACGGCCGCCCACAGCGGCTCGTTGGTGCGCTACCTGGAGCCGTTCGCCCACACCGTCGGAGTCATGCAGACCCCCGAGGCGCTGCATCGCGTCGCGTTCGAATGCGTCGAGGATCTGGCCGCGGACAACGTCGTCTATGCGGAGGTCCGGTTCGCTCCCGAGTTGCACATCGATCGGGGTCTGTCGCTCGACGATGTGGTCGATGCCGTGCTGGCCGGTTTTGCCGACGGCGAGAAGGCGGCCTCGGCCGAGGGGCGCACCATCACGGTGCGCTGCCTGGTCACCGCGATGCGCCACGCCGCACGCTCCCGTGAGATCGCCGAACTGGCAATCCGATTCCGGGACAAAGGCGTTGTCGGCTTCGACATCGCCGGGGCCGAGGCCGGCTACCCGCCCACGCGTCACCTCGACGCGTTCGAGTACATGCGAGGTAACAACGCGCGCTTCACGATTCACGCCGGTGAGGCGTTCGGTCTTCCGTCGATCCACGAGGCGATCGCGTTCTGCGGGGCGGACCGGCTCGGGCACGGGGTGCGCATCGTCGACGACATCACCGAACTCGACGACGGATCGCAACAGTTGGGCCGGCTGGCATCCATCTTGCGCGACAAGCGAATTCCACTCGAGATGTGCCCGAGTAGCAACGTACAGACCGGGGCGGCATCCAGTATCGCCGAGCATCCGTTCGACCGGCTGGCGCGGCTGCGGTTCCGGGTGACGGTCAACACCGACAACCGGCTGATGAGCGACACCACCATGAGCCAGGAGATGCTGCGCCTCGTCGAGGCCTTCGGCTACGGCTGGAGTGACCTGGAGCGGTTCACCATCAACGCGATGAAGTCGGCCTTCATCCCGTTCGACGAGCGGCTCGCACTGATCGACGAGGTGATCAAACCCCGGTACGCGGTACTGGTCGGCTGAGCGATTGGCGCGGGGCGGGCAGAAACGGCTGAATTAGACTCCGGCTGTGAGCCAGTGGGGGAGTTCGCCGTGGGGCGACAACGATGGTCAGCCCGGTTCCTCGCCGTTCGGTCCGCCGGTATTCGGCGCCGCCCCGGGGTTCCCGTCTCAGCCACCGGGGTACGGGTACCCGCCCCAGTTCACACCCCCGCCGCCGGAGGAGGATCGCCGACGCAGGGCGAAGGTGATCGGGATGATCGTCGCGGCGGTTGTGGTTGTTGTGGCGCTGGTGGTCGGCGGGGTCCTGGCCTGGACGTTCGGTTCGGGGTCGCAGCCGTTGTCGGAGGCCGATACCGCGGCCGGTCGGGCCGAGATCGCTGCGGAGGAGCGTCCGCCGGGCGCGGTGAAGGCGCCCACCCTGACCAGCGCGCCCACCACCCCGCTGTGGACCTATCCGCCAGGCGGGAACACCCTCGGTCTTGTCCACGTCCTGGGCGGTGATGCCAAGACCGTCATCATCATGGTGGACGGCTCCATGATGGTCGCGCTGGATGCCGCCAACGGCTCACCGCGATGGCAACAACCGTTGCGGAGCATGCAACAGCGTTGTGTCATCGGCACTTCGGGCCAGGTCGCCCTCTGCACCAACGGAGGGGAGGCCATCCTCATCGACATGGCGACTGGTGTGACTAAGGAATCGAAGCGGGCCAAGGGGGGCCCCGCCGAAATCTACGGCGGCGCCGGTGTGTTGGCCGCGAATCTGCAAGAAGAATTCACGGTGTTCGATGATCGGGGACGGCAGCTGTGGTCGAAGCCGTTAGCGGGGAGGACCTCCGTGTTCCTGGATCAAGGCATCGTAGCCGGCGCGGCCGGTACCACGACGACGTTCTACGACGCCAAGACCGGCGACCAGCTGTTCGCGGTCGATGAAAGCGACGGAGTAGTTGCCACCAGTCGCGGCATTGCTGTGTCGGTGTATACCAACGGTGTTTCGTCGGACAAGCGGCGACCCAAGCAGCATATCGACTTCTACTCGTTCACCGGCAAACTCGCCTGGCGGATTCCTGCAGATCGGGGCTATCGGCTTCCCTCCACCACGGAGACGGGCGGCTTCGAGTTTCGGAGATGGGCGAAGTATTCGACGTCGGGTGTCACATCGCCAATCGTGTACAACCAGGAGAAGAATGAGATCGCCGGGGTGGATGCCCTGACCGGAGAACTCACGTGGACCCAGCAGATTCCGCTGCCTCAGGAGGCGAGTGTCAGCCTCGGCGGTTTTGGCAATCTGTGCGTTGTTTCGTACACGACTGGCACTGCCGGGGCAATGCGGGTGCGAGACTGCAGTGACGGTACCGGTGCGTTTCTGGACAGGTCGAAAATCGTCGTACTCATCGCCGCGAACGGCACCCAGATTCTGGGCAACGGTGACCCCGACCCGGCGAGCCGCAGTCGCTTCGGTCCGGCGACCGCCTTTGACTCCGCAACCGGCCGGCCGTTGTGGCAGTTGCCCAGCGAGCTGCAGGGGGTCACCTGGGTGGGTGAAGGGCTGTATTGCGACGGGTTCTACGGCATCCAGCGGCTGGCCTGAGCCGGTGCCGGAGGCCTGATAAATGTGACCTGACAGGAGGGTATCCATTCCCGCTACGTCTTGGACACCGGAACAGCGTGCCATGTATGAAACGGTGGGCTAGTCGTTGGCTAGTGCGGCAGACCAAGATTCAAATCTCGTCACGAATACACCGCATAGAACAGTTCGCATGCTGAATGAGCAGTGGTTCATGAGCGGCGAAGTGCCCCAGATCCCCTTCGGTACGGACCCAATCGGCACGACCTTCTCGGAAATAGTCGGATTTCCAGCGATCAGAGTTCACCTACCAATCCAAGACCCGCATGATCTTTCGGCGCGGCGACGGCCCGGCGGTCATCGTCATCGCCGAAATGCCCAGCATCACCCCCCAAAGTCCTCGACTTCGCCCGCAAGGTCAGCGGGATCGTTTGCACAGCAGTCCTTCCGCTTCTGTTCGGAGTCCCCGGCCGCGATCCGAACCCAGACGCGCACGGTCCGGCTGCCTTCGTGGCGAACGCAGTCAGCACCTCGTCGAGGCCTTCGGCTACGGCTGGAGCGACCTCGAGCGGTTCACCATCAACGCGATGAAGTCGGCCTTCATCCCGTTCGATGAACGGCTCGCCCTGATCGACGAGGTGATCAAACCCCGGTACGCGGTGCTGGTCGGCTGAGCGGCCGGCAAACCCAGCCCGGCGAAAAATATTCGACCGAAGTGTGTAACAGCTGCGCTTGCGGCTGCGACAATTCAGCAAGCGCGACAATGTTCGCGATCGGACAACGTCGCGACCTGCTCCACTCCGGTTGAACAAGGAGAACCCATGGCCAGACTCATCACCACCGTGTTGTCCGGAGCAGTACTGGCTACCGCCGCGGCGGTCCTCCCGCTGGTCGCCGTGCCCACCGCCGGTGCCGACGTATGCGCCGGTGCCGACGGGCGCCACTTCGCCGCAGGCGGGTGTACCAACGTCGCCGGCGATGTTGCCACCGGAGCTGCCATCGCGGCGGCACATGTCCCGTATGTTCCGGGCGAAGTCCCTTGCTACACAGTCGAAGGCGTGCCCTACTACACGCCTCCGGGCGACCCCTGCTGAGAATTTCCCTTCTGACTGGCGCGGCAGTGAACTGCCGCGCCAGTGACGTTCGCGATGAGGAGTGTGGATGAGGTATCTGGCGTACGGACTGACCGCCTTACTGCTTGCTTCGGTCGTCAGTTGTGGCGGGTCCGACCAGCCGCCGACCGCGGCGCCGACACCGGAGATGGTGCGCCAGATCGCCAAGGAGGCTTACATATACGGCTTCCCGATGGTCGACTCGTACCGCATCCAGCACGCCTACTTCGTCGACAAAGCCAATCCCCAGTACCGGGGCGACTGGAACCAGACGCACAGCATCGCGCGGGTGTTCACCCCCGAGGACACCACGATCCAGACGCCCAATTCCGATACGCCCTACACGATGCTGGGCGCTGATCTGCGAGCCGAACCGTTGGTGCTCACGGTGCCGCCGATCGAGGCCGGCCGGTACTACTCGCTGCAGTTCATCGACAGCTATACCTACAACTTCGCCTACGTGGGTAGCCGCACCACCGGAAACGGCGGCGGCAAGTACCTGTTGGCCGGCCCGGGTTGGAAGGGTGACAAGCCCGCAGGCATCACCGACGTGATCCGCTCCGACACCGATTTCGCGTTGGTCATCTACCGCACCCAGCTGTTCGATCCCGATGACATCGACAACGTCAAGAAGATCCAGGCCGGATACACCGTCGAGCCGCTCTCGGCGTTCGTCAAACAGCCCGCTGCGAGCGCCCCCGCGGTGGATTTCATCGCGCCACTGACTCCCGACGAGCAGAAGACCTCGCCCAGGTTTTTCCAGATCCTCAACTTCCTCCTGAAGTACGCGCCGGAAGTGCCGTCGGAGACGGACCTTCGGGCTCGCTTCGCGACCATCGGCATCGGCCCCGACGGAGACTTCAACCCCGACACGATGAGCAAGGAAACCCTGCAGGCCGTGCGGGACGGGATGGCCGACGCCTGGACCGAGCTCAACACCTTCAAGAAGGACAAGTTGGACACCGGGCAGGTGACCTCGAGTCAGCTGTTCGGTACCCGGGAAGCGCTGAAGGACAACTATGTGTACCGGATGGCCGGTGCGGTGCTCGGCATCTACGGCAACTCCAGCGCCGAGGCCATCTACCCGGTGCTGGCCGTCGACTCGACCGGGGCGCCGTTGACCGGGGCCGACAACTACACCGTGCGGTTCGCGCCGGGGCAGTTGCCGCCCGTCAACTCGTTCTGGTCGACCACCATGTACAAGATGCCGCAGAGCCTGCTGGTCACGAACCCGATCAACCGGTATCTGATCAATTCACCGATGTTGCCGAGTCTGATCAAAGACCCCGACGGCGGCGTCACGATCTACGTGCAGAACCAGTCGCCCGGCCAGGACAAGGAGGCGAACTGGCTGCCCGCGCCGGCCGGCCCGTTCCAGATGATCCTGCGGTTGTACTGGCCCAAGGAAGAGGCGCTCAACGGCACCTGGCACGCACCGAAAGTCCTCAAGAGCTGACCGGTGCGCGGTAGGTCAGCCGCGCAACGCCCTGCGGAGCACGTCGGCGAAAGCCCCTGGTGCGCCCATGAATCCACCATGGTCGCCCGGGAACATCACCGGACGTGCACCCAGCAGGTCGGCCAGGGCAACCGTGGTCCGCTGGGTCAGCAGATGTCCGGACTCCTCGCCGAGCCCCACCACGACCTGCCCGCGTTTCAATGCCTGGACGTCGGGCCGGAACCGGGTGGTGGACCGGAGTTCGTGGTTGAAGAAGTGCGCCGCGTCGCGCAGTTCCTGATCACTGGGCTCCGCCACTTCCGGCATCTGCGGCGCACCGGCCGGAACGTCGAAGCCGGCATTGGCCATGAACTTGCCCCACGCCGCGAACATCCCGTCCCGGTTGAAGGTGGCGATGATGTCCTCGGTGGCGGCGCGCTGCTCGGCGGCGTCGGGCAGCAACTCGAGTAGGGGAGGCTCGTGCGCCACGAGTGTGCCCACCCGGCTGGGGTGCCGGGCGATCAAGGCCAACCCCGTCACCGCGCCGCCGGACGAGCCGAAGACATCGGCTGAGGTGGCGCCCAGGTCATCGAGGATCGCCGCGGCGTCATCGGCCCTCAGCTCCGGGGTCGAGTCCTGGTCCGGATCGTCGACGGAACTTCCGGCGACGCCGCGTGGGTCGGCGGTAACCACGGTGTGGTTACCGGCCAGCGCGTGCGCCAGCGGCGCGAACTCGGCGGCCGCCATCGGGGCGCCGAGAATCAGCAACAGCGGGCCCGTACCCCGTACCTCGTAGTGCAGGCGGGCACCGGGAACCGAGACGGTGTGGGTGGAGAGGCTGGTCGATGCGGTCATGAGTGGTCTGACCGCATCCGCGGCCAGAACTCATCGCCGCAGCGGCTACTCCGCCCGCAGGCGCGACTCCACGAACCGCTCCAACGCGTCCCACTGCTCGACGGCCTTGGCGTACGGGGCCTCGGGCTTATGGGCGTTCTCGTCGCCGAGCACATAGGTCACGAACTTGCCGAGCGCCTTGGTGTCCGCCAACGTCTCGTCGACGGTCTTGTCCTCGGAGTAGTCGCTGACGTCGCGCAGCAGTTCGACTGCCAGCTCCAACTGGTCGTGGTCGACCGCGTCGGGTCCGTCGGCGATGTCGTCGGAGATGCCGGACAGGACGTAGACGTTCTCGTCGGCGACGTCCACCCGCAGGGAGCCGTCGGTGGCGGCGGTCCTGATGTCGTCGTAGGTGGCCAGGTCCGACAGGTCGTGGTCGTGTTCGTCAGCCAGGTAGCGGGCCAGTGCACGCTCGGAGCTGAACACGCTGATGCGACCGTTGCGGCCGAGGAAGACCGGATCGTCGTCGAGGTAGCAGCGCAGGGTGTAGACGGTGCCCGAGCCGGTCATGATGCGGACCGGGTCGATACCGACCTTCTGCCAGAAGTCCTCGTCGTCACCCAGGACAGCGGTGTCGGCAGCGCTTCGCACGGGTTCGCCCGCGTCTGCGGTGTCGTCTTCGTCGTCGCCCTCGGTGTCTTCGGTGTCTTCGGCGTCAGCGTCGACAGCGAGGTCGTCCTCGTCCTCCTCGGGAGCGTCCTCCTCGAGCTCGGCCTCGGCCTTCTTGACCGCGTCGGCGTCGATGTCCTCAGGGATGGTCACGATCTCGTCGATGGCGTCGAGCACGCCGTCCCAGCCCCGGGCGATCACGGCTTCGATCTCGGCCCAACGCTTGCGCCCAGAGCGGCCGGTGAAGCCTTCCAGCCCGCCGCCGAGCGTGCCGAGCACGGGGTTGCCGTTGAAGAACTTGCTGATGGCCGCCAGTTCACACACCGAGCCGATCGACGACACCACCACCAGGGTGCGGTGCAGGCTCGCGACGGACTCCTCGGTCGGCTTGTCGGCGACCAGGTCGGGCACCCCGACGATGTCGTACTCGCGGTCCTCCGACGGCTGCAGCTTGTGCGCGTTGGCCGCGGCCAGCTTGTCCCACTTCGGGTGATCGGCGAGGTCGTTGTCGGTGTTGGTACGGACGAAGGCCGCCAGTTCGGCGACCGATTCGAACGCATACAGGGCGTCACCCTCACCCAGGAAGGCCTCCCACTCGTCGCCGGCATCGCGCCAACGCGGAGCCCACAGTGTGTAAAGGTCACCCTTGGTGAGCCCGAGCCGGACCGGCACGATGTCAGCAGCCATGCGGCACAGCCTAATGGGGTGCCTCCGACGCCAGTCAGGTTGTCTCCCGTTCGAGGTGGACACCAGGTGCGAGTACCGAGGACGCGATATCGGAGACATCTCTGACCTGCGGTGACACGATGGCGGTGTTCGGCGCACCGATCGCGGCCGAGGTCGCCCGTCGGGACGGGATCGATCTGCGCTTGCGTGTCGGCTTGACGGTGAGCACGTCGGGTTGGCGCAGCGGATGGAGTCGGTGCTATGGGCGCGGGGAGACGACGGCGCCTACCGAGACACTCGGGATCGCTACCGGGCGCTGGCAATGTCGCTGGGTTTCGAGCATCTGAAATGGGCCGACGTGCTGCCCTGACCGTTCACGCCGTGGGGCGCCAGAAACCCTGAAAACCCTGACCGGCGTTCGTGGTTCGGACGGGCGACAGTCTGACCGGATCCCCGGCCTCGATCATCGTATTCGCGCCGACGATCATCGCGACGTGCCCGTCCCATACCGCCAGATCACCCGGCCGCAGCGTTCCTGCCGACACCGCCTTTCCGATGTCCTGTTCCTGGGCCAGCCGTGGAATGTCCAGTCCGGCTTCGTGATAGGCCCATTGAGTCAATCCACTGCAGTCCAACCCGACGCCTGGCGTGGTGCCGCCCCACCGGTAGGGCACACCCACCTGGGTCAGCGCGTGCCGGACGGCGCTGGCCGCGACGGCATTGGGCGCCACCGCAGTGGTGCCGTCGGGCAACCGCACCGCCACGCCCTCGCCGAACATCCCGGGGTCACGCAGTCCGACCGGGGCTTCGGAGCGATCGGCCCCCGATGCCGCCGGAAGATCCGCGGCACCAGTCCAACCGCTCACCGGGGTGGCGGACGGCGCACCCCCGGAGAACCCCGGCGAGGCCGGTGCGACACCGCCGGCACCGGCCGAGAAACCTGCCGGGGCCGGGGCGTTGATGGCGCCGGTGACGGCACCGGCCTGATGGTCCAGTTCGGCGCGTAGTTCGTCGACGACGGCCGACGCCTCGGTGACGGCACGTCGCGCCTCGGCCTGCAACTCCTGGGCCACGCCGGGCTCATCAAGGTGCGGAGCCAGTGCGGCGGCGCGTTCCTCGAAGCGGTCGATGATCGCCTGCAGCCGTGACCTCGCTTCGGCCACCGCCGAGCCCGCACGGCGGGCAGCAGCGCTCAGTGCCTTCGCCTCCTGAGCCAGGCCGGTCACCTCGGCGGCGGTGCCCGTCGCGAAATCGGCGGCCGCGGTTGCGGCCGTACCCGACCAATCGGCAGCGGCGCGCTCCCACGATCGCCCGAGTGCGGCCGCGATATCCGACAGGGCCGAATGTGCGCCATCCAGGGCCGTCACGGTGGGACCGGTTTCCGGCCGGCCGCTGCCCACCATTTCCCGCAGTTCGTATAGCGGCGCGGCCAGCGCGGTGGCGGATGCGGGCACGGCTACACCCGCGGCAACAACTGGGCGGCCCGCTGACCGGCGGCGTCGTAGCCGGTGGCGGTGTTTCCGGCGCTGACGGCCCCCGCGCCGGTGCGTGCGCTCAACGTCGCGACCGCAGCGCTGTGTGCGCTGACGGCGTCGGCGAAGGCAGCGGCGAACCGTTCGCCGATCGGACCGAGGGCGGCCTCCGGTGGCGGCATCGATCGGAGGGCGGTGGCCACGGCGGCGAGATCGGCGGCGTGTGCGTCGAGGGCGTCGCCAAGGGCGCGGATGGCCGCCAGGTCGGCGCGCAGGGTGTCGGCGGGCATGTGGTTAGGACGCCCGCCGGCTCTGATCGGTTCCCCTGAATCGTGACCTGTCTCAGAAGGCGGTGCTCGCCGGTTTCTACCTCAGAGCTGCTCGTGCGCGAGGATGACTGCCCTACGGTAGAAATCGGCGCACATCACGCGAGATGTGCGACATCAGAACACATCGAGCGCGCCGTCCCGTCACCGGATCGATCTGCACGGCAGCGGTACCGACCGATAAGGTCAGCGCATGGATGTACGGGTCGTCGACCACCCCCTGGCCGCCGCACGGCTGACCACCCTGCGGGATGAGCGGACCGACAACGCCGGGTTCCGCTCCGCGCTGCGGGACCTGACCATGATGCTGGTCTACGAGGCCACCCGGGACGCGACATCCGAGCAGATCGCGGTGCGCACGCCGGTGACCGACACCACCGGCTCGCGATTGGCCAACCCGCCGTTGCTGGTACCGGTGTTACGGGCCGGGCTGGGGATGGTCGACCAGGCGCATGCCCTCATTCCCGAGGCGCAGGTGGGTTTCGTCGGGATGGCGCGCGACGAGACGACGCATCAGCCGACGCCCTACCTGGCGTCGCTGCCAGATGACCTGAGTGCACGGTCGGTGTTCGTGCTCGACCCGATGCTGGCGACCGGCGGGTCGATGGCGTACACCATCGACCTGCTGCGGGAACGCAACGCCGTCGACATCACCGCGGTGTGTGTGGTGTGCGCGCCGCAGGGGATCGCCGCGATTGAGAAGGTTGCCCCCGAAATGCGGCTGATCACCGCGACCATCGACGAAGGCCTCAATGAAGCCGCCTACATCGTCCCGGGACTCGGGGACGCCGGGGACCGTCAGTTCGGCCCGCGCTGAGGCGCTCTGGCCGTCAGGTAGGGCCGGGACAACACCAGTGCCGCCGCGGTGGCGAGCACGAGTATGTACACCGGCAGCAGATGGATGAAGGTGGTGTAGCCGATCGCGTAGTGCACGGCCAACGCCGGCAGCGTGCCCGTCACGAACCCGATCAACAGCGACCACCACACCCAGCGCTCGCCACGACGGAACCCCCACATCGCGATCATGGCGATCGCGAGCCCGGAGCCGATCAACGCGCCGCCGAATCCGGCCCGGTCGTGGGCGATGAAGCTGAGCAGCTGCGGGTCGGCGGACCGTAGGGCCGCACCGTGCGTGTGCATGTATCCCAGGTCGGTGGAGACGAATACGTCGGTCAGGCCGACGAACGAGATGGTCGCCCCCGCGACGGCGAGCCCGGCGCCCAGGCCGATGAACAGCAGCTGACCCCACAGCGCGCGCCGGCGCTGGGACTCCGGACCGTCGGGCAGTGACCGCCAGCGGGGCGGGTCCGGCTTGTTCCACACCGCGGCGAGCAGCATCGGGAACAGTGTCACCACCACCAGCGTGTGCAGCGGATCGACGAAACCTGTTCCGACGAAGTAGAACAGCGTGAGAAACGCGACCAGCCCCGAGATCAGCAGGGCATTGCGGGCCCACGCCAGGCCACGCCTGATCCCGCCCCAGCACAATCCGGTGTACAGCGCACCGAGGCCGATCATGTTGCCCGCCATGCTGATCCGGTCGTGCTGGATGAAATGCACCAGGTTGTCGTTGATCCGGCGCAGATCATCCACGCCGAGGCCGAGATAGGACCGGTCATAGCTCAACAACACCGGCCCGAGCGTGATGGCGCCCGCGCCGATACCGGCCACGATCAAGCCGAGTCCGGCCAGCACACCCCACAACCAGCCCGGCCAACGAAACGGGTTGAGCCCGGCATCGGCCAGGCTCGGCGGCCGCGTCGTCGTCCGGGAGGCCGCCTCGACGACGCGGTTGAACCAGCCCGGCCCGCTCGCCAGCAGCACGGAGGGCCGGGCCAGGACGACAGCGTCTGGATCCTGCAGCACCGCAACGGCGGCGGCGATATCCGGGTCGGTCAGATAGCAGTTCTCGCTCGTGTCACCGATGGCCACCTCGTCGACGTCATCGGCGAGCAGCTCGGCGACCTCGGCGGAATCCACCCGGGCGACGACACGGCAGCGCCGACCGGTGGCGGCCTGCCGCACGGTCTCGATATCGGCAGCCGTCACCGGTGCGATCTCGATGATGCCGGCGCCCTGGACCGGCAACACCCGCACGGCATCGCGGGCCACGGACGGCGGAACCACCGCTCCGAAGCGCTCGGCCCAGTCGGGCGGCACCGGCGGGTGATCGAATACCCGTGGAATCCATCGGTACCCACCCGCCTCGACCAGCGTGGCCAAGAACCGTAACGCCCAGCGCTGGGTACGACGTTCCCCGACGACCGCGGACGCGATGGGGCGAAGCGGTTGATATGTCCAGTCCGGCATCGCTTTTGCGGCTACCAGCGTGTTGCGGCGTCGGCCAGGTCCTGGCTGAGCTTCTGGGCGTGCGCCCGGGCGGTATTCAGGTCATCGGTCGGTGCGCAGCGGACTTCGGTGTAGGACTTGAGTTTCGGCTCGGTTCCCGACGGACGCACCACCACTCGGACCGAGGTGTCGGCGTCGCTGCCGGTGAAGATCAGGGCGTCGGTGCGCTGTTGTCCCACCCGCTCCAGCAGATCATCGACGGTGACGCCGATGCCGGCCAGTTCGGTCGGCGGGGCTCCGCGCAAACGGGTCATGGCCGCCTCGGCATCGTCGACGTGGCGCGTGACCGCCCCCGTCACGTGCACGCCGTGGACTTTGGCCAGATCGTCGAGGGCATCGAGCATGGTGCGACCCTGATCGCGCAGTGCGGCCACGAGGTCGGTAGCCAGGATCGCGGCGGTGATCCCGTCCTTGTCGCGAACCGAGGCCGGGTCGACGCAATGCCCGATGGCTTCCTCGTAGGCGTAGACCAGGGTGTTGCCGGGAGACTGGGCGCGGGCCAACCACTTGAATCCGGTGAGGGTTTCGGAGTGCTGGGCGCCGTGCACCGCAGCGATCGACGCCAGCATCCGCGACGAGACCACGGTACTGGCTACCAGGGCGGCTTCGCTGACCGGGCCCGGTTCGAGCTGAGAAAGGATGTAATCGCCCAGCAGCCAACCGGTTTCGTCGCCGGTGAGCATGCGCCATCCATCGGGTCCGGGCACCCCGACGGCGCACCGGTCGGCATCGGGGTCCAGCGCGATCGCGATCTCTGCGTCGACGTCGTCGGCCAGGGCCAGGAGCGCGTCGACAGCGCCGGGTTCCTCGGGGTTAGGGAAGCTGACCGTGGGGAAGTCCGGGTCGGGGTTGAACTGTTCTTCGACCACGTGGACGTCGTCAAATCCGGCCAGGGCCAGTGCATCAAGGGCGTACTCGCCGCCGACACCGTGCAGCGGGGTCAGCGCCACCCGCACCGAACCGGTGGTGCGCCGTACCCGGGCGGCCCGCTCCAGGTAGCCGTAGACCTGATGGAGGCCACCGGTTTCCACTGCGGCCCGGCGTATCTCGTCGGCGTGTGGGGCGCGGGCCACCGCGGCCTCGATCTCGTGATCGGCGGGGGAGATGATCTGCATGCCGCCGTCGAGAAACACCTTGTAGCCGTTGTCGGTGGGCGGATTGTGCGATGCGGTGATCTGGATTCCGGCCACGGCGGGAAGGTGCCGGACGGTATAGGCGACCACCGGTGTCGGGACCGAGGCCATCATGAGAAGGACCTGGAAGCCCTCGGCGGCAAGGACTTCGGCAGCCGCCAAGGCGAACTCGTCGGAGCGGTGTCGCGCGTCGCGGCCCACCACCACATGCGACCCGCCCAGGCCTCTGTCCTTGAGGACCTGGGCCAGCGCCCATGTGGTGCGCATGACGACGGCCAGATTCATCGCGTCGGGCCCGCCCCGCAACGGTCCGCGCAACCCGGCAGTGCCGAAGGTCAGCGGATTGTTGAAACGGCGGTCGAGCTCATCCGGGCTGCAGGCGGACAATTCGGCCGCGGTCAGCGGGTCGGGGTCATGTGCTATCCAGTCCGCGGCGGCGGTCGCGATGGCAGTCATGACCCAAGTGTGCCCGCAGTGGCGTCGGAGTACGCCAGCTTGCGCAGGACCGGTGCCACCAGCATCAGCAGATCGAATTCCAGATCGGTCAGGTTCTCCCGCATAGTGGCGTGCAGCCAGGCGTCCCGTTCGGCGCGGTCGGCCTGCAGCAACGACGTCCCTGCTGCGGTGATCTCGATGAGCTGACGGCGACGGTCGTGGTCGTCGGGACGGCGGGCGATCAGGCCGCGGCGGACGAGTTCGTTGATGCTGTCGGTCAGCGACTGCGCCCGGACGTGCAGACGGGCGCCCATCTCGGCCGGGGTGGTGGTTCCGCTGCGACTGGCCTCGCCGAGCAGTTCCAGCTGGCTCAAGGTCAGGCCATGGTCCGGACGGTGCCGCCGCATCTGACGGGTCACCGCCATCATCGACTCACGTAGTTCAGTCGCCGACGTCGCTGCCATGGAGAAGTTATACCTTGGCATTCATAGCGGTATGTGCATTTAGGACCCTGTTGGCCGTGAATAGTATGAAGACATCCCTTACTATTTCGGTGGGAGGTGCGAGACGGAGATGACGCGGATGCTGCGGTGGGCACTGCTGGCCATCGGGACTGCCGCCGTCACCGTCCCGCTCGACCTCGTCGGCGTTCCCTCGGCCGCGCTGTTCGCCGGGCTCGCGGTGGGCATCGTGCTGGCCTTGGCCGCGCTGGCCCCCGACCGGATGCCGCGCCCGGCCGGGGTGATCGCCCAAGGTGTGCTCGGTGTCTACATCGGCACGATGGTTCACCGAGACGCGGTCAGTGCGATCGGCTCGGACTGGGTGATCGTGCTGGCGATTGCCGTGGCGACGTTGGTCCTGAGCATCGTGGCCGGCGGGCTGCTCGGATTGCACCGTGATGTCAGCCCGTTGACCGGGGCCCTGGCACTGGTGGCCGGCGGCGCGTCGGGTCTGGTGGCCATCGCCCGCGAACTCGGCGGCGACGATCGGGTCGTCTCCGTCGTCCAATACCTGCGGGTCGCACTCGTCACCGCGACCATTCCGCTCGTGGTGACCCTGGTCTTTCACGCCGATCGGTCGCATCCGGCAGCAAATGTGGCCGAATCCGATTCGGCGCCTTGGTATCTCAGTCTCGCAATGCTGGCCGTCATCGTCGCTGTCGGCGCCGTCGGCGGGCGATGGGTCAAACTGCCCGGCGCCGGACTGCTGGGCCCGCTGGCCCTGACGGTGATACTGCAACTCACCGGTCTGTCCTTCGGGCTGACGGTCCCGGCGCTGCTCGTGCAGGCGGCCTACATGGTGATCGGCTGGCAGGCCGGCATCGCCTTCACCCGGGAGTCGCTACGCGCCATCGGCCGGATCCTTCCGCTGGCGCTGACCCTGATCGTGGTGCTCGGCGCGGCCACCGCGGGCCTCGGCGTGGTGCTGGCCGACGTCACCGGGATGACCCAACTCGAGGGTTACCTCGCAACCAGTCCGGGCGGGGTCTACGCGGTGTTGGCCACCGCGGTGGAAACCGGCTCCAACGTCACCTTCATCATCGCCGCCCAGGTGCTCCGGGTCCTGCTGATGCTGTTCGCGGCGCCGCTGATGGCCAGGGTGATGGCCCGGATGGCGGGTCAGAGGCGTGCGATCACCGAAGCCAGCAGGGAACCCATCCGGGTCGCGGACTGACGTCCGGCCTCAAGCACCTCGGCGTGGCTGAGCGGGTCACCTGTCATCCCCGCTGCCAGGTTGGTCACCATCGAAACTCCCAATACCTGCAGGCCGGCGGCCCGGGCGGCGATCGTCTCGTGCACCGTCGACATGCCGACCAGGTCGGCGCCCAGGGTTCGCAACATCCGGATCTCGGCCGGGGTCTCGTAGTGCGGGCCGGGCAACCCGGCGTAGACGCCCTCGGCCAGGGACGGATCGATGTCCCGCGCCAGTGCCCGCAGCCGGGGGGAGTAGGCGTCGACCAGGTCGACGAACTGGGCCCCGACCAGCGGGGACCGGGCGGTGAGGTTGAGGTGGTCGCTGATCAGGACGGGCTGGCCGACCTGGTATTCGGCCCGCAGGCCGCCGGCGGCATTGGTCAGCACCACCGTCGACACGCCCGCAGCCGCCGCGGTCCGCACCGGATGCACCACATGCTGCAGGTCATGGCCCTCATACGCGTGGATGCGCCCGGCCAGCACCAGCACCCGATGGCCGCCGATGCGCACCGAGTGCACCTGGCCACCGTGGCCGTCCGCGCTCGGCGGGGTGAAGCCGGGGACATCGGCCATCGGCACGGTGGCGACCGGATCACCGAGCTCGGCCACCGCGGGTGCCCAACCCGAGCCGAGCACGACCGCGACATCGTGGCGATCGACGCCGGTGCGTTCGGCGATGGCGGCGGCGGCTGCCTGGCTGGATGCCTGGGGATCGGTCACGATAGGCGAGCTTAACGGCCCTGAACACGCAGTGAGATACTGCGAGCATGCCGTCTGCCACCGCCTCGCTGAGCGTCGAGGAAGCCGTCAACCGGCGTCGTGGCGACCTCATCGAGCTCTCTCATTCGATCCACGCCGAGCCCGAACTGGCCTTCGCCGAGCATCGCAGCTGCGCAAAGACACAGGCGCTGCCCGCCGAGTACGGATTTGAGATCACCCAGGCCGCAGGCGGGCTGGACACCGCGTTCCGGGCCTCCTACGGCAGCGGCCCGCTCGTCATCGGGATCTGTGCCGAGTACGACGCGCTTCCCGAGATCGGGCATGCCTGCGGGCACAACATCATCGCGGCCTCGGCGGTCGGCACCGCGCTGGCCCTGGCAGACGTGGCCGACGACCTGGGGCTCACGGTGGTGCTCGTCGGTACCCCGGCCGAGGAACTCGGCGGCGGAAAGGTGTTGCTGCTCAACGCCGGAGTTTTCGACGACATCGCCGCAGCGGTCATGCTGCACCCCGGGCCGGTGGACATCGCCGCCGCCCGTTCGCTCGCGCTCTCCGAGGTGACGGTCAATTACACCGGCCGGGAGTCCCATGCGGCCGTGGCGCCGTATCTGGGCGTCAATGCCGGTGACGCGGTCACGGTCGCGCAGGTGGCGATCGGCCTGCTGCGCCAGCAGCTCATGCCGGGGCAGATGGTGCACGGCATCGTCACCCATGGTGGGCAGGCCACCAACGTCATCCCCGGCCGGGCCGAGATGCGCTACACCATGCGCGCTACCGAGATGTCTGCGCTGCATGAGCTGGAAGACCGGATGGCGGGGTGTTTTTCAGCCGGAGCACTGGCGACGGGCTGCGAGCACCAGGTCACCGAGATCGCGCCGGCCTACGCCGAACTGGCGCCCGACCCGTGGCTATCGGAGACCATCCGTGCCGAGATGCTGCGACTGGGCCGTAACCCGTTGCCGGAGAACGTGGAGGCGAGTGTGCCGCTGGGCAGTACCGACATGGGCAACATCAGTCAGGTGATGCCCGGCATCCATCCGGTGATCGGTATCGACTCGGGCGGGGCCGCGATCCATCAACCGGCGTTCACTGCGGCAGCGGCCGGGCCAAGCGCCGACAAGGCCGTGCTGGAGGGTGCGATCATGTTGGCCCGCACCGTCGTTCGGCTGGCCGAGACGCCGGCAGAGCGAGACCGGGTGCTGGCGGCGCAGCAGGGGAGGCGCGCTTCATGAGCGTGTTGCAGCATGCCGCCGCCCGGTGGTTGTCGGCGAACTATGACGAGATGGTGTCGTGGCGGCGGCATCTGCATGCGCATCCGGAACTGGGCCGGCAAGAGTTCGCCACCACCGAGTTCGTCGCCCGCCATTTGGCCGAGGCCGGGCTGAACCCCAAGGTGCTACCCGGCGGCACCGGATTGACCTGTGATTTCGGCCCGGAGGACGGTCCGCGCATCGCGCTGCGTGCCGACATGGACGCGCTGCCGATGGTTGATCGGACCGGGGCGTCCTACGCCTCGACGGTGCCCAACGTCGCGCACGCCTGCGGGCACGATGCGCACACCGCGATACTGCTGGGCGCCGCGATGGCACTGTCGTCGGTTCCGGAGTTGCCGGTCGGGGTGAGGCTCCTGTTCCAGGCGGCCGAGGAGCTGATGCCCGGCGGCGCGATCGACGCGATCAACGCGGGCGTCCTGAACGGCGTGAGCCGGATCTTCGCCCTGCACTGCGATCCTCGGCTGGCCGTGGGGCAGGTGGCCACCAAACCCGGGCCGATCACCTCGGCGGCCGATTCCATCGAGATCACCTTGCACTCGCCGGGCGGGCACACCTCCCGGCCGCACCTGACCGGTGACCTGGTCTACGGGCTGGGCACGCTGATCACCGGGTTGCCCGGCGTGCTGTCCCGTCGCATCGACCCGCGCCACGACACCGTGATGGTGTGGGGTGCGGTCAACGCCGGGGTGGCCGCCAACGCCATCCCGCAGATCGGCACCCTTGCCGGGACGATCCGCACCGCCAGCCGCGACACCTGGCTGACCCTGGAATCGATTGTGGAAGACACGGTTTCCGCCTTGCTGGCCCCGCTCAACATTTCCCACAGCCTCAACTACCGGCGCGGGGTGCCGCCGGTGGTCAACGAAGAGGTGTCCACCCGCATCCTCACCCACGCGATCGAGGCGATCGGCCCCGAGGCGCTGGCCGACACCCATCAGTCCGGCGGTGGCGAGGACTTCTCCTGGTACCTCGAAGAGGTGCCCGGCGCCATGGGGCGACTCGGCGTGTGGAGTGGGCAGGGCCCACAGCTGGATCTGCACCAGCCCACGTTCGACATCGACGAGCGTGCACTCGGCGTCGGCGTGCGCACGATGGTCAATATCATCGCCGCGTCTGCCTAGCCGGCTACGGCCCGATGTTGCGGGCGGGACGGGTGCGTAGATCGTGCACATACTGGTCGGGCGCGCCGGCGATCTCGGCGGCGTCGGCCATCACCCCGAGATAGCGGGCCGAGGGCAGGCCGCCCTCCCAGGCGTCGACCACGTACAGCCAGGCCAGTACCGGATCGGTGTTGGTGTCCGACGAGGTCCGGTCCACGCGGCAGCGGATCTTCTTGTGGAATCCGAGCTCGGAGCCCTCCCAGTGGTCGAGGCTCTGCTCGTCGGCCGGCGTCATGTCGTAGAGCACGACGAACACCTTCGCCAGCGGGTCCTCGACGACGGTCGCCAGCGCGCCTTCCCAGCCGATGTCCTCACCGCCGAACGTCAACCGCCAGCCGTGCAGCCACCCGGTACCCGCCATCGGCGAGTGCGGAGCCCGCTCGAGCATTTGCTCCGGGTGCATATTCGATCCATACGCGGCGTAGAGCGGCACGGTAAGACAGCTTAATCGGCGAAGTTGGTTAGGTTAGTGCCGTGGCTACCCGCATCGTGATCATCGGCGGCGGACCCGCCGGATATGAGGCGGCCCTCGTCGCCGCTGCCCGCGGCCCGGAGGTCGCTCACGTCACCATCGTCGACTGCGACGGCATCGGCGGCGCGTGCGTGCTGTGGGATTGCGTGCCCTCCAAGACGTTCATCGCCTCCACGGGGGTGCGTACCGAACTGCGGCGTGCCCCCAACCTGGGATATTCGCTGGATTTCGAGCAGTCCAAGATCTCGCTGCCGCAGATCAACGAGCGGGTCAAGAACCTCGCGACGGCGCAGTCCGACGACATCGCCGAGCGGCTGCGCAACGAGGGCATCGAGTTGATCGCGGGGCGTGGCGAACTGATCGACGACGTCCCGGGCATGGCCCACCACCGGGTCAAGGTGACCGGCCCGGACGGCGCGGCGAGCCAGCTCACCGCCGACGTGGTGCTGATCGCCACCGGCGCCAGCCCACGCGTCCTGCCCAGTGCGGCACCCGACGGGGAACGCATCCTCAACTGGCGCCAGCTCTATGACCTCGAAACGCTGCCCGAACACCTCGTGGTGGTGGGATCGGGTGTCACCGGCGCCGAGTTCGTCAACGCTTACACCGAACTCGGTGTGACCGTGACGGTGGTGGCCAGCCGCGACCAGATCCTGCCGCACGAGGATTCCGACGCCGCCGCGGTGCTGGAGGAGGTGTTCTCCGAACGCGGTGTCACGCTGATCAAGAACGCCCGCGCGGAGTCGGTCACCCGCACCGACACGGGCGTCCGCGTCACCATGGCCGACGGCCGTTCCGTCGACGGCAGCCACGCCCTGATGACGGTCGGATCGGTTCCCAACACGAGCCGTCTGGGTCTGGAGCGCGTCGGCATCGAACTCGGACCGGGCAACTATCTCAACGTCGACCGGGTGTCGCGGACCTCGGTGCCGGGCATCTACGCGGCAGGGGACTGCACCGGATTACTTCCGCTGGCCTCGGTGGCGGCCATGCAGGGACGCATCGCGATGTATCACGCGCTGGGCGAGGCGGTGGCCCCGATCCGGCTGCGAACCGTGGCCGCTGCGGTATTCACCCGCCCCGAGATCGCCGCGGTCGGCGTACCGCAGGCGGCGATCGACGACGGGTCGGTGCCGGCGCGAACCCTGACGCTGCCGCTCAACACGAACGCCCGGGCCAAGATGTCCAGCCTGCGCCGCGGCTTCGTCAAGATCTTCTGCCGTCCGGCCACCGGTGTGGTGATCGGCGGTGTCGTGGTGGCGCCGATCGCCTCCGAACTGATCCTGCCGATCGCCCTGGCCGTGCAGAACGGCATCCCGGTCGACGAGCTGGCCCAGACCTTCTCTGTGTACCCGTCGTTGTCCGGCTCGATCACCGAGGCGGCGCGCCAGTTGATGAAACACGACGATCTGGACTAGAGGTCACACCGTGCGGCGCCTTCCGTTGGGGGTAGCCGGGAACGTAACCCGGAAGCGGCGGGTACTGCTGGCCGGGCCATCCCGGGGGTGGAGTCGACACGACGGGAAACCTACCCATCAATGTGAGCGAATCGGCACTGCACCACGCGGGATCCGGCAAGACACAGACCGGCGGCCTGCAGAATCGGGCGGATCCCACGTCGTCCACGTAGCCTGGGGATCGTGACTGACCCGATCTCAGCACCGGGCGACGGGCAAACCTTCCTCGGACCGGAGCAAAGGGCGCAAGCCTGGCAACGACTCGGCAGCGAACAATTCGACGTGGTGGTGATCGGCGGCGGTGTCGTGGGCGCCGGCGCTGCGTTGGACGCGGCAACCCGAGGATTGAAAGTCGCGCTGGTCGAGGCGCGGGACTTCGCGTCCGGCACCTCCAGCCGCAGCTCCAAGATGTTCCACGGCGGTCTGCGCTACCTCGAGCAGTTGGAGTTCGGGCTGGTGCGAGAGGCCCTGTACGAGCGTGAACTGAGCCTGACCACGCTCGCACCGCATCTGGTCAAACCGCTGCCGTTCCTGTTCCCGTTGACCAACCGCTGGTGGGAGCGGCCCTATGTGGCGGCCGGTATCTTCCTCTACGACCAGCTCGGCGGTGCGAAATCCGTTCCCGCGCAAAAGCATCTGACCAAGTCTGGGGCGCTGCGTCTGGCCCCGGGGCTCAAGCGCAGCTCGCTCATCGGCGGGATCCGTTACTACGACACGGTCGTCGACGACGCCCGGCACACCATGACCGTGGCCCGCACCGCCGCCCACTACGGCGCGGTGGTGCGCTCGTCGAGTCAGGTGGTTTCGCTGTTGCGCGAGGGCGATCGGGTGGTCGGTGTGACACTGCGCGATTCCGAGGATGGGGCCACCACAGAGGTGCGCGGCCATGTCGTGGTCAACGCCACCGGGGTGTGGACCGACGAGATCCAGGCCCTGTCCAAAGAGCGCGGCCGGTTCCGGGTACGCGCCTCCAAAGGTGTGCACATCGTGGTGCCGCGGGACCGGGTCGTCAGCGAGGTGGCGATCATCCTGCGCACCGAGAAATCGGTGCTGTTCGTGATTCCGTGGGGCACGCACTGGATCATCGGCACCACCGACACCGACTGGAATCTGGACCTCGCGCATCCGGCCGCGACCAAGGCCGACATCGACTACATCCTGGGCCATGTCAACACCGTGTTGGCCACCCCGTTGACCCACGACGACATCGACGGCGTCTACGCCGGGCTGCGTCCGCTGCTGGCCGGTGAGAGCGAGGAAACCTCCAAGCTCTCGCGTGAGCACGCCGTCGCGGTGCCCTCGCCGGGCTTGGTGGCCATCGCGGGCGGGAAGTACACCACCTACCGGGTGATGGCGGCCGACGCGATCGACGCTGCCGCAGAGTTCGTTCCCGCCCGGGTGGCACCGTCGATCACCGAAAAGGTCCCGCTGATGGGCGCCGACGGGTATTTCGCGTTGATCAATCAGACCGAGTTCGTCGGGAAGCATTACGGGCTGCATCCCTACCGCGTCCGGCACCTGCTGGACCGCTACGGCTCGCTGATCGGCGAGGTGCTCAAGATGGCAGAGGGCCGGCCCGAACTGCTGGCCCCGATCACCGACGCGCCGGTGTACCTCAAGGTCGAGGCCTACTATGCCGCCGCGGCCGAAGGTGCTCTGCATCTGGAGGACATCCTGGCCCGGCGGATGCGGATCGCGATCGAATACCCGCACCGCGGAGTCAATTGCGCC
Source organism: Mycobacterium sp. NPDC004974 (assembly GCF_053600815.1). Classification (NCBI taxonomy): domain Bacteria; kingdom Bacillati; phylum Actinomycetota; class Actinomycetes; order Mycobacteriales; family Mycobacteriaceae; genus Mycobacterium; species Mycobacterium sp. NPDC004974. Next base: position 246,674 of record NZ_JBSGAQ010000004.1, on the reverse strand, counting down.
CGCGAGGTCGCGGAAGTGGTTGCGCCCGTGCTGGGGTGGACCGCCGAGGACATCGACCGCGAGGTCGCCACGTACATCGCCCGGGTGGAGGCCGAGGTGCTTTCGCAGACCCAGCCCGACGATGAGTCCGCCGATGCCCTGCGTCAGGCCGCACCCGAGGCCCGCGCCGAGATCCTCGAGCCCGTGCCGCTCAATTGAGAAAACGCCCGCCGCCGCTGCCGGTGCGTGACGGACTCGGCCCGGCGCGGCTGCGGTTGCTGGGTGGCAACGTGCACGACGAGTTGCAGGAGCGGTTCGGTATCGGCGCGAAAGTGCTTGCCGGAGAAGTGTTTCTGCCCGACGGTGCGGCTGCGGATGCGACGACGACGCTGCCCGCGGGCGCGCACGTCTACTTCTACCGCGATCTGGTGGACGAGGTGGAGGTGCCGTTCGACATCCCGGTGCTGTACCGCGACGACGACATCGTCGTGGTCGACAAGCCTCACTTCCTGGCCACCATGCCCCGTGGTGGCCATGTCGCGCAGACCGCGCTGGTGCGGCTGCGTCGCGAATTGGACCTACCGGAGCTGAGCCCCGCGCACCGGCTGGACCGGTTGACTGCGGGTGTGCTGCTGTTCACCGCGCGGCGTGAGGTCCGCGGTCGCTATCAGCGGCTGTTCGCCGAAGGCGGGACGCGCAAGACGTATCTGGCCCGCGCCGAGGGCACCGCCACGGTGCCGTTGCCCACCACATTGCACAGCCGGATCATCAAGCACCGCGGGCAGTTACAGGCCTTCGAGGAGCCCGGGGAACCCAACGCCGAGACGTATGTCGAGGAGCTGGGAGAGGGGCTGTACCGGCTGTTGCCCCGAACCGGGCGGACGCATCAATTGCGGGTTCACATGGCCTCGATCGGGTTGCCGATCATCGGTGATTCCTTGTACCCCAACGTGATCGACGTCGCGCCCGATGATTTCGGCGACCCGCTGCAACTATTGGCCCACCGCCTGGAGTTCACCGACCCGATAACCGGTGAGGACCGCGAATTCGTCAGTGCCCGGATAGTGGGCCGAAGCCTTGCGTGACCGGACCGCGGTGATGTTCTACTGACGGGGTGAACCGTGAGACTTTTGACCATCTGTTCGACATGACCGACCGGACCGTGATCGTCACCGGCGGCACCCGTGGCATCGGATTGGCTCTCGCCGAGGGCTTTACGCTGGCCGGCGCCCGGGTGGTCGTCGCCAGCCGCAAGCCCGAGGCCTGCGAGCGGGCGGCCGAGCACCTGCGCTCACTAGGGGGAGAGGCGATCGGGGTTCCCACACACAGCGGGAACGTCGACGACCTCGGCGCATTGGTGGACCGCACGGTCGCCGAGTTCGGCGGGATCGACGTGGTGGTCAACAACGCCGCCAACGCGCTGGCCCAGCCGCTGGGTGAGATGACGCCGGAGGCCTGGGCGAAGTCCTACGAGGTGAACCTGCGCGGGCCGGTGTTCCTGGTGCAACACGCGCTGCCGCACCTGAAGGCCAGCCCGAAGGCGGCCGTGCTGAACATGGTGTCGGTCGGGGCGTTCAACTTCGCCCCCGCACTGTCCATCTATGCCTCCGGAAAGGCCGCGCTGATGTCGGTCACCCGGTCGATGGCGGCCGAGTTCGCACCGCTGGGCATCCGGGTGAACGCCCTGGCGCCGGGACCCGTCGACACCGACATGATGCGCAACAACCCGCAGGAGGCCATCGATCTCATGAAGGGTGGGACCTTGATGAAGCGGCTGGCCACGCCCGACGAGATGGTCGGCGCGGCCCTGCTCATGTGTTCGGACGCCGGCAGTTACATGACCGGGCAGGTGATCATTGTCGACGGTGGCGGGACACCTCGCTGACCTCGGCCAGGCTGCCGGTGCCGACGGACAGGATCTGGCTGCGGTTCTCGACGTGTAGCGCCGTTTCCAGACAGCCGGCGTCGAGGTTGGCCCACAGCACCTGTTTGGTCGATTCCAGCCCGAATTTCCCGTAGCCGCACATGGTTTCGGCGATTTCAAGGGCGGCGTCGAGCAAGTTCGCCGTGTTGTCGACGACGCGGGTGACCAGTCCGAGCCGCAGCGCCTCCGGCGCCTCGACGGCACGCGCGGTGAGGATCAGGTCGAACGCCGGGCCTGCACCGATGATCCGGGGCAGGGTGTAGCTCACGCCGATGTCGCAGCCGCCGATGCCCAGCTTGATGAACTGCGTGCAGAACTTCGCCGACGGGCCGGCGATGCGAATGTCGCTGGCCGCGGCCAGCGCGAAGCCGCCACCGTATGCCGCGCCGTTGATTGCGGCGATGACGGGTTGACGCAGCCGGTGCAGTTTGACCGTCAGGTTCGCGATGCGTTCCTGCCACCGCATGCCCGAGCGGGGGAATTCGGTGCCGCCGCCGGCCTCGGGCGGATTGGGATCGCTCAGATCCAGGCCCGAGCAGAAGCCACGTCCGGCGCCGGTGAGCACCACGACGCGGCACTCGTTGTTCGCCGCGATCGCGTCGAGGGTGGCGTGCAGGGCCTCGACCAGTTCGTAGGACAGCGCGTTGAGCTTTTCGGGGCGATTGAGCGTGATGACGGCGATTTCGGGCCGCGGGTAGGCGAGATCGAGTGGCTGTGCTGGGGGCATGAGCGGACCCTAGCCGGTGCTGTGCCACCCGTTGACGCCAACGGCGATCATCCGTAGTTGTTTGACAGCGGTGCGGTGGATGGCCTCGACGGCCGCCGCGTCCCCCGCATCTTCGAGGCTCTCGGCTATCGAGATCATCGCGTTGACGAACAGGTTGGACAGGATGTTGAGATCCTCACTGCTCCAGTCCTTGAGGCCAGGGAAGCGGGCCAGGTCGATCGCGAGCTCGGAGGTGATCAACCGGATCTCGGTTCGAATCGCGTAGCGCAGCACCGACACACCGCTGGAACGTTCGCGGGCGATGAACCGCCAGTACTCGCGCCGGTCGTTGAAACTGCCGATCAGGATCTCGGCCGAGGATTCGATGACGTGATGCGGGTCGAGCTTGCCGGCACGCGCACCGCGCAGCATGTCGCGCAGGGACCGGAACGACTCATCGATGAGTACCAGGCCGAGCGCATCCATCGAGTCGAAGTGCCGGTAGAACGCGGCGGGCACGATGCCGGCCTCCCGGGTGACCTCCCGGAGGGACAGCGCGCTGAAGCTGCGGTCTTCCAGCAGGGTCAACGCGGCCGTGATGATCGCGCGCCGGGTGGCCTCTTTGCGTTCTTCCCGGGACAGCGTGTCCCGCGACCGCGACGACGATTCGGTTCGGCGCGTTCGTGAGCTCGATGTTCGTGAATTGGGCGTACGTTTGTTCACTGATGTGAACCCTACCACTTGCTGGGTTTTTATCGTTGACAGAGTCATGTGTGCACGCGCACTGTGTACACATGTTCACTCAAACTTTGGCTGAAGGTGTTGGCCGGCGGCTGCTGGCCGGCCCGCGAATGAGTGCTCTCGCGAACCTGCTTACCGGCCCCCACGGGGTCGACCGCTACACCGAGCTGGTCGAGCCGACATGGACCCGCGGCGACGCCCGGGCCAAGGTGGTGGCGGTGCGGCGCCAGACGCCGCGCAGTGTCACGCTGACCCTGGAACCGAACGCGGCCTTCGCCGGATTTCGAGCCGGTCAGCACATCAACCTCTCCGTCGAGATCAACGGCCGGCGCCGTACCCGGTGCTACTCGCCGGCCAATGCCGAAGGGGCGGGCCACCTTGAGTTGACCATCGGCCGCCACGACGGCGGGCTGGTGTCGACCTACCTGTGTGACCACGCCTACCCGGGCATGGTGCTGGGCCTCGACTCGGTCGGCGGAGATTTCGTCCTGCCCGAGGCACTGCCGCAGCGCATCCTCTTCGTCTCCGGCGGCAGTGGCATCACCCCGGTGCTGTCCATGCTGCGCGCATTGCGTGCACAGGCGTTCACCGGGGAGGTCGCGTTCCTGCACTACGCACGCGGCGCCGACGAGGCCTGCTACCGCTCTGAGCTGGCGGCCATGCGTTCGGCCGGCGTCCGGGTGCTGCACGGTTACACCCGCGACGGGGCCGTCGGCGACCTCGACGGGTACTTCGGTCCCGCGCACCTCGCCGCGGCCTTCCCCGGCGCCCAACCGGACGCGGTATTCGCCTGTGGCCCGCAGGCATTGGTCGACGCGGTGCGGGAGGTGCGTCCCGACGCGCAGTCGGAGAGCTTCGTCCCACCCGTGTTCGCCGTGCCGACGGGATCCACCGGAGGCACCGTCCGGTTCGCCAACAGCAACATGGAGGTGACCGACGACGGTCAACCGCTGCTGGTGCAGGCCGAGGCCGCCGGCCTCACTCCGGAAAGCGGTTGCCGGATGGGCATCTGCCACACCTGCACCCGATTCAAGACCAGCGGCGTCGTCCGCAACCTGATCACCGGCGCGATCTCCAGCGCCGACTGCGAAGACATCGAAATCTGCGTCACCGCACCCGTCGGCGACGTCGTCATCGACCTCTGAGACCTATCGACCTCCGAAAGGCACAGACATGACCCACTACACCCTGACCCCCGAGCAGTTCGAAACCTTCGGCGCCGAACTCGACGCCATCCGTGAAAAGGCAATTGCCGATCTCGGTGAGCGCGACGCCACCTACATCCGCGACATCATCAAGATGCAGCGCAAGCTCGAGATCGGTGGCCGTGCGCTGCTGTTCCTACCGCCGGCCTGGCCGGTCGGCACGGTGATGCTCGGGCTGTCGAAGATCCTCGACAACATGGAGATCGGCCACAACGTCATGCACGGTCAGTACGACTGGATGGGCGATCCGGCGTTGCGCGGCCAGAACTTCGAATGGGATTCGGCCTGCCCGTCCAATCAGTGGCGGCACTCCCACAACTACATGCACCACACCTACACCAACATCGTCGACATGGACCGCGACATCGGCTACGGCGTCCTGCGGATGAGCGAGGACCAGAGATGGAGCCCGTACTACCTGGGCAACCCGCTGTACGCATTCCTGCTGATGGTGTTCTTCCAGTACGGCGTGGCTCTGCACGAACTGGAGACCGAGCGGATCCGCACCGGTGAGATCAAGCTGCGGGACAAGAAGGACATGCTGCGCGAGATGTGGGACAAGGTGCGCAAGCAGACCGTCAAGGACTATGTGGCCTTCCCGCTACTGGCGGGCCCGTTTGCGCCATTCGTGTTCGCGGGCAACATGACTGCCAATCTGATGCGCAACGTGTGGTCCTACACGATCATCTTCTGCGGGCACTTCCCGGAGGGCACTCACGAGTTCACCATCGAGGAGACCCAGGACGAGACGCGCGGCCAGTGGTACTTCCGCCAGCTGCTGGGTTCGGCAAACCTGACCGGCGGCAAGTGGTTCCACATCTTCAGCGGCAACCTGTCGTTCCAGATCGAACACCACCTGTTCCCGGATATCCCGGCGCACCGCTACGCCGAAATCTCCGGTGAGGTCAAGGAGATCTGCCAGCGCTACGGTCTGCCCTACAACACCGGCCCGATCCACACGCAGTTCGCCTCGGTGGTGCGCAAGATCGTGCGGCTGGCGTTCCCGTGGGGCAGCAAGCCCAAGGATCCCGAGCCGGCCGCTAAAGAGCCTGCACCGGAACCGGCTTCGCGGCCGATCTGTCAGCCGGAACTCGTCAACTGCTGACCGCCAGGCTGCACTGCAGCAGCACCGTGTCCAGCCATCGTCCGTGCTTATAGCCGACCGCGCGCAGTCGCCCGGCCTCGGTGAAACCGTGCTTGCGGTGCAGGGCAATGGATGCCGCTGCCTCGTCGGTGTCGACCACCACGGCGATGACCTCACGGATACCTGCCGCGGTGCAGCCGTCCAGAAGTCCTTGCAGCAGTAGCGTTCCGATCCCACGACCGGCGCACTGCGGCGTGAGATAGATCGAATTCTCCACGGTGTGCTGATAGGCCGGGCGCAGCTTCCACGGTGAGCAGTAGGCATAGCCCACGATCTCGTCGTCGAGTATCGCGGTGAGGAACGGCAATTCACTCATCCGGGCCGTCGCCACCCGACGTTCCCACTCCTCGCGGTGCGGTGGGATCAGTTCGAACGTGGCCACCCCGGTCTCGACATGGTGGGCGTAGATGACGCTGATCGCGTCAAGGTCATCCGGTGACGTAGGGCGGACGACGGCGTTGATCATGTTTTCAGCCTAAGGGGCGTTGACCCGGTCGGTTGTCTGACTTTCTCCTAAGCTGTCGCTCAGTTGAGGAAGGGATTCCGATGGCCTACGTCAAGGCAGCCGAGCGTCACGAACAGATCGTCGCGGCGGCGATCCGCGTGCTCAGTGAAGTCGGCGTACCGGGTACGACGCTGCGTGCCGTCGCGGCCGAGGCGGGCATCCCGTTGGGCACGTTGCATTACGTGTTCCCGTCCAAGGATCAGATGCTGCGCGCCGTCATCGCCGCGGTCATCGACGATGTCGTCGCCACCGTGCATGAGAGCCTGCAGCTCGACCAGGGTCTGGCGCACGCGATGCGTCACGGCGTCATGACGTTCTGGGACGCCTTGGTTGAAGGCGATGTCGGTGTGCAGGTCATGCAGTACGAGCTGGCGATGTACTCCGTGCGCAGCGAGGGATCGGGGGGATTGGCCCAGCTGCAGTACGACCGCTACACCGCACTGGTGACCGAGTTCTGTGAGCAGGCGGCGAACGCCGCCGGCGAGCGGTGCGCCGTCGATTTCGCCACCCTGGGCCGGTTGGCACTCGGGATGCTCGACGGGCTGATCATCCAGTACATCGCGTGCCGAGACGGCCGTCGCGCGCGCAGCGACCTCGAGCGCGCGATCCAGATGCTCGTGACGCTCGCAGACCCCCAGCCAGTGGCGGGTATGCGCAGCTAGCCGTCGACGGCTGTTGCCCCTGGCCGCCCCGTGCTATAAAAGTCGGACGGTTGACCGACTTAGAATCTGGAGGTCTCATGACGGCGCAGGGCAGCGCGAGGGACGCCACGGTGGTCGTGGTCGGCGCAGGTGTGGCGGGGCTGACCGCGGCCCGCGAGCTTCATCGCCGCGGCATCGACGTGGTCGTGCTGGAAGCCGCCGACCGGCTCGGCGGACGAACGATGAGCGAGACCACCGCGCTGGGATCGACGGTTGACCTCGGTGGTCAGTGGATCGGCCACGATCACCGTCGTCTCATGGCGTTGGCCGACGAGCTCGGACTCACCCGGTATCGGATGCACACGGGTCCGATGCCGGGCCTGATCGACCGCTCGCGCCGGTTGTCGGCGGTTGCGCCACCGGTTCTCGCCGCCATGGTGGTTATTGCCGGCCTCGAAGTGCTGTCCCGTACCGGGGTGCCACAACGCTGGAACGACACGACGGTCGAGTCGTGGCTGCGCCGGGCGCCGGGCCGTACCGCACGCCGGCTGCTGGAAGTGATTGCCGCGGTGTCCTGGACGGCAGACCTGGACCGACACTCGGTCTACGCGATGATGCGGATGATCCGCCAGCAGGGCGGTGTGCGCACCATGTTGTCGACCAAGGGGGGCGCGCAAGACTCCTTGCTCGTCGAAGGGATGAAGGGACTCGCCAACGGTTTGGCTGTCGACCTGGGCTCCCGGATCCGCTTGGGGCATAAGGTCGTATCGATCCGTCGCGACAACTCCGGCGTGACCGTCGGAACGACCGCGGGCGACTTCCGGGCCGCCAAAGCCATCGTCACCGTTCCGGCGCCCATGGCTGGATCCATCGCCCATCAACCACCGCTGCCGCCGGAGCGGGCCCGGGTCGCGGACTGCACCTATATGGGATCGGTCTACAAGGCCATCGCGGTGTACGACCGGCCGTTCTGGAGGCGGCGCAAGGGCGGCGAGCTGATCGTCCTCGACGGACCGGGCAGCGGTGTCTTCGACACCAGCCCGCCGGATGGGCCGGGCCACCTGTGTGTGCTCATCGGTGGACCTGCGGCGCGTCAGCTCGATGACCTCTCCATCGAGGAGCGGCGCAGGGCTGTGCTGGACCCGCTGATCGGCCACATCGGGCCGGAAGTGCTTGAGCCGGTCAGCTGGCATGAGAAGTCATGGCATACCGATGAATACGTCGGCGGTGGCTACATGGTCCTACCGATTGCGGGCACCCTGGAGGGGCTTCTCCCGTTGCCCTCCACGCCCGTCGGCGGCATCCACTGGGCAGGTACCGAAACCGCTGGCGATCACCCGGGTTACATCGAAGGCGCGATCGAATCCGGCCTCCGCGTGGCGCAGGAGGTCGCCCAGGCGCTGAGTGTGGCAGCGGGCTAGAGGCCGAATGCCCCAGCGAAACGCCGTTCAGAATGGTGGGGGTGGTCCATATTCTTCGGCGAGCCAGGCTTGGTATTGGCGTTCGATTTCGAGGTCGGTGTTGAGTTCGGCGCGTAGCCGTCGTTCGGCGTTGATCCGGTCTCGGCGGTCCTGCTCGCGGGTTTGGCGGCGGGTCGGCATCATCGCGCCCCGGTTCGGGTGGTGGGCCGGCGGTTCGGGAAGGTTCAGCTCCCCGGTCGGCTGAGCCAGCGTCGGGAACATCCCCGCGCCGTGGGGCTCGGTGACATAGGTGCGCCCCGTCGGTGCGGTGAATTCGACGGTGCCATCCGGTAATTGACGATCCGACCAGCCCGCGCAGAAGGTCTTGACCAGGTGGTGGGCGCGGCAGTAGAGCTTGTTGTTGGACGGGTGGGTGGGGCCCAGCGGGTAGGGCATCGTGTGGTCGATGTCGCAGCGCTCGACGGGGGCATCGCAGCCGGGGAAGCGACACGTCAGGTCTCGCCAGCGGATGAACTCCGAGAGCGCCACCGAAGGGCGATACCCGGGCTCACCGGCATCGGAGTCGGCGGCCTCTACCGGTTCGCTGGGCTTGGCGGGTTCGGCAGGCACGTGCAGCGGCTTGATCTTCGCGGTGGCGGCCAGGTCGCGCACCGACGCGGCGGGCAGGATGCCATGCCCGGGTAGGTATCCCGGATCATCCGAAGTGCCATCGACGGTGGCCCGATCGGCCAGCACATGAACCACCGCCGCATCGGCCGCCGCCCGCTTCTGCGCCGCGGGGCACTCGTCACGACCACACCGGCAGGGCAGTTGGGATTCCAACCGGGCCAACGGCCCCACCGCATCCGCGCGACGCTGCTCACGGGTCCGTGGATCGTGCTCACACACCGTGTCGGCCAGGGCGTCCAGACGTTGATCCAACGCTGCCCCGTCGGCGGCATCCAGATTGGCCCACACCGTCGCCTTGCCGGGGCTGCCCGGTTCGATCTGCACGAACCGCTCTTCGGCCACATCCGGCGGCACCCGCACCCCATTCGGGTCGAGTTTGGCGATCCACTGATCCACCCGGTCCCGCAACTGCCGCTGCGAGAACCGCATCCACCGATGCGCCCGCGCCGCCAACTCGGCATCCAACCCGCCCCACACTGCAGGATCGACGATGCCGGTGCGGGCAATGATCGTGCACACCACCCGATAGTCGATGTCCCCAACCGCGAACCGTGCCGCCACCAACGGCAGCTTGTCCCGCAACACCCGGGCATGGTGAACCTGGGTACCGGCCCGACCCCGACTGATCCGCAACGCCGCCGACACCTCCGCGGCGACCTCCTCGAACGGATCGGTCCGCCACAAAATGCTTTCGACCAACTCCCGTTCCCGCAGGCTGTCCAACGCCCCGATCGCCGCCAACCGGCCCGCGATCGCCACCGACTCCGCCCGCGCCGCACCACTGATCTGGTCGATCAGCTCCACATCGGAATCGGTCTCGAACATACGTTCGATTATGCCATGCGTGACCGACATTGACTCTGTTTTCGGGTACGAGTTCGGGTCCGGGTGAGGCTCGAACCGGGCCGTTCCTCGTCAACGCGCAGTGCGTCAATGACCCTGCCCCACGAGAGAATTCAGGATTGGCAGGTTGGGCACCAGTACGTCACCCGCTCGGTGCCGGCGTCGGTCTCGATCAAGGTCCCGCATCGGCGGCAGGGCTCACCGGCGCGGCCGTAGACCCACAATTGGCGGCCGGGCCGCGTGTCCCCGGTCGTTGTGCGATTCCATCGGGACCGGTTGAGCCACAGCATGTCCCGGGCGCGTTGCACGACGCGCAACGGGTCGGTCAGCGTGCTGATGGGTGAGGTCGGCAGCCGGCCGAAGACGAAACACAGTTCGTTGCAGTAGACGTTGCCGACGCCGGCCATCACCCGCTGATCGAGCAGGGCCTGCGCCAACGGACGGTCGGGGTCGGCGGTCAGATTGGCAGCCGCGGTCCGTGGCTCCCAGTCAGGGCCGAGCAGGTCCGGACCGAGGTGGGCTACCGCTGCCATATCGGTGTCGCGGTCGAGCACTTCGAGAACGCCGAGGTCGATGCCGGTGGCGCGACTGTCGGCGGTCTCCAGCACGATCCGAATCCGGTGGGCCGCACCTTTGGACCACCCGATGCGCCAACTGCCCTCCATCTTCAGATGGGAGTGGATGCTGGCCGGACCAACTCGGATGAACAAGTGCTTACCGCGGCTGAGCACCTCGTCGACCACGTGCCCGGTGAGATCGACGGTGGCGTAGCGTGGAACGCGAATGTCGCATCGCGTCAGGGATTTTCCCGCCAGAGCGGTGCGCAGTGCCGTGGCGGTGTGGAAGACGGTATCTCCCTCTGGCATGTTTTCATTGAACCAGTTGTCATGGAAGTTGACGGTCGCTCGATGGCATAATCGGCCGATGATCAATTCTCGACCCGGCGGGAGGGGCGTTCCCGCCCTCCAGTGAGCGGCGCGGAGGCGCCGCACCCGGCGCCTCGCATTCGAACCCGTAAAGAGATCCACCGGCAGCGGCGCTCTGGCCGTCACCAGTGCTGGAACCACATCATCGTCGCGCCACTCTGGCCCAAGCACGGCGTGAATCTGGGCACGTTGCTCCGCACGTGCGACGCCGTGGGTGCATGTCTGGCCGTACCACGCCTGCCGTGGGCTTCCGAGGCTCTACGCAAGGGAAACACTCTGCGGCACAGGTCATGCGTCCACTGGATCTACGGCGACGTCGTCGGCTGGCTGGAGAAGCAACGGGAGCGGTCGCACATCATCGGTGTCGAACTCGCCGACGAGGCGATCCGGCTGGCGGATCTGCCCGCGGCGCGCACGCGCACGGTGTTGGTTCTCGGCAACGAGGGCAGCGGTATGCCTGCCGAAGCAATGGAACTGCTCGACCTGGCGGTCGAGATTCCAATGGTGGGCACCGGTCACAGTCTCAACGTCGCTGTTGCGGGATCGCTCGTGCTGTACAAGGTCGCCGGCCTCCTGTGAGGCCGTTCACCGCAGCCGCTGACCACGCGGCGTGCGGGCGAACCCCGACGCCGCCTCAGCGTCAACAACCTCGTACGGGCCGGTCATGCCACCACGTACCAGTCGTCGCCGATGACTGACCGCAGAAGCGCAATGTGTACATGAATCTGGAACAGGTGGGTGGCCTCCACAATTGCGGCGCCACCGATCAGCAGACCCGGCGCGAATCCGTACAGCTCATCGAACCGCAGGGCGCCGAGATGCTGGTAGACCCGTTCGAACATAGGCGCTTCGTTGCGGTCGTAGAACACGAACCGCTCCATCCCAGATGCGGTGAAGAAAGCGTGCAGCGAGCGCTCGAATCCACCCGGCGTCAGATCTCTGGCCGGCGGTTTGAGGAACAGAACTCCACGTACCGGATCAACAATGAGCGATATGCCGTACCCGGGCGTCCAGAACCACACCTTCCCGAAAGCGCTTCGGATGAAAGGAATGTACTGCGCGTACGTGCCCAGCCGCGGGTGCTGAACCTTATCGAGGAGGACCTGTTCGGTGGTGACCCTCCATTCGGCCGGATCCACCAACCAGGCCGTCCCGTTGCCGAATCCGGAGAACCCGAACTCCTGCCAGTAGGAGATCAGGCAGTCCGGGACTAGCCCGGTGTAGGCGCGCACGTGCTCGTCAGTGCACGGGGGACCAGGGATCGAGAACGGAAGCTCTTCGAGGAAACACTCGAAGAATTCGTCGGGCATGCCGTCACCTCCCGTCGAGCGCGTCTAGGCCTGCAGCCGGTCTCGGTTAGCCAGCGATGGGGCCCGCGAGCGATGCCATGCGCCACGCGGCCCCCAGGATGGCCCCCTGGGCGAGAATGCCGATCAGCGGCCACCAGAACCCAATTCGGTTGCGGGCCAGCTGAATGACGCCGACACAGAAAAACAGCCCAGCCGGCACCATCGTCGCGAGCGCCGTCCACATCGCGTAGTTGATCCACTTCTCATCGCCGCATTCCACGTAGGCGCAGTTGTCGATGCTCATCGGGAAAACCATGAAGCTCATCAGCGCGACGAAACCCAACCCGGCCTGGACTACGAACAGCAACACACAGACAGTGATGTCGGCGATCCGGACACCGCGGGGGAGTCGACGCACCTCGTAGTGCGCAACGTCGTTACCGAGCGTTGGCTGCACCTGTTCGGCCGGCTCGTTCATACCGCTCAGTATCCCGGTGCCGATCAGACCTCAGCGGTCACGGCGCGCCGCCGATCGACCAGTCATTCTTACTGTGACTTGCGAGAACTCATCCGATCATCGCAGCCGCAGGCCGCGCGGGGTGCGGGAAAATCCGGCCCCGGTCAGCGCGTCCTGCACGGCGGCACGGTCCGCGTCGACGCCGGGATCGAGCACCGCGACCCCGTTGATCCGCTCCACCAATAACGACGGCATGCGCCCGGTGCTCACGAGTTCCGCCAGAGCCCCCGCCGCGGCCCGCTGCGTATCGGCGTCCGAGGTGAAGCTGAGCAGGGTCCGGCCACCGCGCTCCAGGAACCACACCAATTGCCCGTCGACCAGCGCGACCAGGGCTCCGGCTTTGCGGCCGGGCCGGTGCGTGTCGTCGCCGCCGCGTTCCGGCCAGGCCAGTGCCGCTCCGTAGGGATTGGCCGGATCCGTCGCCGCGAGAACGACGGCGTGGAACTCGGGTCGCTGTGGATCGACCCCGTCGAGATAGGACCGCAGCCGGTCGACTGTCGAGGCTGCCGCGAACTGTGCCCCGCCCAACGACTCCACGAAGTAGCCCCGCTGGCAGCGGCCGGCGTCCTCGAACGCGCTCAACACCTTGTACAGGGTGGCGAACCCGCCGGGCACCCCCTCGGCCGCTGCCGCCCCTTTGGTCAGCACTCCGTGCCGGTTGAGCAGCAGCTCGGCCTGGAAGTGCGCCCGTACCGTCGAATCCGGTTCTGCGCCAGGCAATGCCGACCACCGGCCGGACACCATCGGATCGGCCGCCCGGGTGTGCGGGCGCGCCACGCTGTAGCGGCTGAGCCGGGGCGGGCGCTGGCGCTGGCGGTGCGCCGGCGTCCCGGACCGCCGAGGACCCGTCAGCATGGCGCGCACCGGCGCGAACGTGTCCCCGGTGACCCATCCGGCCCAGATCAGTTCCCACAGAGCGGTTTTCAGCTCAGATTCGCCGGCAGTATCGGTGAGTTGCCGGAAGAAGTACGCCCCGCCGCGCCCGAGCGTCTCCATGATCGCCCGGTGGGTATCGGTGAACTCGATCTCGGCGGGCACCGGCAGCGTCAACGGCGCGGTCTCGGCAAGATGGAATGTCACCCAGCCGTCGCTGCCGCCGATCTGCCCGGCGCCCGACCACATCACCTCACCGGAAGCGAGCAGCTCGTCGAGCATGGCCGGTTGATAATCGCGGACCCGTTGACCGAAGACGAGCGACTCCACCGCCGATGCGGGAACGGGAACGCCGGCCAGCTGTTCGATCACCGCGGCCAGCCCGTCGATCCCCGCGCTGTGGCTCGATCCGACGTGTTGCCAGGCCGGCAGGAAGCGACCGTAGGCCGCGGTGCTGACCGGTTCGACCTGAGCGCGCAGCGCGGCCAGGGAACGGCGGCGCAGGATCCTCAGTACTTCGGCGTCGCACCACTGATCGCCGGGGAGATCGTCGACGAATTCACCGCGCACCAGCCGGCCGTCGACAGCCATGCGACCCAACACATCTGCGGTCACCCGCAGGCCCAACCCGAACCGGGCGGCCACCTCGGTGGTGGTGAACGGCCCGTGGGTGCGGGCATAGCGGCCGATCAGATCCCCGAGCGGGTCGTCGACGGATTCGGTGAATGCCGCGGGCACCCCGACCGGCACCGGCGCGCCGACCCCGTCGCGCAACAGGCCGATGTCTTCGACCGCCGCCCACCAGGTCTGGCCGCCATAGGTCACCGGCAGCGCACGCTTGGCGGCGTGCAGCCCGTCGAGCCAGCCGCCGATCGTGTCGGTGGTGGCGCGCGCGGCGATCTCGACCTCGGTGAGCGGACCGAGCATCCTCAGCAGATCTGCCACCGCCTCGGCGTCGCGCGCCGCGCGCTCCTCGGTCAGGTGTTGCAGTTGCGCGGACGTCGACGCGACCACCGCCGGGTCCAGCAGTTCGCGCAATTCGACGCGCCCCAGCAATTCGGACAGCAGCACGGTGTCCAGTGCCAGCGCCGCGGCCCGCCGCTCGGCCAGTGGGCTGTCGCCCTCGTACATGAACGCGCCCACATAGCCGAACAGCAGCGATGCGGCGAACGGTGACGGGGTGGCGGTTTCGACCTCGACCACCCGCACCCGACGCTGCGCCACCCGCCGCATCAGCTCGGTCAGGGCGGGCACGTCGTAGACGTCCTGCAGGCACTCCCGCACTGTTTCCAGCACGATCGGGAAGTCCGGGTACTTGCGGGCGATGTCGAGCAGTTGTGCGGCGCGCTGCCGTTGATGCCATAGCGGGGAACGTTTGCCCGGGTGCCGGCGTGGCAGCAGCAGGGCACGGGCGGCGCACTCACGGAACCGGGACGCGAACAATGCCGAGCCGCCCACCTCCGCGGTGACGATGGGCTCGACCTCGTCGGCATCGAACACGAACAGGTCTGCGCCCGGAGGGTTTTCGCCGCTGTCGGGCAGTCGCACGATGATGCCGTCGTCGGAGGCGGTCGGCTTCTCGTCGATGCCGTAGCGTTCCCGCAGCCGTCGGCCCACCGCGAGGGCGAGTGGTCCGTGGACCCGCAGCCCGTACGGGGAATGGAGGATCACCCGCCAGTCACCGAGCTCGTCCCGGAAGCGCTCCACCACGA
This sequence comes from Mycobacterium sp. NPDC004974, assembly GCF_053600815.1. Classification (NCBI taxonomy): domain Bacteria; kingdom Bacillati; phylum Actinomycetota; class Actinomycetes; order Mycobacteriales; family Mycobacteriaceae; genus Mycobacterium; species Mycobacterium sp. NPDC004974. Next base: position 231,579 of record NZ_JBSGAQ010000004.1, on the reverse strand, counting down.
AGGTGCTGTCGCTGGGGACCACACCGGTGGCCTCCCGCTGATCGTGCAGCAGCTGATACAGGTTGTCGGTGGCGAATCCGGCGAAACCCATTGCCTGGCAGCGCTCATCGAACTCAGCGCGGCCCAGTGCGGCGAGCTCGCCGGTGAACGCCCCGACGGCCGCGCCCAGCTCGGCGGGTCGGCCCACGCTGTCGCCGCGCCAGAACGGCAACCGGGCGGGCTGGCCCGGCGCCGGGATGACCAGCACCCGATCGTGGGTGATCTCCGTGATCCGCCAACTGGTGGCGCCAAGGGAGATGACATCACCCGGGCGTGACTCGTAAACCATCTCCTCGTCGAGTTCGCCTACCCGGGACGGTTTTTCGGAATCGGTGGCCAGGTAGACGGTGAACAGTCCGCGGTCGGGGATGGCCCCGCCGGAGGTGACGGCCAGGCGCTGCGCGCCCGGGCGGGCGGTGAGCGTTCCGTGGTCGCGGTCGTACACGAGCCGCGGCCGCAGCTCGGCGAACTCGGTGGACGGATACTTCCCGGACAGCAGGTCGAGGGTGGCCTCGAAGGCGCTGCGCGGCAACGTGGCGAACGGTGCGCTGCGCCGGACCGCGTCGAACCAGGCGTCGGCATCCACCGGCTCCAGGGCGGCGACGGCCACCGTGTGCTGGGCCAGCACGTCGAGCGGATTGGCCGGGACATGCATCGTCTCGATGTCACCGGAGCGCATGCGCTGCACCGTCACCGCACAGCCGATCAGATCGGTCCGGTGCTTGGGGAACAGCACGCCCTGGGAGATCTCGCCGACCTGATGCCCGGCACGTCCGATGCGTTGCAGCCCACTGGCCACCGACGGCGGTGACTCGACCTGGATCACCAGATCGACGGCACCCATGTCGATGCCCAACTCCAGGCTGGAGGTGGCGACCACGGCGCGCAGCCGACCGCTTTTGAGATCGTCCTCGACCTGGGCCCGCTGCTCCTTGCTGACCGAACCGTGGTGCGCCCGGGCCAGCAGTGGCGGCGCGCCGTTCGCCTGGCCGCTGGCCATGAGCTGAGCCGGGGCGCCGCCGCCGACCTGCGGGTTACGGTCCAGCGAGAGCTCGATTCCGGCACGTTCGGCATGAATCTCGTTGAGCCGTGAGGTCAGCCGCTCGGCCAGCCGGCGGGAATTGGCGAACACGATCGAGGACTTGTGCGCCTCGATCAGGTCCACGATGCGCTCCTCTACATCGGGCCAGATGCTGTTGTTGTCGAGGTTGGCCATGTCCGGAACCGGAACCTGGACCGAGAGGTCGAAGGTCTTCGCGGCAGGCGGGGCCACGATGGTGGTGGGCGCCTGCCCGGACAGGAACCGGGCCACCTCCTCGGGCGGCCGCACCGTCGCCGACAATCCGATCCGCTGGGCCGGCTTGTCGAGAAGCTGATCCAGCCGTTCCAGTGAGAGTGCCAGGTGCGCACCGCGTTTGGTGGCGGCTACGGCGTGAACCTCGTCGACGATCACGGTCCGCACCGATGCCAGCGTCTCGCGGGCCGCCGAGGTCAGCATCAGGAACAGTGACTCCGGGGTGGTGATCAGGATGTCTGGCGGCTTGCTCAGCATCGCGCGGCGTTGACTGGGCGTGGTGTCCCCGGAACGGACCCCGACGCTGATCGACGGGGCGGGCACTCCGTGGCGCTCGGCGACCCGCGTGATCCCGGTCAGCGGGGTGCGCAGGTTCCGCTCGACGTCGACGGCCAGCGCCTTGAGCGGTGACACGTACAGCACCGTCGTGCCCGACCGCGGGTCGGCGTGGGTCCGGGCCAACTCGTCGATGGCCCACAGGAACGCGGCGAGGGTCTTGCCCGAGCCGGTGGGGGCGATGACCAGGGTGTTGTGGCCCTCGGCGATGGCGGACCACGCCTGTGCCTGAGCGGCCGTCGGCGCCGGGAAGGCAGCCGTGAACCACTCCCGGGTCAGTGCACTGAACCGGGCCAGCGGATCGACCGGCGTGGTGGCCACCTAGCCATACTGCCGCGCGGTACCGACAAGTGGGCGTCAGCGGTGTTCAGGGGCGGCAGCGCAGAGCAGTTCGGCGGGCAGTCCGGGCACTCGGCCGATCGCATCGAGCAGGGCGTGCGCACAACTGTCGGCGACGAAGCCCGCGTCGATCGACGGATCCTTGAGCCGTTGCCGGCACATCTCGAAGGTCAGTGCCAGCCAGCCGTACACGGTGGCCCGCAGGTCGCGCTCGACCTTGGCGTCCAGCGGTTCGGACACCGCGTCGCCGATCCGGCCCATGATCCGGTCGGCCTGCCGGTCGTTGTCGACGTCGTCGACGCCGCGCAGCACGGGGTCGGTGCGGCCCAGGCCCATGTACGCCGCCCACGCACCGTGCGGATGCTCCTCGTCATAGCGCAGGTAGGCAAGCACGCCGGCGCGCAGCTGGCCGAACAGGCTCTGGCCAGGCTCGGGAGGGGTACTGGTGGCCTCGAACAGGCGCTCGCCCTCGGCCTGCACCACGGCGGCGAAGAAGGCCCGCTTGTCGGGGAAGTAGTGGTACATCAGGGCCCGGGACACCCCGGCGCGTTCGGCGATCTCGTCGATGCGGACCTCGTCGTACGGTCGTTGGCCGAACACTTCGGCTCCCAGCGCCAGCAGCTCGTTGCGTCTGTCGGCGGGGGACAGCCGGCGTCTCGACTCGGCACCCACGTCTGCAGCTTAACTTGCAGGGCCGCTCATCCCCGGCGAAGCGACTTCCTCGCGCCTCCTTACTTGACACATGTACAACAAGGGCGGAATCCTGGTGGCATGACCGTCTCGGGTGTGCGGACCTCACCTTCTGCGGGGGCGAAGTATCCGAGACTGCCCCACCCGCCGCGACGGGTGCCGCTGCTCGGCGACGTGCTCGGACTGCAGCCCGACTCGTCGATGCAGAACGCGATGGGGATGGCCGAGCTGGGGCCGATCTGCGAATTCCGGTTCCTGGGTGCCCGCTACGTGGTCGTCACCGGTGCCGACGCGGTCGCCGACCTCAACGACGAGGCCCGGTTCTGCAAGCATGTGGGACCCGACATCGAGGCACTGCGGATCGTCGGCGGCGACGGGCTGTTCACCGCGTACAACGACGAACCGAACTGGTACAAGGCCCATCAGCTCCTGATGCCGGCATTCAGCCAGGTCGCGATGCGCCGCTACCACGGCGTGATGTTCGACGTTGCCGGGCAGCTGACCGACCGCTGGGATCAGCGGGCCGCCGAGGGCGACACCGTCGATGTCTCGGCCGACACCACCAGGGTGACGTTGGAGACGATCGGGCGGTGTGCGGCCGGATATTCGTTCGGATGCTTCCAGGACGACGCGATGCACCCGTTCGTCGCGCACATGGTGTCCGCGCTTCTGGCGGCTGACCGCCTCGGGGTGCTCCGCGAAACCTTCCTCCCCGCCTTCGCCTACCGGCGCTACGAGCGCCGGGTCCGCAGCGATGCGAAGTACCTGCATGAGTTGGCCGACGACATCGTCGCCGGCCGGCGCGCGCAGCAGTCGGGCAGCCACGACGACCTGCTGCAGATCATGCTGGGGTCCGACCTCGACGCTGCGAACATCCGCTATCAGCTGATCAATTTTCTGATCGCCGGGCACGAGACCACATCTGGCGCATTGTCATTCGCGCTGTATTTCCTGTCGCAACATCCGGAGGTGTTCGCCCGCGCCCGCACCGAGGTGGACGAGGTGTGGGGCGATGAAGCGCGACCGGAGTTCGAGAAGATCGCCAAACTACGGTATGTCCGGCGGGTTCTCGACGAATCGCTGCGATTACAGCCGACGGTGCCGGCGTACTACCGCGCCGCTCGCCACGACACCGTGCTCGCCGGAATCCACCCGATGCGCGAGGGGGATTGGGCGCTGGCGCTGACCTCGACCCTGCACCGCGACCCCCGCTGGGGCCCCGACCCGGACGCATTCGATCCGGACCGGTTCACACCGGAACAGATGCGGGCCCGGCCTGCCGGCCTGTACAAGCCGTTCGGCACCGGTGAAAGATCATGCATCGGAAGGCAATTCGCACTGCACGAGGCGGTTCTGATGCTGGCGGTGCTGATCCGGCGCTATGACCTGGCGGCTGATCCGGACTACACGCTGCAGGTACAGGAGCGCCTGACCATGATGCCGTCCAATTTCCGGCTGGGTCTGCGACGGCGCTAGCCTGGGCGTACGAGGCGTGAAACGCCCCGAATCGGGGTACCGTCATCGTGGATAGACCCGCACGTCGGCAGGTCCGCGCATGGAATGGTTCAACGCAGACGAATATTGGTTGGCCAGACAGGTGTTGCAGCGGGGGACCGCCGCGATCTACCTGATCGCGTTCATTGTGGCGGCCCGGCAGTTCCGCGGGCTCCTCGGTGCGCGGGGGCTGCTCCCGATACCCCGTTTTCTGGCCGCCAATTCGTTCCGGCGCGCCCCGAGCCTGTTCCAGTTCCACTATTCGGACCGCTTCTTCGCCGCGGTGTGCGCAACCGGCGCGGTGCTTTCGGCGGCACTGGTGGCCGGCGCCGGAGATCTGGTGCCGCTGTGGGCCGCGATGCTCGCCTGGCTACTGCTGTGGGTGCTGTACCTGTCGATCGTCAACGTCGGGCAGACGTGGTACTCGTTCGGGTGGGAATCCCTTCTGCTCGAAGCCGGCTTCCTGGTGATGTTCCTGGGCAACGACGACGTCGGGCCCCCTCTTCTGGTGATATGGCTGGCCCGCTGGCTGTTGTTCCGCGTCGAGTTCGGTGCGGGACTGATCAAGCTGCGCGGCGACCCGTGCTGGCGGAACCTGACCTGCCTGTACTACCACCACGAGACACAGCCCATGCCCGGCCCGCTGAGCTGGTTCTTCCACCACCTGCCCAAGCCGCTGCATCGAATCGAGGTGGCCGGCAACCACTTCGCCCAACTCGTCGTGCCGTTCGCCTTGTTCGCCCCGCAGCCCGTGGCCAGTGGGGCGGCGATCGTCGTGGTCATCACCCAACTGTGGCTGGTGGCATCGGGCAACTTCGCCTGGCTCAACTGGGTCACCATCGTCTTGGCGTTCAGCGCGCTCTCGGATTCCACTGCCGCGGTGGTATTCCCGGTCTCCGAACACCAATTCGGACCGACCCCAACATGGTTCGTCGTCGTGGTGGTCGGGTTCGCGGTCGCGGTGGCAGCTCTCAGCTACTGGCCCGCACGCAACCTCGTCTCCAAACGGCAACGGATGAACGCCTCCTACAACCACTATCACCTGGTGAACTCCTACGGGGCGTTCGGCACCGTCGGCCGCACCCGCGATGAGGTGGTGTTGGAAGGCACCTCGGACCCGCGTTTGACGGATCACACCGTCTGGAAGGAGTACGAATTCAAGGGCAAGCCAGGCGATGTCCATCGGTGGCCGCGCCAGTTCGCGCCCTACCATCTGCGGCTGGACTGGCTGATGTGGTTCGCTGCCATCTCGCCGGCATATGCCCACGGCTGGCTGCGCATGCTGCTGACCCGGCTCCTGGAGAATGACCGAGACACGCTGAAGCTGCTGCGGTGCAACCCATTCCCCGATGAACCGCCGCGCTATGTCCGGGCCAGGCTGTACCGGTACGAGTTCAGTACCTGGACCGAACTGCGCCGCGACCACGTCTGGTGGCACCGCATCTCGCTGGGCGTGTACGTCCCGCCGCAAACCTTGCCTTCTGCCGGGCGCTCATCGGCCGGCGCGCAGTGACCGCTGGTAACGGCGCATCCCCGCGATCCACCGGTCGTAGTCGGAGCCCTTGTGGCGGTACATGTCGAGCACCTGCGGGTGGGGGAGCACCAGAAAGGTGTCCGACCGCACCGCCGCCACGGTGGCCGCCGCGACATCATGGGCACTGATCACGTCGCCGGACTGCACGATCGACGCCGCGCCGGCCGCGGAATCCGGATCCGCCGAAGCGCGCACCGCGTCGAGCAGCGGGGTGGCGACCCCCAACGGGCATACACAGCTGACCCCGATGCCGTCATCGCCGTACGTGATGGCCAGCCATTCGGCGAATCCGACCGCGGCGTGCTTGGTGACGGCGTATCCGGCCGCGCCGATCTGGGACAGCAGACCGGCGGCCGAGGCGACCGACACGAAGTACCCGCCGCCGCGCGACCGCCATTGCGGGACAAGCACTTGCGCGGCTCGGACGTGGGAGCGCAGGTTGACGTCCAGGATCGAATCCCAATCCTCGTCGGTGCCGAGACCCGGCGCGCCGATGATTCCGGCGTTGGCGACGTAGATGTCGACGGGGCCGAACTCGGTGGCGGTCAGCGCCTCGATGTCGGCTGTGACACCGGCGTCGGCCCGGACTCCCAGCGCCTGCCCGCCCCCGGAACGGATCTGCGCGGCGGTCTGTTCGGCCGACTCCTGATTGAGGTCGGCGGCCACCACGCGGGCGCCTTCCGCGGCGAACGATTCGGCCAGTGCGCGGCCGATGCCTGATCCGGCGCCGGTGATGACCGCGACCGAGTTCTCAATCTGCATGCCTCCTGCTTACAGCCGATCCTCCTTGAGAGCCAGAGCCGAGGTGCCCCTGGTGTAGCTGACTTCCCGGATCCCCAGGACATCGTGCAGGCGGCCGGCCGGGAGGGTCACCGGTTTCGGTGCCGGCCCGTCGCCGGGATGCGGCAGCGGATAGGCCGTGGTGGTGCCGCTGTAGAACGTCACATTGCCCTCGGTTTTCGAGAACAGCTGGTGGACATGCCCGTTGAGGCAGGTGACCGAGGAGAACCGGCGCAGGTGGCTCAGGGCCTGGGCGGAGTCGTCGGTACCCCAGCCCCAATCCGGGTACATCGCGAACAACGGCATGTGGCTGAACACCACGATCGGGGTGTCCGAGGACAACGGGGCAACGTCCTTCTCGATGAAGTCGAGCTGATCGGCACCGAGGTGTCCGAGCTTCTTCAGATTCAACGTGTTGACCAGTCCGATGACATGCACCCCGGCGATGTCGAAGCTGTACCAACCGTCGCCGCGGGTGCCTGCGCCGAACACCGACCGGTACTTCTGGCCCGCATCGTCGACGGAGTCGTGTTCACCCGGCACGGTGAAGACGTGCGGTGTGTTGAGTCCCTGCATCATCTGCTTGACCTGGTCGAACTGGGCGGGAGTGGACAGGTGGGTGAGATCGCCGGTGTGGATCACGAAATCCGGTGTGTAATCCAGCGAGTTGATCTGCGCGATGGCCCGGCCGAATGACCCGGCCACATCGGTGTTGGCCGCGCCGGTGAATCCGATATGGCTGTCTGAGATCTGAGCGAAACGCACCGTCGGCCCCGCGACGCCGGCGGTGTGCGAGGTGGCCGCGTGAGAGACGACCTCGCCACCGACCACGACGAGACCGACCGCGGCACCGAACCAGGCGCCGTGCCGGATGAGCTGGCGCCGCGTCATGGTGTGGGGATCGGTCATGGTGTCACCACCACGGTGCCGTGCATGACGGGATGGATCGAGCAGATGTAGTCATAGCTGCCCGGATTGGTGAAGGTGAAGCTGAAGGTGGCGTTGGCGCCCATGCCGGGGGAGCGGAAGGAACCGTCCCCGGCGGCGACGGTGTGCGGTTCCTCATCGTGGTTGGTCCACGTCACCGTGTCGCCGCGGTGGACCGTCAGGGTGGCGGGGGCGAATGCGAAGTTGTCGATGCTCACCGCGGTGCCGGCGACCGGGGCGGGAGCTGTGCTCATCGGTGCTGCCGGGCTCATCGGCGCCATTTCGTGCATCGGGGCCATGCCGACCGATGTGCCACCGCCGAAGTCCACGGTCGGCGGTGCTGTGGGCGGCGTGCTCGAGCACGCGGACGCCGTCGCCACCAGGGCGGCGATAACGGCAGATGTCGGGAATCGTCGGACCATCGGGACCTCCGTTGTCTCTCAAAGCGGTGCAAACCGGTCACCAGGAGATAGCGCACCGGGTTACACGGGTGGATGCTGATGGGGTGCGAACGGCGTTCGCGTGTAACCGCCCGCCCTATCTAGGTGTGCGGAGCCCTGTGTCGGACTCCGCGCGACGAAAGGTGGGTGGCCGGTGATGGTCCGACGTGACCGCCCCGAGCTGAGGATCGTGCCCGAGGGGTGTTACCCCAGCTGGGAAGCCGTCTACGACGACAACGTGACGTGGGTGTACCGGCTGCTCTACGCGCGGCTCGGCAGCCGCTCCGACGCCGAGGACCTCACCTCCGAGGTGTTCCTGGCTGCGCTTCGGCCGCTGCGGCTCTCGGCGAGCGTGGCCGAGGTCCGGTCGTATCTGCGTGCCACCGCCCGCACCGTGCTCGCGGCGCATTGGCGGGCCACCATGGGACGCGAGATCACCGTCATCGACGACGATGTGGCCGCGCCTGACCCGGGCCCGGACGGCGAGACCAGTACCGCGCCGCAGCGCGTGGCCGCAGTGCTGGGGCAACTGCCGCCGCAGTACCGCCGGGTGCTGGAACTACGTTTTCTGCAGGGCCGTTCGGTGCGGGAGTCGGCGAATGACATGGGAGTAAGCGTCGCCAATGCGAAGGTGTTGCAGCACCGGGCGTTGCGATTGGCCGCTCAGATCAACGAGGGAGAGTCACGGTGACCAGGCGCGGGGTACGCAAATACGTCGACGATCTACTCGCCGGGCGACGACCGGGATCCTTCCCTGCCGACGATTTCGACGCCGCCCAGATCCGCACGGCGATCGAGCTGCGGGCCGCCCAGCCCGATGCCGACGAGCCTCGGTCCGAGTTCGTGGACGACCTCAAGGACCGTATCGCCCAACAGTTTTCCCCGGAGCAGCCGGAAGAACCGGGCCCGATCCGCCAGGGTCCGTCGGCGACGCGGCGGCAGGTGATCGTCGGCACCGCTGCGGCGGCGACCGCAGCGGTGGCGGTCGTCTCGATCGAGCACGTGATGACCGGCCGGGGTGCGTCGCCGGGTTCCGAACAGGCCGGATCCGAACTGGTGCCCAGTGAAGGTGCATGGTTGCCGGTGGCGAAAAGCGCTGACCTGGTGGAGGGGTCGGTGTTGCCGTTCGACCTATCGACGGTGTCGGGATTCGTGCGCCGGGTAGCGGGCGGCAACGTGGAGGCGGTGTCCGGGGTGTGCACCCACCAGGGTTGCAAGCTGTGGTTCGACAACTCCGCCGACAGTCTGCGCTGCCCGTGCCACGTGACGTCCTTCTCGCCCGCCGGCCAGGTGCTCACGCATCAACTTCCGATCGCGCCGAAGCCCCTGCCGCACTTCGAAGTCCGGGAACGGGACGGGAATGTCGAGGTGCTGGCGCCGCAACCACCGGCCCGGCCGGCCTGAGCCGGTGTAACCACCGCGCATATCGATAGGTGAAACCTACGGATGCGGGAGGTCCACCAGATGAACAGATCGATATGGGCAATTGCGGTGGCAGCGGGGCTCGTCAGCGCCGCTGTGCCGGCCGGCCCGGCGTCGGCAGCACCCACCGGCGGCACCAAAGCCCCCGATGTGGTGCGAGAGCTGACCGCGGCCGGCTATGCCGTGCAGATCAACGGGGACAACGGAGTTCCGCTGTCACAATGCACGGTGACCGATGTGCACGGGGTGCCCGCGTCGCGTACCAGCGCGCTGCAGTTCACCACCGTGTACGTCGACGTCGAGTGCGAGCAAGAAGGCTGAGCCGCCTACCCGAAGTGCACGCCCTGGGCCAGCGGCAGCTCCGAGGAGTAGTTGACCGTGTTGGTCGCGCGGCGCATGTACGCCTTCCACGCATCCGACCCGGACTCGCGGCCTCCGCCGGTGTGTTTCTCACCGCCGAACGCGCCGCCGATCTCGGCGCCGGACGTCCCGATGTTGACGTTGGCGATCCCGCAGTCGGATCCGTCGGCTGCCATGAACCGCTCGGCTTCGCGCACGTCGGTGGTGAAGATCGCCGATGAAAGACCCTGCGGTACCGCGTTGTTCAGCGAGATCGCATCGTCGATGTCGTCGTAGGTCAGCACGTAGAGGATCGGGGCGAAGGTCTCGGTGTGCACGACCGCGGTCTGCGCGGGCATCCGGACCACCGCGGGGGCGGCATAGAACGCACCCTCGTCGCCGAGGTCGTGACGCTCACCGCCGAACACCTCGCCGCCGTCGGCACGGGCCTCCTCCAGCGCCCCGACCATGTCCCGGTAGGCGCGGGTGTGAATGAGCGGACCGACCAGGGTTCCGTCCACGCTCGGGTCACCGATGGGCAGGCTCTGATAGGCCGAGACGATCCGGGACACCAGGTCGTCGGCGACAGAGGAGTGCACGATCAACCGGCGCAGCGTCGTGCACCGTTGCCCGGCGGTGCCCGCGGCGGAGAATACGATGGCCCGCACCGCGAGGTCCAGATCGGCCGAGGGGGTCACGATCGCGGCGTTGTTGCCGCCGAGTTCGAGCAGTACCTTGCCGAACCGGGCGGCGACCCTTGGTCCGACCTGCTGGCCCATCCGCACCGAGCCCGTGGCGCTGACCAGGGCGACCCGTGGATCGTCGACCAGTCGCTCACCCAACTCGCGCCCGCCCAGGATGAGCCGGCTCACCGCCGCGGGCGCACCGACATCGGTCGCAGCTCTTTCGATCAGGGCCTGGCAGGCGATCGCGGTGAGCGGGGTCAGCTCCGAGGGTTTCCAGACCACGGTGTCGCCGCAGACCAGCGCGACCGCGGTGTTCCACGCCCACACCGCCACCGGGAAGTTGAACGCGGTGATCACGCCGACGACGCCCAGCGGATGCCAGGTCTCCATCAGCCGGTGTCCGGGACGTTCGGACGCGATGGTGCGGCCGTACAACTGGCGGGAGAGGCCGACGGCGAACTGGCAGATGTCGATCATCTCCTGCACCTCGCCAAGTGCCTCGGAGGTGATCTTGCCCGCCTCCACCGTCACCAGAGTCGCCAGATCTGACTTGTGTTCGACGAGCAGCTCGCCCAGGCGTGCCACCAATGCACCGCGCACCGGTGCCGGGGTCGTGCGCCAGGTCGAAAAAGCTTGTGCGGCATCGGCGATCGCGGAATCGACCTGTTCAGGACTGTCCTCGGACAGGGTGAACAACACATCGCCGCTGATCGGTGTGCTGGCATGCAGGCCGGGTCCCGGGGATGTCGGCTCGCCGAGTTCCGCCCGCGCACCGACAGCCTCCAAGGCCTGGCGCACCCGCCGGCGCAGCTCCTCTGCGGTAGGGAGATCGGTCCGTTCGGTGGTGGTCATCGTGTGCCTTTCTGGTTCGCTGCGGTGCCGGATACAGTGCGGGCCATGGGTGAAGCCGACGAATACGTGCTGGACGACACCGACCGGACCCTGGCCCGCGCGCTCGCCGCTGACGGCAGGGCCACGCTGGCGCAGCTCGCATCGGCGGCCGGGCTGTCGGTATCGGCGGTGCAGGCGCGGGTGCGCCGGTTGGAGTCGCGAGGTGTCGTGACCGGATACGCCGCACGACTCAACCCCGAGGCGTTGGGCAACATGCTCTCGGCGTTCGTCGCCATCACTCCTCTCGATCCGTCCCAACCCGATGATGCACCCGCGCGGTTGCAGCACATCCCCGAAATCGAATCGTGCCACTCGGTGGCGGGCGAGGAGAGCTACGTCCTGCTGGTCCGGGTTGCCTCGGCCCGGGGCTTGGAGGACCTGCTCCAGCGGATCAGGACCGCGGCCAACGTCCGAACGCGCAGCACCATCATTTTGCAGACATTTTACAGTGGTAGAGACTACATTCCGTAACAGTTCCTGCTGTAGAGGGTAATGGCCGTAAAGATTCCGTTAGTATGGCGGCATGACCGCAGTGCTGACGACTACTCCGCACGTAACGCCAGACCGGGTGCGAGCGGTCCTGGCGCGCAGCGTCCTGACCGACGGTTTCGACTTCGTCCTCGACCTGGACCGCTCCCGGGGGGCCTACCTGGTGGATGCGCGCACCGGCGCACGCTTCCTGGACATGTTCACGTTCTTCGCCTCGTCTGCACTCGGGATGAACCATCCGGCGCTGGCCGCGGATGAAGATTTCCGCGCCGAGTTGGGCCGGGTGGCGGTCAACAAGCCGAGCAATTCCGACATCTACAGCGTGCCGCTGGCCCGTTTCGTCGACACCTTCCGCCGCGTGCTCGGCGACCCGGACCTGCCGCATCTGTTCTTCGTCGACGGCGGAGCCCTGGCGGTCGAGAACGCGCTCAAGGTGGCATTCGACTGGAAGAGCCGGCACAACGAGGCCCGCGGGATCGACCCTGCACTGGGTACCAAGGTGCTGCACCTGCGCGGGGCGTTCCACGGCCGCAGCGGATACACCATGTCGCTGACCAACACCGATCCGGTCAAGGTGGCCCGCTTCCCGAAGTTCGACTGGCCCCGCATCGACGCCCCGTACGTGCGGCCCGGTCTGGATATCGCCGCACTCGAAGCTGATTCGCTGCGCGCGGCCAGGGCTGCGTTCGAGGCCAACCCGCACGACATCGCCTGCTTCATCGCCGAGCCGATCCAGGGTGAGGGCGGTGACCGGCACCTGCGGCCGCAGTTCTTCGCCGCGATGCGTGAGCTGTGCGACGAGTTCGACGCTCTGCTGATCTTCGACGAGGTGCAGACCGGGTGCGGGATCACCGGAACTGCCTGGGCCTACCAGCAATTGGGGGTCACCCCGGATGTGGTCGCCTTCGGGAAGAAGACGCAGGTGTGTGGGGTGATGGCGGGTCGCCGAGTGGACGAGGTCGCCGACAACGTCTTCAGCGTGAGCTCGCGGATCAACTCCACCTGGGGCGGCAACCTGGTGGACATGGTGCGCTCACGACGAATCCTCGAAGTCATCGAGTCCGAGGAGCTGTTGCGCGCCGCCGCGGTGACCGGTGATTATCTGCTCGGTCAGTTAGCGGCGCTGGCAACGGATTTCTCTGACACAGTGCTCGCGCCACGTGGCCGAGGCCTGATGTGTGCGTTCAGCCTGCCCACCACTGCCGCACGTGACGAGCTGGTTCGGCGGTTGTGGGACCGTCGCGTCATCATGCTGCCGAGCGGCACCGATTCGGTACGGTTCCGGCCCGCGCTGACCGTCACGCGCAAGGAGATCGACGAATGCCTCGACGCCGTGCGGGAGGCGCTGCGATCACCGCTGGCGGGCTAGGGCTGGTCGGTGGCCGGTTCTGAAGATGCCGCGCGGCGCAGGATCGACTTGAGCCTGGGGAGGTCGGCTCCGCCCACCAACTCGCAACCGTGAAGTTCGGCGAGTTTACGTGCAGCCGGGGTGAATTCGTTGTTGGTGACCACCATGGTCCTGCTGCAATCCTGCATCGGCGCGCCTGCGACAACCTCCTGCACGGCGCCCGCGCCCACCGGCCGTGACAGTCGTTTGCATTGCACGGCGATCCGATTCGGCCGGTGTCCGACGATCAGATCCACGCCCCAGTCTCCGGTGAGCGGAGTCATGATCACCGGCAACCCGCAGGTTCGGGCGACATGGGCCACGTGGTCCTCGAATTCCAGCCCGGTCATCTCGGTCGTCGGCTGCTCACGGGCGCTGGGCGTGCTCGCGCCCCGGAATGCACCCAGCAGGAACCGCGGAGTCGCCGCCAAGGCCAGTGGCACCGCGACACCGATCGCCAGGCTCCATGCGGCGTCGACGCCGGCGATGTGACTCGCGATCGCGGCCGCCGCGCCGGCCGCGATGAAGAGCTTGATCCTGAGCCGTCTCACGGCGTCGAATGTAAATGTCACGTGTGACAAATACGGTGAGCCGGCGTCAGCTCCGCGCGATAATCTCAAGCTGTGACGAGTGAGCCCACCACGGGAAACGCCGAGTCGCCGATCGCGCACGCACTTGCCGGCGGCGAGCCGCAGCGTGTCGGTTGGTTCCGGTTCTACTTCGCCGATGAGCGCTGGGAGTGGTCACCCCAGGTGGAGCGGATGCACGGATATGAGCCGGGTACGGTGCAACCGACGACCGAGCTGGTGCTCTCCCACAAGCACCCCGAGGACTACGGACAGGTGGCGGCGACGCTGCTCGAGATCCGGCGCACCTCCGGCGCGTTCAGCACCCGGCACCGGATCATCGATACAGCCGGCGATGTCCACCATGTCGTCGTCGTGGGGGATCAGCTCTTCGACGATGCCGGCGCGGTCATCGGAACACATGGTTTCTATGTCGACGTCTCACCGTCGATCACGCAGGCACGGGAGGACGCCGTCAGCGAGGTGGTGGCCGAGATCGCGGAGGCCCGTGGTGCTATCGAGCAGGCCAAGGGCATGCTGATGCTGATCTACCGGATCAATGCGGATGCGGCGTTCGAACTGCTGAAGTGGCGGTCGCAGGAAACCAACACCAAGCTGCGGCTGTTGGCCGAACAGCTGGCAGAGGATTTCCTGAATCTCGATTACAGCGAGACGCTTCCCAGCCGCGCGGTCTTGGACCGGTTGCTGCTCACCACCCACCTGCGGGTCAGCCCGGAGGTTTAGCCCGACTCCGGGTGGTGGATCGCCAGCGCGCACCTACGCGTGCGGCGTATCGAAGAACGTTGGTACACAGAGCATCCCGACGTGATCAGGCATTCGAGATGGCCCAGCCAATGGCGGCTGGGCCATCTCTTCAAACAGGCCGGGGCTCGCGCTCCAATTAGGGGCGCTGGCTGGCCTGCTCGCGTTTCTCGGCGGCTTTGGCGCCCGCCCGGGCGGCTTCGGCTTCGGCTTCCTTCTTCGCTACGTCCTTCTGGGCGTCGGCCTTGTCCTGCTGGGCTTTACCCTCGCGGACCAGATCTTCGCGACCGGTTACGGTACCGACAGCTTCCTTGGCCTTGCCCTTCACGTCCTCGACGGCGCCCTTGACGGCTTCTTGAGGTCCTGAGTTCTTCTCGGTCATGCTTACCTTTCCGCTACTGGAGTGGATTGGTGATCACCGCACGGCTTCTCCGCGCATCCTCCTGGATTCCCGAATGGGCCCGTACTAAACGTGAGGTGACGAATCCGGTGTTGGTGCTGGATATTTCGCCTCGTGCGGAGACTCCCGTCGCAGCGGTGGTTTGGGTGCCGCTCCCGGTTTGTGAGCGTCCTTGTCCGGGTATTCCGAAGCAGAATGAGAATTGAGGTCAGTCATGTCCGGGGCAGCACAACCCGATCGGTGCGGGTTAGAGCTCGTCTTCGAGCGGATCGCCGAGGTTATCGATTGGCAACATAGGCGTGCTCTGATCGAGCAGGCCTATGTCGAACAGGTATGGCATCGCCCGGGTCACGCGATAGCTGACCGCGTAGGGCCGGAGAGCGGCCACCGCGCAGCGTGATGTGACCGGATCAACCTTCGCGCTCGAACTCGTCGAGACCCGGATCCTCCGCGACCACTTCACGTTGTTCTTGCCAGTCCTGATCCGTCGCCTCCAGTGGCGGGCTGTCCAGATCGGAGACCGGGGCTTCGGCGTCCGCTGCCGGTTCACTCTGCTCACGCTGCTGCTCGAGCGCATCGGCCAGGGGCACCTCGTCGGGCACGTTGTTGCGTGTCATACGGCCGGAATACCCAGTGGGCCCTTGATCAAACGCTTCCCGTAGCCCGGCCCGCCGACGACGCTGCGGCGCAGCCTCATTGAGTCAGGCTCTTCGGTTTAGTCACCGGATGGCTGTGGGTACGCGACGAATATGTCATCGTCAGGCCGCGCACCGAGGCACCCGCTGACTCTGCTGCACGGTCAGCGAATTCCCCTCCGGGGATCTGGTCACATCAGCGGACCACGAGCGGTGGAACTCCGGGTGCCCGCCCGAACTGAGGCACTGGCCGTAGTGAGGGCAATGACGGGCTGCCTGGCCGACTACGAGGATCTGAGCGGCGACACGGCTGCCGACTTGGCCTTGGCGGTGGATGAAGCCTGCACCGTGCTGATCGGCCTGGCTTCGCCCGGAGCCACTCTCGCGCTGGTCGAAGACCCCCGCGCACGGGAGCTGAGTGTTCGGGTGTCGACCATCTGCGACAGTGTCGACAGCGACGCCGACAGCGTCTTGAGCGGTTTCAGTCGCCGGGTCCTCGAAGCGCTCACCGACGAGGTCGACACCTTCGTCGACGACGCTGACTTCAGGCGCCGGGGCAGCGGCCGGGTGGTCGGCATCTCGCTGACCATCCGGCGGGATTGGGCCTCAGCGAGCCGTTAGCGATGCACGTCCACCATCTGCAGCTGCCGTGGCTGATTGCGCAGCATCGACAGGGCGGTAGGCAGGCCGGTGGAGGTCGGAAGGGCGCAGGCGGGATCGCAGATGCCCAGCACCCGGGACACCGCGGTGCTGGGAATCAACACCCAGTCGATATTCTCCCCGGCGCAGCGCACATTGAGGGTATGCAGGCAGGCGAAACAACCTGCGCCGAAAAACTCGACCTCGGTCATGTCCAGGACGAGCTGTCCGCTCGGCCTGCTGTTCCGGATTCCGCATTCGGTCAGCTCAGCGGCATTGGACGCGTCCAGCTCACCGTGGACGCTGATCACGGCGGTGGCCGGCCACAACCATTGGGCACAGAATTCCGCGCGGGTGTGATCGTTGGAACGTGGTGTGGCTCGTTTCGCCACGTTGATGGTAGACATTTGGGTTGACTCCTCAGTATGAAAACTGTGGTGACGTCACGTTTCGGGTTCTGTGGGCTCAAAACCCTGGGTGCGGGAGCCTCACGACCCTGCACCCGATGACGATTCCGGGGCGGCTGTGAACTCAACCTGCATTGGACTCTACGCCCCATCATGGGCGCGAACAATCGGTCCAGGGGCTTCATGTGACTCTCCCGTCGCGTTGGCCACATGCACCACACCGCTACCTCCGATATCCGGAAGGAGTTGGGGCGCAACGCGATCGACGTCGGGGTCAGAGGCGGCCGAGCAGGGTTCTCGCGCCGGTACCCGTGAGTTCCTCGGCGGCCTGCCGGCGGCCGGTCATGGCCAGCAGCAACGCCTCGCTGGTTCCGGTGACTTCGGGGCCGCTACCATGCTCCCACTCGATATCGTTGGCGTACAGTCGAAGTCCTCTGATTCGCCGGCCCGCCCCGAGCCGCGGGTTGCCCGGTACGAGGGGCAGGATTCGTCGCAGGCGCTGCGCCGGCACGGCGCGGGGGCGGTCGAGTGCACGGCGGATGTCCTGATGATGGACGGTGCCGTCGACCAATCCGATCATTCCGCCGAATCCCGCGGTCAGCCCCTGCGGCCGCAGATGCTGGTTGAGGAACTCGAGCAGTTCATCGGTGGACATCGTCGAGTATTCGGCGACACCGACCTCGTTGGCCCGCATGATCCGCCCCTTCGCGAATCGCTTGAGCAATCCCGCAGGACCCAGATCCTCGTAGCTGATGACGTGTGCCACAACGTCTTTCACTGTCCATCCCGCGCACAGCGATTCGGTCTGCCATTGCGCAGCGGTCAGGGTGGCGAGGAATTCGGCAAGGTCGGTTCGCTCGTCACGTGCCAGGTCCATGAGTGACGGCTCGTCGGCGTTCATCGCGATGCCTCCTGTGAACGCGAACTCTACGCTTGCCGTGGTCCCGGATTGGGGCGCGATGTCGGCCGCACGTTTGACCCACGCGTCAGCGGGGTACATCGCATGCCATGAGACTTGGTGGATTGTTCGGAACACTCGTGCTCATCTGGTTGATCATCGGCGTGGTGGCAGCCTGGCAGCGCGACTATTTCCATGGTGGATCAACTAACTGCGCGACCGCCGGGGCCATAGCGCTGACGGTCCTCGCCGGCCCGCTCAACTATGCGGGCGTCAATCCGAAGGTGGACGAGTGCCGTTTGCCGCAACCCAGCGCGATGGAATCCATCGCCGCCCTGAATTGAGGTCGCCATGATTGTTCTCGGGGCAATTCTGCTCATCCTCGGCTTGATCTTGAATGTTTACCTGCTCTGGGTGGTGGGCGTGATCCTGCTGGTCATCGGCGGGGTGTTCTGGCTGCTCGGCGCGGTCGGACGGCCGGTCGCCGGGCGGCGAAGCTGGTACTGACAGAGGAGGTAGCTCGATGCCGAATCCGTCGATCAAGGACGAGAAGCTCTACGAGGAGCTGCGGGACGAAGGCAATTCGAAGGAAAAGGCCGCGCGGATCTCCAACGCCGCTGCCGCCAGGGGTCGTTCGAGCGTTGGCCGCTCCGGCGGCAAGTCCGGTTCCTATGCCGACTGGACCGTCGACCATCTGCGCAGCCGGGCGAAAGAGCTTGGCATCAAAGGGTATTCCGACAAGAAGAAGCGCGAGCTGATCGGGATGCTCCGAAACCACTGATCCCTGGCCGGAGGGGAGGCCGGCCCACGGCCCCGCTGCACCGGAGCGGGGCCGTGGTGTTCGGCCTGAGGCCACCGGTGCCGTCTGTTTGGCGTATGACCTGCTCAGGGTGCTTTGTCTGGCCTCAGCCGGGGCCGTTGTAGACGATCATGGTGTTTTTCTCGCCAGACCTGCCCAGGCGATCTACCGTGGAGTCAGCCCATGCACGGCAGGTGGGGCAGGAATGGCGGGAAGGAGCAGCCATGCACGGCCCAAAAGATCCGGTTGATCACGCTCGGACAACCCGACCGCACGCCGGAGAGTCGATGAAGGACAACGTCATCTTGCCCGCGCTGGTATTGATCCTCGTGGGGCTGGTGCTGTTCGTCGGCACTTTGGCGGCTTTCGCCACTGGCCACTCCGATGTGGGCCTGACCGTAGGCACATTGTCTGCGGCCGGATTCGTCATCGGATCGATGTGGCTGGCGCTCGAACATATGCGGGTGCGGCGTATCGAGGATCGCTGGTACACAGATCATCCCGGCGTCATGCGGCAGCGGCCGAGCAGCTGACGTCCGCGCCGAGCGACCCGGCCGCGGTGCGGCCGGGTCCGTGTCTTGTGGTGCGGTGGGTGCTCAGAAGGTGAGTGCCAGTACGGCGAAATCGATCGCCAACAAAGCTAATCCGGCCAGTGGGACGAGAATGCCGTACCGAAGCCGGGAGGTGAAGATCGATACGGCGATCGTCACCACCGGCACCACGGGCGCGCCGTAGAACAGGATCCCGAACCAGAATTCTCCTGGACCCTTGGTCGCACAGCCCTCGCCGGTGCAGCCGGCCATGCTCATCACCGCAGCCATGCCGTACAGGTACACCGCGACGGCAGCGGGCACTGTCAACAGGACCAGTACCCAGGTCAGCGAAATCCGCATCCGGCGCTGGCCGTTGTGCTGTGTCTGCACAGTCTGTGATTCGGTCATGGCGTCCGCATACCCAGTTTCGGGGACTTCTGCACGGGTGGCAGCCCACGTTGATCACAGGTTTCGGGTTACGCAACGATGGGCATCCCTGGCGGGGGTCCCAGCTTGGGATACTGTCGATCCGAGATGTCGGGAGGTGAGATGGCCGACGAACAAGGCCAACCCAGGCCGCCGCACCGCACGGAGCGGGCGGTGGAGATTCGGGTCGCTGCCAGGTTGGAGAACCTGGCCGTAGTGCGCACACTGGTCGCTGCGGTAGCAGCATTCGAGGACCTTGATTTCGACGTCGTCGCCGACCTGCGGCTGGCCGTAGACGAGGCCTGCACCGCCCTGATCCGCGCCGCGGTCCCGGATTCGAGCCTGCAGCTGACCGTCGACCCGGGTGATGAGACGTTGGTCATCACCGCCGCCACCACCTGCACGGGCGCCGGGGTGGTCGAGCCGGGCAGCTTCAGCTGGCACGTGTTGAGTTCCCTGACCGACGAGGTCAAGACGTTCAACAACGGTGACGGGCCCGACACCGGCCACGTATTCGGCATCACCCTGACGACGAGGCGAGCGAGCCTGCTGCGGTGACGTCCGAATATGCGGATGTTCGCGACATGTTTCGTGAACTCAGCGGACTGTCCGAGGACTCGTCGGCCTACGAACGCCAACGTGAGCGGATTGTCGAGCGGTGCCTGCCGCTCGCCGATCACATCGCACGCCGATTCGACGGCCGCGGTGAACCGCGTGACGACCTGACCCAGGTGGCCAGGGTCGGCCTGGTCAACGCGGTAAACCGATTCGATGTCGAGGCCGGATCGGACTTCGTGTCGTTCGCGGTGCCGACGATCATGGGGGAGGTCCGGCGCCACTTCCGGGATAACAGCTGGTCGGTGAAGGTACCGCGGCGACTCAAGGAACTGCACCTGCGCCTGGGCGCGGCGACTGCGGAGCTGTCCCAGCGCTTGGGTCGGGCGCCGACGGCCTCCGAGCTTGCCGCGGAACTCGACATGGACCGCGAAGAGGTGATCGAAGGACTGGTCGCGGGCAGTTCGTACAACACACTGTCGATCGACAGCGGCGGCGGGGGCGACGAGGACGCGCCGGCGATAGTCGACACGCTCGGCGATGTGGATGACGGCCTGGATCAGATCGATGATCGAGAAACCTTGCGGCCGTTGCTCGCTCAATTACCTGAGCGGGAACGAACGGTACTGGTGCTGCGATTCTTCGAATCCATGACCCAGACGCAGATCGCCGAGCGTGTCGGTGTCTCGCAGATGCATGTATCGCGACTGCTGGCGAAATCGCTAGCGCGACTTCGTGACCAGCTGCAGTAGCGGAGTTTCGCCGTTCAGCATGGACAGTGCCGCGGCCACGCTGTAGCACGTGCGCAGCGCCGAATCCGGGTCGCAGATACGCAGCAGCCGGTTCACGGCCCTGCTGGGCACCAGCACCCAGTCGATATCGGTCGTCGAGCACTGCAATCCGATGGCCATGAGGGCGGAAAACCCTGCAGTGCCGAAGAATTCGACATCGGTGAGATCGATCACGACGCGCTCGGCCTCGGTGGTGTGCCGCAACGCGTAGTCGGCGAAATCAGCTGCGTTGACGGCGTCGATTTCGCCGTGGGCGCTGATCACCGCCGTTGACGGCGGCAGCCAGCGCGTGGCGAATGTGGCTGGCGATTCGTCGGTCTGGTCTATCAGTGCGCTCGTCGAAAAGACGGTCATTGGTAGCTCCATCAGTCGTAATACACGTATTCGTACTGTTGGTGCGGCGTCAATCGACAATGATGCGAGTTCCCGCGCGTATGTCGATGACGCTCGCTGCGGCTGTGAACTCAACCTGCCAACGACCCTACCGCGATCAAGGTCATCGAACAATTTGTCTGAGTGGATTCTTATAGTTCCAGGTCAGACTGTTTCGCATGCCGAACACCAACGCCATTGCCGGGGTGCTGCTGGCCGCCGGTGCGGGCACCCGCTTCGGAATGCCGAAAGTTCTTGCTGAAGAGGGTGATTGGCTGTCGCGGGCGGTGATCGCACTCGATGACGGCGGTTGCGATGACGTGATCGTGGTACTCGGTGCCGCCGTGGTCGAGGTGCCTGCGCCCGCCCGCACAGTGGTGGCCGCTCGCTGGGCCGATGGCATGAGCGCGTCGGTGCGCGAAGGACTGGAGGCCGTCGGCGACGCCGAATGGGTCGTCCTGCACACCGTCGACACCCCGGATGTCGGGGCCGGGGTCGTGGCCCGGGTCCTGGGCGCAGCGCGCGCCTCCGGCTCCGGCCTGGCACGCGCCAACTACGACGGTCGCCCCGGTCACCCCGTCGTCGTGTCCCGCAGGCATCTGGCGGCCCTCGCAGCCACGCTGCACGGCGACCAAGGGGCCCGTGCGTTCCTGGGCGGCCGCGACGACGTCATCGCCGTGGAATGCGGTGACCTGGCCACCGGACTCGACATCGACGAACGCTGACCGTTAGAGCAGGCCGAGCCGCTCGACCGCCTGGCGCTCGTCGAGCAGTTCGGCCACCGACGCGTCGATACGGGCCCGGGAGAAGCCGTTGATCTCCAGGCCCTCCACGATCTCCCAAACTCCGTCGACCGCGCGCACCGGCAGCGAGGCGACAACCCCCTCAGGGACCCCGTAGACACCGGGAGAAGGCAGTGCCACCGACGTCCAGTCATCGGGATCGGTGCCGTCCACCCAGTCCCGCACATGGTCGATGGCCGCGTTGGCCGCCGACGCCGCCGACGAGGTGCCCCGCGCCTCGATGATCGCGGTACCGCGGGTGGCGACGGTCGGGATGAAGTCGTTGGTCAGCCAGTCGGTGTCTGATGCGTAGTCGGAGCCCGGCCGCCCGTCGACCACCGCGTGGAAGATGTCGGGGTACATGGTCGGGGAGTGGTTGCCCCACACGGTCACCCGGGACACGTCGGTGACGTGCACACCCGCGTGGGTGGCCAGGGCGGCGACGGCCCGGTTGTGGTCGAGCCGGGTCAGCGCGGTGAAACGCTGCGCCGGGATGTCGGGGGCGTGCGCGGCGGCCACCAGTGCATTGGTGTTCGCCGGATTGCCGACCACGACGATGCGCACGTCATTGGCCGCGCCGGCGTTCAGGGCCTTGCCGGACTCGGCGAAGATCGCGGCGTTGGCCGCCAACAGGTCCGCACGTTCCATGCCTTTACTGCGCGGCCTGGCCCCGACCAGCAGCGCGACGTCGACACCGTCGAACGCCCGCACCGGGTCGTCGTGAATCTCGATGTCGACCAGCCCATCGAAGGCGCTGTCGACCAGTTCCATGACGACGCCTTCGGCCGCACGGACCGCTGAGGGCAGTTCCAGCAGGCGCAGCTTCACCGGGACGTCACGTCCCAGCAGGGCGCCCGCCCCGATGCGGAACAGCGCGGCATAGCCGATCTGGCCGGCCGCACCGGTCACCGTGACGACCTTGGGGTTCGCGGGCGTGCTCACGTGTGCACCTCCAGCCCGAGGATTTCCGTCGCGTACCGCCGCACGGTGTCCTCCGAGATCGCGGCGGCATCCTCGAAGCCGGGGCGGCCCCGACTGCTCAGGAATCCGGTGACGGGATCGAGGATGACCTCCGCGAGCAGCTCGCCGGTGGTCGGTTCACATACCGCCCAGGTGTACCGGGTGTCGTCGGCCCAGCCGTCCATGGCGTCGTGAACGTAGTCCAGGTCCTCCTCGCCCATGTCGGTGAGCGCGGGCCGGTCGTCGACCCGGTCGTCGGCACGCAGTCCGCGCAGATACCACTGGCCGTTGTTGATCTCCACAGGTTCCACAGGACCAGCGTTCCATAGGCGCCCGCCTGAAACGCAGCGAGGCCGTAGTCACCTGGTGACTACGGCCTCGACGGAAAGAACTGGGCGTTACTTGATCTCGGCGATCACGGTGCCCTGGGTGATGGCGGCACCGGCCTCAACGGACAGGCCGGTGATGACGCCGTCCTTGTGGGCGGTCACCGGGTTCTCCATCTTCATGGCCTCAAGCACCACCACGAGATCGCCTGCGGCGACTTCCTGACCCTCTTCGACGGCCACCTTGACCACGGTGCCCTGCATGGGTGCGGTCACCGAGTCACCCGAGGCTGCGGTGGCACCGCCGCCACCGCGCTTGCGGGCCTTGGGCTTCTTCCTGAGAACACCGCCGGCACCACCGCTTGCGCCGCCGCCACCGAGCGCCAGGTCACCGGGCAGCGACACCTCGAGGCGACGTCCGCCGACCTCGACGACCACGGTCTGGCGAGGAATGGTGTCCTCTTCCTCGATCGGATCGCCACCGGTGAACGGCTCGACGGTGTTGTCCCACTCGGTCTCGATCCAGCGGGTGTGCACGTCGAACTTCTCGCCGTCACCGATGAAGGCCGGGTCGGCGGTCACGGCGCGGTGGAACGGGATGACTGTGGCCAGGCCCTCGACGTTGAACTCAGCCAGGGCGCGACGTGAGCGGGCCAGGGCCTCTTCACGGGTGGCGCCGGTGACGATCAGCTTGGCCAGCATCGAGTCGAACTGGCCGCCGATGACCGAGCCGCTCTCCACACCGGAGTCCATGCGGACGCCCGGGCCGGTCGGTGCCTCGAACTTGGTGACCGGGCCGGGGGCGGGCAGGAAGCCGCGGCCGGCATCCTCACCGTTGATGCGGAACTCGAACGAGTGGCCGCGCGGGGTCGGATCCTCGGTGATGTCCAGGGCTTCGCCGTTGGCGATCTTGAACTGCTGCAGCACCAGGTCGATGCCCGAGGTCTCCTCGGTGACCGGGTGTTCCACCTGCAGACGGGTGTTGACCTCCAGGAAGGAGATCAGGCCGTCCTGGCCGACCAGGTACTCAACGGTGCCGGCACCGTAGTAGCCGGCCTCCTTGCAGATGCGCTTGGCGGACTCGTGGATCTCCTTGCGCTGCGCGTCGGTCAGGAAGGGGGCCGGGGCCTCCTCGACCAGCTTCTGGAAGCGGCGCTGCAGCGAGCAGTCGCGGGTGCCTGCGACCACGACGTTGCCGTGGGTGTCAGCGATGACCTGGGCCTCGACGTGGCGCGGCTTGTCCAGGTAGCGCTCGACGAAGCACTCACCACGGCCGAACGCGGCGACGGCCTCACGGGTCGCCGACTCGAACAGCTCGGGGATCTCTTCGAGGGTGCGGGCGACCTTCATGCCGCGACCGCCACCGCCGAAGGCGGCCTTGATCGCGACGGGGACGCCGTACTCCTCGGCGAACGCGACGACCTCGTCGGCATCCTTGACCGGGTCCGGGGTGCCCGGCACCAGCGGTGCCTGTGCCTTGGCCGCGATGTGGCGCGCGGTGACCTTGTCACCGAGATCGCGGATCGACTGCGGGCTCGGCCCGATCCAGATCAGTCCGGCATCGAGCACGGCCTGGGCGAAGTCGGCGTTCTCCGACAGGAAGCCGTAACCCGGGTGGATGGCGTTGGCGCCGGACTTCGCGGCGGCGTCCAGGATCTTCTCGAAGACCAGGTACGACTCGGCTGAGGTCTGACCCCCCAGGGCGAAAGCTTCATCGGCGAGCCGTAC
Source organism: Mycobacterium sp. NPDC004974 (assembly GCF_053600815.1). Taxonomy (NCBI): domain Bacteria; kingdom Bacillati; phylum Actinomycetota; class Actinomycetes; order Mycobacteriales; family Mycobacteriaceae; genus Mycobacterium; species Mycobacterium sp. NPDC004974. The sequence goes on along the minus strand of NZ_JBSGAQ010000004.1, from coordinate 206,913 downwards.
GTGCGGTGCATCGGCGTCCGGCTCGGCATACACGGCCACGCTGGCAAGTCCAGCGTCTTTGGCGGCCCGGATCACCCGGACCGCGATCTCCCCGCGATTGGCGACCAGCACCTTGGAGATCTTTGAGCTGGCGTGGTTGGCCACGGTGCCTCCTCGGCAGTTCTCTAAGAAACGTCTTTAAGAATCTATCGCGGGCAGTTTATGCGCCGCACCTTGAGGCTTCCCAATCCGGTATCGGTTACCGATGAGTAGGTTCTGGCTGAAATTCGTCCGCGGGCACATCGATCCTGCTGACGTGCGAAATTCCCGTCTGGCCGGACAGTCCGACGCTATTACCGTTGGCCCGTGGGTACGGGGATATTGGTCATTGTCGTGGGCGTGTTGGTGGGCGGGGCCATGGCGACCTCACCGAAGCGCATCTGGTGGGTCACCCAATCGTGGAAGTTCAAGGATCCGGAGGCGAACGAACCGAGCGACACTGCCTACGGGATGACCCGGGCGGGCGGGGTTTTCGTGATCCTTCTGGCGCTGTTTCTGGGTGCGTCGACCATTCACAGTCACTTCCAGCGGCAGAACCGCCGCGAAGCGAAGGAGCAGCGGCGCGCCGCTGAAATCGAGTTCGTGGCTCCGTCGCCCGAGAAGCGCGGGTTGTTGCCGGTGATCGGCTATTTCGCCGAGCAGCGGGAGCGCGGCGCGACGATCACGGTGTATTACCTGGCGCCTGGCGAATCGGTGCGTGAGGCGATAAGCCACATGAACGGTTACTCGTGCTACACCTCGGCGGGGCCGAGTCCGGCGTGGGACGCGCCACCGGTCGTGAACCCCGAATTGATCTGGGCGCCCAAAGAACTCGGCGACCTCGCGAAGTCCGACCGCTGCCGTCCGGGCGCGGGTCGTAAGGTCCACGAAACGTCACGGTTCGTCGACAGCTCGGTGGCACTGCCGGTCGTCACCGACTCGGCCATCGTCGATCGGAACGGAACCGAGATCCGGCCGGCGGCGCCGGGCAACGTCGTCCCCAAACTCTCCGAGGAACTCCGGACAGACCCCTGAGCGCGCGCTCAGGCCGCGCGCAGCCGCCGCTTGATCCGCGTCAGCATCGCCGACATTCCGCGCAGGCGCAGCGGGCTGATCAGCGCGGCCAGGCCCAGCGCGGTGTAGAAGTCGTCGGGCACCGCCAGGATGTCATCGGCGGACTGGCCGTCCAGGCCGGTGGCCAGGATCGCCGCGAACCCGCGTGTTGTGGGGGCCTCCGGGGGAGCGCTGAAGTAAAGCCGAACCTTCTCCCGGTCGGACGCGTCGACGTCCAGAAACAGCGGGGACTGACACTCCGGAACCGGCTCCATGGCCGCTTCCTCGAGGTGAGTCGGCAAGGGTGGCAACTCGTTGGCGAACTCCAACAACAGCTGCAACTTGTCCTGGCCGGTCACCTCCTGGAAGTCGGAGACAACCTCCGCCAGGGAGTCCGGCATCGAACTCATGAGGCGCTCGGGGCGTCACCTGGATCCGGGCCGACGGCCACGGGGACCCGAACCGCGTTGCCCCATTCGGTCCATGAGCCGTCGTAGTTGCGCACACCGGGCAGCCCGAGCAGGTGGGTCAGCACGAACCAGGTGTGGCTGGAGCGCTCACCGATCCGGCAGTACACCACCGTCTCGTCGTCAGGGTTGAGGAAGCTGTAGAGCTCCTCGAGTTCGGCGCGGGTGCGGAACTGACCGCTGTCCTTGGCTGCCTTGGCCCACGGGATCGACTTCGCGGTGGGGATGTGCCCGCCGCGAAGCGCGCCCTCCTCCGGGTAGTCGGGCATGTGGGTGCGTTCGCCCGTGTATTCCTGGGGTGAGCGGACGTCGATCAACGGCTGCTTCCCGAGGATGTCGAGCACGTCGTTCCGGTAGGCGCGGATCGGGGCGTCGTTGCGCTCCACCACCGGGTAGCCGCTGGACTGCCGGGTGGGCACCTCAAGGGTGGTGTCACGACCGTGGGAAACCCACAGGTCGCGCCCGCCGTCGAGAAGGCGCACGTCAGGGTGGCCGAACAGGGTGAACACCCACAGTGCGTAGGCCGCCCACCAGTTGCTCTTGTCGCCGTAGATGACGACGGTGTCGTCGCGGCTGATGCCCTTGCGGTCCATCAGCTCGGCGAACTGCTCACCGTTGATGTAGTCGCGCACATTGGGGTCATTGAGGTCGAGATGCCAGTCGATCTTGACCGCGCCCGGGATGTGGCCGGTGTCGTAGAGAAGGACATCCTCGTCGGACTCGACGATGGCCAAACCGGGCCGACCCAGATTGCTGGCCAGCCAATCGGCAGTGACCAGGCGCTCCGGATGGGCGTACTCGGCAAGGGTGGGGCTGGGATCAGCAGGCAGCGGCACACCAAGAGCGTACCGTCGGTCCGGATATTGGCGCCGTGGCACTGTCGACGGGTCGACGGTCGGTGCTGATCGACACCTAGGCGGTGAATGCCACCTCGTAGGCCACGGCGAAGCGGCGGGCGCCATTGTTGGCGCGGAACAGCGAGCCGCCGTTCTGAGACCAGGTCACCACACGCAGCAGTCGCTTACCCGGCGACAGGCGCTTGGAGATGATGTCGGCGAATGCGGCGCGCAGCCGCTCCAGATCGCATGTCTCGAAGTCGCGTGCTACGCGAACATCCCACATTGTTTCTTCGACTGGCATCGGCCCAGTGTCAACCCGTAGTTGAGACTATTCGGGACGTCGGCGCGGCGTGCCGCCTCGGAGAAGGTTGCAATTTGGTCACTGTGCGCCGGTGGAATTCACCACGGTCGTGCCGACATCGAGTCGGCCGGCCGGAGGTGATCAGAATCGGCGCTCTGGAAGACGTTGTGAGAATGAACTTTTCGGGTGCTTCTACGGTGCTCGCAGGCCGGTGAGCTGATCGAAGCGGTACCCGACCAGAGCGTCACCGACCTGGAAAACCCCGTTGTAGTCGACGGGCTGCCGCCACAGGACCCGACAGGTGGCCATATCGGTGGCTACGAGACTGATCCCGTTGGGGCTGTCCGTGGTTGTCAGGACGACCGATGCCTTGCCTGCGACGTAGTCTGCGAGGTCCACACCGCAGGTCTGACCGCTCGCCCCGGTGGCCAGATCCCAACGCTGCCAGCGATGGTCATTCGGCTTGTCCGAGATCGGTACGTACAGCTGCGAACCCACGTTGCGGAACGACGATGGAGTGTTGCGCGTGACCGGGATCGTCGCGACTTCTCCTCCGTCCGGCTGGAAAACCCGAAAGACGTCCCGGTCCATCGCGATCAGCACGGAATCGATGGCGTAGACGCCGTAACCCGTGAGTTCTCGACGGGCCAGCAATCGGCCGGTGTTGTCGTAGAACAGCACCCCGGCCGTCGGACCGCTCTCGAATTGGTAGGCAAAGCCGGCCGGGTAGGTAACCGCGCGCTTGAGTGCGGTGCCGGGAGGTGGCGTCGGGGTGAGTTCGTGACCGTCGGACACCGAGAACACGCGGTATGCCGGGTCTTTCGTACTCGCCAGCTGTACCGCCACTGTCGCCGAGGTGCCGCTCGATTGCGGCTTGTTGGGTTCCGCTCCATCGCCTGGCACGAACCACGTCAACTCGGCGTGCTCCCCGATGCCACGCAGTCCCTCGCCGGGAGCGCTCGCGGCAAGCCAGATGGGGTGTCCGCCCACGGCGGCCGTCGCCACCACACCGTCGAAGCCACCATCGAATTCGGCATCGCCGGTGAAGCTGACCGCACCCCGGTCAAGATCGACCACTGTCACTCCGGTCTTGCCGTCACGGCCTTGTCCGTACGGCAGGCACAGGGCCCTCGCCGGACCGTTGCGCATGCAGGTCCCGAACCTGCTGCCGGGAAAATCTGGCAATTCCACTGGCGCGAAAAGCGCTTCGCCCGAGTGGGTATCGATCCCGAACAGCCAGGTTTTGGCAGTGCAGTTCTCGGCGCAGTCCGCGAGGAAGTACGCGAAATGCCCACGGGTGGCGAATGGGCGGCCACCGATCGAGGTGTCTGCGGGCAGGCCCAGTGATCCGGCGGTGACCTGCCATCCGGGAACCAGCGCGCGATCGAGCCCGAAGGCCACGAGTTGACCCGGCTCGTCCGCGGGCGCAGCCCGCGAAACCTTCGGTACATCATTGGTTTTCGTGGGAGGGGTGGTGATGATCGAGTCGGTGTGTCCCCGGATTTTCGGTACGGCGAGGCCGGCCGCAATGGCCACGACCACCACGGCCACGAACGTGCCGACGACCAGCCACAACCCGCGCCGCCGGGACATCAGAACGTCCAGCTTCCCGCCGGGGTCAACATGAACCCACGGTTGACGACCGGATCGATACATGCGGTCACATTGCCCTCTGCGACCGCACACGTGATGTTCGACGAGGTCAGTTTCTGGCCTGGCTTGAGCACGGTGGATGGCCGGGCGACATCCGCTTTCGGGCAACTGCCACTGCTCGCATAGCTGTGGAGAAATCCGTACGTGTCGGCCCCACCTACCCAGTCGCCCTGGAATCGCACTTCGGTGCATCCTGGTTCGTCGCGGTCGACGACATGAGAAGGAACACCGGGGACATTGCCGATGCAGTTGATTTCCGGGTGCTTGACGACATCGTTCGACTGCTGCCAATTGCAGTACACCCCATCGGGAGTGCCGAACGACACGGTGCTGCCCTTGCCGCCCCGGCCGTAGTCATAGCTGTGCGTGAACGGCCCGGCATCGACTGCCACGAACTTGTCGAGGTCAGGAAACCCGGGGGGATACGCGTGGGCCGCGGGAATGCCGATTGTCATCACCGCAGCGGCGATCACAGAGACCAGCCCACGTCGCGCGGTCCCCACCCAAGCTGGCACGACTGCCATCGTAAGTGGGCGAACGATCAGTCTTGCGCAGAACTTTTCCACAGATCGGCGATCGACACCCCGGCCGCGGCAAGCATCCGGCGCAGCAGTGGCAGGCTCAGGCCGATCACATTGGACGGATCGCCGTCGATGCCGTCGATGAACCAGCCACCCAGCCCGTCGATCGTGAAACCGCCTGCGACACCGAGCGGTTCGCCGCTTTCGAGATACGCGTCCAGGTCGGCGTCGGTCGGTGAGCCGAAATGCACTGCGGTGATACCGGTATCGGCGATGCGATGGGTGACGGCTCCGTCACGCACGACAAGCACCGCGTGGCCCGAATGTAGCTGAGCAGTCCGGCCCGACATCGCCTGCCATTGCCGCCGTGCGGTATCGACGTCTTTTGGCTTGCCGCACAGCTGCCCGTCGAGAAGCAGCATCGAGTCGCAGCCGATGACGACACAGTCTCCGGCGATCGCCGGGGGCAGATGGGTGAACACCTCGTCGGCCTTGGCGGCGGCCAGTGCGCTCACCACCTGCTCGGGTGGGGCGTCGGCCAACGACGCGAGGACGGCGTCCTCGTCGACACCGGACACCACCACCAACGGATCGAGGCCGGCCTGGCGTAGAACGCCAAGCCGGCCCGTCGATGCCGAACCCAGAACGACCCGGGTCATTCAGTGCTGTCTCTTCTTCGCGCGAGCGCTCATCAGCGCCGCATGTGGGTGCGCTCCCACAGCGTGATGCGCTGCCAGCTGAAGATCGCGTAGCGCAGCTTGTCCACCGGATGCCCCCACAGGTTGCGGTCGCGCACCACGGGGCCTTCGACGCCGCCACCGGCGGTGCCGAGGATGGCCATCAGCGCGGCCATCTCCTCGTCGGTGGGCTGACCGCGCAGCACCTTGATGTGTGCCTGGTGGTCCGCCTTGACCTCGTCGGCGGCGACGTCGGCCTGGTCCGCCACGGTTCCCTCGCTCGCCCCGCTCACAGTGGGATGTTCCCGTGCTTCTTCGGCGGCATCTGGATGATCTTGCGCTCCAGCAGCCGCAGGGCGTTGGCCACGTAGCCACGGGTGTGCGACGGGGGGATGACCGCGTCGACGTATCCACGCTCAGCGGCGATGTAGGGGTTGACCAGAGTGTCCTCGTAGGTCTGCTGCAGCTCCAGGCGCAGCGCGTCGACATCCTCGCCGTTCTTGGCTGCGTCCCGCAGTTCGGAGCGGTACACGAAGCCCACCGCGCCCGAGGCGCCCATCACGGCGATCTGAGCCGTCGGCCAGGCCACCACGACATCGGCGCCCATGTCCTTGGAACCCATCACGCAGTACGCGCCGCCGTAGGACTTGCGGGTGATGACGGTGACCTTGGCGACCGTGGCCTCACCGTAGGCGTAGAGCAGCTTGGCGCCGCGCCGGATGATGCCGTTGTACTCCTGGTCGGTGCCGGGCAGGAAGCCGGGAACGTCGACCAGCAGGACGATCGGGATGTTGAAGCAATCGCAGGTCCGGATGAACCGGGCGGCCTTCTCCGAGGCGTTGATGTCGAGGCAGCCGGCGAACTGGGTCGGCTGGTTGGCCACGATGCCCACCGGGCGGCCGTCGACCCGGCCGAAACCGATCAGGATGTTGCCGGCATACCCGGCCTGCACCTCGAGGAACTCATCGTCATCGAGGAGGCGGGTGATGACCTCGTGCATGTCGTACGGCTGATTCGGGGAATCCGGGATCAGCGTGTCGAGCTCGATGTCCTCGTCGGTCAGGGTCTCCTCGATCGAGCCCTGCGCCGCGGCCACCGGGTAATGCGGCGGCTCGGCGTAGTTGTTCGGGGGCAGGAAGCTCAGGAGATCGCGGACGTACTCGAAGGCGTCCTGCTCGCCGGAGGCGACGTAGTGCGCGGTGCCGGACTTGGCCATGTGGGTGTGGGCGCCGCCCAGCTCCTCCATGGTGACGTCCTCGCCGGTGACCGTCTTGATGACGTCAGGCCCGGTGATGAACATCTGACTGGTCTGGTCGACCATGACGATGAAGTCGGTCAGCGCGGGGGAGTACACGTGGCCACCGGCCGCGGCGCCCATGATCAGCGAGATCTGCGGGATGACACCCGAGGCCTTGATGTTGTTGTGGAAGATCCGGCTGTACAGGCCGAGGGAGACCACACCCTCCTGGATGCGGGCGCCGGCGCCGTCGTTGATGCCGATCAGCGGACGGCCGGTCTTGATGGCCAGCTCCTGGACCTTGACGATCTTCTCGCCGTAGACCTCACCGAGGCTGCCGCCGAACACGGTGGCGTCCTGGCTGAAGATGCAGACGTCGCGGCCGTCGATGGTGCCGTAGCCGGTGATCACGCCGTCGCCCAGCGGCCGGTTGCTCTCCAGGCCGAAGTTGGTGCTGCGATGCTTGGCGAGCGCGTCGAGTTCGACGAACGACCCCTCATCGAGCAGGGCAAGAATGCGCTCGCGGGCGGTCAGCTTGCCCTTGGCGTGCACCTTGTCCACGGCAGCTTCGCCGACGGGATGCAGCGTCTCCTCGGCCCGCCTCTTCAGATCGGCCAGCTTGCCTGCAGTGGTGTGGATGTCCACCTGGTGCTCGGCGGACGGCTCGGTAACGCTCGTCATGAGTCACGATGTTATCGGTAACCCTAAGACTGGTCTAAGAGAGGTGGACGTGGCGCGCGTCACTGCGGTGGGCGTTGTGTGCTGTGGCCTGCCGCCGCAGCGGGCCGTGGGCCTACGCTCTCGACCATGACCACCGGGCCGCTTGTGCTGTCCGAACTGGGCACCGATCCCGCATCGGTGCTGCGGCTCGTCGCGCAGTTCGACGCGCTGGAGGAGCAAGAGGCCAATGCCGACGCGGCCATACGGTTTGCCGCACTGATCGCCGGGTGCCCCGTGGGTGTCCGTTGGCCGGGCGGCACCGTCGTCCGTTATGACGCGTCCGGACACCTCGATCCGATCGAAGACGGGGCCGCGGGGGCATCGGATCAGCACGAGACGGTCGTCTGGGTGGAACGCGACGGATCCGGGCACCCGTTGGACGAGGTGCTGCTCGACCGGCTGCGACGACTGGTGGGCCGGGTCGCGGTGCGGACCGGGGTGAGCGGGACTCCGCATCTGGGTGATCCCGCGCTGCTCGAGGTCGTGCTGTCGGCCAAGGAACATCGCGAGGACCGTGCCCGGGCGATCCGGTTGTTGGGGCTCGACGAGACCAGGCCGACGTGCGTGCTGGCGGCATCGGGGCATTCGCCGCGGGAGACGGTGCGCCTCATTACCGGTGAACTGGCCGCGCCGACGGTGCGGTCGGCGGTGATCGGCAATGCGACGGCCATCGTGTGCCAGGGATCGTTCGACATGAGGGAGCTCTCGGATCGTCTGGAGCGCCTCATCGTCGAACAGTTTCCGGCCGTGGTGAACATCGGCACGGCGTCGGGCCCTTGGATCGGAATCGGATCGGTGGGCAGCGCATTCAGTGCCTCGACCTCATGGCACGAGGCCGTACGCGCACTGCGGTTCGCGTCGTCGACCGGATTCGGCAGGCGCGTGGTGGCCTATGAGCGGCTGAGCTCGCTGGAGCTGCTGGCCGACCTCCCTATCGACCGGGTGCGACGTAATCGAGATGTGGCCCGTATCAACGAGATTGCGTCAACGCCTGCCGGGGATCTCGATGTGCAGACCACCGAGGCGTTCTTCGTCTACGGCTCGCTGCGGCGGACGGCCGCCGAAATGCACGTGCACCACAGCACGGTCGCGGCCCGGCTGGCGCGGGTGCAGGCCGCGATGGGGTGGGATTTCGAGGATCCCGTCGACCGCTTTCTGGGCACCCTGGTCCTCATGGTCCGGCGGATCGCGATCTCGTCGGCGGAACTGGCCGATGCGGACCTGCTCTAGTGGCCGCATCGAAACTGAAGCCAGGGACAGATGTGGGCCCTTTTTTGTCCCTCAGTTCAGTCTCGGCGTCCGGTGCCCGCACCCGACCGACAACTGTCGGATGAATTGGCGAAATCGGCCGACGTATGGCGGGTGACGGGCATCACGGCATTGGCCAAGATTGCGATGCAGCCCAAACAAGCAAGGAGGCCGATATGGCCATCATCGATCCGACCAAGACCTGGGTCCCCGTGGAAGAACGTCTCGCCGTCACCACCAACGAGCGGCACCGTCAGGTGCTCAGCGTCGTTCTCGAGCACATGAAGGCCGAGGCCGAGCCCGATATGGAACGGCTCATGGCGACTCTGAGCCCCAATCCGGACTACCACTTCTGGTACGCCAATGCCGATATGGGCCCCAAGACCACTGAGGGGGTCCGCGCCTATTACGAGGCATTCGTGGCCAGCGGCGCCAACCACCTCGTTTTCGAGATCGATCGCCTTGCCGTCGACGATGATCTGGTGATGACCGAAGGCTGGATGAAGATGATCTATCCGGGCGCGGCCGCCCAGGCGATCGGCGTCGAGGTGGACGATCCGGACGGCGACTACCTGCTGCTGTTCCGTCAGCTGATCAACTGGCCGATCGACGCCGACGGCCTGATCGTCGGTGAGGACGCCTACCAGACCGGCCCGGTCAGCGTGACCAGGCTGAGCCAGGAAGACTTGCCGCAGAAGTACATCGACCAGAAGCGCGCCGCCGCCGAAGCTCATGCCTGACCCAGTGCGTGACTCGATCGGCCAGATGCTGCTCGACCGGGTCGGCGATCAGCATCTCGGCCTGCGCACCCGCGACCGCGACTGGACCTGGGACGAAGTGGTCGCGGAGTCCGCCGCGCGCGGGGCGTACGCGACGGAGCTCCGCGGCTCATGCCCAATTGAAGGCCCCTTTCACATCGGCGTCCTGCTGGACAACGTGCCGGACTTCCTGTTCTGGTTGGGCGGTGCCGCACTCGTCGGCGCGACCATCGTGGGGATCAACCCGACCCGTGGCGCCGCTGAGATGGCGGCCGAAATCCGCCATGCCGATTGCCAATTGATTGTCACCGATACCGCAGGTGCCGAGCGACTGCGTGGCCTGGACCTCGGCCTGGAACCCGATCGGTTCCTCGTGGTCGACTCTCCCGGGTACCGCGAGGCGGTCGACGCGCTTCGGGTCACCCCGGCGTTGGCACCGGGCGTCGGCGAGGACTCGCAGATGCTGCTGCTGTTCACCTCGGGGACGACGGGTGCCTCCAAGGCCGTCATCTGCAGCCAGGGCCGGTTGGCCCGGATCGCCTACGCGGCCGCGGAGAAGTTCGGCCACGTGCGCGACGACGTGGAGTACTGCTGCATGCCGCTGTTCCACGGCAACGCCATCATGGCGCTGTGGGCGCCGGCGCTGTCGGTCGGCGCGACGGTGTGCCTCACGCCCGCGTTCTCGGCCTCCGGATTCCTACCGGACGTGCGGTATTTCGGCGCGACGTTCTTCACCTACGTGGGCAAGGCGCTCGGCTACCTGATGGCCACCGCCGAACAATCCGACGATGCCGAGAACCCGTTGGTCCGCGGTTTCGGCACCGAGGCATCGCCCGATGACCAGAACGAGTTCCGTCGTCGCTTCGGTGCCGAACTGTTCGAGGGCTACGGATCGAGCGAAGGTGGCGGGGCAGTGGTACTCGCCCCCGACATGCCTGCCGGCGCGCTCGGCCGGCCCGCGCATCAAGGGGTGGCGATCGTCGACCCCGAATCGCTCAAAGACTGTGTCCCAGCGGTTGTCGACGAGCACGGCCGCGTCCTCAACCCCGACGACGCCGTAGGGGAGATCGTCGACAAGTTCGGCACCCGCACGTTCGAGGGCTACTACAAGAACGACGAGGCCAACGCCGAACGCATCCGCAACGGCTGGTACTGGACAGGGGATCTCGGCTACCTCGACGAAGACGGGTTCATCTACTTCGCCGGCAGGCGCGGCGACTGGATCCGGGTGGACGGTGAGAACACCTCGGCGCTCAACATCGAGCGGGTCCTGCGCCGCCACCCGGAGGTGGTGGCAGCCGGTGTATACGCGGTGCCCGATCCGCGTTCGGGCGATCAGGTGATGGCCGCGATCGAGGTGGCCGACCCCGACGACTTCGACGCCTCGACATTCGTTTCCTACCTGGCCGACCAGGATGACCTGGGAACCAAGGGAATTCCGCGGTTCCTGCGGGTGTCGAAGAACCTGCCGGTCACCGGGTCCAACAAGGTGCTCAAACGTGAACTGCAGCAGGAGCGCTGGCACACCGACGAGGTGGTGTACCGGTGGGCGGGACGCGGAATGCCCCGATATCAGGCCATGGGCGACGATGACAAACAGTCGCTGGACGCAGAGTTCGCGCAGTACGGGAGGCAGCGTTACCTATGAAATGGGCCGACGAGTGTGACGTCCTGATCGCCGGGTCCGGCGGTGGCGGCGTGGCCGGCGCCTACACCGCAGCGCGCGAAGGACTGTCGGTGATCCTGGTTGAGGCCAGCGATAAATTCGGCGGCACCACAGCGTATTCCGGTGGCGGCGGGGTGTGGTTCCCGTGCAACCCGGTGCTCAAGCGGGCCGGCACCGACGACACCATCGAGGACGCGCTCGAGTACTACCACGCCGTCGTCGGCGACCGGACCCCGCGGGAGCTGCAGGACACCTATGTCCGCGGCGGCGCCGGACTGATCGAATACCTCGAGGCCGATGACAATCTGAAGTTCGCGCCGATGCCGTGGCCCGACTATTTCGGCAAGGCCCCCAAGGCCAGGACCGACGGTCAACGCCACATCGCGGCCCGGCCCCTCAAGGTGGAGAAGGCCCCGCACCTGCGCGAGCTGGTGCGCGGCCCGCTCGACGCCGACCGCCTCGGCGCCGAGCAGCCCGATGACTACTTCATCGGCGGCCGGGCCCTGATCGCCCGGTTCCTGAAAGCCATTGAGCAGTACCCGAATGCCTCGCTTCGACTCAATGCCCCGCTGGTGGAGTTGGTCGTCGAGGATGGGACCGTGACCGGCGCGATCGTCGAAACCGACGGTGAGCGACAGGCCATCCGGGCCCGCCGCGGCGTGCTGCTCGCCGCCGGCGGCTTCGAAGGCAACGACGAACTGCGCCGTGAACACGGTGTACCGGGTGTCGCCCGCGACACCATGGGACCGCCGGCGAATGTGGGCCACGCGCATCGGGCCGCGATGGCCGTCGGCGCCGACGTCGACCTGATGGAGCAGGCCTGGTGGTCGCCGGGCCTGACGCATCCCGACGGACGCTCGGCGTTCGCGCTCTGGTTCACCGGCGGCATCTTCGTCGACCAGAACGGACAGCGCTTCGTCAACGAGTCGGCGGCCTACGACCGCATCGGCCGCGCGATCCTGCCGCGACTGGCCGACGGTTCGATGACGTTGCCGTACTGGATGATCTACGACGACCGGGAAGGCGAGGTTCCCCCGGTGAAGGCCACGAATGTCTCGATGGTCGACACCCAGCGCTACGTCGAGGCCGGGTTGTGGCACACCGCCGACACCCTCGAGGAGCTGGCCGCCGAGATCGGCGTCCCCGCCGAGAACCTGGCCGCCACCGTGGCGCGCTTCAACACCTTCGTCGCCGCCGGATCGGACGAGGATTTCGGCCGCGGCGACGAGGCGTACGACCGGGCCTTCTCCGGCGGCGCGTCACCGTTGGTCGCGATCGAGAAGGGGCCCTTCCACGCCGCCGCGTTCGGCATCTCCGATCTCGGCACCAAAGGCGGGTTGCGTACCGACACCGCGGCCCGGGTACTCGACACCGACGGTCAGGTCATCGCCGGTCTGTATGCCGCGGGCAACACCATGGCCGCCCCCAGCGGCACGGCCTATCCGGGCGGCGGAAATCCGATCGGAACCAGCATGCTGTTCAGCCACCTTGCGGTCAAAGACATGCTAGGCAGGGACGTGGGAGGCTCTCATGAGTGACATCCGGGAAATCGATGCCGGCGCGGAGATGACGCGGTTCGCCCGCGGCTGGCACTGCGTCGGGCTCGCTGAAACGTTCCGTGACGGGCAGCCGCACGGCATCGAAGCCTTCGGCACCAAGCTCGTCGTCTATGCCGACTCCGCCGGCGAACTGCACGTGCTCGATTCCTACTGCCGGCACATGGGCGGCGACCTGTCCATGGGATCGGTCAAGGACGACAACCTGGCCTGCCCGTTCCACGACTGGCGCTGGGGCGGCGACGGAAAGTGCAAGCTAGTGCCCTACGCGAAGCGCACCCCGCGGCTGGCGCGCACCCGCAAATGGGACACCCGTGAGGTCAACGGTCAGCTGCTGGTCTGGCACGACCCGGAAGGCTCGACCGGGTCCGCTGAGCTGATCCCGCCCACGATCGAGGGCTACGAGGACGGCATCTGGTCGCCGTGGCAATGGAATTCGATCCTGATCGAGGGGTCGCACTGCCGCGAGATCGTCGACAACAACGTCGACATGGCCCACTTCTTCTACATCCACCACGCCTACCCGACGTACTTCAAGAACGTCATCGAGGGCCACACCGCGAGCCAGTTCATGGAGTCCAAGCCGCGTCCGGACTACGCCACCAGGGAACTCTGGGACGGCACCTACCTGCGTTCGGAGGCAACGTATTTCGGCCCGGCGTACATGATCAACTGGCTGCACAACGATCTTGCCCCGGACTTCACCGTCGAGATCGCCCTGATCAACTGCCACTACCCGGTCACGCACAACTCTTTCGTGCTGCAGTGGGGTGTCGCGGTCCAGCAGAATCCCGCGCTGTCGGCGGACAAGGCCGAGAAGCTCGCAGCCACGATGAGCCGGACCTTCGGCGACGGCTTCATGGAGGACGTCGAGATCTGGAAGCACAAGGCCCGGATCGACAATCCGTTGCTGACCGAGGAGGACGGTCCGGTGTACCACCATCGCCGGTGGTATGAGCAGTTCTACGTCGACGTCGCCGATGTCACGCCCGACATGACCGATCGCTTCGAGCAAGAGGTCGACACCACACACGCCAATGAACTCTGGCATCAGGAGGTTGCCGAGAATATGGCCAAGCGGTAGCCCGTCACCGATGCGAATAAGCTGACGGCCCATGGATGATCGTCAGCCGAACCGCCCACCGCTCGATGTCGCCGCCTTGCGGGGATCGTTGGGCGCGCCCTGGCACCGACTCGACATCGTCGACGAAACCGGATCCACCAACGCCGACCTCCTGGCACGCGCGGCCGCCGGTGAACAGATCGCCGGCGCGGTGTTGTTGGCCGAGTACCAGAACGCCGGGCGCGGCAGGCATGGCAGGCAGTGGTCGGCGCCGCCGCGGTCGCAGTTGGCGTTGTCGGTCGGGGTCGACGCGTCAGGGGCACCCGCGGATATCTGGGGATGGCTGCCTCTGGCCACCGGTGTCGCCGTCGTCGACGCCGTTGCCGAGGTCACGGGCGTGCGCGTCGGCCTGAAATGGCCGAACGACGTCCTGGTCGGCCCCGGTGGGGGAAAGCTGGCCGGCATCCTCGCAGAGGTGGCATCGCCGGCGCCGGTCGTCGTCGTCGGGCTCGGCCTGAACGTGACCATGACCTCGGACGAGGCCCCGGACCCGCGTGCCACCTCACTGTCGCAGCTCGGCGCGGGCACAGTGGACCGCAACCCGCTGGCTCAGGCGTTGCTCCGGCATCTGGCCGCCCGATTCGCCGGCTGGCGCAATTCCGATCCGAAGCTGGCCGCCGATTACCGCGCACGCAGTGTCACCATCGGCAGTAGGGTCCGCGCGATCCTGCCGGGGGACAACACGTTGGTGGGCACGGCCGTCGACGTCGACGAGCTCGGGCGGCTGATCATCGACACCGGGACCGAACGGGTCACGGTGTCGGCAGGCGACATCACGCACCTGCGCCCCGACGAGCCGTAGAGTGCTGCCGTGGGCTACCCGGAAAATGTGCTGGCCAACGACGAGCAGGTGGTGCTGCATCGGCATCCGCACTGGAAACGTCTGATCGGTGCGGTACTCGTCCTGATCCTGATCACCGCGGCAGCTGCGTTCGTCGCCGCCGTTGTCAACACCATGGACTGGCAGGCAACGGCCAAGAACGTACTGTTCATCGTGATCGGCGCGATCTGGCTCATCGTGGTCGGCTGGCTGACGGTCTGGCCGTTCCTGAACTGGTTGACCACGCACTTCGTCATCACCGACCGGCGGGTGATGTTCCGGCACGGCCTACTGACCCGCTCGGGCATCGACATCCCGCTCGCACGGATCAACAGCGTCGAGTTCCGCCATGGGCTGACCGACCGGATGTTGCGCACCGGCACCCTGATTATCGAATCGGCGTCGCAGGATCCCCTGGAATTCCACGACATTCCGCGCGTGGAACAGGTGCATTCACTGCTGTATCACGAAGTCTTCGACACCCTGGGGTCCGAAGAGTCACCGAGCTGACGCGCCTTCGCGTGGCCGGGTGTGAAATCCGGCGAAAATGGCTACCTATCAGCCATGACCGCACGGGTGAACCAATTGGCGACCGCTTTCGATCAGGCAATCGTCGTCATTCCGGCCCACAACGAAGCCGCGCTTCTGCCCCGCTGCCTGCGTGCGGTGATCACCGCCGCGGCCTGTTGCCCGATGCCGGTGCTGACCGTCGTCGTCCTCGATTCCTGTGACGACGGGAGCACCGAGCTGGCGGGCGAGTTCGGTCACGACCTCCACTTCGTCAGCGTGGAGGCGGGCAACGTCGGCGCGAGCCGGGCCGCCGGTTTCGCCTATGCACATGCGCTGTGCAACCACGTCGAAGACTCCCGCGCCTGGTACGCCACTACCGACGCGGACAGCCAGGTGGACCCCGACTGGCTGCTGCGTCAGACCGCGTCGGCGGCCGCCATGGTGCTGGGCGTCGTGCGGGTGGCGGACTGGCGGCATCACCCCGCGGAGTTGGTCCGGCGCTACGTGCATTCCTACGAGTCGAGAGCGCGGGGCACCAAGTGGCACAGCCACATCCATGGCGCGAATATGGGTTTTCGTGCCGACGCATACTGGGCACTCGGGGGCTTCCGGCCTCTGGCCACCGGCGAGGACGTCGAATTGGTCGAAAGGTTCGAGACCGCCGGCTACCGGATAGAACGGGACTCGACCCTGTCGGTGACCACGTCAGCGCGCCGAAACGGCCGGGCGCCAGGCGGCTTCGCCGGTTACCTCCGTGATGTGTCGCGGTCGGTATTTCGTTCGGCCGAAAGGGGTTCCGCATGACGGCCGGTTTGGTTCGGAGCTGGCTGGAGTCAGGCCGTTTGGACCTGCCGCTGCCGGGTTCCGGTGCGACGGAGCGGCGTTGGCAACGGCTTGCGGAGCTGACGGAGATCGACGTCGTCGCCGGACGACTCGCGGAGGCTCACGTCGATGCCGTCGCGATCCTCGACGAGCTGGGTGCGAAACCGCCTGCGGCAGGCGAGCTGTGGGCGGTGTGGGCTGCCGAAGATCCGGACGCGGTGCTCAATGCGCACATCGCCGGAGACGGTGAAACAGACACGGTGAAGCTGTCGGGCACCAAAGCGTGGTGCTCGGGGGCGGGCCTCTGTACACACGCGTTGGTGACGGCCCGCCGCGACGACGGCCGACGCGCGCTGTACGCGGTGACGACGAGCAGCGAAGGGGTGCGTCCGTTGCCCAGCACCTGGAGGAATCCCGGCATGGCGGCCAGCGACACCCGCTCGGTCCAATTCAGCGACGCGCGTGCGATGCCCGTCGGTGATCCCGGCGACTATCTGGATCGCCCCGGCTTCTGGCACGGTGCAATCGGTGTCGCGGCGTGTTGGGTCGGTGCTGCCCGCGCGGTCGCCGCGCCCCTATACGAACGCGTCGCCCGCGGAGCTGCTGATACCCACGTGCTGGCCCACCTCGGGGCTGTCGACGCCGCGATCGCTGCGGCCGAAGCGATGCTGGTCGCGGCGGCCGAGGCGACCGATGCTGACCCTTTCGACCGGTCCGGGTCCGCTCAGTTACTGGCCCGGCGAACCCGCGCTGTCGCTGAAACCGCTGTGGATGAGGCGATTACCCGCACTGGCCGCGCACTCGGGCCCGCGCCGCTGTGCCAGGATGCCCAGCACGCACGTCGCGTCGCGGATCTGACGATCTATGTGCGGCAGAGCCACGCTGAGCGTGACCTCGCCGCGCTCGGGAAGCTGGCGGGGGCGCGCCGATGACAGCCGCAGAGCCCGCTGAACAGTGCGGCAATGCCGCGAGGTTCGGGTCACGGCCGCTGAGCTGTGGTGGCACCCCGGGTCACGCCTGGACGACCTGGGACCGCTCCTTCAGGGAGCTGGACCTCGCGACATGCCCTGCCCTGGTGGTGGTCGCACCGCATCCCGACGACGAGACCCTTGGCTTCGGGGCGACGATGGCGCTGCTGGCGGAGCGGGGTATCGATGTACGGGTGGTGTCCGTCAGTGACGGCGGGGCCGCCGATGAGGATCTCAGCCCATTCGACCGTATCCGGCTGGAGCGCACCAGAAGCACCGAGTTGAGAAAGGCCGCAAGGATTCTCGGGGTGGGGGAGCCGGTCAACCTCGCATTGCCCGACGGTGAACTCACCGGCCACCAAGACTCACTTGCCGATCTGCTGA
Source organism: Mycobacterium sp. NPDC004974 (assembly GCF_053600815.1). Taxonomy (NCBI): domain Bacteria; kingdom Bacillati; phylum Actinomycetota; class Actinomycetes; order Mycobacteriales; family Mycobacteriaceae; genus Mycobacterium; species Mycobacterium sp. NPDC004974. The sequence goes on along the minus strand of NZ_JBSGAQ010000004.1, from coordinate 189,572 downwards.
CCGGGATACTCGAGGCGTGCCCGCCGGGCACCTGGTGTGCAACGACGTGGCGCGGTGACGGGCACCCCGATCACGAGGCGGTTGGACGGGCTGCTGCCACGGCCGTGCACCGCACCGCGGCGGTTCTGTTGGAGTACCCGGTCTGGATGTGGCACTGGGCCACGCCCGGTGACTCCGCAGTGCCGTGGGATCGGGCACTCATGGTGCCGTTGACGGCCTCCGCCGTGGGGCGTAAACAAGCTGCGGCGCAATGCTTTCGAAGCCAGTTCCTCCCGCAGGCACCGGGCGCGGGCCCGGTGCTGCCGCCGTTCGTGCTGCCTCGGCTGCTCGCGGTCGGGGAGATGGTGTTCCGATGACGGAGCGCCTGCCCGATTCGTACTTCGACCGCATGTACGCGACCTCGGCGGACCCGTGGCGACTGGCCACCCGCTGGTATGAGCAACGCAAGTACGCGATCACGCTGGCGATGCTGCCGCAGCGGCGCTATCGGCATGCCTTCGAGCCGGGTTGCTCGATCGGCACTCTCACGGCGTTGCTCGCCGAGCGCTGCGATCACGTCACCGCGATGGACGTGGCTGGAGCCGCCCTGGACATCGCCGACGCGCGACTACGTGCCGATGGCGGCCGGGACGGGCTGCGGGATCGTGTCACCCTGTCGCGAGGCTCGCTCGACGATCGTTGGCCGCCAGGATCTTTCGACCTGTTGGTGCTCTCGGAGGTGGCGTACTACCTGGAGGAGGAGTCGCTGGCCGGGCTGCTCCGCCGCGAGTGTCCGCAGTTGGCCCGTGGTGCGACCGTGATAGCGGCACACTGGCGTCACGAGGTGGCCGACTATCCGCTCACCGGTGATCAGGCCAACAGGGTCATCGCGGCGACGCCGGGACTCAATTCGATCGCCAGCTACCGCGACCGCGATGTCGTCATCGAGGTTTTCGATACCCATAGCGCAGCATCCGTTGCCGAACGCGACGGTGTGCCCGGCGTCGGTTGACCAAGGCGGATAGGGCTGTCCCCCAATGCACTCGGGTATGCCGCCGGGGTGGCGGTCTAGTAGTAATGACTGCGGCCGCCGATGGCATGTCCTGCCCTTCCCATGACCATCAGCACCAGGCCGATGATCAGGAGGACGACCCCGATCGTCCACAGCAGAGAGATTTTCAGCAGAAATCCTGCGATGAGAAGGATGACTCCAAGAACGATCATGGTGTTCACCTGGTTTCGATGTAGATGGAAGAGTCCGGGCAAGATCAATTCGTCGTCGCCATCAGCTCAACTTTGTGTGGCCCTGATATACCCGCATTGACCAGTCGCGAAACCGCGATGGTCATCGCCGATCTCCCGAGGGTGTGGTTAGACATTGCCGGGATGGGTATCCCGTGGTGGCAGCGTGACGAATATCGTTCGCACGCTGCGTCATTCCGTGTCGCGAATCCGCGGCATGGCCAGCGCAACAAATCGGGAGAAACACATGAGCGCCGTCGACAAGGCCAAGAACAAGGTCGAAGAGTTGGCTGGGAAGGCCAAGGAAAAGGTCGGGGAGGCAACCGGCGACAGGGAAACCCAGGCCGAGGGACATAAGGATCAGGCCAAGGGCAACCTCAAGCAGGCCGGCGAGAAGGTCAAGGACGCCTTCAAGAACTGACCGCAACGAGATGCGGGACTGAGCGCGCACTTCGCCAAGGTGCTGGAGGTTCCGATGGTTGAACCTGAAAACGATTCGCCGCCAACGGCTGTGGGTCCGGCGGCGCACAACAACGCCGTCGGGCAACCCCACACCGAGGCCGAGGGTCAGGCGATCGTCGCCGCAGAGCAAGACGCGGCGCGGATCAGCTCACCCGCCCATCCGTTGGGTGAGGCTGGTCCCAGGTTCAACCGCAAGTCGCCATTCATGATCGGCATGGTCGCCGCGGCAGGGGTGGCCATCACCTACGGCGGGATCCAGTTGCTGATCACCGCCCGCGGGGTTCTGGTCCTCATCGTCATCGCCGCAATTCTCGCGATCGGTCTCGAACCCGCCGTGTCCTGGTTGGTGCGACACCGTATTCCTCGCTGGGCAGCTGTGGGCCTGGTCTTTTTGGTGGCCTTCGGCATGCTCGCGGGGTTTCTGGCTACTGCGATTCCGCCGATGGTTGCCCAGGGAACCGCACTCGTCCACAACAGCCCGGACTATTTGCACCACCTCCAGCAGCGTTACCCCGCCATCGACCAGCTCAACAGTCGATTCCACCTCCAGGACAAGCTCCAGGAGGCGCTCGGTGGCGGAAACGTTCCCAACGTCGTCGGCGGGATCGTCGGTGCCGGGGAGTTCGTGTTCAGCGCCGTCAGCGGAGCCATGATCGTGCTGGTCCTCACCGCCTACTTCCTCGCCAACTTCGCCCGGATCCGCGCGTCGCTCTATCGGCTGGCACCCAATTCCCGGCGTCCCCGCACGATCCTGATCGGTGATGAAATTCTCGCCAAGGTAGGCGGATATGTACTGGGAAACATCCTGATCTCGGTGATCACCGCAGTCCTCACCTTCATCTGGCTGATCGCCTTTGGGGTGCCCTACCCGCTGCTGCTCGCCGTGCTGGTCGCGGTGCTGGACCTGATCCCGATTGTCGGATCGACGATCGCCGGCATCGTCGTCGCACTGGTGGCTTTGACGGTGTCGGTGCCCGTTTCACTCGCCACAGTCGTGTTCTTCGTTGCGCTGCGACTCGTCGAGGACTACCTGCTGGTGCCACGGATCATCGGGCGGACCGTGCAGGTGCCGCCCTTGGTGACCGTCGTCGCTGTCCTGCTCGGTGCGGCGTTGCTCGGAATCGTCGGTGCACTACTGGCAATTCCGATCGCCGCGGCCATCTTGCTGTTGGCGCGGGAGACACTCTTCCCGCAGCTCGACCGGCGATGAACCGGCGCATCGTTTCGTGTGGGGTCACCCCCGCGGTATCACGAAGTCTTCGACACCCTGGGGTCCGAAGAGTCACCGAGCTGACGCGCCTTCGCGCGGCGACTCGGCCGGCGCAGCGGCGTCACGGTGGCGGACTTGTGTTCGGCATGATCCTCGAACGCCTCGGCGAAGCCGCCGCCGGTGAGCGTGGATTCCAGCGCCAGGTCGGGCTTGTCGACGAACTCGTCGGGGAACACCCAGCGGCGGAATGCCCAGAACCGGAACGCCATCTGCAGCAGGTTGCCCACGATGTAGGCCGAGATGAAGTCGGCGATGTTCTCCACCGTCAGCGACACCTCGGGAACCCGAAGGCCCAGGACGTAGCTGGAGAAGTACAGCGGCAGCATCGACAGCAGCACACCCACGCCACTGAACGCGAAGAACAGCAGGGCCTCGTGGTGGCGCTCGCGGCCGCCGCGGTTCTGGAAGCTCCATTCCCGATTGAGGATGTAGGACGCGATGACCGCGACGACGCCGGCGATGATCTTGGCGGTCACCGGCTTGGGCTCAAGAACCGTGAGCTTGAGGGTGAAGAAGATCGCCGAATCGATGACAAACGTCGTCGCGCCGACGATCGCGAACTTGATCAGTTCGTGATGCCGCTCGGCATAGGGACGGACGAATCGCGGCAATCGAGCGATTGTCGCATCGGCGAAGGACACAGCTAGGCAGTGTACGTAAATGCGTCGTTCGATGCCGCATCGCTGCGGATGCCGGACCTTAACCGCAGGTCAATGCACCGGTCACGACGAGGACATGAATCCGCGCATGACACCATAGAGGGCGTGCCGACAACTCCCAAGAAACCACCTGTGGTGGCGATGATCGGCGGTGGCCAGCTCGCGAGGATGACGCACCAGGCGGCCATCGCACTCGGGCAGACCCTGCGGGTGCTGTCCGCCGGGCCGGACGAATCCGCCGCGCAGGTCACTCCCGACGTCGTCATCGGCTCCCACACCGACCTGGATGCGCTGCGCCGGGCGGCGGACGGGGCGACGGCAATAACGTTCGACCACGAGCACGTGCCGACCGAACACCTGGAGACGCTCGTGGCCGAAGGGGTCACGGTCAACCCGCCGCCGCAGGCGCTGGTGCATGCCCAGGACAAGCTGCTCATGCGGCGCAAGCTGCAGAGCCTGGGTGCCCCGGTGCCGCGCTTCGCCGAGATCACCTCGGTCGCCGACGTCGAGGAATTCGTGCGGCAGATCGACGGTCCGGTGGTGATCAAGACCGTGCGCGGCGGGTATGACGGCAAGGGCGTGGTGATGGCCGACGACCTGGCTGCCGCGCGCGAGGTGGTGGCCGGTTACCTGGCCGACGGGGTGGCCGTGCTGGCTGAGGAGCGCGTCGCGATGCGCCGGGAACTCGCCGCGCTGGTGGCCCGATCGCCGTTCGGGCAGGGTGCGGCCTGGCCGGTGGTGGAAACCGTGCAGCGCGACGGCGTCTGCGTCGAGGTGTACGCCCCGGCGCCCGGCCTGTCCGACGAACTCGGTTCGGCCGCAGAGGAACTCGGCCTACGGGTGGCGAACGAGCTGGGCGTGGTCGGGGTGCTCGCGGTGGAGTTGTTCGAGACGGTCGACGGCACGCTGCTGGTCAACGAGCTGGCCATGCGTCCGCACAATTCCGGGCACTGGACCATGGACGGCGCGGTCACCAGCCAGTTCGAGCAGCATCTGCGGGCGGTCCTGGACTACCCGCTGGGCGACACCTCGGCGATCGCGCCCGCTGCGGTGATGGCCAACGTGCTCGGGGCGCCGCAGACGCCGACGATGTCGATGGACGAGCGGATGCACCACCTCTTCGCGCGGATCCCCGACGCAAAGGTGCACCTGTACGGCAAGGGCGAACGGGCCGGCCGCAAGCTCGGGCACGTCAACATCATCGGCACGGACATGGACGAACTTCGTGAGCGTGCGGTGCGGGCAGCGCACTGGTTGTCACACGGCGAGTGGACTGACGGATGGGATGAACATGCCGGAAAGTAATGGCCCCAGGGTCGGACTCATCATGGGCAGCGACAGCGACTGGTCGGTGATGTCCGACGCGGCCACCGCGCTCGCCGAGTTCGAGGTGCCGTTCGAGGTCGGTGTGGTGTCCGCACACCGCACCCCGCAACGGATGCTCGACTACGCCACGACCGCGGCGGACCGGGGTGTCGAGGTGATCATCGCCGGAGCGGGAGGAGCCGCCCACCTGCCCGGCATGGTGGCGTCTGCAACACCGCTTCCCGTGATCGGAGTTCCGGTGCCACTGGCCCGCCTCGACGGCATGGATTCCTTGCTGTCCATCGTGCAGATGCCGGCCGGAGTGCCGGTGGCCACGGTTTCCATTGGCGGAGCACGTAATGCGGGCCTGCTGGCCGTGCGGATCCTCGGGTCATCCGATACCGCGCTGCGGGACCGGATGGTGAAATTCCAGGCTGACCTGGAAACCATGGTGTTGGCCAAGGACGCCGCGTTGCGCGATCGCCTATTGGGCGAAGGCTGAGCGAAGCGCGCGGGTAGCAGCCCGCGCGTGCACTCAATCGCCGATCAGCCCGCGAATGCGGGGGGTCAGGGACTCGATCGGCTCATCGGTGGACATCACCACCACCGCGGTGCGGCCGCCACCGCCCCGGTAGATCGGCCATGTCGCGGCCAGCGCCTCGGCCAGGTCCGACCGCGGGTTGGCCGAGTCGCCGCGCAGCCATCGGCGCAGAACATGGTTGTGTGCAGCGACCACGGCGTTGGCGAATAGCTCGGCGCGCAGGTCCGCCGTCCAATCCGCGGTCAGTGCGGTCCGCAGGTGTTTGGTGAACAGCCGGACGTAGCGCGACACCACGGCCGTTTCGAAGTCGCGCAGGGCAGGTACCGAGCGGGTGAGCCGATAGCGCGTGCGGGCGCGCTCGCCCTCGGCGAGATAGTTCTCGAATACCGAGGTTGTCGCCACCGCGATGACTTCGGCGGGGAGCGATTCGGCCGGCGCCGCCGACAACCTCTCGTCGGCGCGGCGCAGCAACGCTTCGTGGTCGGGAAAGATCAACGCCTCTTTCGATCCGAACTGACGAAACGCGGTGGTGCGTCCCACCCCCGCCCGTGTCGCGATGTCATCGACGCTGGTGGCCTCGTACCCACGTTCCTCGAACAGGTCGAATGCTGCGCTCACCAGGCGCTCCCGGGTGCTTGGCAGGTCGGGCATGAGTGCACCTTTCATGGTACTGAGTGCCGATGCTATGGTACTGGGTACCAAAAGTAGCAGGACGATGTACTCGATGTGCAGTCCGCGCAACGATTGATCCAACAGAGCCGAGAGCTGAAAGCTAGGGAGAAGATCATGGCCGGCTGGGGCGGTAACCCATCTTTCGATTTGTTTCAGTTGCCTGAGGAGCACCAGGAGCTTCGGGCGGCGATCCGGGCGCTGGCGGAGAAGGAAATCGCCCCGCACGCTGCCGACGTCGACGAGAATGCGCGCTTCCCGGAGGAGGCCCTGCGGGCGCTGAACGCCTCGGGTTTCAGCGCGGTTCACGTGCCCGAGGAGTACGGCGGTCAGGGCGCCGACTCGGTCGCGGCCTGCATCGTGATCGAGGAAGTGGCCCGGGTGGACTGCTCGGCGTCGCTGATCCCCGCCGTCAACAAGCTGGGCACGATGGGCCTGATCCTGCGCGGCTCCGACGAGCTGAAGAAGCAGGTGCTGCCGTCGCTCGCCTCCGGTGAGGCGATGGCCTCCTACGCGCTGTCCGAGCGCGAGGCCGGTAGCGACGCAGCGGGCATGCGTACCCGCGCCAAGGCCGACGGTGATGACTGGATCCTCAACGGCACCAAGTGCTGGATCACCAACGGCGGCAAGTCGACCTGGTACACCGTGATGGCCGTGACCGATCCGGACAAGGGCGCCAACGGCATCTCGGCGTTCGTCGTGCACAAGGACGATGAGGGCTTCAGCGTCGGCCCCAAGGAGCGCAAGCTCGGCATCAAGGGCAGCCCGACCACCGAGCTGTACTTCGAGAACTGCCGCATCCCGGGCGACCGGATCATCGGCGAGCCGGGCACCGGTTTCAAGACCGCACTGGCGACCCTGGATCACACCCGCCCGACGATCGGTGCGCAGGCCGTGGGTATCGCCCAGGGCGCGCTGGACGCGGCGATCGCTTACACCAAGGACCGCAAGCAGTTCGGTACCGCCATCGCCGATTTCCAGGCCGTGCAGTTCATGCTGGCCGATATGGCGATGAAGCTGGAGGCCGCGCGCCTCATGGTTTACCACGCTGCCGCGCGCGCCGAGCGTGGCGAGACCAACCTCGGGTTCATCTCCGCGGCGAGCAAGTGCTTCGCCTCCGACGTGGCCATGGAGGTCACCACCGATGCGGTGCAGCTGTTCGGCGGCGCCGGCTACACCGTGGACTTCCCGGTCGAGCGGATGATGCGGGACGCCAAGATCACCCAGATCTACGAGGGCACCAACCAGATTCAGCGCGTGGTCATGAGCCGCGCCCTGCTCAAGTAATCCAACACCGCCCAGTGGCCAGTTAACGCACAGTTTCGCCGAAAGGCCGTGCAATAACTGGCCATTGGGCATTTGGTCGGCGAAAGAAGCTAGCCGCGGGTGACCTTCTCCGTCGTGCGACGCCGTTCCTGTGCGCCCGCATCGGGATTGGCCACCTGCACGAGTGACGCCCCGGCGGCGAAGACTGCGACCAGATTCGCGATCAGCTCATCCGGGGTGGCCCACGATGCGGTGGACAGCACCCGGTCGCGGTCGGTGAAACCCTGTGTGGCCGCGGCATTCCGGGCCGCGTCCAGTACCTCGGAGACCGATTTTCCGGCCAGGGCCGGACCGGGAACGCGCTCGGGCACGATCTGGTCGCCGTGCACGCGCACCGCGGTGGCGTAGTCGGTCACCCCGATGGGCAGATCCGGGGCGGGCTTGCCGAACGGGTCGAGCGACAGCACCGCGACCTCGCCACCGGAGACCGCGTCGTCGGCGTCATCGAGTAGATCCCGGGTGCACAGCGCCATGTCGGCTTCGCCGTCGAGCACGACTTCACCTCCGATCCACCAGATCCCGAACAACACCGCTGCGGTCTGCCAGTGTGCGGGCAGAAGCACCGCCACCCGCGTGCCCGGGCCGGCCCCCATCTCGTCGCGCAACAGGTTGGCGGTCTTGGCGGCCCAGTTGGCCATGGTTACCGTCGACAGCTCGATCCGCTCACCGGTGGCGTCGTCGTAATGGGTGATCCGTGGCCCCGCCGGATCCGCTGCCAACAACGGATCCAGCACCGCGGCGCTGACTGTGCTCATAACCCCTGGTTTTACTCGAGGACGATCAGTTCACGCACTTGGGATCGTCCGAACCCGCGTTGAGGATCGGCGACGGCGGTGGTGGCGGGCTCTGTTCGCCGGTGTCGCTGTAGGTGTCAGTGGCCGCGGCCGGATCCACGATGCCCGCGGACGGATCCATGCCATCGGAGCCGGGTCCGGTGTAATCCGCTGCGAGCACCACCCGCACCGCGCCCGGCGGCAACGACGAATCTTCGTTCACCGGCAACCCACCGAGATCCTTCGACACCGCCTGGGCACCGAGATCGTCGGCCTTGGCGGCGAGCACCTGGCTGGACGCGGGCGCGACACCTTCGTGATTGCCGGTCGCGCCCGGAACGAATCCCTTGTTGCTCAGCACCTGTGACACCGCGGCGGCCAGGCCGTTGATGTCGGTGCCGTTGACCACCTCGACAGTGGTGCTGTCCGGCGAGTAGCTGAGTTGTTCGGTCTTGCCCGCGTCCTGATCCTGCAAGAGGCCCGACACCCACTGGCGGACATCGGCGGGATCCACCCGGACCACGCTCTGCATGCCGTCGTCGCTCCAGCCGTCCTCACGCAGGATCGGGATGGTGGCGAACGCCACGCTGCCGCCCGCCAGCTTCTGCAGCTGTTCGACGAAATCCATGATGTCCCAGCCGTCGGAGATCACCATCGACCGTTGCACGGCTTCCTTCAACCGGCTCAGCGTGCCCGGGCTGGACAGCGTCTTGCTGGAGATCACATCGTGGGCCAGCGACGCCATCACCGACTGCTGCCGGGTCACCCGGTCGAGGTCGCCGCGCGGCAGGTCATGGCGCTGGCGGACGAAGCTCAGTGCCTGCGGGCCGTCGAGCTTCTGCCAGCCGGCGGGAAAATCGGCACCCGAAAGCGGTTCGTAGACAGCATCTTTGAGGCAGACGTTGACGCCGCCCAGGGCGTCGGTGATCAATGCGAAGCCGAGCAGCCCGATTTCGGCGTAATGGTCGACCGTGACACCGGTCAATGAGGCGACGGTCTTGATCAGCTCCTCGCGGCCGGCCTCGGTGGCCTTGGGCTCGGCGACGGCCGGATCTTCACCCTCGACCTCGACGAGTTGCTTCATCCGGTCGAGCTTGACGTCGCCGAACACGCCGTTGATCTTCATCTTTCCCCAGCCCGGCGCTTCGACGTAGGAGTCGCGGGGGATGGAGATGGCGGTGGCCGACTTCCCGTTGTTCGGGATACGCACCAGGATGATGGTGTCGGTGTTGGTCGAGACGTCGTCACCGGCGCGCAGCGTCTGCAGCTCCTCGGCCGACAGCGGGTTGCCGTGTGCATCGGTACGGCTGTCCATACCGACCAGCAGGATGTCGATGGCGCCGTCGTCGCCGCCCCCGCCGAGCGCCGCCGAGCTGATGTGGTTGATACCGGATTCGAACGAGCGGATCTGGGTCCAGGCCACCCCCGTTCCGAGCACCACGGCCGACGCCGTGGCGACAGCGATGGAGCGAAGCAGGGGGATAGGCACCTGCCCAGGCTACTTGCGGCGCAGGCGTGAGCCGGGTAACGGCGACCGGCGTGCCAGACTCGGCGCATGGCGCAACGGATTGTGATCACCGGGGCCGGCGGCATGGTCGGCCGGGTATTGGCTGATCAGGGACGCGGCGAGGGTCGTGACGTGCTGGCCCTGACCTCTGCCGAATGTGACATCACCAACGTTGACACGGTGCGAGGGTTCGTCGAGCCCGGCGATGTGGTGATCAACTGCGCGGCATACACGCAGGTGGATACCGCCGAGACCGACCAGGTCAGGGCCTACGCCGTCAACGCCACCGGTCCGGGCAACCTCGCCACGGTGTGTGCACAGGCCGGCGCTGACCTGGTGCACATCTCCACGGATTACGTGTTCGGCGCGTCCGCGCAGCGTCGCACCCCGTATGAGGTGGACGACCAGACCGGACCGGTCAACGTCTACGGCCAGACCAAACTGGCCGGGGAACACGCGGTGCTGGCCGCCAAACCCGATGCCTACGTCGTCCGCACCGCCTGGGTGTACCGCGGGGGCGACGGAGCCGACTTCGTGGCGACCATGCGCCGGCTGGCGGCCGGGGACGGCCCGGTCGATGTGGTCGCCGACCAGATCGGGTCGCCCACCTACACCGGTGACCTGGTCGCGGCGTTGCTGCAGATCGCCGACGGTGGTGTGCGGCCCGGCGTGCTGCACGCCGCCAACGCCGGACCGGCCAGCCGGTTCGACCAGGCGCGGGAGACCTTCGCGGCCGTCGGCGCCGATCCGCAGCGGGTCCGGCCGGTGGACAGCAGCCGCCACCCGCGGCCCGCGCTGCGGCCGGCCTACACGGTGTTGTCCGCGCTCCGGTCCGCCGAGGCGGGCCTGACCCCGCTGAGGGATTGGCGGGAAGCCCTGGTGGCCGCGGTTGGAAAAGAGTGCCCGTCCGGCCCGCTACCCTCTACGCCGTGACTGAGGATGCGGCCCGCCCGCTTGTGGTGGTGACGGTGACGTACTCGCCGGGCCCGCACCTGGACCGTTTCCTGGCCTCGCTTGCGTTGGCAACCGATCGGCCGGTGACCGTCATCATGGCCGACAACGGCTCGACCGACGGTGCACCCGAGCAGGCCGAAAAGCGTTACCCGAACGTGCGCCTGCTCCGTACCGGCAGCAACCTGGGTTACGGCCGCGCGGTCAACCGCGGCGCCGAGGAGATATCGGATGCGGAGTGCTCGGAGTTTTTTATCGTCGCCAACCCGGACGTGCAGTGGGGGCCCCACTCGATCGATCTGCTGCTCGACGCGGCCCGGCGCTGGCCGCAGGCCGGGGCACTCGGGCCGTTGGTCCGTGACCCCGACGGCTCGGTCTACCCGTCGGCGCGGCACCAGCCCAGCCTGGTTCGCGGCGGCATGCATGCCGTGGTCGGCCCGTTCTGGAAGTCGAATCCGTGGACGGCGGCCTACCGCCAGGACCGCCAGGATCCCACTGAGCGCGAAGTCGGTTGGCTTTCCGGTTCGTGCCTGTTGATGCGCCGGGCGGCCTTCGACGCCGTCGGCGGGTTCGACGAGCGCTACTTCATGTATATGGAGGACGTCGACCTCGGTGACCGGATCGCCCGGGCCGGGTGGCAGAACGTCTATGTGCCGTCGGCCGAGGTGCTGCACGACAAGGGCCACTCCACCGGCCGTGACCCGGCGCGCAACTTGGCCGCCCACCACCGCAGTACCTACACTTTTTTGGCTGATCGGTATCCGGCGCCCTGGCAGGCGCCGTTACGGTGGACGATTCGGGGCGCGCTGGCAGCACGTGCGGGCCTGGTGGTCGGTAGTTCGCGACGTAAACATGCGAAAGGGCACTGACGTGATCAATCCCGCGGAGGTGGACGCTGTCGTCCTCGTCGGTGGACGAGGCACCCGGCTTCGGCCCCTGACGCTCTCGGCGCCCAAGCCGATGCTGCCGACGGCCGGAGTTCCGTTCCTCACCCATCTGCTGGCGCGGATCTCCGCGGCCGGGATCAATCATGTGGTGATGGGCACCTCGTACAAGGCCGAGGTTTTCGAGGAGGCGTTCGGTGACGGCTCCGATCTCGGGCTCGAGATCGAATACGTCACCGAGACAGAGGCTCTCGGCACCGGTGGTGGCATCGCCAACGTGGCGGACAAGCTGCGCTACGACACGGCCATGGTGTTCAACGGTGACGTGCTGTCGGCGGCCGACCTCGGCGCGCTGCTGGAGTCACATGACACCCACCAGGCCGACCTCACGCTGCATCTGGTGCGCGTCAGTGACCCGCGTGCGTTCGGTTGTGTGCCCACCGATGCCGACGGCCGCGTGACGGCATTCCTGGAGAAGACCCAGGATCCGCCGACCGACCAGATCAACGCCGGCTGCTATGTGTTCAAAAAGCATGTCATCGACCAGATCCCGAAGGGCCGGCCGGTATCGGTCGAACGCGAGGTGTTCCCGGGCCTTCTCGCCGACGGGCTGAAGGTGTGCGGGTACGTCGACACCTCCTACTGGCGCGATATGGGCACACCCGAGGATTTCGTGCGCGGATCGGCCGATCTGGTCCGTGGCATCGCGCCTTCGCCGGCGCTCAACGGCCAGCGCGGTGAGTCCCTGGTCCATGAAGGTGCGGCGGTCGCTCCCGGCGCCTTGTTGATCGGCGGCACCGTGGTGGGCCGCGGAGCCGAGATCGGTGCAGGCGCACGGCTCGACGGCGCGGTGATCTTCGATGGCGTGCGCGTGGAAGCCGGTGCGGTGATTGAACGTTCGATCATCGGCTTCGGCGCCCGCATCGGCCCGCGGGCACTGATCCGCGACGGCGTGATCGGCGACGGGGCCGACATCGGTGCCCGCTGCGAATTGTTGCGCGGTGCCAGGGTGTGGCCCGGGGTGAACATCCCGGACGGCGGCATCCGGTACTCCACCGACGTCTGAACTGCGCCGAAACTACGCTTCTGACGAGAATTGGCGGCACCGCATCCCAGGCCGTCGTCTCGGCGTTGACACAAGAAGTGTATTTGCCGACCTCTGCCGCGCCTTAAGATTCGATGGGCGAAAGGGGAGGACCATGTTGAACGGACTGGGACGTAAGGCGGTGGCGCCGCTCGCGGCGGCGTTGGTGCTCGGAGGGGTTTTCGGAGCCACCGCGCCGGAGGCGGCGGCCTGGCCGATACCGCTGACCGGTGAAGACAACGCCTATCTCAAGGCCACACGAGGTGTCTTTCCCGGCGATGACGACCAGTTGCTGCTGGTGGGCCGGGAGATGTGCCGTCTGCTCTACACCGGTCAGCCCGCATCTGCGGTGATCGACCAGATGGCAGGACAGTATGCGGCCACGCCGGAGCAGGCCGCGGTTGCGTTGCGTGCCGCCCGCCGGGCGTACTGCACGCAGGCGCCCGGTTAGACGCCGACCATCTCCGCGCTGCGGTCCCAGAGCTGTTGTGCCAGAACAGGATCGTTGGCCTGCTTGTTCGGCCGACCGGGCTTGCGCCGGGCGTAGTACTGTCCGGACGTCCAGTCGGAGCCCGGGGTCGACGTGGCCAGCCATACCAACTGATCTGCCCCCTTGTCCGGGCTGACCAGGAGGAGCTTCTTCAGCGGTGTGCGGTAGAGCAGTTCCAAGGCCGGGTTGTTGGCCTCCGCGCCGAAGTTCGAGGCCACCGAGCCCGGGTGGAACGAGGCCGTGGAGATCCCAGCAGAGTGGTAGCGGCGGTGCAGTTCCTTGGTGAACAGGATGTTGGCCAGCTTTGCATCGCCGTAGGCCTTCTGCGCCTTGAAACCGCGTTCGTGGTTCAGGTCGGTGATGTCTATGTGGCCGAACAGCCGGTTACCCACGCTGGAGGTGTTGATCACCGATGCCTTGGCGTCGATCAGGCGATCCAGCAGCAGGGTGGTCAGCAGGAACGGGGCCAGGTGGTTGACCTGGAAGGTTTTCTCGAAGCCGTCGACGGTCGCCTGCCGGGTTCCGCTCATGATGCCGCCGGCGTTGTTGGCCAGCACGTCGATGCGCGGATACCGATCCACCAACTGGGCGGCCAGATCGCGGACCTGGCTGAGTTCGGCGAAGTCGGCAACGAGGTGGTCGGCGCCGAGCGCGCCGGCCACCGCCGCAGTCTTACCGGGTGACCGGCCAACCACCACGACGTTGTCGCCACGCCGGCTCAACTGGCGGGCGGCCGCGGCACCGACGCCGTCGCTGGCGCCGGTGATGACGATGGTCCTGCGCTCCGGGTTCACCGGCCCAGACTAGACCGTTCCGGTGACAGAGTCGGTGAGTTGTTGAAGGCCGAAGTCGGTGCTCTCCGGCAGCGCGTCCAACGGCCACCAGCGCAGGTCCAGAGACTCGTCGCTGCAGGCGATCTCGGCGCCTTCCGGTGCCCGCACCACGAACTGCATGTCGAGGTGGCGGGTCGGCACACCCAGCGAGCAGGTCACCGGATGCACGTGTAGCGCGGCCAACTGCGGGTCGATGGTCAGCCCGGTGATGCCGGACTCCTCGGTGGCCTCGCGCAGTGCGGCGGAGCGAATGTCGGAATCTGTTTCCTCACAGTGCCCGCCGAGCTGCAACCAGCGGCCGAAGCGGGGATGCAGGGTGAGCAACGTCTGGGTTCCGGTGTGATCGACCACCAGTGCCGAGGCGGTGATGTGGCCGGGTACGCATGCGCGCAGGCAGGCGTCGGGACGGGCGGCCAGAAACGACAGCACCGCGTACCGCAGGGTGTCCTGGCCGGGATCGGCTGTCTGCCAATGCGTCAGCATCTCGACGGCGGAGGCGTGCAGGCTCTCGGCGCTCACTTCACGACCAGCAGGCCGTCGGTGGGCACCGGGTCGCGCGGCGGTTGCGGATCGGCGGCGTGACCGATCGCGATGGCGCCCAACGGCTCCCAGTCCGCAGGCAGATCGAGCTCGGCACGCACCAGGTCACCGGCGAAGATGGTCGAGCCGATCCAGCAGCTGCCCACGTCGCGTACCGCCAGCGCCACCAGCAGGGCCTGCACCGCCGCACCCACGGCGACGGTGAACATCGTGTGCTCGGCCTGGGTGCGGGCCTCGTCGGGATAGCTGTGGGCGCCGTCGGGAACCAGGAACGGAATCACCAGTTCCGGGGCGTCGTACAGGATCTGACCGCGGTTCACGCGGCGCTCGACGGACTCCGGGTCCCGGCCGTCCCCGGTGAGATCGGCCCGCCACCGGTCCTTCATCCGGTCCAGCAGCCGGGTCCGCACGGCACCGTCCTGCACCCAGACGAAGCGCACCGGGCGGGTGTGATGCGGGGCGGGCGCGGTGAGTGCCTCGCTGACGGCGGCTTCGATGAGTGCGTGGTCGACCGGTTCGTCGGAGAACGTGCGCACTGAGCGACGCAGTAGCTGAGCTTGGTTGCGCCCCATCTCGATTGCCTCGGCGGTACCGAGCCAGAACAAATCGTCCTCGCCGGACCGCAGCAGCGTGCGGGCGTTCGATCCGTCGTCGGTCAGCTCCAGCCCACGCACCACCGCGACGGGGATCGCAGTGAGCTTGCCCTTGACCAGATCGGCTGCCGCAGCGATCTCGTCGGCCACCGCCACCTCGGTGACCAGAAGTTCGTTACCGTGCCGATCGCGTGCGCCCGCATAACCGTGCAGCACGGTGAGCCCGGATGCGCCGATGGCGAAATCGGCCTGGCCGTTGCGCCAGGCGCGGCCCATGGTGTCGGTGATCACGACGGCGACCGTGACGCCGAGTCGCTCACGCAGGTTTTCGCGAAGCGCCTGTGCGCTGCCGTCGGGATCGACCGGCAGCAGGGCCAATTCGTTCGAGTCGACATTGGAGCCGTCGACTCCGGCGGCGGCCTGGACAAGTCCGATGGCGTTCTCGGTGATCAGGGTCCGGCCCTTGCGTGCCAGCACGCGGACCGCCTCGGCGTCGATGAGCTTGCGCCGCAGGGTGTCCCGCTCGTCTGGGTCGGAAGGGGCGGTGACGATGCGGCCTTCACACTTGGACACGATCTTGCTGGTGATGACCAGCACGTCCCCGTCACGCAGCCACGGCGTCGCCTCGGCGAGGGCGGCGGCCAGATCATCCCCGGGTCGGAACTCGGGAAGCCCTGGCACCGGCAGAATCTCGACCCGGTCGGCAGACCCGTGCTCGGTGTTCACCCCGGTGGTCACAGCGCAACGCCTGCCACATCCAGACCGGCCCGCACCATCTCTGCGGTGGTCGGCGGGTCGGTCATCAGCAGCGGTACCGCGCGCACAGCCACGCCCTCGATCTCGGCGTCATCGCCCTCGTGTACCAGCCAGCCGTCCAGGATCCCGGTGCCCGACCGGGCGCCGAAGTGCTGGCCGACGGCCTGCGAGGTGGATTCCACGCCGATGATGGACAGACACTCATCTGCCATGCCGCGCAACGGTTTTCCGTCGATGATGGGGGAGTAGCCGACCACGGGTGCCTTCGTCGAACGCAGCGCGCCGCGGACACCGGGGATCTGCAGGATCGGCCCGATGCTCACGACGGGATTCGACGGTGCCAGCAACACCACGTCGGCCTCGGCGATCGCGTCGGTGACGCCCGGCGCGGCGGTTGCCTGTTCTGCACCGACGAACGCGAAGCTGTGTGAGGGCACCTGTGCGCGGTAGCGCACCCACCACTCCTGGAAGTGGATCGCCCGTCGTTCGCCGTCTTCGGGGTCGGTGATCACCACGTGGGTCTCGCTGCGGTCGTCGGTGACCGGCAACAGCCGCGCACCCGGTGACCAGCGCTTGCACAGCGCCTCGGTGACCTGCGACAGCGGGTAGCCGGCGCGCAGCATCTGGGTGCGGACCAGATGGGTGGCCAGGTCCCGGTCGCCCAGGCCGAACCAGTCAGGTTGCACGCCGTACGCGGCAAGTTCTTCCTTGGCGTGCCAGGTCTCATCCTTGTGACCCCAGCCGCGCTCGGGATCGATGCCCCCACCCAGGGTGTACATACAGGTGTCGAGGTCCGGGCAGATCCGGACGCCGTGCATCCACGCGTCGTCGCCCACGTTCACGATCGCGGTGAGTTCATGCTTGCTGTCGCTCCCGGCGAACTGGCCGAGGCCCAACAGGTGCTGTACCCCCAGCAAAAACCGGGCGCCTCCGACGCCGCCGACCAGAACGGTGATCTTCACAACGTCCGACCCTAAGCTCTGAGGGCGCGCGGATGGAAACGACGTCGTCACGGGCAGGACACGCCGATGTCGCGACGCGCCGATTTGACATTACGAGATGGTATGAATTCGCGTCCCGGCGCTTGACCCTGGCAGCTAACACGTGTGTAATCACATATGTGTCATTTCCCGGTCGGTGACCGATTCCGGTGTCGCGGACCGAGATTCGATCAACTGTTCGAATGGGGTGACCGCACATCGCAATAGTGGGGCTCCACTTAGGATCTATGAGACCGAGTGAGGAGGCGGGGGATAATGTCTTATGAGAGCGGCGATTTCGATCATGTGGTCCGGTTCGACAACCGGCTACTCGGCTCGGTAGACAACGCACCGCACATCAACGCCGGGCCGACACCGCTGGGGATGCCCGCACGTCCTCAGCTGAGTTTGGTACCCGAACACATTGATGTTGATCCGGAAGACGAAGACGACCAATGGCAGGAACGTGCGCTGTGCGCACAGACCGACCCGGAGGCGTTCTTCCCGGAGAAGGGCGGGTCTACCCGCGAGGCCAAGCGCATCTGCCAGGGATGCGAAGTGAAGGACGCATGCCTGGAATATGCGCTCGCGCATGACGAGCGTTTCGGAATTTGGGGAGGGCTGTCCGAGCGGGAGCGTCGCAGGCTCAAACGCGGCATCATCTGACGCTCTTCCCGGCAGGGCGCTTCATCGCAGGGGTGCGGCGCTCGATGTCAGTCGTCGTCGATCGTTGGGTCGATGACTGACGGTTCAACTCCCAGATAGGTGGCCACTTGGGCCACCAGGATTTCATGCAGCAGATCGGCAAGCTCATCGGATCCTTTGACCCGGCGCTCGATGGGCTTGCGGAACAAGACAATTCGAGCCCGGGTCGCGTTCCCTCTGACGTCGACCCCAGCAGGTATCAGCCGTGCCAGCGCGATCGGCCCATCGGCGATGACCTCGGGTGGCCATTGCACACTGTCCGGGTCTTTCGGGGACATCCGCGGAATCTCATCGACGGCGACGTCCAGTTCTCGCAGCCGCGACGCCCACCGGCGTTCGATCGGTTCGTAAGCCTCCAGCACCGCCATGTCGAACCGCTCGGCCCGGCTGCGCCAGCCGGGAACCGAGCGCGGAAGTAGCGGCCCGCGCATATCGCGGCCGCGGCGCGATCGCCATGGGTTGCGCTGGGCCACGGCGATGATCGTAACGGTTCGGGATCGGGGCCCCGACGGCTGCGCGTGTCCGGCGGCCCACAGCGATCGTCCAAAGTAATCTCTGGGGCGTGAATGTTCCCCGTCGCTGCTGCCGGCCCGGGTGCCCGCACTATGCCGTGGCGACGCTGACTTTTGTCTACTCCGACTCCACGGCGGTAGTCGGACCACTGGCCACGGTGTCTGAGCCCCATTCCTGGGATTTGTGCGTCGGCCATGCCGGCCGCATCACTGCGCCGCGCGGTTGGGAGCTGGTCCGTCACGCCGGGCCGCTGCCCACCCATCCCGACGAGGACGATCTGGTGGCGCTGGCCGATGCGGTCCGCGAAGGTCAACCCGGTGCGGTGTCCCGGGGCGGGGTGGTGGCCGGATTCTCCGATCCCTCCACCGGTCTGGGCACCAGCGCGGTGATGGTGCCACCGGCGCGTCCCGCGGAGACCAACGGACGTCGTCGCGGCCACCTGCGGGTGTTGCCGGATCCCACTGACTAGACAGCGGTCGGGCCAAGAGTAGTGAACGTATCGACGCCGCCCGACGGTTAGGCTGGCGCCAACGATTCCGTTTCACAAGGAGCTATATGTCTAGGCCAGCGGCGGCTGTTCACGATGTCATCAAGGCCTATGACGTCCGGGGACTGGTCGGCAGCCAGATCGACGAGGCGTTCGTGTCCGAGGTCGGCGGTGCATTCGCTCGGCTGGTCCGCGCCGAAGGTGCGGGACAGGTGGTGATCGGTTACGACATGCGGGCCAGTTCGCCGACGCTGGCCTCAGCGTTCGCCGACGGTGTCACCGCTCAGGGCTTGGATGTGGTCAGAATCGGCCTCGCCTCCACCGATCAGCTGTATTTCGCGTCGGGCCTGCTGGACTGCCCGGGGGCGATGTTCACCGCCAGCCACAATCCCGCTGCCTACAACGGGATCAAACTGTGCCGCGCCGGGGCCAAACCGGTCGGCAAGGACACCGGCCTTTCGATCATCTCCGACGAGGTGATCGCCGGCGTGCCGGCGCACGACGGCCCGGCAGGCGTCACGTCCGATCGCGATGTGCTGTCCGACTACGGCAGCTTCCTGCGGTCCCTGGTCGATCTCAGCGCGCTGCGGCCGCTGCGCATCGCGGTCGATGCGGGCAACGGCATGGCCGGTCACACCACACCGGCGGTCCTCGGGCCGATCCCGGGTGTCACCGTGCTCCCGCTGTTCTTCGAACTCGACGGCAGCTTCCCCAATCACGAGGCCAACCCGCTGAATCCGGCCAATCTCGTCGACCTGCAGGCCCACGTGTTGGCCTCCGGCGCCGACATCGGCCTGGCGTTCGACGGGGACGCGGACCGCTGCTTCGTGGTCGACGAACTCGGCCGTCCGGTGTCACCGTCGGCGGTGACCGCACTGGTGGCAGCCCGTGAGCTCAAACGCGAGATCGGCGCCACCGTGATCCACAACCTGATCACCTCGCGCGCCGTTCCCGAATTGGTCATCGAGCGCGGCGGCACGCCCGTACGGTCCCGGGTCGGGCACTCCTACATCAAGGGTCTGATGGCCGAGACGGGCGCCATCTTCGGTGGGGAACACTCGGCCCACTACTACTTCCGGGACTTCTGGGGTGCCGATTCCGGCATGCTCGCGGCCCTGCACGTGCTGGCCGCGCTGGGCGAGCAGGAGCGTCCGCTGTCGGAGTTCATGGCGGACTACCAGCGGTACGAGGCGTCCGGCGAGATCAACTTCACCGTCGGCGATGCCCCGGCGTGCGTCGACGCCGTGCTCAAATCCTTTGCCGGCTCGATCCACTCCATCGATCACCTCGACGGTGTCACAGTCGATCTCGGTGACGGCAGCTGGTTCAACCTACGCACGTCGAACACCGAACCGCTGCTCCGGCTGAACGTGGAAGCGCGTGCCGCCGAGGACGTCGCCGCGCTCGTCGACAGAGTTTCGGCACAGATCCGTGAGGTGAGCGAGCCGGTGCCGTGAACGCCGTGGACGCCACGGTCGACTTAGGCGACGGTGACGGACTTCTCGCCGCCGATCGCAACGGTCTGCTGCGGGCCGCGGCAATGGCGGGCGCCCAGGTTCGGGCCACCGCCGCGGCGTCGGCAGAGGGTCTGCTCGACCCGCTGCGTGCCGATCAACCACCGCGCACGGTGATTTGGGTTGCCGGCCGCGGTACGGCCGAGAGTGCCGGCGCCATGCTGGCCGCCGTGCTCGGCGCGTCGATCTCGGCGCCCATCGTGGTGGCCGCCGAGACCCCGCCGTGGCTCGGCGCACTGGACGTGGTGATCGTCGCCGGTGACGACCCGGGCGATCCGGCCCTGGTGAATGCGGCGGCCACCGGTGTGCGCCGCGGTGCCCGGGTCCTGATCGTGGCGCCCCATGAGGGGCCGCTGCGTGACATCGCGGCCGGGCGCGCGGTAGTGCTCGCGCCCCGGCTGTGGGTGCCCGACGACTTCGGGCTGGCCCGGTACCTGGCCGCAGGTCTGGCCGCGCTACACGTTGTGGATCCGGGTATGCGTGTGGATCTGGCCGCACTGGCCGACGAACTCGACGCCGAGGCGCTGCGCAACAGCGCCGGGCGAGAGCTGTTCACCAATCCGGCGAAGACGCTGGCCGAGCGGATGTCGGACAGCGCGGTCGTGCTGGCCGGCGACAATCCGGCCACCCTGGCGCTGGCCCGGCACGGGGCGGCCGCGATGCTGCGCCTGGCCGGGGAAGTGGTGGCGGCCGCCGGGCTGAGTGATGTGCTTGCGGCGATGGGCAGCGGGGCAGTGGGGGTGCCTGCGGCCCGATCGTTGTTCCATGACGAAGAGATCGACGGACCGCTGCCACGCCGCATGCGTACATTCGCGTTGATCACCGACACCGAACGACAAGCGGTGGGGGCACGGGTCAGCGGCTTCGACGACATCGCCGTGATCGGTGCCGAGGACGTGCCGGAAGCGGCTGGGACGGCCCTGCCGGTCGGGCGCCCGGAACAACAACTGGCGATTCTGGCTGTCCGTGTGGAGATGACGGCCGTATATTTGAAACTGGTTCGAGGATAAGAAGTGCATCTGCTACGGGGCGCGGTGCGGACCTATGCCTGGGGTTCGCGCACGGCAATCGCTGATTTCACCGGAAGGCCCAGTCCGACAATCCATCCGGAGGCTGAACTCTGGCTCGGGGCGCATCCGGGCGACCCGGCCTGGCTGCAGACCGACCACGGTGAAGAGTCGTTGCTGCAGGCGATTCATGACGACCCCGAGGGGCAATTGGGCAGTGTGGCGATCGGCCGATTCGGCGACGCACTGCCGTTCCTCGTCAAGGTGCTGGCCGCCGATGAGCCGTTGTCGTTGCAGGCGCACCCCAGCGCCGCTCAGGCCCGGGAGGGCTTCGACCGTGAGGACCGGCTCGACATCCCGGTGTCCTCACCTGTCCGCAACTACCGCGACCGGAGCCACAAGCCCGAGTTGCTGGTTGCCCTAGGACAATTCGATGCGCTTGCCGGATTCCGCCCGGTCGACCGCACGGTCGAGCTGATGCGCGCACTGGCGGTCTCGGACCTTGACCCGTTCATCAACCTGCTGTCCGATCAATCCGGTGCCGACGGGTTGCGGGCCTTGTTCACCACCTGGATCACCGCTCCGCAGCCCGACCTCGACGTGCTGGTGCCGGCGGTTCTCGATGGAGCGGTCCACTACATCCGGTCCGGGGCAAAGAAATTCGCTGCCGAGGTCAAGACCGTGCTGGAGCTCGGTGAGCGTTATCCGGGTGACGCCGGTGTGCTGGCCTCCCTGCTGCTCAACCGCATCAGCCTGCGGCCGGGGGAAGGCATCTACCTTCCGGCCGGAAACTTGCACGCATATCTGCACGGTGTCGGTGTCGAGGTGATGGCCAACTCCGACAACGTGCTGCGTGGTGGGCTGACCCCGAAGCACGTGGATGTCCCCGAACTCCTGAGGGTGCTGGATTTCACTCCGACCCCTGACGAGCGGCTGCGTCCGGAAACCGTCACGGAAGGGCCGGAGACCATCTACCGGACGCCGGCGCAGGAGTTCGCGGTATCGGTGTTGTCGGTCGAAGGTGACCGCCTCGGTGACGAGATCGACGTGCACTCCCACCACGACGGGCCGCAGCTGCTGCTGTGCACGGAGGGCGCCGCGGTGATCTACGCCGACGACGACAAGCTGACCTTGGAGCGGGGCGCGGCAGCGTGGGTGGCGGCCGAGGACGGCCCCATCCGGCTGACTGCCGCCGAGCCGACGAAACTGTTCCGCGTCACCATCGGGATCTAGCCGGAATCCGTCACGCCGAGGGGTTGACGACGTCGACCTCGGACTCACGGTCGCTGCGCTCGGCGAGCCATTGCTTGATGTTGTTGCGCATGGCACGGCCGACCAGGCGGGGCGGCGGCACCAGATAGAGGCTGTCGATCAGGCTGGTCCTGCTCAGAAACCATTCGGCCACAAAGGGATCGGTCTCGGCTGCTGCGACAAATTGATTGAACAGCTCGTACGCCGGGCGGTACCACCAGGGGCGGTCGCCCACCGCCCCGTGCTCGGTATGGTCCGCTGCGGCGTTCATCAGCCACACGGGCCAAATCGTCTTGGCGTTGCTGAACGCCAGTCGCCACATCACGTTGTCCATTCCGCCGGCCAGCGCCCGGCGCAGGTTGTCGGCCTGCAGTGCCGCCATCGTCACGCCCTGCCCGAACGTGGGGTTGAGGCTGGCGATGGCGTCACCGAACGGCAGGATCCCCGTGGGAAATCTGCCGATCCGTTCGTAGCGCCGCCACTTGCTCGTCGGGTACCGGTGAAGGTTCATTTCGCCGACGGGCGTACCGGCTCGCAACGCGGCACTGATCTCGGCCGGCAGCAGCTCGTCGGCCAGCGCGCAAACCCCCGCGAAGTCACGGGGCGGTTCGGCCTTGGCCACCCCGAATGCCGTCACCATCCAGATGCCGTCCTCGTGGAAAAGCATGCCCATCCCCAACGGGCGGTTTCGGGTGGCGCCGACAATGATCATCTTCTGCGGCATCATCCCCTCGGGGATCTTCACGCGGTGCGAGGCGTAGGTGACGCCCACCTGTACCGAATCCTCGCGTGGGCGCTCGAATCCCCACTGTTGCAGCCACGCCGGAAGCCGGCTGCCGCGGCCTGACGCGTCGATGACCAGATCGGTCGGCGTGACATCGCCGTCATCGAGGACGACGCCGGTCACCCGCTCGGTCGCCGGGTCGTACTGCGGATGCGCGACGGCTCGGTGCGCAATCTCAACCCTGGCCAATGCGCTGACCCGCTTGCGGATCTGCCATTCGAGGTGACCACGGCTGGGAACGTAGGCGGTGTATTTGTCGTCCAGTCCGGTTTCCAGGACGTGGCCGGCCGCGTCGAAGTGGATCAACTCGCGGCGGTTGCGTATCACCGGGACGCCGGAGGCCGCCATGTCGTGGAGCAATCCGGGAAACAGCGCTTCCAGTTCCTGACCGCCACGGGCCATCAGCAGATGGACGTGCTGGCCCTGCGGGATGGCGCTGCGATTGACCGGCTGGTCCGGAAGCTCGTCGCGTTCGTAGACGGTGACGTGGTCGAAATGGTCGGCGAGTACCCGGGCCGCGCACAGCCCGGCGATGCTCCCTCCAACGACAACGGCTCGATTCGGCGAAAGTTCGTGAGTCCTGCGCATATGACGGCTACGGTACTGCGACCACGGCGTGAACCGGATCGGAATGAGAGGTGGCGTCAATTTTGTCTGCCTTTCGGTCGTCGCCGCGAGCGCATCTGTCGGCTGCGGGGGCGGATGCAGCCCACGTCATCGTCAGTGCTGGTACCGGCCGCCTAACGGGCTTGCAACAACTCGTGGCACAATCCCGTGGCTGAAGACGTGATACGGCTCTCAGATTGATACCCTCTGCAAGAAACTTCACACATCAACGGATGGGGCGATGACAACGGTCAGCGACGCGGACGGCACAGCAACTGGGGACCTCTATTTCGACAGGGTGGAGGCCCTCTCTCGTGCGACTGTCCGTCGACGCTTCGATCCCCATGTCGACATCGACTGGGACGCCCCCGAGAATGCGTTGCAGGACGACGATCCGCGGTGGCAGTTGGACCCGGAGAGCGCTCCGCTCGCGGCGACGGACTGGTATGCCGAACAGCCGTTGCAGCGCCGCATCGACATGGGCCGCTGGGTCACCGCGAACACGCTCAAGGTGACGCTGCAATTCGAGATGATGCTGATTCGCGGTGTGGTGCACTACGCCGGCAAATTGCCGAATCGGTCGCCGGTGTTCCAATATCTGCTGCACGAGCTGATCGACGAATGTAATCACATCCAGATGTTCCAGGAATTCGTCAACCGCACCGGCGAGGATGTGCCCGGAATGCGGCGAGGCTCGCGGGTGATCGGGCCGATCCTCGGCTTTATCGGCGGCTATGCCAACATCATCCATTTCATCGGAGTGCTGTGCGGTGAACAGCCGCTGCACTTCCAGCAGACTCTGCAGCATCGTGGCGCGGCTCATGTGCCGCCGTTGCTGAACAAGATCACCTACATTCACCTGGCGGAGGAAGCGCGGCACATTTCGTTTGCCGACGACCTTCTGGCTCAGCGAATGCAAAAGGTCACCCGCCTGAAGAAGGCGTGGTACGCCATTCTGTTCCCGTTCTTTCTCCGGTGGTTGATCGGGGAGATGATCGGGCCGCCGCGCACCTTTGCCCGGGAGTTCGGGGTTCCGCGACGGGTCTTCAAGTCTGCGTTCTGGCGGAGTGCCCGGTCGCGCCAGATGATGGCGGAATCGGCCGCCGACGTTCGGCGGGTGGCCGAGGACCTTGGTCTGCGGACGGCGTGGTCGCGGTGGATCTGGCGAATGTTGGGTATCGAGGGACGGCTACCGCGGTACCGCGGTGAGCCTGACCGGAGCCCTGCGGTCGCGCGGGTGGCCGAGCTCCGCACCGCCCTGACGGCACGCCTCGCGGCAGTGGCGGTCATGGCGAGCGTTGCCCTGCTGGCGACACCGGACGGTGTGCGGATCATCGCGTGCGCCGCCGCTGGGGCCGGCGTGTGGGCGGCCTATCACACCCTCCGGGAACGTCGCGGCGGTGTGGTGGGGAACCAACCGTTCGAATGGCCGCGGCTTTTCGTGTGGGTTGTGGTGTGCGTGGCCATGATTCCCGCGGGCGGGCTGATCGGGCTTGCGCTGGTGGTGTTCATGATCCTGGCGCTCGCCGAGTTCATGCCCACCCTCTGAACCGGACCCGAATCATTCGCGGCACGCCTGCCGCCTGACTGCACGAACGACGAAGCGGCGCCCCGAGGGGCGCCGCTGGTCAAGGTGCTTCAGGTCGAACGGGCTGCTGTCAGGCGGGCTTGTGGTACGTGTAAACCCGGTACTGGATGAGGCCGAGCTTGGACAGCCACTTCATCCAGCGGGTGCCGACGATCATCGTCTTCTGGGCATCCGCTGAACCCTGCTCGCGGAAGAACTTGAGCAGGAAGGGATACGTCGGCAACGTGTTCTTCCGGATGTTGCGCTTTGCCGTGAGTTCGAGGCCCGCACGCTTGCCCATGGACTTGTAGCCCCGCAGGGGCACATTGCCGAGCGTTCCGTAGGACTTCGCGATCCGGGGGCGGATCGCCATCCAGATCGGTGTCTTACCGAAGAACATCAGGGTCGGCACGAAGTCGGATACCGCCAGGTAACCGCCCGGCTTGAGCACCCGCGCCGCTTCCGCGAGGAACTTCTCACGGGACGGGAAATGGAAGATGCACTCGACGGCCAGGACACGGTCGAACGAGTTGTCCTCGAACGGCAGCTGACAGGCGTCGGCCTCGATCCAGCCGATCTTGTTGCCGTTGACCGGCTTGGTCTGGGCACCGGCGGCCGCGAGCTGGCGCGGATCGATGTTCAGGCCCGTGAGGTCCATGTTGGAGTAGGTGCCGTTGATCTGCTGGATGGTTCCGCCGAATCCGCAGCCGGCATCCAGCAGCTTCTGTCCGTCGGCAACCTTTCCCGCCGCGAACAGCACATGGTCCATCTGCTCCATGGCGGCCTTGTAGTCGGCCCGGGTGCCCGTGGCGGTCTTGGGATTCTCCCAGTAGCCCCAGTGCACCTGGTTATCCCACAGCTGGCCGGTTTCGCCGCCGTCCTGCCTCTCATCGATCAGCAGGTCAAAGTAGGGGAGCTCAGCCATGCGCGGGACCGTATCACGATCGGAGCCGAGTGTGACGTAGACCCCACTGGGCGGCGAGGGCACGGTTCGGCGAAGTTTGAGAGTCCTATCTGTTTCGCCGCCACCGTGGTGGGAACATTGCGTGACCCCGGTCAGGATGAGAGGCCACACCACATATGTCTGCCCTTCGGCGAACCAAATCTGTCGAGCAGTCGATAGCCGACACCGACGAGCCGTCGACGCGGCTCCGCAAGGACCTCACGTGGTGGGACCTGACGGTGTTCGGGGTGTCGGTCGTGATCGGCGCGGGCATCTTCACCATCACCGCGTCCACAGCGGGCAATCTGACCGGGCCCGCGATCTCGATCGCCTTCGTGATCGCCGCCGTGGCATGCGGTCTGGCCGCCTTGTGTTACGCCGAGTTCGCTTCGACCGTGCCCGTCGCCGGCAGCGCGTACACCTTTTCCTATGCCACGTTCGGTGAATTCGCGGCGTGGATCATCGGGTGGGATCTGATCTTGGAGTTCGCCGTCGCCGCCGCGGTGGTGGCCAAGGGATGGTCGAGCTACCTGGGCACGGTGTTCGGGTTCGGCGGCGGAATAGCGGATTTCGGTGGCCTGGCGGTCGACTGGGGCGCGTTGGTGATCATCGCGCTGGTGACGGTCCTGCTGGTGGTCGGCACCAAGTTGTCCGCGCACTTCAGTCTGGTGATCACCATCATCAAGGTGTCGGTCGTGCTGTTGGTGGTGATCGTCGGCGCGTTCTATATCAAGGCCGCGAACTACACCCCGTTCATCCCGCCGAACGAGGCCGGCAAGGGGGCCAGCGGGGCTGACCAGTCGTTGTTCTCGTTGTTGACCGGGGCTGCCGGCAGCCACTACGGCTGGTACGGCGTGCTGGCCGGCGCCTCGATCGTGTTCTTCGCGTTCATCGGGTTCGACGTCGTCGCGACCACCGCCGAGGAGACCCGCGATCCGCAGCGCGACGTGCCCCGCGGCATCCTGGCCTCACTCGGCATCGTCACGGTCCTCTATGTCGCGGTGTCGGTGGTGCTCTCGGGCATGGTGTCCTACACCGTGCTGCGGGATGCGCCTGACGGCCACGCGAACCTGGCCACGGCATTCGAAGCCAACGGTGTGCACTGGGCGGCGAAGGTCATCTCGATCGGAGCGCTAGCGGGCCTCACGACTGTGGTGATCGTGCTGATGCTCGGACAGACCCGGGTGCTGTTCGCGATGTCGCGCGACGGTCTGTTGCCGCGCAAACTGGCCGTGACCGGCAGCCATGGGACGCCCGTCCGAATCACCGTGATCGTCGGTGTGCTCGTGGCGATCGCCGCCTCGGTGTTCCCGATGGGACGGCTCGAGGAGATGGTCAACATCGGCACGCTGTTCGCCTTCGTGCTGGTCTCGGCCGGTGTCATCGTGCTGCGCCGGACTCGCCCCGACCTGCCGCGCGGATTCCGCGTGCCGTGGGTGCCGGTGTTGCCGATCGCCGCGATCCTGGCGTGCCTGTGGTTGATGCTCAACCTCACCGGATTGACCTGGATCCGGTTTCTGCTCTGGATGGTGATCGGCGTGGTGGTGTACTTCGCGTACGGCCGGCGGCATTCGGTCCTGGCCAGCCGGGACGTCGCCACGGTTTGAGCGGCACAGCCTAGGAGCCACCGAAACTGAAGCCAGGGACAAATCCAGCTCCGATCTTGTCCCTGGCTTCAGTTTCGAGCTGCAGCCAGAAACCCCACCTGCTCGGTTTGTGACGCCGCACACCTGCAGTGCTTTACAAAAGATAGTTGAATGTCTAGACAGACGACAGCACGCGTCATATAGTCAAGCCATTGCAGTGATAGCTCTCACAACAGGAGGCTCATCGTGGTGGCGGAACTCTCGAACGGACCGGACGTCGCAGACGTCGGGCAGTGGCGGGACAAGAAGCGGCATCTGTGGCTCATGGGTTTGATCGCCCCGACGGCGATCTTCGTGATGCTGCCGGTGGTCTGGGCGCTCAATCGGGCCGGCTGGCATGTCGCGGCGCAGGTGCCGCTCTGGATCGGCCCGATCCTGCTCTACGTCCTGCTGCCGCTGCTGGATCTGCGGTTCGGACCCGACGGACAGAACCCGCCCGATGAGGTCATGGAGCAGCTGGAGAACGACAAGTACTACCGGTACTGCACCTACCTCTACATCCCGTTCCAGTACGCGAGCGTCGTGATGGGCGCGTACCTGTTCACCGCGTCCGACCTACACTGGCTCGGGTTCGACGGTGGGCTGGGCTGGCCGGCCAAGATCGGCATCGCACTGTCGGTGGGTGTGCTCGGCGGGGTGGGTATCAACACCGCGCACGAGATGGGGCACAAGCGCGACTCGCTGGAGCGCTGGCTGTCCAAGATCACGCTGGCCCAGACCTGGTACGGCCACTTCTACATCGAGCACAACCGTGGGCACCACGTGCGGGTGGCGACTCCCGAGGATCCCGCTTCGGCGCGTTTCGGCGAGACCTTCTGGGAGTTCTTGCCGCGCAGTGTGTTCGGCAGCCTGCGCTCGTCGTGGGAGTTGGAGGCCCAGCGGCTGCGCCGGCAGGACAAATCGCCATGGCACTGGTCCAATGACGTCCTCAACGCGTGGGCGATGTCGGTCGTGTTCTGGGGCGTACTGATCGCGATCTTCGGCGTCGGCCTGGTCCCGTTCATGGTGATTCAGGCGATCTACGGCTTCAGCCTGCTGGAGTCGGTGAACTACCTGGAGCACTACGGACTGCTGCGACAGAAGATGTCCAGCGGCCGCTACGAGCGCTGCGCACCCGTGCACAGCTGGAACTCCGACCACATCGTGACCAACCTGTTCCTGTATCACCTGCAGCGCCACAGCGATCACCACGCCAACCCGACACGCCGGTACCAGACCCTGCGGAGCATCGATGGCGCACCCAATCTGCCCAGCGGGTACGCCTCGCTGATCGGGCTCACCTATCTACCGCCGTTGTGGCGCAAGCTGATGGACCACCGGGTGCTGGAGCATTACGACGGCGACATCACCAAGGTCAACATCCAGCCGCGGCTGCGGGAGAAGGTCTTGGCCCGGTACGGGGCCTCCGGCACTGGTGCTGCAGCATGAGCGCTTACCGGTGCCCCGGGTGTGGCTACATCTACGACGAAGCCAAAGGTGCTCCGCGCGAAGGCTTTCCGGCCGGAACTCCGTGGGACGAGGTGCCCGACGAATGGTGCTGCCCCGACTGTGCCGTCCGGGAGAAGATCGATTTCGAGGCGATAGGAGTAGTGACGTGAGCGAGCCATACAAGCTGTTCCTCTGCGTGCAGTGCGGTTTCGAGTACGACGAGGCCAAGGGCTGGCCCGAGGACGGCATCGCCCCGGGCACGCGGTGGGACGACATTCCCGAGGACTGGAGCTGCCCGGACTGCGGCGCGGCGAAAGCCGATTTCGACATGGTCGAGGTCGTACGGCCTTGACGGCTTCGTGCGACGCGCTCGATAGCGGCCCGGAAAGCGATATTGTCGCCCGTGTGAGTCGGCCGCGAGAAAAGCAGCGCATTCCGTACGCGGAGGCATCGCGAGTGCTGTTGCGGGATTCGATCCTCGACGGCATGCGCGAGCTGCTGCTGACCCGTGACTGGTCGGCCATCACGCTGTCGCACGTGGCGCAGGTCGCCGGTATCAGCCGTCAGACGATCTACAACGAGTTCGGTTCACGCCAGGGCTTGGCCGAGGGATACGCCATGCGCCTGGCGGACCGCCTCGTCGACGCGGTCGACGGGGCCATCACCAACAACGTCGGCGAAGTGCACGCGGCGTTTCTGGAGGGCTTCCGCGCGTTCTTCCTCGAGTCCGCCGCCGATCCGCTGGTGATCTCGTTGCTCACCGGTGCGTCCAAGCCCGACCTACTGCAGATCATCACCACCGGCAGCGGGCCGATCATCTCCCGCTGCTCGCAACGGCTGACCGGAACCTTCCAGAACAGCTGGATGAAAGCCAGCGACGAGGACGCCGGGGTGCTGGCCCGGGCGATCGTGCGGCTGGCGATGAGTTACGTGTCGATGCCGCCCGAAGCGGACCACGATGTGGCCGGTGACCTGGCCCGACTCATGACGCCCTTCGCCGAGCGCTACGGTGTCATAGATACCCCCTAGCTGTCAGAGCGCCGCCGCTGTCAAAAACACATTGAGCGCCTGTCCCGCGAGCCCGCAGGCTAGAGGTATCTGCACGTGGCGTCGCTTTTCGGCGTGCCCGTGCGCTGGCAAGCAATCACGAATGGAAGAGGGCTCTACATGACTGAGTTGAAGGCTGACAGCCGGGGCGGCATCGACTTCAAGGTCGCCGACCTGTCGCTGGCCGATTTCGGCCGCAAGGAGATCCGCCTGGCCGAACACGAGATGCCAGGCCTGATGGCACTGCGTCGTGAGTACCACGACGTGCAGCCGCTCAAGGGCGCACGCATCTCCGGCTCGCTGCACATGACCGTGCAGACCGCGGTGCTGATCGAGACGCTGGTGGCTCTCGGCGCCGAGGTTCGCTGGGCCTCCTGCAACATCTTCTCCACCCAGGATCACGCGGCCGCCGCAGTGGTGGTCGGGCCGCACGGCACCCCCGAAGATCCCAAGGGCACCCCGGTCTTCGCGTGGAAGGGCGAGACGCTGGAGGAGTACTGGTGGGCCGCCGAGCAGATGCTCACCTGGGAGGGTGAGCCGGCGAACATGATCCTCGACGACGGTGGCGACGCCACCATGCTCGTGCTGCGCGGCGCGGAGTACGAGAAGGCCGGCGTGGTCCCGCCTGCCGAGGAAGAGGACTCGGCCGAGTGGAAGGTCTTCCTGTCCCTGGTGCGCAAGCGCTTTGAGACGGAGAAGGACAAGTGGACCAAGATCGCGGCGTCGGTCAAGGGTGTCACCGAGGAGACCACGACCGGCGTGCTGCGGCTGTACCAGTTCGCCGCCGCGGGTGAGCTGGCGTTCCCGGCCATCAACGTCAACGACTCGGTCACCAAGAGCAAGTTCGACAACAAGTACGGCACCCGCCACTCACTGGTCGACGGCATCAACCGCGGCACCGACGCGCTGATCGGCGGCAAGAAGGTGCTGATCTGCGGCTACGGCGACGTGGGCAAGGGCTGTGCCGAATCGCTGGCCGGTCAGGGTGCGCGCGTGCAGGTCACCGAGATCGACCCCATCAACGCCCTGCAGGCGCTGATGGACGGTTACGACGTGGTGACCGTCGAGGAGGCGATCGGCAACGCCGACATCGTGGTGACCGCGACCGGCAACTTCGACATCATCCTGCTCGACCATATGAAGGCGATGAAGGACCACGCGATCCTGGGCAACATCGGCCACTTCGACAACGAGATCGACATGGCGGCCCTGGAGAAGTCGGGTGCGGTGCGGCTGAACATCAAGCCGCAGGTCGACCAGTGGACCTTCGGCGACTCGGGCAAGTCGATCATCGTGCTGAGCGAGGGCCGGCTGCTCAACCTCGGAAACGCCACGGGCCACCCGTCGTTCGTGATGAGCAACAGCTTCTCGAACCAGGTGATCGCCCAGATCGAGCTGTGGACCAAGAACGACGAGTACGACAACGAGGTCTACCGCCTGGCCAAGCACCTCGATGAGAAGGTGGCGCGCATCCACGTCGAGGCGCTGGGTGGCTCGCTGACCAAGCTCACCAAGGAGCAGGCTGAGTACATCGGCGTCGACGTCGAGGGTCCGTACAAGCCGGAGCACTACCGGTACTGATTTCCCTTTCTGCGCGAGCAGATGCGAAAGTCCCCGTCATCCAAGGATTCGGGGACTTTTGCATTGGGGCACCTCCCTGACGCCCAGGGTGGTGGTGGCGGTCCCAGGTTGACTGAGCCCTTTTCGGCCCGGCGATCGCGCGGCACGGTGGAGGCATGAAGTTCGGTGTCAGCACATTCCTCACTGACCGGGGCCTGGCGCCCACGAAACTGGCGATAGCCCTTGAGGACCGGGGATTCGACTCACTTTTCGTTGCCGAGCACACTCATCTGCCGGTGGCCGGGCCGGTACCGCCCGAAGGTGACCTGCCCCCGCACGATTACTACCGGTCGTTGGACCCCTTCGTGGCACTGGCGGCGGCGGCCGTCGTCACCGAACGACTGCTCCTCGGTACCGGGATCGCATTGGTGGTGCAACGTGATCCGATCACGCTCGCCAAGGAAGCGGCGAGTGTGGACCAGCTCTCCGGCGGTCGGTTCCAGCTCGGCGTCGGCGCCGGTTGGTTGCGTGAGGAGATGCGCAATCACGGCACCGAACCGAGGACCCGACTGGCCTTGATGCGCGAGCGGGTGCTGGCGATGAAGGAGATCTGGACCGCCGAGAAGGCCGAGTTTCACGGCGAGTTCGTCGATTTCCACCCGATCTACTCATGGCCCAAGCCCGTCCAGCGGCCTCATGTACCGGTGCTCGTCGGCGGCAACGGTCCCACCGTATTGCAACGGGTACTCGAATACGGGGACCAGTGGGCGCCGAATCTGGTTGGCACACCTGAGGGGTTGGTGACCCGGGTGCAGGAACTTCGGCGGCGGGGTGACGAGCGGGGACGCGACCGGATTCCGGTGACGCTGATCGGTGCCGACCAACGTGGCTACCTGGGGCCCGACCGGCAGAGCACGATCACGCCGTTGACCCGACGCGAGCTCGAGGTGTTGGCCGAGGGCGGCGTCGACCATTGCGTCTTCTTTCGCGACGCCGCCGCCGCGGAGACCGAGGCGTTGCGCTACCTCGACGAACTTGCCGAATTGACCAGGCCGTTCCGCGATTGAGCCCGCACCAGGGTGTCGAGCCGTTCGTCGGTACCGGTCCCGGGTCGCGGGTTGTACAGCACCAGGTGCCAGCCCGGAAGATCGGTGACGGCCAGGGTTGTCTTGTCGAACACCAGCTCGCCAGCCCGAGGATGCAGCACGGCCTTGACCGCCTGTGAATGGCGACCCACGTCGTGCCGTCCCCACAGCTCGACGAACTCGGGGCTGACCGCGCCGAGATCATCGACGATCTCGGCGAACCGGACATCGTCCGGATACCGTGCCGCGTCGGCGCGGAACGCGGACACCACACCCGGCGCGGCCGCTGCCCAGTGGACGTACATGTCGCGGTACCGGCTGTTGGTGAAGAACGTGACGAGGCAGTTGCGATCGGTGTCGCCGTAGCCGAACACCCGCCGAGTCGCTTCGTTGACCGCGAGCAGATTCCAGTACCGGTCCTGCAGGATCGCCGGTCGCGGCGACCACGCCTCGAGCAGATGGAGAAGCTCGGGCGTGACTTCGGTCGCGTGCTCCCCGGCCGGAGGGGGATTCATCCCCGACAGCGAATACAGGTGTGAGCGTTCGGGTTGCGAGAGCTGCAGGGCCGCGCTGATCGCGTCCAGCACGCTCGATGACACGTTGATGTCGCGGCCCTGCTCCAGCCACGTGTACCAGGAGGTTCCGACACCGGCCAGCAGGGCGACCTCCTCGCGGCGCAGTCCCGGGGTCCGTCGCCTGCCGCCGACCACCAACCCGACGTCGGCCGGCTTGAGCCGGGCACGGCGAGTCCGCAGGAAATCGGTGAGCTGCTCGCGCTTCATAAGGCGATGGTAGAAGTGCCGCCAGGGCCGGCGCACACGTCGGATTGGTGGTGTCACCCCCTGGATTGGCGTGACTCCGGCTTGGTTACTTCTTGTTGTCGTGCTTGCTCTTGCTGTCGGCGTCCTTCCTGGCCGGGCTGTCCGAGCCCGCCCGTGCCGAACCGGACGTGCTGGAGCCGTACGCACCGGCGCTGGAACTGCTTGAGCTGGAAGTGGATTCGGTCGACTGGCGGGTGCTGGGTCCATTGAATCCGTTGCGGACGTTCTTGACCGCGTCCTTGATATCCTTGACCAGCTTGGGCTGCGTGTTGAGCGACGTGCCGGTCCGGACCGTAGGAGCCTTCGCACCGGTCTGAGACTTCGGCTTCGTCGCATCGGCATCGCCGACCGATTCCGTTTGTGCCCCGGCCTTTTCGTCGGTTCCGGTGACCTCGCCTGCGGGGCTGGTCTGGTCGGCCGGACTCGGCAGTGGCACCGCCACCGTCTTGTTCGAGGTGGTGTGGATCAGTTCGGTGGCCGCGGCGCCCGCGTCGGAAGCTGCATTGTCGACGGTCGTGGCTGTGGCTGCCCTGTCGGCAACGGTCTCAGTTTCCGGGGCGATGCCTTGCAGCTTCTTCACGATGTCGTTGACGGCGGCGGTCTTCAAGGCATTGCAGGGCCCCGATCGGGCCTACCGCCTCGCCCTTGACCGAGATGCCGATGGCGCCGAGTTTGACGTCCAGACCGAGGCTGTTGAAGATCGATTCGCCGACCGAGGGGATCGTAACCTTGTTGCCGTCTTCATCGGTGTACTCGTACGTGCTCCGGTCGGTGGAGCCGGGGGTGAGCAGATCGCCGGGCGATCTCGGGCACCGAGCGACGGCACCGGACAAAAATGCTAAGCATGGCTATCTTTATGGAAGGAGCTCAGGGCAATGAAGGAAGTGACCATCGCCTTCGATATCGACGGAACACTGCGTGACAACACCATCACCGATGCCTACGTTGCCAATGAGCGCATCCGCACACTGCTGATCACCCTGGCGAGCATGAAGAACACGCGGATCATGCTCTGGTCCGGCGGTGGTGAGGGATATGCGCGTCGGGCCGCCGACGCGATGGGCATCGTGA
Organism: Mycobacterium sp. NPDC004974; assembly: GCF_053600815.1. Lineage (NCBI taxonomy): Bacteria > Bacillati > Actinomycetota > Actinomycetes > Mycobacteriales > Mycobacteriaceae > Mycobacterium > Mycobacterium sp. NPDC004974. Next base: position 154,693 of record NZ_JBSGAQ010000004.1, on the reverse strand, counting down.
AGTACGTCGACGTCTACGCCGACAAGGGCTACGGCGGCTACGACGCCGAGGGGCGTCCCATCTTCCACACCGACCTGAAACCGGACATCGCCTTCGACGACATCGAGGAGTGCTCGCTCGGCGACCTGAACCTCATCGTGCAGGAACGAGGGTTTACACCGGGTTACGTTCCGCCGCAGCAGCGGCCGAATTAGTCGGCCTCAGATGACGTCGCGGCCGAGAATGATCCAGTCGTTGCCATCGTTGACGATCTGAACTCCCGGGATTTCCGCTGCGCCCCTTGTCATGTCGACAAGGCTTTCCCAGGTGATGCCGCCGTACGTGATACCCGGGCGGGTGCGGGTTGTGTAAGCCAAGATCCAACCGCTTCGCCCAGCCGCCGAAGAAGTGTGCATCGTCTGTTGCGCGCCGGGCGACGCATTGCCTCGCAGATGGAGGTAAAGCTCGCGTCCGCGCAATACGGCCAGCGCAGATTCAAACCAATCTTCGGGTCTGGCATCAACCGCGCAGGAGATGGCCATTTCAAGCTCGTCACCCCTCAGATCGGCGATGACAGCGGGCATGTGCTCACGCGAAATGGCAACTGTCTCGTTCTTGAGATTGGTGATCACGAGCCAGTCTGCCTGTAGCGATTCATGCGCAATTTCGAGCAGCGTCGGCCAGTGCGCACCGGCGAAATGTTGCGGTAGCTCAGGGTGCCTCTTCGACGAGTAGACGAGCATGGCAAGACTGCCGTCATCGAGTCTGCGAAGCGGGGTTGAAAACTTGCGTCCGCCGTCCACTTCGACGGCGGTTGCCGCGTAGTACATCTCCTTCCCGGCCAACGCCCGGAAGAGTTGCGCCCGCGGTAGAGGGCCACCGTCTTGTGCGGCGATCGTGAACAACTGCGCTGTCTGGTCGCTGGACATCCTGACGCCCCCATTTTCCGAATTCGACCGGCAGCAGCCTCCGCCTCAGCAGCCTAACCGTGGCAAAACCTGACCCGCCGCACCGATTACGCTGCCACTGTGCTCATAGCGATCGAGGGCGTCGACGGCGCGGGTAAACGTACGTTGACCAACGGCCTGCGAGCGGCGTTCGAGGCCGATCACCGCTCCGTCGGCAGCCTGGCGTTTCCGCGCTATCACCATTCGGTGCCCGCTGACCTGGCCGCCGAGGCGCTGCACGGGGCGCACGGGGACCTGGCCGATTCGATCTACGCGATGGCCACCCTGTTCGCGCTCGACCGGGCCGGCGCGCGTGAGGAGATCGAACACCTGCAGGGCGCCTACGACGTCGTCATCCTGGACCGCTATGTCGCCTCGAACGCCGCTTACAGTGCGGCCCGGCTGCACCAGGGGGCCGACGGTGAGGCGGTGGCCTGGGTGCGCGAGCTCGAGTTCGACCGCCTCAGACTTCCCAGGCCGGATTGGCAGGTACTGCTCGACGTCCCGACGGAGCTGGCCGCACAGCGGGCCGAGCACCGGGCCAACACCGAGGCCGACCGCGCCAAGGATGCCTACGAACGCGACGGTGGACTGCAGCAGCGCACCGGCGAGGTATACGCCGCCCTGGCCGCCACCGACTGGTGCGGTCGATGGGCCACCGCGGGCCCGGATGTGGACCCGGCAGCCCTCGCGGGTCGGCTAAGCAGCAGATAAAGCCGAGAAACCCGCGTGTGGTACCCCGGTTTTATCGCGATTGGGTGACACCATGGACACCATGAGGCAAAGGATCCTTGTCGTCGACGACGACCCATCGCTGGCCGAGATGCTCACCATCGTCTTGCGTGGTGAGGGATTCGACACCGCGGTCATCGGCGATGGCAGTCAGGCGCTCACCGCGGTCCGCGAACTGCGGCCCGATCTGGTCCTGCTGGACCTGATGTTGCCCGGCATGAACGGGATCGACGTGTGCCGGGTGCTCCGTGCCGACTCCGGCGTGCCGATCGTCATGCTGACCGCCAAGACCGACACCGTCGACGTGGTGCTGGGCCTGGAATCCGGCGCCGACGACTACGTGATGAAGCCGTTCAAGCCGAAGGAGCTCGTCGCCCGCGTGCGCGCGCGGTTGCGCCGCAACGAGGACGAGCCCGCCGAGCTGCTGTCGATCAACGATGTCGAGATCGATGTGCCGGCCCACAAGGTGACCCGTCAGGGTGAGCAGATTTCGCTGACACCTCTGGAGTTCGACCTGCTCGTGGCGCTGGCACGCAAACCGCGTCAGGTGTTTACTCGTGATGTGCTGCTCGAACAGGTGTGGGGATATCGCCACCCCGCTGACACCCGTTTGGTGAACGTGCATGTCCAGCGGTTGCGGGCCAAGGTCGAGAAAGACCCGGAGAACCCGCAGGTGGTGTTGACCGTTCGAGGAGTGGGATACAAGGCCGGACCCCCGTGATCTTCAGCTCCAGACGGCGCATCCGTGGTCGCTGGGGAAGCTCCGGCCCACTGTTGCGCGGATTGGGGACGCTCGGCAGAGCGCTGAGCATGGTGTGGCGTCGATCGCTGCAGCTGCGGGTGGTCACCCTGACATTGGGGCTCTCGCTCGCGGTCATCCTGGTTCTCGGATTCGTGCTGACGAGCCAGATCACCGACCGGATTCTCGAGGTCAAGGTCAAGGCCGCCACCGAGGAGGTCGAGCGCGCCCGCATCACGGTCGGCGGCATCGTCGGCGGTGAGGAGAGCCGCTCGCTCGACAGCAGCCTGCAGCTGGCCCGGAACACCCTGATCGATCGCAAGGCCGATGCCCGCGCGGATATGGCCGGGGCGTTCGACGCGGTGCTCATGGTTCCCGGCGACGGTCCGCGCGAAGCCGCTGCGGCCGGGCCGGTGCAGCAGGTGCCGAAGGCGCTGCGGGACTTCGTCAAAGCCGGGCAGGTCAGTTACCAGTACGCCACGGTGCAGACCGATGCGTTCTCCGGACCGGCGTTGATCGTCGGCAGCCCGGCGTCCTCGTCGGTACCCAATCTTGAGCTGTACCTGATCTTTCCGCTGAACAACGAGGAAAGCACCATCTCGCTGGTGCGCGGCACCATGGCGACCGGTGGTGTGGTGTTGTTGGGTCTGCTGGCCGCGATCGCCCTGGTGGTGGCGCGGCAGATCGTGCAGCCGGTGCGTTCGGCTTCGCGGATCGCCGAGCGGTTCGCCGAAGGCCACCTCACCGAGCGGATGCCGGTGCGGGGTGAGGACGACATGGCCCGGTTGGCGGTGTCGTTCAACGACATGGCCGAGAGCCTGTCGCGCCAGATCCAGCAGCTCGAGGAATTCGGTAACCTGCAGCGCCGCTTCACCTCTGACGTCAGCCACGAGCTGCGCACCCCGCTGACCACGGTGCGCATGGCGGCCGACCTGATCCACGACCACAGTGAGGACCTGGACCCGGCGTTGCGCCGGTCCACCGAACTGATGGTCAACGAACTGGACCGTTTCGAGACGCTGCTGGCCGATCTGCTGGAGATCTCCCGGCACGATGCCGGTGTGGCCGAGCTGTCGGTGGAGTCGGTCGATCTGCGGTCCACGGTGCAGAGCGCACTGGACAACGTGGGGCACCTGGCGGCCGACGCCGAGGTCGAACTCGACGTCAACATGCCAGGTGACGAGGTGATCGCCGAGGTGGATCCGCGCCGGGTGGAACGGATCCTGCGCAATCTCATCGCCAACGCCATCGACCACGCCGAACGCAAACCGGTGCGAATCCGCATGGCGGCCGACGAGGACACCGTCGCGGTCACCGTCCGCGACTACGGCGTCGGCCTACGTCCCGGCGAGGAGAAACTGGTGTTCAGCCGCTTCTGGCGATCGGATCCGTCGCGGGTCCGGCGCTCCGGTGGAACCGGGCTCGGCCTCGCCATCAGCATCGAGGACGCGCGACTGCACCAGGGCCGGTTGGAGGCCTGGGGTGAACCGGGCAAGGGGGCCTGCTTCCGCCTGACGCTGCCGCTGGTGCGTGGCCACAAGGTGACCGCCAGCCCGCTGCCGCTCAAACCAGCTGCGCCCCAGCAGAAGTCGCGGCAGAGTCCCAACCGGGACCGGGAACATGCTGAGGAGAACGTGTGAAGCGCCTGCTGACGGTGGTGATCGTCGGTCTGGTAGTTCTGGTGTCCGGGTGCGCGGGAATTCCGAATTCATCGTCCCCGCAGGCCATCGGCACGGTCGACAGACCGGCGCCACCGAATCTGCCCAAACCGGCGCCGGGGATGGACCCCGACGTGCTCCTGCGTGAATTCCTCAAGGCCACTGCCGATCCCGCGAACCGGCATCTGGCAGCCCGGCAGTTTCTGACCGAGTCGGCCTCCAGCTCATGGGACGACGCCGGCAGCGCGCTGCTGCTCGATCGGGTGGTGTTCGTCGAAACGCGTGGCTCGGACCGGGTTTCGGTGAATATGCGGGCGGACATCCTCGGATCCCTGTCCGATATGGGAGTGTTCGAGACAGGGGAGGGGGCACTGCCGGACCCTGGTCCGATCGAACTCGTCCAGACTCCGGGCGGCTGGCGGATCGACAAGCTGCCCAACGGCGTTTTCCTTGACTGGCAACAGTTTCAGTCGACGTACAAGCGCAACACCCTCTACTTCGTCGACCCGACCGGAACCACGGTCGTGCCCGATCCGCGCTATGTCGCGGTCTCCGATCCCGACCAGTTGGCCACCGAGCTCATCTCCAAACTGGTGGCCGGGCCACGTCCGGAGATGGCCAGGACGGTGCGCAACCTGCTCGAAGCGCCACTGCAGCTGCGCGGTCCGGTAACCCGGGCCGACGGTGGCAAGACCGGGGTGGGCCGCGGATACGGCGGTGCCCGGATCGACCTCCAGAACCTCTCGACCACCGATCCGCACAGTCGTCAACTGCTTGCCGCACAGGTCATCTGGACCCTGTCGCGGGCCGGGATCAGCGGGCCTTATGTGATCAACGCGGACGGTGCACCGCTGGACGATCGGTTCACCGACGGATGGGAGACCTCCGACGTCGCGGCCGCCGACCCGGGGGCGGTGCCCGGTGCCGCCGCCGGCCTGCATGCGCTGGTGGGCGGCTCACTGGTGGCGCTGGACGGGCAGAGCACCAGCCGGGTTCCCGGGGCGTTCGGCTCGGCGCCAAATCAGATGTCGGCCTCGGTGTCGCGCAACGGTCAGGACGCTGCCTCGGTCGTGGTGCTGCCGGATGCGCCGGAGGCCACCGCCGCCTCGCTGTGGATGGGGCCGCTGGGCGGGCCCACCGCCATGGCCATCGAAGGCCGCACCCTGACCCGGCCCAGCTGGTCGCTCGACCAGGCCGTGTGGGTGGTGGTCGACAATGCCAACGTGGTGCGTGCCATCCGTGACGCATCCGGTGTGCCGGCGCGCATTCCGGTCGATGTGGCCGCGGTATCCACCCGCTATCCGGGTCCGATCACCGAATTGCAGCTCTCTCGCGACGGCACCCGCGCGGCGATGGTGATAGGTGGACAGGTGATCCTGGCCGGGATCGAGCGAACGCCCGAGGGACAGTTCCTGCTCACCTATCCGCGGCGCCTCGGCTTCGGTCTGGGCAACAGCGTGGTGTCGCTGTCCTGGCGTACCGGCGACGACATCGTGGTAAGCCGGACCGACCCGACCCACCCCGTCTCGTATGTGAACCTCGACGGGGTGAACTCGGACGGGCCCAGCAGCAACCTGGTGGCCCCGGTGTCCACGGTGGCCGCCAATCCGTCGACGGTGTACGTCGCCGACCAACGCGGCGTGATGCAGCTTTCCGCGTCGGCCAGTGAGGGCAACCCCGGCTGGGTCGAGGTGCGCCCGCTGATGGTTCCCGGCTCGCTGCCGGTGCTGCCCGGCTGAGCCGCTGCCGCGCCGGTTTCTGCACCCGGGCTGTGCACCCGCCGGGATCCATGACCCAGGTGTGGAAAGCGGCGAAGTGGAAACCGGCGATGTCGGTGCCGGCGCGCAGACTGCCGGCATGCTCGACCTCATCCTGCCGCTGGAGTGTGGCGGCTGCGGGGCGCCGTCGACCCGGTGGTGTGCGTCGTGTGCCGCACAACTCGGCGTCGCTGACGACGAGCCGCACCTGTTGACTCCGCGGACCGATCCGGGAGTCCCGGTCTTCGCGCTGGGACGCCACGCCGGTGTCCGCAGGCGCGCCATCGTGGCGGTCAAGGAGCACGGCCGTACCGACCTGATCACCCCGCTGGCCGGCACGCTGAGTACCGGCCTTCAGCACCTGCTGACCTGGGGCATCGTCCGCACTCCGGTGACCGTCGTACCCGCGCCCACCCGGCGTGCGGCAGCGCGTCGCCGCGGAGGTGATCCGGTCGGCCGGATCGCGACGTCGGCGGCGTCCGGTCTGCCAGGTGTGCGCGTCGTACCGGCGCTGCGCCTGCGGCCGTGGGTGCGTGATTCGGTGGGCCTGTCGAGCGCCGCACGTCAGCGCAACATCGCCGGCCGGGTGCGTCTGGTCCGACCGGTTGCAGGTGAGGTGGTGTTGGTCGACGACATCGTCACCACCGGGGCGACGGCCGCCGAATCGGTGCGGATGCTCACGCGCGCCGGGGCTCAGGTGTCCGCTGTGCTGGCGATTTCGCATGCCTGACGCACGCGTCATTTCGCTGCGATCAAACCCACATGAAGAACTGAAAACACGTATTTGAAATTGGTGGCACGAGTGGGTGAACACGGACTACCGTCGGCAGCAACCACCCGTGAATGACTCACGGCGGCGCTCCCGTAACGCAGCGCCACTTCACCGCTGAACGGTAGGAGGTGAGTACCCGACACCTTTCGCCGATGGGTGGAGCAAATTTTCCGGCCCGTCGGCACGATCACGATTCGTTGAGAAGTAGGGCACGCGTGAGCGTGTGACAACTGAGAGAAACGAGTTGCCGAGTATGTCAACCCATTCCCCGGAAACAAGCGCCACCATGGTGGTCGACCCCGACGAGCAGGTCGGCGACACCACCCCGGAGCCGAACGCAGAAGTTGTGGTCAAGGGTCGAAACGTCGAAGTTCCAGACCATTTCCGTATCTACGTCTCGGAGAAGTTGTCGCGCCTGGAGCGGTTTGACCGCACCATCTACCTGTTCGACGTCGAGCTCGACCACGAACGTAACCGCCGTCAGCGCAAGAACTGCCAGCACGTCGAGATCACGGCCCGCGGCCGTGGCCCGGTGGTGCGCGGCGAGGCCTGCGCTGACAGCTTCTATGCCGCTTTGGAGTCAGCGGCCGGCAAACTCGAGAGCAGACTGCGCCGCAGCAAGGACCGGCGCAAGATCCACTACGGCGACAAGACCCCGGTCTCGCTTGCCGAAGCGACCGCGCACGAGGCGGTGTTCGAAGCCCAACCGACGTCGACGGCCGACGCCGGATTGGCGGATGGCCTCGACGACCACGAGCCTGGCCGGATCGTGCGGACCAAGGAACACCCGGCGAGGCCGATGACGGTCGACGACGCCCTCTATGAAATGGAGCTGGTAGGCCACGATTTCTTCCTGTTCCACGACAAGGAGAGCGACCGGCCGTCGGTGGTCTATCGCCGCCATGCCTACGACTACGGGCTGATCCGCCTGGCGTAGTGCGTCTCGGGTAGACACGAAGAAACGAAATCGCACCTCGGAGCAATCCGGGGTGCGATTTTGTTTCTTCGCGCCAGCAGAACCAGCGACTTCGACCGGTCACCTACGATGGAGGCCAACTAAGCCCGAGCGATCCCGCCCATGGGATCCATCGAACCCACAGGGGAAATAGCGTGCTGTCGAAGTTGCTCCGTCTCGGTGAAGGCCGCATGGTCAAGCGCCTCAAGAAGGTGGCCGATTATGTCGACACCTTGTCCGACGACATGGAGAAGCTCTCGGACGCCGAGCTGCGAGCCAAGACCGACGAGTTCAAGAAGCGGATCGCCGACGGCGAGGACCTCGACGACCTGCTGCCCGAGGCGTTCGCCGTGGCCCGTGAAGCCGCCTGGCGGGTGCTGAGCCAGAAGCACTTCGAGGTCCAGATCATGGGCGGCGCGGCCCTGCACTTCGGCAACGTGGCCGAGATGAAGACCGGTGAGGGCAAGACCCTGACCGCGGTGCTGCCCGCCTACCTCAACGCGCTGGGCGGCGAAGGCGTGCACGTCGTCACGGTCAACGACTACCTGGCCAAACGCGACAGCGAGTGGATGGGTCGCGTGCACCGGTTCCTGGGTCTCGACGTGGGTGTCATCCTCTCGGGCCTGACCCCGGAGGAACGCCGGACGGCCTATGCCGCCGACATCACCTACGGCACCAATAACGAGTTCGGCTTCGACTACCTGCGCGACAACATGGCGCACTCGACCGACGACATGGTCCAGCGTGGCCACAACTTCGCGATCGTGGACGAGGTCGACTCGATCCTCATCGACGAGGCACGTACCCCGCTGATCATCTCGGGCCCCGCCGACGGCGCCTCCAACTGGTACAGCGAGTTCGCCCGGCTGGCCCCGTTGATGGAGAAGGACACCCACTACGAGGTCGACATCCGCAAGCGCACCATCGGTGTGCACGAGCTGGGTGTGGAGTTCGTCGAGGACCAGCTGGGCATCGAGAACCTCTACGAGGCCGCCAACTCGCCGCTGGTCAGCTACTTGAACAACGCCATCAAGGCCAAGGAGCTGTTCCAGCGCGACAAGGATTACATCGTCCGCGACGGCGAGGTGCTCATCGTCGACGAGTTCACCGGCCGTGTGCTGCTGGGACGCCGCTACAACGAGGGCATGCACCAGGCGATCGAGGCCAAGGAGCACGTCGAGATCAAGGCCGAGAACCAGACACTGGCCACCATCACGCTGCAGAACTACTTCCGCCTCTACGACAAGCTGTCCGGCATGACCGGCACGGCCGAGACCGAGGCCGCCGAGCTGCACGAGATCTACAAGCTGGGTGTGGTGCCGATCCCGACCAACAGGCCGATGGTCCGTCAGGATCAGGGCGACCTGATCTACAAGACCGAGGAAGCCAAGTACATCGCCGTCGTCGACGACGTGTCCGAGCGCTACGAAAAGGGTCAGCCGGTGCTGATCGGTACCACCAGCGTCGAGCGCTCCGAGTACCTGTCGCGGCAATTCACCAAGCGCAAGATTCCGCACAACGTCCTGAACGCGAAGTACCACGAGCAAGAGGCCAACATCATCGCCGAGGCCGGCCGGCTCGGCGCCATCACCGTCGCCACCAACATGGCCGGTCGCGGTACCGACATCGTGCTCGGCGGCAACGCCGACTTCCTGGCCGACAAGCGGCTGCGCGAAAAGGGCCTGGACCCGGTGGAGACCCCGGAGGAGTACGAGGCCGCCTGGGACGACACCCTGACGGCCATCAAGGAAGAGGCCGGCAAGGAGGCCGAGAAGGTCACCGACGCCGGTGGGCTGTACGTGCTGGGCACCGAGCGCCACGAGTCCCGGCGTATCGACAACCAGCTGCGCGGCCGCTCGGGCCGCCAGGGCGACCCGGGCGAGTCCCGGTTCTACCTGTCGCTGGGCGACGAGTTGATGCGACGGTTCAATGGCGCAACGCTGGAGTCGTTGCTGACCAGGCTGAACCTGCCCGACGATGTGCCGATCGAGGCCAAGATGGTGACCCGCGCCATCAAGAGTGCCCAGACGCAGGTCGAGCAGCAGAACTTCGAGGTCCGCAAGAACGTCCTCAAGTACGACGAGGTGATGAACCAGCAGCGCAAGGTCATCTACAAGGAACGGCGGATGCTGCTGGAGGGCGAGAACCTCCAGCAGCAGGCCCACGACATGCTCGTCGACGTGATCACCGCCTACGTCGACGGTGCCACCGCCGAGGGCTACGCCGAGGACTGGGATCTGGCCAAGCTGTGGGACGCGCTGAAGACGCTGTACCCGGTCGGCATCGACCACCACGATCTGGTCGACTCCGACGCGGTCGGTGAGCCCGGTGAGCTGACCCGCGAGGAGCTGCTCGAGGCGTTGATCGCCGACGCCGACCGCGCCTACGCCGAGCGCGAGAAGCAGCTCGAAGAGCTGGCCGGCGAGGGCGCCATGCGTCAGTTGGAGCGCAACGTCCTGCTGAACGTGATCGACCGCAAGTGGCGCGAACACCTCTACGAGATGGACTACCTCAAGGAGGGCATCGGCCTGCGGGCGATGGCCCAGCGCGACCCGCTGGTCGAGTACCAGCGCGAGGGCTACGACATGTTCGTCGGCATGCTCGACGCGCTCAAGGAGGAGTCCGTCGGATTCCTGTTCAACGTTCAGGTCGAGGCCGCGCCGGCTCCCCCCAGCGCTCAAGTCGCACCCGTGGCTGCGCCCAGCGGGCTGGCCGAGTTCGCTGCGGCCGCCGCGGCGAAGGCCGGGGAGACCACGGCCGCTGATCCGGAGTCGGGTGCGGTGGCCACCAAGGAGCGCCCCGCGCCGGCGTTGCGTGCGAAGGGGATCGAGACCGAAGCACCGCCGCTGACCTACACCGGACCGTCCGAGGACGGCACCGCGGAGGTGCAGCGCTCGGGCGGCGGACGGCATTCCGCGCCGACCGGTGGTGGCACCCGGCGTGAGCGTCGTGAAGCGGCCCGCAAGCAGGCCAAGACCGGCCGGCCGGCGAAGTCGCACCGCAAGAGCTAACCCAACTGCAGCGCAGTGAGTTGCCAACGGCCACTGCGTAATTCGATACGGCCGGCGATGGCGCGCACCCGCGCCCCGCGGGTGTAGGTGGCGAACAGCTCGGCGGCCTCTGATGAGGCTGCCGGGCGCAGCCCCACCCGGCGCAGGCTCGCTGTGGTCGGGTGGCGGGACTTGGCGGCGGCGATGACTGCGTCGAGCACGAGTTGGCTCATCAACGACCTCAGCTGAGCCGGCGGCCTGCGCCGATCGAGGACTTCGAGGACCCGGCGCAGTGCCATGTCGGTGAACTGCGCGGCGCCGGGCTGCAGTCGCCGTTCCGGCTCGGGAATGGCCAGCCGCAACCGGCGCGGGGTAGGCCCGTGCAGCACGGTCGGCGCCGTGCAAGCCGGTGCGGCTCCCAGCGGCAGCGCGGGCGGCTCGCAGTCGATCACCGGGGCGGTCAGCGCGGTGAGTTTCGGGATGGGCACAGGCAACCTCCAGCGGTCGGCATCATGGACGACATCTGCTGGAGAGGTGCAGACCTCCCCATGATCGCATGCGTTCGGCGTGCCGAAAGCACGGATCATGGGGCCATCGGTTTCGCCGGATAACGTGACGGTGACGCACACCTCGGGCACTGACCAGGGGGACAGATGGTTGAGCCCAGTATCGATTGGCCGGCCGAGCCGCTGCGCTCGCTGATATGGACGTTGCAGGCGTGGGTGATCACCTTCGTGGTGTTCCTTGCAGTCGCGCTGCTCATCGCGAGGTCCACCCGGTGGGGACGACAGTTCTGGCGGGTCAACGCCCCGTTCTTCCGCGGCCGGGGCAGTTGGCGCACCTGGGCGCTGCTGGCGTTCATCCTGTGGCACACCGTGTATTCGGCCCGGGTGGTGGTGATCTTCACCTATCAGTACGCGGATCTGATGAATGCGATCCAGGCCGGTTCGGAGGCACTGGCCACCCACGACGCCGACAAACTGGATGCTGCGCGCCAGGCGTTCATGACGTCGTTTGCGATCAGCGGGATTCTGGTGGCGCTCACGGTGATCTACACGGTGGTCGACCTGTTTCTGCGCCGGGTCTTCTCCATCCATTGGCGCATCTGGCTCAACACCCGCCTGGTCGACGACTGGATGACCGGTGATGCGTTCTACCGCAACCGCTTCCTGGATCCTCCGGTGGAGAACCCCGACCAGCGCATCCAGAACGATGTCGAGACTGTCACCACCAAGTCGGTCGACATGAGTGTCGGGGCGGTCAACAAGTCGCTGCTGATCGTCATGTTCACCGGCGTGCTGTCGCAACTGTCGGGGCCGTTGCAGTTGGGCGGCTGGGTGATTCCGCGGGCGATGGTCTTCGTGGCATTCATCTTCTCGATCACGGTGACGGTCATCGCGTTCTGGATCGGCCGCCCGCTGGTGCGGCTGAACTTCCTCAACGAACGGTTCAGCGCCAGTTTCCGGTACGCGTTGGTGCGGTTGCGGGACAGTGCCGAGCGCGTGGCCTTCTACCGGGGCTCCGAGCGCGAACGGCGGTTGCTGCACTCCCGGTTCGCCGAGATCATCGCCAACATGTGGCGCATCGTGTTCGCCCAACTCCGGCTCAACGGTTGGAACCGCGGCGTCGGCGATGTGACGACCGGCATGATCCCCTACATCGTGCAGGCACCCCGGTTTTTCGCCGGTCAGATCACTCTGGGTGGTCTGCTGCAGACCGTCGCGGCATTCGGAAACGTCTGTGCCGCAATGGCGTTCTTCCGGGACAGCTATGACGAGTTCACCGTGTACCGGGCCGCGCTGATGCGGATCGACCAGATGCTCGACAGCGATCGCCGGGCGCGGGAGTTGCCCAGGATCGCCGTCGGTCCGACGGCGGAATCGCTGGCACTGACCGATGTGGAGGTCGGTGACCTGCAGGGGCGTCCGCTGATCACCGATCTGACGATGGTGTTGAACCCAGGGGACAGCGTGGTGGTGAAGGGACCGTCCGGGTGCGGTAAGACCACCCTGCTGCGCAGTCTGGCCGAGTTGTGGCCGCGGACAGCAGGACTGGTGGAGTACCCGTCGGGATGGGCGACGCTGTTCCTGCCCCAACTGCCGTATCTGCCGCTGGGCGATCTCCGGGCCGCGGTCGTGTACCCGCTTCCGATTGCCGATGTGAGCGACAGCGAATTGCGGGACACGTTGTGCGCGGTGGCCCTCGGGCACCTGGCCGAACGCCTGGAGGAAGAAGCCGACTGGGCGTCGGTGCTGTCGCTGGGCGAACAACAGCGCGTCTCGATCGCACGGGTGTTGCTGGTGCGCCCGCGGGTGGTGTTTCTCGACGAGTCGACATCGGCGTTGGACGAGGGGCTCGAAGACGCCATGTATGGGTTGGTGCGGAAACGGTTACCCGATTGCGTGGTGGTCAGTGTGGGGCACCGGTCCACGGTCGATCGTCATCACCGGTCCCGGTTGAGCCTGGAGGGCGACGGGAGATGGGAGCTTTCGGTGATTTCGGTCTGAACTCCGGGTGGCGCCGGCGTGACCAGGAGGATGAAATTGACGGGCGGCAGTACCCGTGATGCGCGGGGACAGAATCGCCGGTTAACGTGACGGGGTTCGAGCGGAGCGAGATGGGGGAGGTTGGCGCCGCATGGTGAGCAGGCTGTCGGCTTCCGACGCAGCGTTTTACCACTTGGAGAACACCGCCACGCCCATGTACGTCGGATCCTTGTCGATCCTGCGGAAGCCGCGTGCCGGCTTGAGTTACGAGACCCTGCTGGAGACCGTCGAGCACCGTTTGCCGCAGATTCCGCGCTACCGGCAGAAGGTGCGTGAGGTGACGTTGGGCCTGGCCCGGCCGGTGTGGGTGGACGACCGGGATTTCGACATCACCTACCACATCCGGCGCTCGGCGCTGCCGTCTCCGGGCAGCGACGCTCAGCTGCATGACCTGATCGCCCGGCTGGGCTCGCGGCCGTTGGACCGGACCCGGCCGCTGTGGGAGATGTACCTGGTCGAAGGGCTGACCAAGAACCGCATCGCGATCTACACCAAGACGCACCAGGCGCTGGTCAACGGTATGACCGCACTCGAGATCGGGCACGTGATCGCCGACCGCGCGCAGAAGCCGCCGGAGTTCGGCGAGGACATCTGGATTCCGGCCCGCGAGCCCAGCGACCGCCAGTTGATGCTCGGTGCGATCGGGGAGTGGGTCACCCGGCCGACCAGCCAGCTGGCCGCCTTGCGGGACACCGTGACCGAGGTGGCAACCAGTGCCACCGAATTGGCCGCGGTGGGCCGCCGGGTTGCCGACGTGGCTCGCACGGTGGCGCGTGGCACCGCGCCCAACAGCCCGCTGAACACGACGGTCTCGCGCAACCGCCGGTTCTCGGTGGATCAGCATCGGTTGGAGGACTACCGGCTGGTGCGGGCCCGCTACAACTGCGACATCAACGACGTCGTCCTGGCCGTGGTGGCCGGCGCGCTGCGCAACTGGCTGCTGTCGCGCGGGGAGCCGGTGACCCCGACCACCACGGTGCGGGCGATGGCGCCGATGTCGGTGTATCCGGACGCCGAACTGGACTCGTCGGGGCCGGGGCAGGCGATCAGCGAGGTCTCGCCGTTCCTGGTCGATCTCCCGGTCGGTGAGGGCAACCCGGTGGTGCGGCTCTCTCAGATCGCCCATGCCACCGAGTCGCATTCCACCGCGGCCAGCCTGGTCGACGCGCGCACGATCGTGACCCTGTCCGGGTTCGCGCCGCCGACGTTGCACGCCATGGGTATTCGTGTGGCGACGGGGTTCTCGGCGCGGCAGTTCAACCTGCTGATCACCAACGTGCCCGGGGCCCAGAAGCAGATGTATGTCGCGGGCACGAAGCTGCTGGAGACCTATGCCGTGCCGCCATTGCTGCAGAATCAGGTTCTGGCCATCGGGGTCACCTCGTACGACGGCATGTTGTATTTCGGGATCAACGCCGACCGTGACGCGATGAGCGACGTCGACGTCCTGCCGAGCCTGTTCCGTGAATCTCTTGACGAGTTGCTCGAGGCCGCCAAGTAAATCTGGCAAAACGCATGACGTGTTTGACCTGAGCTGGAATTCGCGGTCTGATGAATTGATCATGCCAGCTGAGATACGAAAAAGTAGATCCGACAAGCACACGCAAGAAGCCGACGAAACCGCAGTAAAGAAAACGCAAGGCACGCTCAAGTCGCGCGTCACCGATGTGGTGCCGCACCATCCGGCGCTCGATGTTCCGGTGGAGCAGAAGGCCTATACCCGGCGAGCCGGGGTGGACTGGGTGGTCTTCGGCGTCACCGCCGCCATCGCTCTCGCTTTCCTGGTCTGGGGATTCGTCAGCACGGATTCGCTTGCCGCGGCGTCGTCGAACGCGCTCAGTTGGGTGATGGCCGATGTCGGTTGGCTTTTCGTCCTGACCGCGTCGGGGTTCGTGGTCTTTGTGATCTGGCTGGCCATGAGCCGTTACGGCAACATCCCGTTGGGCCGTGACGACGATGAGCCGGAGTTCCGCACGGTGTCCTGGGTGGCAATGATGTTCAGCGCCGGTATGGGGATCGGTCTGATGTTCTTCGGAGTCTCCGAGCCGCTGTCGCATTTCGCCTCCCCGCCGCCGGGCACCGGCGCACCCGGCAATCCCGAGGCCGCGCAGACCGCGATGGCGACGACGATGTTCCACTGGACGCTGCATCCGTGGGCGATCTATGCGGTCGTCGGCCTGACCATCGCCTACGGCGTGTATCGCAAGGGCAGGCTGCAGCTGGTCAGTGCGGCGTTCGAGCCCCTGCTGGGCAAACGTGCCAACGGGCCGTGGGGCAAGGTGATCGACATGCTGGCGATCTTCGCCACGCTGTTCGGGTCGGCCGCCTCACTGGGGCTCGGCGCGCTGCAGATCCGCAGCGGGTTGCACATCGTCACGGGGATCGGTGAGACCGGCAATGCCATCCTGATCATCATCATCACGGTCCTGACCATCGCGTTCGTCCTGTCGGCGGTGTCCGGGGTCGCGCGCGGGATTCAATGGCTGTCCAACACCAACATGGTGCTGGCGGTGGCGATGGCCCTGTTCATCTTCGTGGTCGGTCCCACGATGTTCATGCTGGACATGATTCCGACGGCGATCGGCAGTTACCTGGGAGACCTCCCGCAGATGGCAGCCCGTACCGGGGCCGAGGGCCCCGCGGTCAGCGCCTGGCTCCAGGACTGGACCATCTTCTACTGGGCGTGGTGGATCTCCTGGACCCCGTTCGTCGGCATGTTCATCGCCCGGATCTCGCGGGGCCGCACCATCCGGCAATTCGTGACCGGGGTGCTGCTGGTGCCCAGCGTGGTGTCGCTGGTCTGGTTCTGTGTGTTCGGCGGTGCGGCCATCTTCGAGCAGCAGAACGGTGTGGACCTCGCAGGTATGGGCAGCCAGGAGCGTCAGTTGTTCAGCCTGCTCGGTGAATATCCGATCGCTACGGTCACCAGCGTCGTGGTGATGGTGCTGGTCGCCATCTTCTTCGTGTCGGGCGCTGACGCCGCGTCGATCGTGATGGGTTCGCTGTCCGAGCGCGGCACCATCAAACCGACCCGCCCGACGGTGATCTTCTGGGGTGTCGCCACCGGTGCGGTCGCCGCGGTGATGCTGCTGGTAGGTGGTGCCGATGCCCTCAACGGTCTGCAGTCGATCACCATCGTCGTCGCGGTGCCGTTCGTGCTGGTGATGATCGGTCTCGCGGTGGCACTTGTGCGCGACCTTCGCCAGGATCCGTTGGTGGTTCGTCGTCAGTACGCGGTGGAGGCGGTGAGTAGCGCCGTGGTCAGCGGTGTCACCCAGCATGGCGACGACTTCGTGATTTCGGTGGAGAAGGACCCGCACGCCGCGGATCGAAAGGACGCCGAGGACGGCTAGGGTCGCGGTGTGCGCGTCTACATCCCGACGACTCTGGTCGCCTTGCAGCAGCTTGTCGCCGACCGCCACCTGCTCGTCGTGAACGGAACCGCCTTCGCGGTCACCCCGACGCTGCGGGAGGCCTACGCCGAGGGCGACGACGACGAACTCGCCGAGGTGGCGTTGCGGGAGGCCGCGCTGGCCTCGCTGCGGTTGCTCGCGGGTGCGGATTCGCGGCCGGACTCGGGCCTGCCGCCGCGTCGTGCCGTGGTGGTGGCCGATACGGGGGCCGATGTGGAGGTGACGATCCGGCCCGACCTCGACGACGCCGTCGTGCGGTTGTCCGGGCCGTTGCCGATCGACGCCGTCGTCGCGGTGTACGTCGACAACGCCGATGCGGAGCCGGCGGTGCTGGCCGCCGTGGACGCCATCGACGATGCGGATCTGGGGGATGAGGACGCCGAACTCACGGTGGGAGACGCCCAGGATCACGACCTCGCGTGGTACGCCCCGCAAGAATTGCCGTTCCTGCTCGAACTGCTCTGACCGACGAGACAAGGATCTTCATGCGCGCATTCGGGCTGTTGGCGTCGATGGCGGTGATCTTGGCCAGTGTGTCGTGTTCGGCCGGTGACGGCGACACCTCATCGGCCGGATCTTCCGAGCCCGACCGACCGGCAGAGTCCGCGCCGGCGCCGCCGCCTCCGGCACCTTCTGCCGCCGGGATGGCCATCACGGACTTCCGGAACGTCAAGATCTTTGACGGCCACAGTGATCGGCTGTCCGCGCCGTCGAACGTGCGGGTCAAGGGCAACCGGATCGAGCGGATCTCCACCGAGGCGCTACCGGAAGAGTCGGGGGCCACGGTGATCGACGGCGGCGGCCGGACGTTGATGCCGGGGCTGATCGACAACCACTGGCACACGATGCTCGTGAGGCCGCCGGTGACCCAGTTGACGACCTTGGATCCGGGGTACCTCAACCTGTTGGCCGGCGCCGAGGCCAACGACACTCTGATGCGTGGGTTCACCACGGTCCGTGATCTCGGCGGCCCGAGCTTCGGTCTCAAGCAGGCCATCGACGAAGGGGTCATCGACGGACCACGCATCTACCCGTCCGGCGCGATCATCACGGTGACCAGCGGCCACGGTGATTTCCGTACGCCCGCCGACCTTCCGCGCAATCCGGGTGGCCCGCTGTCGCGCCAGGAGGAACTCGGCGCCGCCATGGTTGCCGACAGTCCCGACGAGGTGCGGATGCGCGCCCGTGAGCAGTTGTTCCAGGGCGCGTCGCAGATCAAGCTGACCGCCGGGGGCGGGGTGTCCTCGCCGCACAGCCCGCTCGACGTCACCACCTTCACCGAACCCGAACTGCGGGCGGCCACCGAGGCGGCCGGCAACTGGGGCACGTACGTGACAGTGCACGCCTACACCCCGCAGACCATCCAGCAGGCGATCCGTGCCGGCGTCACGTGCATCGAGCACGCCCACCTGATGGATGAGGCGACGGCAAAGGAGATGGCGGACAAGAACATCTGGCTGAGCACGCAGCCCATCCCGGCCGAGATGATCGGTGCGTTCCCGCCGGGCTCCGACGAGGCCGCCAAGGCCAAGGAGATCGTCGACGGTGTCAACAACGTCTACCAGTTGGCCCGCAAGTACAAGCTCAAGACGGCCTTCGGCACGGACATCTTGTTCTCGCCGCAGCTGGCGCCGAAACAGGGTGCGCTGCTGGCCGGTCTCGGTAAGTGGTTCTCGCCCGCCGAGACGCTGACGATGGCCACCGGAACCAACGCCGAACTGCTGGCGATGTCGGGCAAGCGCAGCCCCTACGCCGGCAAGCTGGGCGTGGTTCAGGAGGGTGCACTGGCGGATCTGTTGCTGGTCGACGGCGACCCGTTGGCACGCCTGGACCTGGTGGCCGATCCGGAACGCAACTTCAAGGTGATCATGAAGGACGGGAAAACGTACAAGAACACTTTGGTGTCCTGACCTGCAACAGCAGTCGTGCGACTAGCTACGTGGCAGTAACCTACGGTACCGTAGGTTCATGGCCAAGAACTCCATCAAAGTCTCGGCCAATGTGGCCGACACGGTCCGTCCCACGATTGCCGGCGCTGCGCGGCGTCCCGGCTGGAATGCTCTTCGCCGCATCGTCGGTCAGGTGACCACCCCGCTGCTGCCCGACGATTACCTCAAGCTGGCCAACCCGTTGTGGTCGGCGCGGGAGCTGCGTGGCCGGGTCGTCGAGGTGCGGCGGGAAACGGCTGATTCCGCGACATTGGTGATCAAACCGGGTTGGGGATTCTCGTTCGACTACGAGGCCGGCCAGTTTGTGGGCATCGGTGTGCTGATCGACGGGCGGTGGCGCTGGCGGTCGTATTCGCTCACCTCGACGCCGGAGAAATCCCCTGCGGCAGGTGCGCGCACCATCACGATCACCGTCAAGGCGATGCCCGAAGGCTTCTTGTCGACTCATCTGGTCGACGGCCTGCGTCCCGGAACCGTGGTGCGGTTGGCCGCGCCACAGGGCAACTTCGTCTTGCCCGATCCGGCGCCGGCAACGGTGTTGTTCGTGACGGCGGGCTCGGGCATCACCCCGGTGATGTCGATGCTGCGCACCCTGGAGCGCCGCGACCAGATCACCGACATCGTGCATGTGCATTCCGCGCCAACGGAATCCGACGTGATGTTCGGCCAGGAGTTGGCGGCGCTGCACGATGCGCATCCCGGCTACCGGCTGCTGTTGCGCAGTACGCGGACCGAGGGCAGGCTTGATCTGGCGCAGATCGGCGACGTGGTTCCCGATTGGCGTGAGCGTCAAGCGTGGGCATGCGGGCCGGAAGGCATGCTCAACGACGCCGAGCGGGTGTGGGCGGCGGCCGGTATCGCTGACAGCCTGCACCTGGAACGGTTCGCGGTATCGCGGGCGGCTCCGCATGGCGCCGGGGGCACGGTGACGTTCGAGCGCACCGGCAAGCAGGTCACCGTTGACGGGGCGACGCCGTTGATGGATGCGGGGGAGCAGGTCGGTATCCAGATGCCGTTCGGCTGCCGGATGGGGATCTGCCAGTCGTGCGTGGTGGGTCTGGTCGACGGGCATGTGCGCGATCTGCGCACCGGTGTCGAGCATGACCCGGGCACCCGGATCCAGACGTGTGTTTCGGCTGCTTCCGGCGACTGTGTTCTGGACGTCTAGACTTTACTGGCTAGTAACCTACGGAATCGTAGGTTACGCTACCGTAGGTAATTGAGAGGAGGCTGACGATGGCAGTTACCGACGTTCCCGCATTCGCGCATCTGACCGATGCCGACATCGAGAACCTGGGCATAGAACTCGACGCGATCCGGCAGGACATCGAAGACTCCCGCGGTGAGCGCGATGCGCGCTATATCCGCCGCACCATCGCGGCACAGCGTGCGCTCGACGTCGCCGGCCGCGTCATGCTCGCGGCGAGCTCCAAGCGTTCGGCGTGGTGGGCGGGCACCGTAACCCTGGGCGTGGCCAAGATCATCGAGAACATGGAGATCGGCCACAACGTCATGCACGGCCAGTGGGATTGGATGAACGATCCCGAGATTCACTCCTCGTCGTGGGAGTGGGACATGAGCGGGGCGTCCAAGCACTGGCGGTTCACCCACAACTTCATGCACCACAAGTACACGAACATCCTCGGCATGGACGATGACGTGGGCTACGGCGTCATCCGCGTGACCCGGGATGCCAGGTGGAAGCCGTTCAACCTCTACGGCAACCTGCTGTTCAACACCCTCCTCGCGATCGGCTTCGAGTGGGGCGTGGGGCTGCAGCACCTGGAGCTCGGCAAGATCTTCAAGGGCCGCGACAATCGCAACGCCACGTTGGTCCGGGTCCGCGAGTTCGGCGTCAAGGCCGGCCATCAGCTGGCCAAGGACTATGTGGTGTGGCCGGCGCTGACGTCGCTGTCGCCCGGCGCGACCTTCAAGTCCACCTTGAAGGCCAATGCGGTGGCCAACGTCATCCGCAACGTGTGGGCCAACGCGGTGATCTTCTGCGGCCATTTCCCCGATGGCGCAGAGAAATTCACCAAGACCGACATGGTCGGTGAGAGCCGCGGGCAGTGGTACCTACGGCAGATGCTGGGCAGTGCCAACTTCGACTCGGGTCGGGCGCTGGCCTTCATGAGCGGCAACCTGAGCTACCAGATCGAGCATCACCTGTTCCCGGATCTGCCGAGCAATCGGTACGCCGAGATCGCGGTCCGGGTGCGGGCGCTGTGCGACAAGTACGACCTGCCTTACACCACGGGACCGTTCCTGGTGCAGTACGGCAAGACCTGGCGCACCATCGCCAAGCTGTCGCTGCCGGACCGGTTCCTGAAGGACACGGCCGACAACGCCCCGGAAACTCGTAGTGAGCGGATGTTCACGGAGCTCGAAGGCTACGGCGTCACCGATCCCGACACCGGACGCCGTCGTGGCCTGAAGACGGCCATCGAGACGGTGCGGGGCTGGCGCCGCAAGTAGCTTCATCCAGTTTCTTCATCGAATGTGGGCTTGTGTTCGAAGATCCGTCGGGATCGGAGAGCGCAAGCCCACATTCGTGTCTGACCGGATGCCATATTCCAAGCAATCGCCCTACGTACTCCCAGGTTCCTCGCAGCCGTCGCTCATACTCTGTCGCTCGTGAAGAGGAAGCTCGGCGCGGCTGCCATGGTGCTCTGTGCCTCGGTCGTCCCCATGGGTGCGCTGGCCACCGGTGTCGCCGCGGCCGACGATTACGCGGGCCAGAAGTACTCTGACGTGCAGTCGGCGCTGGCCGGTTCCGGCATGAAGGGTGTCATCGCGACCCGCTCCGGTGATTCGGAATCCGACGACGACTGCGTGGTCACCAGTTCGGAAAAGGCGTCCTGGCACAAGGGTGACAATTTCGCACCGGTCACCGACACCGTGCTGCTAAACCTCAACTGCAATGCCGGGGTGGCGTCGGCGAAGACGCCGGGCAACTCGGCCGCCAGCCCGGAGGGACGCGCCGCCATCGCGGCGGCCAAGCAGCAGGCCGAACAGCAGCAGCAGCAGGCAGCGGCCGACGAGGCCAAGACCAAGCACTGAGCTGGCTTGACCTCGCCGGGGCGCGTCACATATTCAGCTCCCAGACCTTCGGCCAGTCTTTCCCGCGGAACGCGGCATCGGTACCGCCGTCGATGAAGATGACCGACCCGACGAAGTAACCCGCCTCGGGGCCGAGGAGGAACGCCACCAGTGCGGCCACCTCTTCGGGCCGCCCGCCGCGTCCGGCCGGGATGGTCTTGAGGAACTGCTCCATCGCCTCGCCGGTCAGTGGGTCCTTGCGCCCCTCCTGGGTCATCGGCGTATCGATGAGCCCGGGTGCGATCGCGTTGAGCCGGATGCCTTCGGCGATGTACTCCGCGGACTTGGTGCGCGCGTAGTACGCCAGTGCGGCCTTGGTGGCCGGGTAGGCCTGCAGCGCCGCGAAATCGCCATAGGTGGAGGCGACGGTGTTGGCGCCCGCCTCGTCGCCGGCGAGGCAGGCCTCGGCCATCTCGACCGGCCAATTTGGTTGGCTGGTAGTCGAATTCGAGCTGATCAGTACCACCGAAGCGTTCTCGCGGTTGGCCAGCAGCGGGCGCAGACCTTCCAGCAGCTCGACCGCCGCGAAGTAGTTGACGGCGATCAGCAGGTGCGCCGGACGGCCGGCTGCGGCGGCCAGCCCGGCGAACGGGACGAAACCGTCGATACCGTCGCCGGCCAGCTCGGTGACCTTCGCGATCGCTTCCGCGCGCCCGTCCGGGGTGCTCAGGTCGACGTTCACGTCGGCATCGCGCAGGTCGACGCCGATCACCCGATGTCCGTCGGACTCCAGCCGTTTCTTGGTCGCAGCGCCAAGTCCCGAGGCGCTGCCGGTGAGAACATAAGTAGCCACAATCAGCGACCCTAGTGCGCCGCGGCGGTGGATTTGCGCGATGTGCCGGCCAGCGGTACGCGAGAAGCGATCAGGCTTCCTTCAGAACCGCCAACAGGCGACGAGCGGCCGCGACGCGGCCGGCCGCCGGGCCGGACAAATTGTCCAGGGCGCACTCCGGGTCGGCGGGCGGGCCCATGTGGCCGCACCCGCGCGGACAGTCGTCGATGGTCTCCGCCAGGTCAGAGAACGCCAAGATCACGTCATCGGGTTGGATGTGGGCCAGGCCGAACGAGCGGATCCCCGGGGTATCGATCACCCAACCGGTTCCATCGAGCGGCAGCGCCACCGACTGGGTGGAGGTGTGCTTGCCCTTGCCCACCCCGGATACCTCGCCGGTTGCCCGGTCTGCCTCTGGGACAAGACGATTCACCAGGGTGGATTTGCCGACCCCGGAGTGGCCGAGGAACACCGTGACCTGATCGATCAGCAGCGGGGCGACTGCCTCCAGGGGATCTTCTCGGCCGGCGTTGACGATGGTCAGGTCCAGGTCGGCAAACTGTGCAGCGAAGGGTTCCGGCGGGGCCAGGTCCGACTTCGTCAGGCACAGAATGGGTTTCAGCCCTCCGGCGTAGGCGGCGATCAGTGTTCGTTCGACGAACCCGGTGCGCGGGGGCGGGTCGGCCAGCGCCACCACGATCAGCAGCTGATCGGCATTGGCGACCACGACACGTTCGGTCGGATCGGTGTCATCGGCGGTGCGGCGCAACACTGTTCGGCGCTCACCGCGGCGCACGATGCGGGCCAGGGTGTCGGGCCGCCCGGACAGGTCGCCGACGATGTCGACGTCGTCGCCGACCACGATCGGGGTGCGGCCCAGTTCACGGGCCCGCATGGCGACCACGCGGTGATGCGGGTCGCGGTCGAGCGCACAGCCCCACCGGCCACGGTCGACGGTGACCACCATCGCCGACTGGGCATCGGCGTGGTCCGGCCGGGTCTTGGTGCGCGGACGCGAGCCTTTACCCGGCCTGATCCGGACATCGGACTCGTCGTAATCCCGCGCTCCCAAGGTGGCTTACTTCCCCCTCACAGGCGGGTCGCCCGCCAGCATCTGCGCCCACATCGACGGGAAGTCCGGCAGGGTCTTGGCCGTGGTCGCGATGTTCTCCACCTCCACACCGGGCACCCGCAGGCCGATGATCGCGCCGGCCGTGGCCATCCGATGGTCGGCATAGGAGCGCCAGGTACCGCCGTGCAGCGGCCGCGCCGTGATGAGCAGGCCATCCTCGGTCTCGCGGCAGTCGCCGCCGAGCCCGTTGATCTCGGTGGTCAGTGCCGCCAGCCGGTCGGTCTCGTGCCCGCGCAGATGCGCGATGCCCCGCAGCTGCGACGTCGCGCCGTCACGGGCCAGTGCGGCCAGTGCGGCGACGGTGGGGGCCAGCTCGCCCACATCGTGCAGGTCGGCCTCAAATCCGGGGTACCCGTCACCGTTCTGCGTCCCACTGACGTCCAGATGTGAATCACGCTGGTGAACAGTCGCATTCACCTTCGTGAGCAGGTCGAGGATCGTGTCGGCAGGCTGGATGCTCACCGACGGCCAGCCGGCGATCCGCACCGTTCCGCCGGTGACGATCGCGGCGGCCAGAAACGGCGTGGAGTTGGACAGGTCAGGCTCGATGCTCCAGTCCCGTGCGGCGACCGGGCCGGGGGACACCCGCCACCGGTTGGGGACGGAGTCGTCGACCAGCACGCCGGCGTCACGCAACATCGCCACCGTCATCGACACATGCGGGGCCGAGGGCACCGAGGTGCCGGTGTGCACGATGGTGAGCCCGTCGGCGAACGTCGCACCGGACAGCAACAGCCCGGAGACGAACTGCGAGGAGCCCGAGGCGTCGATCTCGACCGTGCCGCCGGCCACGGCGCCACGGCCGCGCACCGCGAACGGCAGCGCGTCACCATCGACATCCACCCCCAGACCGCGCAGCGCGTCGAGCAGTGGGGCGATGGGCCGGGACCGGGCCTGCTCATCGCCGTCGAACGTCACCGAGGTGGTACTCAGCGCTGCGACCGGCGGCACGAACCGCAGCACAGTGCCGGCCAGTCCGCAGTCGACCCGGGCATCGGTGGCCGGCGCGATACCGCCGCTGACCGTCAACTCGGTGTCGTCGTGTTCGGCCGGTTGCACGGTGACACCCAAGGTGCGGATGGCGTCGATCATCAGATCGGTGTCGCGGCTACGCAGCGCGCCGCGGACCGTCGAGGGGCCCTGTGCGGTGGCCAGCGCGGCCAGCACGAGCGCGCGGTTGGTCAGAGACTTCGAACCGGGCACCGTCACCGTGGCATCGACCGGGGTTGTCGTCGACGGAGCCGGCCAGTGCTCCCACCGTTCCTCACGCGCGCTCACGCACTACATCCTGCCTTGTCCGCCGATTCTGCAACCATGGGCACTATGTGTGGACGTTTCGCGGTGACCACCGATCCCGCGCTGCTGGCGCAGAAAATCCAGGCCATCGACGAGAGCGCGTCGAGCACGGCGAGCTCGGGGGACAAGGATGTCGCGGGCGCGAACTACAACGTCGCGCCCACCACGACCATCAGCAGCGTGGTCAAACGGCACAGCGAACCCACCGACGAGTCGACGCGCCGCGTCCGCTCGATGCGCTGGGGACTGATCCCGCCGTGGGTGAAAACCGCCGAGGGCGGCGGCCCCGACACCAAGGGCCCGTTGTTGATCAACGCGCGCGCCGACAAGGTCACCAGCTCACCGGCATTCCGCAACTCCGCCAAGAACAAGCGCTGCCTGATCCCGATGGACGGCTGGTACGAGTGGAAGCCGAATCCGGACGCAAACAAGAAAGCCAAGACGCCGTACTACATGTACGGCGCCGACGGTGAGCTGCTGTTCATGGCGGGGCTGTGGACCACGTGGCGCCCCCAAGGGGCCCCCAGGGACGCGCCGCCCCTGCTCAGTTGCACGATCATCACCACCGATGCGGCCGGTCCGCTCGCCGAGATCCACGATCGGATGCCGCTGACCATCAGTGCGACTGACTGGGACCGCTGGATGGATCCCGACGCGCCGATCGACGAGGGGCTGCTGCGCGGCCACGGGGATCTGGACCGGATCGCGGTTCGCGAGGTGTCGCGACTGGTCAACAGTGTCCGCAACAACGGCCCGGAGCTCATCGAGCCGGCGGGGCCCGAAGAAGAGATGGGGTTGTTTTGAGCGGTTTCGGGGGTGGCGGCGTTGATGTAGACGTCGTCGACGCGATCGGTGCCGACCTCCGCTCGGCCGGGTTCACCACCGACGGCGTGGCCGATCTGCTGGGCGCCGACGCCAACGCCGCGCTGAGCCGGGGCGTGTGGTGGCCCGCCCTGCGTGTCACCCATGCCGTGCCGGCCGACCGTCAGCGCCTGGGCGTAATGGTGCGTCTTCTGCTGTTGGGCACCGAGGAGACGCCGCCGTCGGTCGAGGCGGCGTTCCCGTCCGTCAGCCTGCAGACGTTGGCCGCCAATGGCGTTCTGGAGATCAACGGTGACATGGTGCGGGCGGCCCTGGACATCCGGCCGCACAGTGACGGCGAGCGGGACTTCTACGTGGTGTCGGATCAGGACGCTGCGGTGCGGCGTGGGCCGTTGCGCCACGACCATGTGCTGGGCATCGGTGGGGCGTCGGTGTCACTGGCCCGTGCGGTGACGCGCAACCCCGCCGGCCGCGCGCTCGATCTCGGCACCGGATGCGGTATCCAGGCTCTGCATCTGAACGCGCACTGCGACGAGATCGTCGCAACCGACACCAACGAGCGGGCTCTGGCCCTGGCGGCGATGACCGCGCGGCTCAACGGTATGGCGTGGGATCTGCGGCACGGCAGCCTGTTCGAGCCGGTGGCCGGCGAACGTTTCGACCTGATCGTGTCGAATCCGCCGTTCGTGGTGGGCTCCGGTGCCCGCGACTACATCTACCGGGACTCCGGTCTGGCCGGAGATGCGTTGTGCCAGAGCCTCATCGAACAGGTAGGCGACCATCTGCTGCCGGGCGGTACCGCGCACATCATGGCCAACTGGATCGTGCGCGACGGTAAAGAAGGCGAGACCTGGCGCCAACGTGTTTCTGGCTGGCTGGCCGGAACCGGCCTGCATGCCTGGGCGGTGCAGCGTGAACTGGCCGATCCGGTCAGCTATGTGTCGCTGTGGCTGGCCGACGCCGGCGAGGACCTCGACCAGCAGGCGCAGCGTGGCGGGCGATGGCTCGACTGGTTCGCCGAACAGGGCATCGCCGGAATCGGGATGGGCATGATCTCGTTGCGGGTCCCGCGTGACGGGGCAACACCCGAGCAGATCCTCGAGGAGATCACCGGGGCCGACGAGGCGCTCACCGGCCCGGAAGTGGATGCGTTCTTCGCCCGGCGGGCCTACCTGCGCGACACTTCCGACGACGCGTTGCTGGCGGCGCGGCTCTCCACGGCGCCGGTGTTCCTGGAGGAACAGTCGCTTCCCGGACCGGACGGGTGGCAGCAGGTCGGCGCCGCGGTGCGCCGCCCCGGCGGCCCGGCCGCGGTGATCGGAGTCGACGAGGTACTGCGGGCGCTGCTGGCAGGTTGCCGCGGTGAGGTGCCCCTGGGCACCTTGATCCAGCTGCTCGCCGCCCATCACGGGGTGGATGCCGATGCACTGGCGCAGGCCGCACTGCCGGAGGTGCGTGCGGCGATCGGTCGCGGAATCCTCTATCAGGCAGAGTGACGGGGTTCTAGAGGATTCCTCGGTTTTGTTAGAGTGTTTCTCGTGCCACCGTCCAGGGCCAAAGGTGCGCGAGACCGATTGATATCGGTTGCGCGTCGTCGTTTCGCGGCCGAGGGGACCATTGCCCCGACACTGGACGAGGTGCGGCGCGAGGCCGAGGTGAGCGTCGGATCGCTCTACCATCACTTCCCCGACAAACCCGCGTTGGCGGCGGCGGTCTACGCACAGCTCATGACCGAGTACCAGGTGGGTTTCCTGGCCATGCTGCGCGAACAAGCCACCGCCGAAGACGGGATCCGTGGCGGTGTCCGCAACCATCTGAACTGGGTGGCGGCCCACCGCGGTGAGGCGGCGCTTCTGCTGGGCGATCGGCTGGACAGCCCGGAGCTGCGTGTCGCCAACCAGAACTTCTTCGCGACCATCCGGGACTGGTGGCGCCCGCACCACGCCTACGGGGCGCTCGTCGACATGCGGCCGGGTATCACCGCCGCACTGTGGCTCGGTCCCGCACAGGAGTACGCCCGCTACTGGGTAGCCGGCGACACCGCCGACATGGACGGCGATGTCGTCGAGACATTCGCCGATGCGGCATGGAAAGCACTGCAGGCCAGACCAGTTGAGGAGGTCTCGTGATGGACAAACCCTTGTATCGCAGCATGGTGGCCGACGGGGACGACCCGGACGCTCCACAACGGATTCTCGTCGACCGCAGCGGTGATCGCGCCGTGGTGACTCTTGATGAACCCGACCGGCTGAACGTCCTGTCCGCACCGCTGGTCCGGCAGTTACGCCGGGCGCTGGAAGATCTGGCCGCCGACAACAACATTCGCGCCGTGGTGCTGACGGGCGCCGATCCGGGCTTCAGCGCGGGCGGCGACTTGCGCATGATGCGCGCAGCCATCGAGAGTCGGTATCAGGGCGAGGGAACCGCGGACGTATGGCGCTGGATACGACGCGAATTCGGTGGCATCGCTCGGCTCATCGCGGGTTCGGACACCATCTTCGTGGCTGCCCTCAACGGGCCCGCGGCCGGCGTCGGGCTGGCCTGGGCGCTGACCTGCGATCTGACCATCGCCAGTGAGAAGGCCGTCATCGTGCCCGCCTTCGCGCGCCTCGGATTGATCCCGGAGGTCGGCACCAGCTGGGCGCTGACCCGGCGGCTCGGCTATCAGGGCGCGCTTGCCTACTACCTGAAAGGTGAGCACATCGACGCCGAAACCGCGCAGCGGCTGGGGCTGGTGCACGAGGTCGTCGCTCACGAGAAGCTGCTCGAAACCGCAGATGCGTGGTGCTCGCGTGTCGTTGCGCTGCCGCCGCACGCGGTCGCGATGGCCAAACCCCTGTTGCGCGCCGCGGCCGACGCCAGTTGGAACGATGCGCTCACGCTCGAAGAGTTCGCCGAACCGACCTGCTTCACCACCGCGGCCTTCGCCGACAGTGTCGAGACCATGTTGTCCGGTAAGACACGTCCCCGCTAGACAGCTACGGCTTTTCGGTCGAAAGCTGTTGCAGGACAGCGTGGGCCGCGGTGACGCGCGCGGCGATCGGATAGTTCTTGTTCGCGAGCATCACCAGGCCGATCCGTTTGTCGGGTACAAACACGACATAGGCGCCGAAACCATCTGTAGAGCCGGTTTTGTTGAACAGCGCCGGGGTCGAGGTGGGTTGGGGCGTGAGCGGAGTAGCCGGATTCGGCTGCATGGCCATGGTGTTTGAGTTGCCTGCCAGCAGCCGGTCGAGGGTGACCGGGTAGGAATACTGTTCCCAGCCGAGCCCTTGGATCATGTCGCCTGTCTTGAAATATCCGACGTGCGTTCCTTGGACAGCATCGCGCATCGGTGCCTCAAGATCGTTCGGCTCGATGTTGGTTTCGACGAAACGGAGCAAGTCAGCCGCAGAGGACTTGACGCCGTAGGCTTCGGCATCGAAAACGCCTGGGTTCACCCGGATTGGCTCGTTGTCGGCGTTGTAGCCCCAGGCGTAGTCGGCCATCTGGGATTGCGGCACTCGGATGTAGCTGTGGTGCAACTGCAGCTTCGGGAAGATCTCCCCTTCAATAAGGTCGCTGAAGTCACGGTTCATCGCCAGTGCGGTGAGGTGGCCGAGCAGGCCGATGCTCGGGTTGGAGTATCGCCGCTGCTGCCCGGGGGTGGCATCGGGTTCCCACTGCTGAAAGTAGGTCTGCATCTGGGCGTCATCTGTGACGTCCGACGGAAACTGCAGGGGCAATCCACCCGCGGTAAAGGTGCCGAGGTTGAGCAGGTCGGCTTTGTCGATGGCGCTGCCCGTCAACTGCGGCATGTAGGTGCTGGGGTGATCAGTCAGCGAGATTCGCCCGAGTGCTTGCGCGTAGGACGCCAGTGTCCCGGTGAACGTCTTACTGACCGAACCGATCTCAAAGAGGGTATGCGGGGTCA
Source organism: Mycobacterium sp. NPDC004974 (assembly GCF_053600815.1). NCBI lineage: Bacteria > Bacillati > Actinomycetota > Actinomycetes > Mycobacteriales > Mycobacteriaceae > Mycobacterium > Mycobacterium sp. NPDC004974. The sequence continues at coordinate 125,222 of NZ_JBSGAQ010000004.1, read as the reverse complement.
CCGGCATCCCGCTCTGTCTGTTGGCCACGCCGAGATTGAAGTAGCGCTGTTGACCGTTGGCCGTCACCGCTATGGACATGCCCGGTATGTCGTACTGGGCCATGAGCGGTCGGAACGCACGGTCCACGGTGGTCGCGAGCGCATCGGGACTTCCGGCAGCAGTCGGGCCGGCCAGTGTGCCGAGAATCATGATGACGATGAGCAATGGCGTGACCGCTTTGGTGCTGCTCCGCAACTGGCATTCCTTCTTCTCTGGAATTATCTGTCAGACAACGTGATTCATGTTTTACGGCGCGCGGTGACCACGGCATAGGGTGCGTCGAAGGCTACCCGGCCCTCCTTGTCGGCCTGTGCGCTCAGCGCGGCGTTGAACGCGTCGAGCAGGCGGCCCCGCATCGGCTCGTCCAGCCGGCTCAGCAGGTCCACATGCATCGGTGATTCGTCGGCGATGAAGCCCGCCGCGGACTCGACCGAGTCGAATTGCCAGGTATGTGAACCGGTTTCGAACTGCACCTCGTCGAACCCCGCGGCCAGCCGGGACTGCACGACGTCGAGGTCGCCCCACTGATCGGGCGAATACACCGAGGCCGGCGGCCGGCCCAGGGTCTCGACGATCGGGGTGAAGAACGGGTTGCCCGCCTCATCGCGGACCCAGGTGGAGAACGCGAACACCCCGCCGGGTTTCAGCAGTCGGGTGACCTCGGCGACCAGGCTCGTGGGCTCGACGAAGATGATGCCCATGTTCGACACCACCGTGCCGAACCCGCCGTCGGGCAGGCCGGTGTGCGCAGCGTCGGCGACCACCCACTGCACCGCATCGGCACGCGGGCGCTCGGCGGCGATGGCGATCAACTCGGCGGTGAGATCCACGCCGGTGACCTGGGCGCCGGCTTCGGCGGCTGCCAGCGCCGCGCTTCCGGTACCGCAGGCCAGATCAACAAGCTCGGTGTCACGCACCGGCCGCAACCCATCGGCTGCGGAGACGACCTCATCGGCGATGACGGCGATGCGTTCGGCGACGGCCTGGTAGCGGCCGGCGGCCCAGTTGGTGGGTCGCGGGTCAGTGAGTTGTGGGTCAGGCATGCAGACGAGCCTAGCGACGCGACGGTACCGCCTCGATCAGATCAACGAAGCCATCGAGTTCGATTAGTAAGGCGGAGGTTTGTCGAGCTCGGTGTTGAGGCGGCGTTCAGCGTTGATGCGTTGGGTGCGGGTTTGTCGGCGCGTGCGTTGGCGGACCGGCATTTTCATGTGCCGGTCGATGGTGGCCGTGGGGGCCGACTTCGCGGATGGGGCCGGGGTGCGGGTGGCCCAGTCGGGGAACAGGATCTGGCTGAAGGGTGTGGTCTGGTAGGTGTGGCCGGTCGGCGCGGTCCAGGTGTGGCTGCCGTCTGGGTGCTGGATGTCGGTCCAGCCGTTCTGGCCGGTCTCAAAGGTTTTGATCAGGTGGTGGGTTCGGCATTTGGGTCCGAGGTTGCCGGGGTGGGTGGCACCGGCGGGCCAGGGCGTGGTGTGGTCGAGGTCGCAATTGTGGGCTGCTACTTCGCAGCCGGGGAACATGCACACGAGGTCGCGCATTCGGACGAATGTGGCCAGTCTTGTTGAGGGCCGGTAATGCGATTGGGCGGCGAGGTCATCGGGGTGGGTGATGTGTTTGACGCTGGCACCGGTGGCGATGAGTTCGGCCAGCAGCGGCGCGGGCATGACGCCGCCGCCGAGAATGACTGCGGGAGGCCCGGTTACGGCTGGTGTGCGATCGGCGGGGTAGTCGCCGGGGTCGGGTTTGCCGTGGATGCGCGGGTCCCGGGGTGGTTCCGCCGGGCTTGCGGTGGATGCCTCGGCCTCGTCGTCGCGCTGGGCGCTTGTGGCGGGCTGGGGCAGGATTTCTGCCAGGAGGTGGATGACAACGGCACGGGAGCGGGGGTCGATGCCGGTAGCTTGGCAGTCGGGGTCGCCGCATTGGCAGGTGAGGTGGTCGGCTCCGGCGCCCAGGGCGCCCAGTGCGTCGGAGCGGCGTTGCCCGCTGGTGCGCGGGTCGTTGTCGCAGACCCCTCGGGTCATGGTGTTGAGCAGGTTTTTGATCAGGGCCGCGTCGGTGGCCAGGAGTCGTCCCCAGATGGAGACGGTGCCGTTGGGATCGTCGGGGTCGCCGAAGTGAATATCGCGTTCTCGGGCGGCGATACGGGTTTTCCGCACGGCGGCGGGGTCGAACTTCTCCACCCAAACGTCGATGGCTTGTTCGGCCTTGGTCGCGGTCAGCGCGCCGTAGGTGGTGGCAGCGCCGGCCAGGGCGGTGTCGATCAGTGCCAATGCGTCGTCGTCGGTGACGAGCTGGGTGCGCCAGGTGATGGTGGAGACGACTTTGGCCGAGATGTCTCCGCGGGCGAATACGGCGGCGACTTTGGGGAGCCGTTCGTGCAATGCCTGGGCGATGCGCATCTGGGCGGACGCGGCGCCGCGACTGAGGTTGCAGGCCGCGCTGACGGCGGCGGTCGCGGTTTCCCAGCCGTCGATCGCCCGGTAGGCGGACGTGTCGTCTTCGTCGTCGCAGTGGCGGGCCACGATCTCGGCGATGACGGCCAGGCGCCCGGCGGCTTCAACGGCTTCAGCGCGGGTGCGGTGCTCGAGGGTGTCGATCAGCGCGGCGTCAGTGAGTGCACTGAGCGCCGGCCGATCGAGCAATTCGAACACATGTTCGATGGTAGTCGTGAATTTGCACGGCGGCAATGTTTTTCAGGTTGTCGCTGAATTGTCGCTCGCCAGGCGGGCAAATGCTCGACGCTCGCGGTTTCTGGTTACGGCTGGACGTATCCCGGCGGGTTGGGGGTGTCCACCCACAGGTCCACGCCGAGGTCCGATCCGGGCACACAGTCGTACACGGACAGATCGGTGACACCGTTGTCGAGTAGGACGTCCTCGCACAGCAGGCTCTGCCCGGTGTACTCCCGCGCCGGCTTGTTGAAGATCGTGTACGCCGCATCGGCATACACCGAAGGCTTGCGGGCGCGACCCATCGCCTCGTCACCGCCGAGCAGGTTCTGCACCGCTGCGGTGGCCACCAGGGTGCGCGGCCACAGTGTGTTCGAAGCGATGCCCGCCTCCCGCATCTCTTCGGCGATACCCAACGCGCACAACGTCATTCCGAACTTCGCCATCATGTACGCGGTCGGCTTGAGCCACTCGGATTCCAGCCGGATCGGCGGGGAGAGGGTGAGGATGTGCGGGTTTTCGCGACCCTTCATGTGCGGAATGCAGGCCTGCGACACGGCATAGGTGCCGCGGATCTGGATCCCGTTCATCAGATCGAAGCGCTTCAGCGGCACCTCCTCGATGGAGCCGAGATTGATCGCCGAGGCGTTGTTGACGCAGAGGTCGATGCCGCCGAACTGCTCGACGGCCTTGGCGACCGCGGCTGCCACCGAGTCGCCGTCGCGGACGTCACCGACGATCGGCAGGGCCTGCCCGCCGGCCTCCTCGATCTCCTTGGCCGCGGTGTAAACGGTGCCTTCGAGCTTGGGATGCGGTTCGGCGGTCTTGGCGACCAGCGCGATGTTGGCGCCGTCGGCGGCGGCCTTCTTGGCGATCGCCAGGCCGATACCGCGGCTGGCGCCGGAGATGAACATGGTCTTCCCGGACAGAGTCATAGGGACACGATAAGCGCCTCTAGGTCGCCAGTTTCTACGCCTGGGCTGTTGGTCGACGTTTTCCACAACCCTCAGGTAGAAATCGGCGCGGTTCAGCCCGCGGCGTCGGCCTGCAGCGGGGGACAGTTGCCCGCTGGGTCGGCGACGAGTTCGAAGTGCCACAGCTCATTGGCATAGATCTGGCACAGCCCGAAGCGCCCACCGTTGGCGATCAGCCAGCGATCGGCCTGCGGACCGCCGACATCGACCGCCTCCCCGGTGACATGCCGGGACGCGGTCGGCGTCTGCACGTACTGGCGTGCGGAGGCGAGGCTTCCGTAGGTCTGCACCGCCTGGTCGAGCAGTGACTGCTGGAAATCAGCGGACCGCCAGCCCGAGTTGATCGTCATGGTCACGCCGTCGGCGGCCGCGGCATTGGCGGCGTTCTGGATGGCGGCCAGCAGCCGAGGATCCAGCCGGCCGATCGCCGGGTTCTGCACGTCGAAAGGGGTCAGGACCTGCCCGTCGGACAGTGATCCGTCACCTTGGGTCATCGGGACGGTGTCGTCGACCAGACGGATCTGTGGTGCCGGTGCGGAGGTGCCGAGCAGGGCCGCCAGTGCGGCGACGCTCGAGACCACACTTGCCCCCACCATCATCGGCATCACCGGAAACACATTACTGCGCCCGCGCGCGGGCCAGTACCAACGCCAACTCGGCCACCAGCGCCTCGATCTCCGCCGGGTTTTTCAACCGATCGGGCACCCAGGCCAAGGCGATCCGGGCCGGTGACCAGGTGCTCTCGTCGATGGGCACCAGCGTGAACTCCGGCGGGGAGAAGATCTTGCCGATCAGCGATTCGGGTGCGTAGGGCACCAGCGCGACGAGGTGGCGGTTGGAGACCTGGGCAGCCATCTCCAGTTCGCCGCCGAACTGGTTGGTGGTGCGCACGATGCGCGTCACCCCGCGTGCGTTCAGCGCACGGGTCAGGCCGGCCAGCATGACCGGATTGGGCCGGGCGAAGTCGATCACCACGTCGCGATCGCGTAATTCCTCGATCGACACCAGGTCCTCGGTCGCCAGCGGATCGTCGAAACGCACCGCGACCGCGCCCTGGAAGGTGGCCACCACGCGGTATTGCAACCGCTTGTCGGAGGTGGGCAGATGGATCAGCCCGAGGTCGAGGTGGCCGGACACGAGCTTGGCCGTCACCTCCGCAGCCGACCCGGGAACACTGAACTCGGTCGGCACGGCCAGGTTGGCGACGGCGGTCCGGACCTGCGCCACGAAATCCGATGGCGCATAAGCGGTTGCGCCGACCCGGACCGTCGCGGCTCCCTCGGTGAGCCGTACCGCGGTGGCCTTCAACTCATCGACCTGGCGCAGGATCTCGCGGGCGGGACCGAGCAGCTTGGCGCCCAGCGGCGTCAGGCGGACCTCGTGGTAGTTGCGCTCGAAGAGCGGCCCGCCGAGCTCCTTCTCCAGCAGCTTGATCTGCTTGCTCAGCGGCGGAGGCGTGATCCTCAGCCGGTCGGCGGCCCGCTTGAAGTGCAGTTCCTCCGCGACCGCCACGAAGTAGGAGAGTCTGGTGAAGTCCATGCGGTCATTTCCGGCTGTGCGAGGGCGGTATTCGGGGTGTGATCCCCGAATCGTACGAGATGCGTGATCAGCGTCCGGTCGCTTGCACGGTCTGTGGAACTTCGAGCACCCCGGCGCTGATCAGCCCGTCGATGTCGGCATCGTCCATGCCGAGCAGTTCGGCGGCGATCTCCCGGGTCTGCTCGCCGAGCAGTGGCGCCTGTAGCAGTGGTGGATCAGCGATGCGATCCGAATGGATCTGCACGTTCTCCATCGTGAACGGCTCGTCGGCGTGGGGGTGCAGTTCCTCGCGGAAAGCGCGGCGCTGCACGTAGTAGTCCCAGTCGGCGACCTCGGCGGCGCGCAGCGCTGCGCCGGCCGGAACACCTGCCGCCTGCAGCAGATTCATCGCCTCGGTCGCCGGGCGCTGCGACGTCCAGGCACGCACGGCCTCGTCGACGCGGTTGCGGTGGGCGTCCCGTCCGGTGCGGGTCCGCAACTGTTCATCCACGCCGAGATCCGGACGATCGATCACCCCGCACAGCGCGTGCCAATCGGCGTCGTCGCGCACGGTCACGGCGAGCCAGCGATCCTCGCCTGCGGCCGGAAACAGGCCCCAGGGGGCGTCGTGGACGGGTTCGACCGTGGGTTCGTGCCCGCGCCGCACCAGGACGTCGGCGGCGATCTCGCCGGCCAGGTGGCTCAGCATCACCTCCGATTGCGCGACGCTGACAGACCCGCCGGTGCCCGTGCGTTCGCGGCGCAGCAGCAGAGTCAGCGCGCCGAGGGCACCGATCCGGGCCGCCACGTGATCGGGGTAGACGGTGACCGTGTCGCAGAACGACTCCGGTTCGTCGGGGTACACCCACAGGTCGGTAAAGCCTGCGGCCGCCCGCACCAGTGGGCCGTAGCCCATCCGTTCCGCCCACGGCCCGCTGGGTCCGAACGCCGAACTGTCGACCACCACGATGCCCGGGTTCAGTTCCCGCAAGCTCCGGTAGTCCATTCCGAGGGTCTCGGCCACGCCCGGTTTGAAGTTCGTCAGCACGACGTCGGAATGGGTGACCAGTCGGTGCGCAAGCGCCCGGCCCTGCGGCGTCCGCAGATCGATGCCGATCGAGCGTTTGTTGCGGTGGCCGGCGGCGTAGGTCTGCGACATGGAGGTCAGATTGCCGCGCAGTCCGTCCGGGAAGGCCGAGTTCTCGATCTTGATGACGTCGGCGCCGAGGTCGCCGAACAGTCGTCCGGTGTCGGATCCGACGACGATCACGCCGAGATCCAGTACGCGCACCCCCTCCAGCGGCAGGCCCTCGTCGCGGCGCCGGCGACCGGCGAGCAGCGGCGCGACATCAAGGCGGCGCGGGTGGCCGGCCCCCGCGGGCTCGGACACGTTCACCGTGTTGGCCCGGTGCCCGTCGATCTCGACGACACCTGCCGGCACCGGCGCCGACATTCCGGGGGACAGATCGACCTCGTGGAAGTACCCGCGGCTCTTGACCTGTTCGGTGCCGAGGGTTTCGGCCAGGGTCAGCACCGCCGCCGTCGGCACCCCGTGCCGCTGGCCGGCGACCTCCAGCTCGGCCCGAGTCTGCCCGGCGCAAAATCGCCCGATCGCCGACATCAGTTCCGGTGAGCTGAACCGCACCCGCAGCCGGTCGAACGACGGATCGGCGAACTGAACAGGGCGGCCCATCCACTCGAACATGCCGTGCCACTGGCGTTTTGCCAGCAGACAGATCCGCACGTGCCCGTCCTTGCACGCGATGATCGGGTACCGCAGCCGTTCGGCGTTCCAGTCACGTTGTTGCGCGCTCAATGCGACCCCGGCCGAGGCCGTGCCTGCCGTCCCGTACGGCGGGTCGAGTGTCTGCATGGCGCCGTCGAGGATCGAGAAATCGATGAAATCGCCTTCACCGGTACGCAATCGGTCCAGGTACACGCTGATGGTCATCACCGCGGCCTGCGCCGCCGCCACGTGATAGGGCAGTTGCGCGGCAGGCGGCACGAGGGGCTCGCGTCCCGGGATGCCTGACCGGGACAGCTCACTGGTCAGTGCGTGCAGCACCGGGGTGGTGGCCTGCCAGTCGTGGTAGCTGGTGTCACGGCCGAAATCGCTGATGGACAGGACCACCAGGCCCGGGTGTTCAGTGTGAATGTTGCGTGCCGCCAAGGCACTTTCGGCATCCGACCCGGGGCGGGTGCCCTCGATCAGGATGTCCGCCCCGGCCAGCAGTTGAATCCATCGGCGTTGGTCATCGGGGATCGAGGGATCGATGACGACGGTGTCCACCCCGTGTCGGTTGATCGCGATGCCAACCGAGTCGGGATCGACTCCGGCGCCCTCGGCGATGGGCCCGACGGGTTCTTCGGTGACACCGTGCAGGTGCACCTCGGTCACCGCGGCACCGAGGTCGGCCAGCAGGCGTCCCACCGCCGTCATCGGTCCGCGCGACAGGTCGAGGATGCGAACTCCGGCCAATGGCGGGTCGTAGCCGTCCGGGTCGGCCATCGGTGTCAACTCCGGCGGGCCTGGCGGAACGGGATGTCGCGATCGACCTCGGGCTCCTTGGCCAGTCCGAGGACGCGCTCGCCGATGATGTTGCGCTGGATCTGGTCGGTGCCGCCGCCGATCGAGGTGAAGAACGCGTTGAGGGTCAGGAAGTTGATGTCGTCGGCCTCGGGGTTGTCGGGGCCGGCCAAAAGTGCTTCTGCGCCGATGATCTCGGTCTTGAGGCGCGCCTCCGCATGCAGGATGTTCGACATCGCCAGCTTGCCCAGCGACATGATCGAGCTGGATGTGCCCTGTGCCGCAGCGGCTTTGGCGCGAGCGTTGTTGAGGGAGTTGAGTTCCCGCAACGCCAGCACGTTCGCCAGTTCCCTGCGGACGGCCGGATCCTCCAGGCGGCCGTGCTCGCGGGCCAGGCCGATGAGGTCGTCGGCCCGGGTCCGGTTGCGTGAGCCGCGCCCGCCGTCGCCCATGATGGACCGCTCGTAGGCCAGCGCGGTCTGCAGCACCCGCCACCCGTTGCCCTCGCCGCCCAGGAGGTAGGCATCGGACACCCGAGCGTCGGTGATGAACACCTCGTTGAAGTGCGATTCGCCGGTGATCTGGACCAGCGGACGGACCTCGATGCCGGGCTGACGCATCGGAATCATGAAGAAGCTCAAGCCTTTGTGCTTGGGCACGTCCCAGTCGGTGCGGGCGATCAGCAGCGCGTACTCGGACGTCGTGGCGCCCGACGTCCACACTTTCTGGCCGTTGATCACCCACTCGTCACCGTCGCGGACCGCGGTGGTGCGCACCGCGGCCAGATCGGACCCCGCGCCCGGTTCGCTGTACAGCAGGCAGGTGCGGATCCGTTCGGTCAGGAAGTCACGCACCAGGTCGTTCTTGAGTTGGTCGGTGCCGAACTTGAGTGCCGTGTTGGCCGGGATGCTGTATTTGTCCTGGCGCGCACCGGGGGCCTTGACCGCCCGGAATTCCTGCTCGATCACCGCGGCCAGCGCATTCGGGTACGCCCGCCCGAACCATTCGGTGGGGTACGTCGGCACGGCGTAGCCCGCGTCGAGCACCTTCTGCAGCCAGGCCACCCGCTCGGGCGAGCTGACCCACGGATCGGTGGATTTCGGTAACCCGGCCCAATTCTGGGCGAGCCAGTCGCGCACCTCGGCGCGCAGTTGATCGGCGCTGGGCAGGTCGTTGGCCGTCATCTTCAGGCGCCTTTCGACGAGAGGTAGCGCTCGCGGTGCAGCCCCGAACCGCCGAGCAGTTGCAGGCCGGTGCGCGCGCGGCGCAGGAACAGGTGTGCCGGATGTTCCCAGGTGAACCCGATACCGCCGTGCATCTGGATCGCCGACATGGTGGTGGTGCGGTAGGCCTCCGCGCACGTGAAACCAGCCAGAGCGATTGCGCCACTGGCCTTTTCGCTTCGCGCGTCATGTTCGGCCGCGGCGTGCTGGGCGGCTGACGTGGCTGATTCCACCTGCACCAGCAGGTCGGCGGCCATGTGTTTGAGGGCCTGGAAGCTGCCGATGGGGCGGCCGAACTGAATCCGGGTCTTGAGGTAATCGACGGTGATGTCGAAGATTCGCCGGGTCCCGCCGACCTGTTCGCCGGCCAGCGCGATCAACGCGAGGTCGAGGGCCTCCTGCACCGCGTCCCATCCGGTGGTGCCGATGCGGCGGGCCGGGGTGGCGTCGAACGTGTACGTCGACAGTGGGACGGTCGGATCGAAAACCGTTGCGGCCGTGCGCTCGAAGCCGTCGGCGCCGGGAGCGATCTGGAAGATGCCGAAGTCTCCGTTGACGCGGGCCACGACCAGGATCACGTCGGCCACCTGACCGTGGATGACGTAGTGCGCGTTGCCGGTCAGTGTGTGGTCGGCGTCGCCCGGGGCGTCGGCGGCCGCGGCGCGTACGGCGACGCCCTCCGGCGCCCAGGTCCCGCGGGAGCCGGTCACCGCGACGGTCCCCACCGAGGTCCCTTCGACCAGGCCGGGCAGCAGTCGTCGCTTGTCGTCTTCGGTACCGGCCGCACCGATCAGCGCCGACGCCAGCACCGCGCTGGACAGGAACGGAGCCGGCAGCAGCGCGGCCCCGGTCGCTTCGGCGACGGCCTCGAGCTCGAGGGCGCCGAGCCCGACGCCTCCGTACTCGCTGTCGACCAGCAGGCCGGTGACGCCCTGGGCGGCGAGTTTGCGCCACAACCGGCGATCGAACCCGTCGTCGGTGCCCATCACCCGGCGCACGTCCTGCTCGGTGCATTCGTCGTGCAGCAACCCGGAGACCGCGGCGGCCAGTTCCGCTCGCTCGGACACGCTGATCGTCATGTGCACCCGCCTTCCTCGTCGGGTCCATGCAATCTGGCCTCAGCCGTGGTGTAAATCACGCATTCGCACACCCACACGTTTCCGATTGCGACATGCCGGTGTCGCCGTCTTACCGGAATTCAGGCGGGAACGCCGATATCGGCTGTCACCGCCGATGTCGCGCGGATCAGGTCCTCGGGTGACAGCGCGATGTCCAAGCCGCGTTTGCCGGCGCTGCAGAGCACCTTGTCGAAGGCCAGCGCCGAGGTGTCGACAACCGTCGGCAGGCGCTTGCGCTGGCCCAACGGGGAGATCCCGCCCAAGACGTACCCGGTGGACCGCTGCGCTGCCGCCGGATCCGCCATTTCTGCCTTCGGAACGCCCAACGCGGCCGCCGCGGCCTTGAGCGACAGCTTGGTCGGTACCGGCAGCACCGCCACCGCCAGTCCCTTGGGCAACGCGATGACCAACGTCTTGAACACCTGCTCGGCGACGATGCCGCCGGCCGCCAGCTGGGCCACGGCCTCGTCGCCGAACGACTCGTTGCGGGAGTCGTGCTGGTAGGCCACCACTTCGTGGTCGATACCGGCCGCCACCAGAGCTGCGATCGCGGGTGTTGCTGCGCGTGCCACGGCGCTCAGCGTAGCCGGGAACATCGGGGCCCCCGCATGCTGTTATTGCTCTCGACACCTGCTCAGCGCTACTTGTCGGTAGCACGCTCTAGGATCTGTAAGGAGGATTCTGGTGCCAACCGTATGCCTGGAACGGCCGCCGGATACCTACTGGTATTCCGGACCTCTTGGTGGCGCCGTGACAGAAGGGAAGGTGTTTCCCACGATGACTGACGTCGAGCAGGCTGAGCCTGACACGCCGCAGCCGACTGCCGAAACTGATGCCGAGCTGACCGCCCGGTTCGAACGTGATGCCATCCCGCTGCTGGACCAGCTCTACGGCGGCGCTCTGCGGATGACCCGCAACCCCGCCGACGCCGAGGACCTGCTGCAGGAAACCATGGTCAAGGCCTACGCCGGCTTCCGGTCATTCCGCGAGGGGACCAACCTCAAGGCGTGGCTGTACCGCATTCTGACCAACACCTACATCAACAGCTACCGCAAGAAGCAGCGCCAACCCGCTGAGTACCCGACCGACGAGATCACCGACTGGCAGCTGGCCGCGAATGCCGAGCATTCTTCAACCGGGCTGCGATCAGCGGAGGTCGAGGCACTGGAGGCGCTGCCCGACACCGAGATCAAGGCAGCGCTGCAGGCGTTGCCCGAGGAATTCCGGATGGCGGTGTACTACGCCGACGTCGAGGGCTTCCCCTACAAGGAGATCGCCGAGATCATGGATACTCCCATCGGGACTGTGATGTCCCGACTGCACCGCGGCCGCAAGCAGCTGCGCGAACTGCTGGCGGATGTGGCCAGGGATCGCGGCTTCATCCGAGGTCAGCAGCTTGGTGAGCCGGAGGAGGTCTCGTCATGAGTGACAAGCGCGATGAGGACGAGCGCTGGACTCCGCCGGTCGGTCCCGTTGATCCCGAGCACCCGGACTGCGCCGCGGTGATCGCCGAGGTATGGACGCTGCTCGACGGTGAATGCACGGCCGAAAGCCGTGACAAGCTCAAGCACCACCTCGAGGAATGCCCGGCCTGCCTGCGTCACTACGGGGTCGAGGAGCGGGTCAAGCGGCTCATCGCGGCCAAGTGCAGCGGTGAGAAGGCCCCGGAGGGCCTACGGGAGCGGCTGCGCATCCAGATCAGCCGGACCACGATCATCCAGGGCTGACGGGGCAGCCGGCTCCGAGTGGCCCGACGACAAACCGCCCGATCTCCGAAGGGAGTCGGGCGGTCACAGTCAGCCGAAGTGGCTAGCGCACTGACTTCGAACCGGCGTTGGGGCGCTTGCCGTGGTTCGCCTTCGAGTGCTTGCGGTCCCGCTTCTTGCGGCCACGCTTGGCCATGATGATCCTCCAGATGGTGTAAGAGCTTGCTCCCTAGTGTCTCATGACCCGGGGGCGGCGCTCACCACCCGGTGTTGTGGTTCGATGTAGGCCGCAGAAGTAGTCGCGTAGCAGCCGGAGTGAAGTGGGGTGAAGATGGCCGAGGACGTTCGCGCCGAAATCGTGGCCAGTGTGCTGGAGGTCGTCGTTCACGAGGGCGATCAGATCGGTGCGGGGGACACCCTGGTGCTGCTCGAGTCGATGAAGATGGAGATCCCGGTCCTCGCCGAGGTCGCGGGCACCGTGACCAAGGTCAACGTGGCCGAGGGCGACGTGATCCAGGCCGGCGATCTCATCGCGGTGATCGAATAGACGCCGCAGGGCCCCGGTAAAGGCGCTGACTGATGTCCACCCTCGGTGACCTGCTCGCCGAGCACACCGTGCTGCCCGGCAGCGCGGTGGACCATCTGCATGCGGTGGTCGGGGAGTGGCAACTGTTGGCTGACCTGTCGTTCGCCGACTACCTGATGTGGGTGCGTCGCGACGACGGCGTGCTGGTGTGCGTCGCGCAGGTGCGCCCGAACACCGCCCCGACGGTATTGCTCGCCGACTCGGTGGGCACGCTGGCGGCCGCCGCGGATCAGCACATCATCACCACGGCCTTCGAGTCCGGGGCGATCGGGCGGGGAAACGGTGGTACGCAACGACATTCGGCAGACCTGCCCGGGCTGAACGTGGAAGCGGTGCCGGTGCGGCACCGCGATCACGTGGTCGCGGTGCTGACGCACCAGACCGCGCTGGCCGCCCGCCGGATGGCCAGCCCGCTGGAGGGCGCCTACCTGGACTGTGCCAGCGATCTGCTGCACATGCTGTCCGAGGGCACCTTCCCCAATGTCGGCGATCTGGCCATGTCGCGTTCCAGCCCGCGGGTGGGTGACGGGTTCATCCGGCTGGACGAGGTCGGCGACGTGGTGTTCGCCAGCCCCAACGCCATCTCGGCCTATCACCGCATGGGACTGGCCTCCGAAATCGACGGGCACAATCTGGTCACCGTGACCCGGCCGTTGATCTCCGACCCGTTCGAGGCCCAGGAACTGGCCAACCACGTGCGCGACTCGCTCGCGGGTGGCTCCAGCATGCGCATGGAGGTCGACGCCGGCGGTGCGGCGGTGCTGTTGCGGACGCTGCCGCTGGTCGTGCACGGCGCCGCGGTCGGCGCTGCCGTTCTGATCCGCGACGTCACCGAGGTCAAACGACGTGACCGTGCATTGCTGAGCAAGGACGCCACCATCCGGGAGATCCACCACCGGGTGAAGAACAATCTGCAGACCGTGGCGGCCCTGCTGCGGCTGCAGGCGCGCCGCACCAACAATCTGGAGGCCCGGGAGGCGCTGATCGAGTCGGTGCGGCGGGTGTCCTCGATCGCGCTGGTGCACGACGCGTTATCGATGTCGGTCGACGAGGAGGTCAACCTCGACGAGGTGATCGACCGGATCCTGCCGATCATGAACGATGTCGCCTCGGTGGACACCCCGATCCGGATCAACCGCGAGGGCGCCCTCGGCGTGCTCGACGCCGATCGCGCGACGGCGCTGATCATGGTGATCACCGAATTGGTGCAGAACGCGATCGAGCACGCCTTCGACGCGAATACACCCCAGGGTTGCGTGACGATCCGGTCCGAGCGCTCGGCCCGCTGGCTCGATGTCGTGGTGCACGACGACGGGCGTGGGTTGCCCGACGGGTTCAGCTTGGAGAAGGCCGACCGGTTGGGTCTGCAGATCGTCCGGACGCTGGTCACCGCGGAGTTGGACGGGTCGCTGGGCATGCATGACGTCGCCTCGGGCGGAACCGATGTGGTGCTGCGGGTGCCGATCGGTCGTCGCAGTCGCGGGATCCAGTGAGGCCCGCCGTCAGGGTTCACAGGGCGTCCACAGTGGGACGTCAGTACCAATGAAGTAATTACGCAGTTGCGTCAAAAACGAAATGTGACGACCATTACGCAATTTGCCATCGATAATTGCCACAAAAATAAGCTATGGCCCCGACATTCGTCGGGGCCATAGCTTGCGTCGGGGTCTGGACTGAAGGTCAGACTCCGGTGCGGGCCTTGGTGCGGGCGTTGCGACGCTTGAGCGCACGACGCTCATCCTCGCTCATCCCGCCCCACACGCCGGCGTCCTGGCCGGAGTCCAAGGCCCAGGTGAGGCACTCAGTGGTTACGGGGCAACGGTTGCACACCAGCTTCGCGTCGGCGATCTGAGCAAGCGCCGGGCCACTGTTTCCCACGGGGAAGAACAGCTCCGGATCTTCGTCGCGACAGACGGCCTTGTGGCGCCAATCCATAAGATCAAACTCCTTGTTAGACATGTCATGCGTGCGCGGCGAAGCGCACTAGATTTTCTTCGGCTGTTAACGCGTGCACACGAATGTTTCTGCACTGTTGCATTGATGCTTTCACAGGCTGAACAGATGTCAATAGCATTGAGTTAACACGTGGGCAAAGTCACTGGGTGGGTCGGTGACCGGACCGCTCACTCCTGTGTACTACACTTCAGAACTAGCTGCGCCCTAATTCCACCTTAACCGGTGCGTTTGTGCAGGTCAATCACTTTTCTTTGTCGGTGCGACGACGCTCAGCGCCTCGGGAACCGACGTGAACGTCATGGTTTCGCGCTTGCCGATGTAATCTCCGTCAATCTGGCATGCGACAGGCGTGTTACTCGTCACGGTGACTGCTGACACATTGTCGTCACGGATCAGGTGCTTGGCTTCGAGGCGCGGATTGCGGGCCACCATCTGGCGGACCACCCGCAGATTCGCCCAGACGTTCATGCTCGTGATGGCGAACACGCCCAAGCCGGTATCGAACGTGGTTTCGGGGTTCGTCCACACGGGGCGGCTGTTCGCATACGTCCACGGACTGGAGTTCGACACGAAGGCGAAGTGCACTCCGTCGACGGGGTCGGTGCCCGGCAGCTGAAGCGTCAGGCTCGGGTGCTTGCGTGCGCTGGCCAGCATCTCGCGCACCGCCACCCGGATGTAGCGCGATGCGGTGACCTTGCGGCCCTTCTCGCGCTGGGCCTCGACGGCCGCCACCACGTCACCGTCCACCCCCATCCCCGCGGTGAACACGCCCCAGCGCTCGCCGCAGTCCATCAGGCCGATGCGGCGCCACGGACGCCCCATCCGATAGCCGCCGAGCAGGTCGACGAGCTGATTGGTGGCCTCGATGGGGTCGGGGCTGATGCCGAGTGCCCTGGCAAAGACGTTGGCAGATCCTCCCGGGACGACCGCCACAGCGGGGGCCAGGGCGGGATCGGGGCGGGTGCCACAGTCCCCGAGCACGCCGTTGACCACCTCGTTGACCGTGCCGTCGCCGCCGTGAACGATCAGCACGTCCACACCGTCACGGGTGGCGTCTCGGGCGATTTCGATGGCGTGACCACGGTGGTTGGTGTGTTCCACGGTCAGCGTCACCCGGCTTTCCAGCGCATGGGCGAGCAGGTCGCGACCCGCGGGGGTGGTCGAAGTGGCGTTCGGGTTGACGATCAGCACGGCACGCACGGGGCATGAGCCTAACCGGGCAAGGTGTCCCGCCGTTATTCGTAGAGCTCCCCGTCGAGGTAGCGCCACTCGCTCTTCACCCGTTCGAAACGACTGCGTTCATGAAGGATGTGCCGGCCGCCGCCGTGGACGTACTGGGCGCGGAATTCGACCACGCCGCTGTCGTCGGCCTCACCGCCCGCGTCGGTGTCGACGATCTGCAACCGGCGCCAGGTGATGGCCTCGTCGAGGGTCAGGTCGGCGGGGCGGGTGTCGGGATGCCAGGACGCCAGCAGGTAGCCGACGTCACCGACGGCGAAGGCGCTGAACCGCGATCGCATCAGTGCGACGGCCGTGGGGGCCCGGCGGGCGCCGGTGTGCAGCGGCCCGCAGCAGTCGGTGTAGCGGCGGCCGGTACCGCACGGACAGAGGTTGACGCTCGACACGCGGTCAGTGTGGCAGGCCGGCGTCTTGCCTGCCGGGACCCCTGCGCCGGTACCGTACGGAGGTGACCGAACGCCCTGTGAAGCCTTGTCTGTTGCTCGTCAACGGGCCGAATCTCAACATGCTCGGCACCCGGCAGCCCGAAATCTACGGATCCACCACCCTGGCTCAGATCGAGCAGCGGGTGGCAGAGGTGGCCGCCGGGTTCGGCTTCGAGGTACGCGCGGTGCAGAGCAATCATGAGGGCGTGCTGGTCGACGCCATCCAGGCGGCCCGCGTGGACTGCACGGGCATCGTGATCAATCCCGCGGCCTACAGCCACACCTCGGTGGCGATTCGCGACGCGCTGAGCGCCGCCGAACTGCCGGTGGTGGAGGTGCACCTGAGCAACATCCACACCCGGGAATCGTTCCGGCACCACTCGTATGTGTCGGCCGTCGCCGAGGTGGTGATCGCCGGCGCCGGACCGGCCGGATACGAGTACGCGGTGCGCTACCTGGCGGAGCGGCAGTCATGACCCAGCCGCCTGCCATCCGGTACGCAGGTTTTCTGACCGCAGCCGAAGGGGTGGCCCTGTTGGTCTGGGCGGTCGTGCTGCTGGTGCGGGCGGTGGCCGGCGCCGACCAGCACATCGTCAGCGGTTACGGCACCGCGATCTGGGGTGCGCTGATCGGTGGCGGCGTCCTGGCCGGTGGCTGGGCGCTGATCACCGGACGCCGTTGGGGCAGGGGCATCGCAGTGACGGCCAACCTGTTGTTGCTACCGGTGGCCTGGTACGTCGTGACCTCGCACCACATCGTGTACGGCCTACTGATCGGACTGCTCGGCCTGGTGACGTTGGGCCTGTTGTTCAGCCCGTCTGCGGTGGACTGGATCGCCGGACGCGGCTAACCGCTGCGCTCGGCGGCCAGCGCCGAAAGCTCGGGGCCCGACACCCGGTAGGTGGTCCACTCGGTCTGTGGCTTGCCGCCGACGGCGTCATACAGCGCGATGGCGTTGACATTCCAGTTCAGCACCGCCCAGGTCATCCGGGTGTAGCCCTGCTCGACGCATTCACCGGCCAACGTGGACAGCAGTTTCCGGGCCAGACCGCGGCGCCGGAACGCCGGACGCACGTAGAGGTCCTCCAGGTAGAGCCCGGCGACGCCGTCCCAGGTGGAGAAGTTCAGGAACCACACCGCGGTCGCGGCGACCTGCCCGTCGATCTCCACCATGTGCGCATATGCCACCGGCCGGTCACCGAAAAGCGCTGTGTGCATCTGCTTTTCGGTCACCGTGCACTCGTCTGCGGCCCGTTCGAACTCGGCCAACTCGCGAATCATCGCGGTGATCTCGACCTCGTCGCCCGGCCGTGCCCGGCGGATCAACTCGCTCATGTCGCCCCTAGTCCAGTCAGGATGGTTCTGAATTTCGTGGTGGTCTCGTCGACTTCGTCATCTGGATCGGATTCGGCGACAATACCGCCGCCGGCGCTGGCCAGTGCCGTGTATCGATCCGCGGACAGCACCGCGCACCGGATCGAGACCACCCAGCGTCCGTCGCCGTGACTGTCGCACCAGCCGACGGCGCCGGCGTAGAACCCGCGATCGCCCTCCAGCTCGGAGATCAGTGCCGCGGCGCGATCGGTGGGAACTCCGCCGACCGCCGGGGTGGGATGCAGGGCAAGCGCCAGATCGATTGCCGTGGTCTTTTTTTCGCGCAACCGGCCCACAACCGGGGTGCTCAGGTGCCACAGTGCGTCGGTGCCGTGCAACTCGGGTTCCTCGGCGATCTGCAGATCCGCGCACAACGGGTCCAACGCCTGGCGCATGACGTCGACCACGAGCTGATGCTCGTGACGGTTCTTCGCCGATGCGGCCAGCGCGGCGGCGTTGGCCGCATCGATCTGGGGATCGGCCGATCGTGGTGCCGATCCGGCGAACGGCTGGCAGATCACCATCTCGCCCTCGCGCGCCACCAACAACTCGGGGCTCGCGCCCACCAGGGCGGTACCGGTGTGCGCTTCGCCTGCCGCGGAGAGATCCGCCAGGTAGACCGTGGCGGCCGGGTCGGCGTCGGCCAGCCTGCGCAGCACACTTCGAACGTCCCACGGGGAATCCGCGGTCAGCCGCAACGAGCGGGCCAGGACCACCTTGTCGATCGGGACCTGTGGGTCGCGCAGTCGCCGGATCGCCTCGGCCACCCGTCCACGATGCACCGGACCGGGCGGCAGGGTTTCGCGATCCAGTACCGCCGGGGGCGGGCTCGCGTGCCAGCCCGGCAGTGCGTCGGTGAACTGAACTGTGTCGGGTTCGTACAGGGCGGCGGGCGCCGATAGATCGAATGGCAACGCGCCCAACACAATTGGTGTTCCAGAACGCAATGCTGCCTGGGCGTCGGCGATGTCGGCATATCCGGCGCGGCTGCCTTCGGCCAGGACGGCGCCGGTCGGGCCGGCCAATACGAACGACGGATTCACTGCGACAGGCACGGGTTGGGGTGACCGGTCAGGCCGAGCGCGGTGATCTGGCGCACGCCGTGCTCGAATCCGCACACCGCGAGAGAGGCGGGCACCATCGATACCCGGATGCCTTCGGCCACCGGCAGTTCGGTCCAGCGGGTCAGCATCGCGCGGGAGAAATGCCCGTGCCCGACGAACACCACATCCCGGGCGGGCACATGCGCCAGCGCCAGTGCCACGGCCCGATCGGCCCGGGCACTGACCTGCGCGACGGTCTCCCCGCCGGGGCAACCATGCGTCCACACCAGCCAATCGGGCACGGTCTGGCGGATCTGTGGGGTGGTCAGTCCCTCGTAGTCGCCGTAGTCCCACTCGGACAGCACAGGGTTGACCTCATCGACGTGCAGGCCGGCCAGTTCGGCGGTGGCCAGCGCGCGGCGCCGCGGGCTGCTGATCACCAGCGGATCGCTCAGCTGCAGTTCGGCGAGCGCGGGGCGGGCCAGTACGGCCTGCTCGCGTCCGGCCTCGGTGAGTTCCAGCTCGGTGCGGCCGGTGTGCCTGCCGGTCGCCGACCACTCGGTCTCTCCGTGGCGGAGCAGGATCAGGCGGTGCAGGCGGTCGCTCACAACGGCGATTCTGCCCCACGTTCCGGCAATGCCGCCGAGAGCGTGCTTGGATAACAGTGTGACGCGAGTATTAGCGGTCGCCAATCAAAAGGGTGGGGTAGCCAAGACGACGACGGTGGCATCGCTGGGTGCGGCGATGGCCGAGCAGGGGCGGCGCGTTCTGCTGGTCGACCTGGATCCGCAAGGCTGTCTGACGTTTTCATTGGGACATGACCCGGACAAGCTGCCGGTGTCGGTACACGAGGTATTGCTCGGCGACGTCGAGCCGGGGGCGGCTCTGGTCGAGACGGCCGAGGGGATGACGCTGCTGCCGGCCAACATCGATCTGGCGGGCTCTGAAGCCATGCTGCTGATGCGGGCCGGGCGGGAATATGCGCTCAAGCGGGCCCTGGCCAAGGTCGAATCCGATTTCGACGTGGTGATCATCGACTGTCCGCCATCGCTGGGGGTGTTGACGCTCAACGGTCTGACCGCGGCGAACGAGGTGATCGTGCCGTTGCAGTGCGAGACCCTGGCGCACCGCGGCGTGGGCCAGTTCCTGCGCACGATCTCCGACGTGCAACAGATCACCAATCCCGAACTGGCACTGCTGGGCGCGCTGCCCACGCTCTACGATTCGCGCACCACCCACAGTCGTGACGTGCTGCTCGACGTTGCCGACCGGTACGAGCTGCCGGTGTTGGCCCCGCCGATTCCGCGTACCGTCCGGTTCGCCGAGGCCAGCGCGTCGGGATGCTCGGTACTGGCCGGCCGCAAGAGCAAGGGAGGCCTGGCCTATCGCGAGCTGGCCCAGGCCCTGCTCAAGCACTGGAAGTCCGGCAAGAAGCTGCCGACGTTCACGCCTGAGGCGGTCTAGGGCGCTACTTGACCTTCTCCTACGGGCAGACCCGATGCTGACGACATGAACGAAGATCTGCTGAGCATCGGTGAGTTCGCGGCCCGGACCGGGTTGTCGGCCAAGATGTTGCGTTCGTATGCGGCATCGGGGGCATTGGTGCCGGCCGCTGTCGATGAACTCACGGGTTACCGGTACTACTCGCGGGGCCAGATTGCTCAGGCTCGGACGGTGGGGTTGCTCCGGGGAGCCCAGGTACCGGTCGCCGAGATCGCTGAATTCCTGCGGGACCCGACCGAGCAGCAACTGGCTGCCTGGCGGACAGCGCTTGATGATGAATATGCGCACCGCCGTGAGGCGCTCGTGATGGTCCGCGGCGCGCTGCTCGCTCAATTTTCTCCGGTGGCAGGGGGTCGCCGGAGTGACGAGAGGACGATCTGGATGGCTTCGGTGTTACGGTCCGCGACGGCCACTGATCAGGGTCCGGTGCGGGAGAGCAACCAGGATTCACTGCTCGCGGACGGCATCCTGTACGCGGTCGCCGACGGCTTCGGGCCCGGCGGTGAACACGCCAGCCGGATCGCGGTCGAGGTGCTGGCCGCCGGATTCGCCGCCGCACCTGACCGCGACGGGCTCATCGGCGCGGTGCAGGCCGCCAACGAGCAGGTCTTCGCACATGTCAGCGCATCGGGTACCAGCTCGGGGGCCACGCTGACGGTGGTGGCGATGTTCGGCGACGAGCAGGGCGGCCCCATGGCCATCAACATCGGGGATTCGCCGTTGAACCGGATCCGCGACGGAGTCATGTGTCAGCTCACCGACGATCACAGTGTCTCGGGGGAGCTGGTGCGGGCCGGTGAGATCACCCGGGAGGAGGCCCGTTTCCACCCGCACCGGCACCTGCTGACCCGGGCGCTGGGCATCGGCCCCTTCATCCGGCCGGATCTGTTCGATCTCGACTGCCGTCCCGGCGACCGGTTCCTGATCAGCAGTGACGGACTGTTCGCCGGAGCCGAGGATGCCGACATCGCGGGCGCCGCCGCGGATGACGAACCCGAGGTCGCGGCGCAGCGGCTGGTTCAGGTGGCCAACGATGCCGGCGGCAGCGACAACACCACCGTGATCGTTATCGACATCGGCTGAGCCTGACCAGGCCGGGTCACGCTGGGCCCAGCGCCACCAATTGCGTGCCGCGCTGTTCGAGCAGGGTGTCTCCGGCCACCACCGGCACCACCGGCGACACGCTGGGTGTCCGTGGCAGCGCGATGTGCCGCTGCCCGGCACCGGTCTGCTGATCGAAGACGTCGTAACCGTCGTTGACCGGAACCAGGAGCTGCCCGGCCATCACCGTGGCGGGTCCGACGGGCATATGACGTCCGGACTCGTCCACGGTGGGCGTCACGGTGAACTTGTACTGAAGGCCGGCGGTTCCGGTGGTGCTGAATACCAGCACCGAGTCCCCGGTCCACCAGCTGATCAGATCCCCGGTGCGGGTGGTGGTCGACTGCGGTGCGGCCGGCTTGGCCAGCGGCAGGCTGGCAAGAGTCTTTCCGGTCTCGTCGATGACGTTCACCATCGGCTTCGGGGAGGGCAGGTATACCGCGGTCGTGGTGCCCGATACCGCGACCACCTGGGCCCCGGATTCGTCGGTGATGTCCTGCAGTTCGACGTACCGCACGTCGGGGGTGTCCTCTTCGTCGGCCGGGCGCAGCAGCGTCAGCCGGATGAACTTGCTCTTCGGGCAGGATTCCAGCACCGACACCGCCGAGGAACTCGCCGCCGCCGACAGCTGGCGGCACACCGGTGAGGCCGGTACGTCCGGTTTGATGCGGGCGTCCAGGGCGCCGTAGGAGAGCATCCGGACCATGTCCGAGCGCCACAGCTCGAGGCGACTGTCCCCGGCCGAGAGCACCGTGGAGCCGTCGGAGGACAGCCGGACCTCGGGGTCGGCGTAGGCGGTGCGGGCCGGCCCGCGCCTGCCGGTCTTGCCGTCGACGGTGCTGACCTGTCCGCAGCCGCGGACATCCGGATACACCGCGACGGCGTACTGGTACACCGACGTCACACCGCACAGTTCGAGGTCGCGGGCGTAGCTCCACAACACCGCACCGGTGACCGGATCACGGCCTTCGACGGTGGATGCGTCGCCGGTCACCACCGACCCGCCGGCGAGCACGGGTTCGGTGGTCTTCGGGCTGTCGGTGGTCCACAGCTCCTGCAGACCGGCCGGCACCTCGCGCGCCGGAGTCAGGTAGGGGACCGGTGACGCGGCGGGCCGGCTGATGGTGGCCCGGGCGTCACTGGTCCACCAGATCAGGCCGGCCGCCAGCGCGACGATCGCGACGATTGCCGCCGCGGCAGCGATGTCGCCGCGGGTGCGGCGTTCGGGTTTGACCACTGACAGGTCTTGTCTGGCGTTCGCCGGTCAGCCGGCCGTAGCGGTCTCGGTCTTCCGGGGACGACGCCGGCGGCGGCGACGTCCGGCGCTCGACCCGTCGCCCGCGGCGGTGTCCTCCGACTCGATCACCGGTGCGGCATCGGGGCCGTCCTGCGCCGGAGTCGAGGCGCCCTCGGGATGACCGGTGCCTGACTCGCCGCCGCGGGTACGCCGACGGCTGCGGGTCCTGGTCTTAGCCGGCCGATCCTCGTCCGCCGAAGAGATGCGCTTCTCGTCGGGGCTGCGCTTGGCCTTCGCCTTGCGCGGTTCGCCGATCCGGCCGGCGGCATCGGTCGGGATGCCCAGTTCCTCGTAGATATGTGGTGAGCTGGAATAGGTTTCGGCGGGATCGGGACACCCGAGCTCCAGCGCCTTGTCGATCATCTCCCAGCGGGCGAGTTCATCCCAGTCGACCAGGGTGATCGCGACACCGGTCTTGCCGGCGCGGCCGGTGCGACCGATGCGGTGCACGTAGGCCTGCTCATCTTCGGGGCACTGGTAGTTGATGACGTGCGTGACGTCGTCGATATCGATGCCGCGCGCCGCCACATCGGTGGCCACCAGCACGTCGACGGCGCCGGTACGGAACGACTTCAAGGCTTTCTCGCGCGCGCCCTGGCCCAGGTCGCCGTGCACCGCGTCGACCTTGAACCCGCGCTCGGCGAGTTCGTCGGACACCTTCTGCGCAGTGCGCTTGGTGCGGGTGAAGATCATTGTGGCGCCGCGGCCCTCGGCCTGCAGGATCCGGCTCACGAGCTCGGACTTGTCCAGCGCGTGGGCCCGATAGGCGAACTGTTCGGTGGTGTCGTGGGTGGCCGCCGAGTGCGGGGCCTCGGCCCGGATGTGGGTCGGCTGGTTCATGAACGTGCGAGCCAGCGTGATGATCGGGTCGGGCATGGTGGCCGAGAACAGCATCGACTGCCGGTCGTCGGGGGTCAGCCGCAGGATGCGCTCGATATCGGGCAGGAAGCCCAGATCCAGCATCTCGTCGGCCTCGTCGAGCACCAGCACGGACAGTCCGCCCAGCTGCAGGTGGCCCT
Organism: Mycobacterium sp. NPDC004974; assembly: GCF_053600815.1. Classification (NCBI taxonomy): domain Bacteria; kingdom Bacillati; phylum Actinomycetota; class Actinomycetes; order Mycobacteriales; family Mycobacteriaceae; genus Mycobacterium; species Mycobacterium sp. NPDC004974. The sequence goes on along the minus strand of NZ_JBSGAQ010000004.1, from coordinate 101,904 downwards.
GCTGGGCCAGGTCGAGCAGCCGGCCCGGGGTGCCGACGACGACGTCGACGCCCTTGCGCAGCGCCTCGATCTGGGGCTCGTAGGGACGGCCGCCGTAGATCGAGGTCACGGAGAACTTGCGGTCGGCGGTGGTGAGGTACTTGGCCGCTCCGGCGAGGTCGTCGTAGACCTGCAGACACAGCTCGCGGGTGGGCACCACGATCAGGGCCCGGGGGGTCCCGTTGAGCGGGCGGGTCTCGTCGCTGGAGACCCGGTGCAACAGCGGGACACCGAAGGCGTAGGTCTTGCCCATACCGGTGCGGGCCTGACCGATCAGGTCGTCCCCGGCCAGCGCCAACGGGAGGGTCAGTTCTTGGATGGCAAACGGGTGGTGAATGCCGTTCTCGGCCAGTGCGCGCACAATTTCGTCGCGGACGCCGAGCTCGGCAAACGTCTTATTCAGATGAGTCATGGTTGGAGGAGGTGGCCTTTCACTGTCAAACCTCATGGGCATCCAGCGCACACGAGTTTGACGGTGAAACGGTCGGGTTCGCCGGGATACAGGTCGTATCCCTCGGCGCTGCCGATCCGTTGGGCCCAGCTCCACGGGGCGGGCCAACTGCGTGCACGCACATTTCCTGGTAGCGGTTCGGGCGCCGAAATTGTCGGCTCGAAGCCGTTACCACATGCCATTGTAGCTGGTCGCGGGATCTGGGCCGATTTGCCAGCCGATCACGGTGGCCCGGCGGCGTCTAGAGTTGGCCTCATGAATTCGCCTCAGCCTGCCGCGGAACAGATCGCCGAACCGGTCGATTCGGGCGTGACGGCGGACCATCCGGGCGTCAACGAATTGTTCGCGGTGCTGGCCTACGGTGAGGTCGCGGCGTTCTACCGGCTCACCGAAGAGGCGCGCATGGCGCCGAACCTGCGCGGCCGGATCAACATGGCGAGTATGGCCGCTGCGGAGATGGGCCATTACGAGCTCTTGCGGGATGCGTTGGAGCACAGGGGAGTTGACGTTGTTCCGGCGATGACGAAATATGCGTCCGCCTTGGAGAACTACCACCGGATGACCACTCCCAGCACGTGGCTGGAGGCGTTGGTCAAGACCTACATCGGCGATGCGCTCGCCGCGGACTTCTACCTGGAGATCACCGACGCGCTGCCCGAGGCGGTGGCCACGGTGGTGCGAGCGGTGCTGTCCGAAACCGGGCATTCACAGTTCGTGGTCGCCGAAGTGCGCGCGGCGGTGACGGCCAGCGATCGCCAGCGTCACCGGCTGGCGCTGTGGGCGCGTCGCCTGCTCGGAGAGGCCGTCACCCAGGCCCAGTTCGTGCTGGCCGATCACGACGAGCTCGTCGACTTGGTGATGTCCAGCGGTGAGGGCCTGACCCAGTTGGCCGAGTTCTTCGGCCGGCTGCAGAACACCCACCAGTCCCGGATGCAGGAACTGGGGCTGGCGTAGTACCCGCCAGACCCAGTCCGCACTTCTCGGTTCGGTCCGCTACTGCGTGCAGGTGGTGATCATCGTGTTGTTGGCCTGCGCGACCAGCACGGCGCCCGACGCATCGGTGATCGAGCAGTTGAGCTGCCCGGCGACGCTCGTCGCGGTCACCGACTTCAGCGTGACACCCGGGTTGAGCACCACGGTCTTGGCCCAGGGCAACGCGACGTTGATGTCGGTCTGCAGTGCGCCCTGCTCGTCGGTGTAGACGATGGTCACCAGGTCGATGAGCTGGCGGTTGCCGGTCACACGGTAGGTGACGGCGGTCGGGGTCGCAATACCCGCGGGCGGTTCCGCTGCGGCGGGCGGTGCGGGCGCGGGTGTCGCGGTGGCGCTGGGTGCCGGCGTCAGTGTGGTGACGGTCTCGGGTGACAGCGGAGCGGTCGGCGCCGCGCGCGGCGGAACCGGCTTCGACGTGGCGTCCTGCGCGGGCTGGGTGGTCTGTGTCGGCTGCGCAGAGGGGGAGGTCAGGGTGGCCGACACCGACCCGCTGTCGCCGCCGCCCAGGATCACCACGGTGCAGATGACCGCGATCAGCAGGATGGCGCCGGCCACGGCGGCCACCCAGATCCAGCGCCGGTCGATGGGGTCCTCGTAGAACGTGACCTCGTCGTCGTAGTCGGCGTCGTAGCCGTAGTCCGACTCGGCGTCGGTCGAGTAGTCCGTCGTGTAGTCGGAGTACCCGCCCGGCTCATGCGAGTGGTCCCCGAAGCGCTCGGTCGGGGTGGTGTCATACGGCGAATAGTGCCTGGTCATGCGGCTGCCCCAGTCGTCTCGTCCAATGTCGGCACTGATGCTATCGAGGCAGAAGTGACAGATGAGGTTGAGCTTGGGGCGTGTCGGTCACGGTCCGGCGTCGGTTCGGTATCTGCGTTTCGCGGACGGCGTAGCTCGGTCGGCACCCGCTGGCGGCGGTGGGGTCCGGCTGTCCACTAGCCTGCTCAGGGAAGTCGACAAACGACGTGAGAAAGAAAGAAGGGTCCAGCGTGGAGGTCAAAATCGGTGTCACGGACAGCCCGCGCGAGCTGACCTTCAACAGCGCGCAGACACCCTCCGAGGTGGAGCAGCAGGTCACCGAGGCAATCGCCAAGGATTCGGGTGTGCTGGCGCTGACCGATGAGAAGGGTCGGCGATTTTTGGTGCAGAACAGCCGGATCGCCTATGTCGAGATCGGCGCCGCCGACGTGCGCCGGGTCGGTTTCGGTGTGGGAGCGGAAAGCGCCTGAGATCAGGACCGGGTGAGTGGCACGTGTGACAGTCCGCCCCAGGCGAACTGCACCGTGCCATCCACGGCCGTATTCCGGTCGATCGGCCGGTCATTGGTCAGCCAGTACCGCGCCGAGTCGACGCTGACGGCCACCAATCCGACCGCGATCATCCTGGCGCGGTGCGCCTCGAGTCCGGAATCGCGGCTGATCAGATCGAACACCGCATCGGTGCAGGCCTCGGTGGCAACCTTCACCTGCGCCGCCACCTGCGGCTCGCTGACATAGTCATTCTCGAAGATCAGCCGGTAGCCCTGGCTGTCGTGCTCGATGAAATCGAAGAACGCCTCGACTGCCGCGCGCAACCGCTGCCGGTTGTCGGTCGTGGTGCGCAGAGCCTGACGCACGCCGGACACGAGGTTGTCCACGTGGCGTTGCAGCACCGCCAGGTACAGCTCGAGCTTCGATGAAAAGTGTTGATACAGAACAGGCTTGCTCACACCTGCGCGTTCGGCGATCTCATCCATGCCCGCCGCGTGGTAGCCGCGTTCGACGAATACCTCGCTGGCGGCCGCCAACAGCTGTCCGCGCCGCTCATCACGAGGCAGGCGGTTGCCGCGTCGACCAGTGGTCGCAGGCTTGTCGCCTCTCCTCTCGGCGGTGTTGGCGAGATCGCTCATCAGGTCCTCAATCTGTATTGCTCTGGCGCACTTGGACATGTTCATCGAAGCCGCTGATCGCACCGACACTACTACCGTGGGACGCCACTTCCGTCGCGCGGTCGTCGCGAAACGGGCGCGGGTTTCGAAATGACACCAGCGCGGTCACGGCATAGCTGCGCTGAGAACCGATCCACAGGAGTCTGTGCAATCCTGGTCCGGTGACCTACGACCCGGGACGTCGCGGGGGTGGCCGTGTCCCGGCGCTGCGCAACGAGTGGCGGGAGCCGCTACGCGCTCAGCGGGATCCGATTGCCGCTGATTCAGGACGAGCCAGATCCAATCGGGACGACCATCAGCAGTGGCGCAAGCAGACGTGGATCGGCCATTTCGTATCCACCTACGGCTGGCGCGCGTATGCGCTGCCGGTGCTCGTCGTGCTGACCGTCGTGGTGATGTACCAGACCATCACCGGCACCAGCGCGCCGCACACCGCCCAGGAAGAGGAGGGCCCGGTGCAGGGCCCGCCCACCATCGACGTGGCCAGCACCTCGATCATCGGCGCGCCGCCCAAAGGCCTGACCCAGTTCGACGCGAACCTGCCCACCGGGATCCTGCCGGCAGGCGGTCAGTTCACCGAGGCCGGTACACGGACCTGGCGGGTCGTGCCGGGCACCGCGCCCAAGATCGGTGAAGGCACCACCAAGTCCTTCAACTACACCGTCGAGGTCGAGGACGGTGTGGACACCACTTCCTTCGGCGGCGACGACGGTTTCGCGCGGATGGTCAGCGAGACCCTGGCCAATCCGAAGAGCTGGACGCACAACGGGCTGTTCGCCTTCACCCGGGTGGATGAGACCAGTGGTATCGAACCCGATTTCCGGGTGTCGCTGACGTCGCCGATGACGGTGCGCGAGGGCTGCGGCTACGACATCCAGCTGGAGGCCTCCTGCTACAACCCGTCTTTCGACGGGCATCAGCCCCGGGTGTTCGTCAACGAGGCCCGGTGGGTTCGCGGCGCGGTGCCGTTCCAAGGGGACATCGGCTCCTACCGGCAGTACCTGATCAACCATGAGGTTGGTCACGCCATCGGGTATCAGCGGCACGAGGCATGTGAGGCCAACGGACAGCTGGCGCCGATCATGATGCAGCAGACGTTCTCCACCTCGAATGACGACGCGGCCAAGTTCGACCCCGAAACCGTCAAGGCCGACGGACTGACCTGCAAATTCAACCCCTGGCCGTACCCGATCGCCTGACCATCGGAGCTGTGGTCGGATTCGTGACGCCGTGCCGGCATCGTGAGCCGGAGCTGAATCGTCATGTATGCGGTCGTGGTGGCCGGACGGCGGGAAGCATCGGCACCGGATTACCGTTGTGTGTACGAGCAGCTGGGACGATGAAGTGACCCAAAAAACTGAGGAGACATGCGGTGTCCGCGAATTTGGACGTGTCGTTACCGCCGTTGGTTGAACCGGCCGCCGAGCTGACGCGCGACGAGGTGACGCGCTACAGCCGGCACCTGATCATTCCGGACGTCGGCGTGATCGGGCAGAAACGGCTGAAGAACGCCAAGGTGCTGGTGATCGGGGCCGGCGGGCTGGGGTCGCCGACCTTGCTGTACCTGGCCGCCGCCGGGGTGGGCACCATCGGCATCGTCGAGTTCGACGTGGTCGATGAGTCCAACCTGCAGCGGCAGATCATCCACGGTCAGTCCGACATCGGCCGGTCCAAGGCGCAGAGCGCCAAGGATTCGGTTCTGGAGATCAACCCGCTGGTGACGGTGAACCTGCATGAGTTCCGCCTGGAACCCGACAATGCGGTGGAGCTGTTCAGCCAGTACGACCTGATCCTGGACGGCACCGACAACTTCGCCACCCGCTACCTGGTCAACGATGCTGCGGTGCTGGCCGGCAAGCCCTACGTGTGGGGCTCGATCTACCGGTTCGAAGGCCAGGTGTCGGTGTTCTGGGAGGACGCCCCCGACGGTCTGGGCCTCAACTACCGCGACCTCTATCCCGAGCCGCCGCCACCGGGCATGGTGCCCTCGTGTGCCGAGGGCGGGGTGCTGGGCATCCTGTGCGCGTCGATCGCGTCGGTCATGGGTACCGAGGCCATCAAGCTCATCACCGGCATCGGCGAACCGCTGCTCGGCCGGCTCATGGTGTACGACGCCTTGGAGATGTCGTACCGGACCATCCGGATCCGCAAGGATCCGACCACGCCGAAGATCACCGAGCTCATCGACTACGAGGCCTTCTGCGGTGTCGTTTCGGAAGCCGCTACCGACGCCGCCGCGGGCTCGACGGTCACCCCGCTGGAGCTCAAGGAGCTCATCGACTCCGGGAAACCGTTGGCGTTGATCGATGTCCGCGAACCCGTCGAGTGGGATATCAATCACATCGAGGGTGCCGAGCTCATCCCGAAGCCGTCGTTCGAGTCGGGTGATGCGCTGGCCAAACTCCCGGTGGACCGGACACCGGTGCTGTACTGCAAGACCGGGATCCGCTCGGCCGAGGTGCTCGCCATCGTCAAGAAGGCCGGTTTTTCCGACGCGCTGCATCTGCAGGGCGGAATTGTGGCCTGGGCCAAGCAACTCGAGCCCGACATGGTGATGTACTGACCGCTGGTTTGCCGGTCAACACCTTAGGCTGAGGTTGTGAGTGTGGAACGGCCGCCGGAACATGTGCTGGCGGCGTTCGGCCTGTCCGGGGAGCGCCCGGTACCGCTCGGCGAAGGCTGGGAGGGTGGCTGGCGCTGCGGCGAAGTGGTGATGTCGATGGTGCCCGAGCACGCCCGTGCGGCGTGGTCGGCCAAGGTGCGTGAATCGCTGTTCATCGACGGGGTGCGGCTTGCCCGCCCGGTCCGTTCGACGGACGGCCGTTATGTGGTGGCCGGGTGGCGGGCTGACACCTTCGTCGCCGGCACGCCCGAACCCCGTCACGACGAGGTGGTCTCGGCGGCAGTGCGATTACACGAGGCCACCGCGAAGCTGGAACGGCCACGCTTCCTCACCCAGCCGCCGGTTGCGCCGTGGGCCGATGTCGACGTGTTCATCGCCGCTGACCGGGCGGCCTGGGAGGACCGGCCGCTGCACTCATTGCCGCCCGGCGCCAGGGTGTCGCCCGGCTCGTCGGACGGCCAACGCTCCGTGGAGCTGATCAATCAGTTGGCCGGCCTTCGCAGACCGACCAGGAGCGCGAGCCAACTGGTTCACGGTGACCTTTACGGCACAGTGCTTTTCGCCGGAACGGCGGCGCCGGGGATCACGGATATCACCCCGTACTGGCGCCCGGCGCCATGGGCTGCCGGTGTGGTGGTGGTCGACGCGCTGTCCTGGGGCGACGCCGATGACGGCTTGATCGAGCGGTGGGGCTCCCTGCCGGAATGGCCGCAGATGTTGTTGCGGGCGTTGATGTTCCGGCTGGCCGTGCACGCGCTGCACCCGCGATCCACCGCGGCCGCGTTCCCGGGCCTGGCGCGCACCGCCTCGCTCGTTCGGCTGATCCTCTAGCTCACCTGCTCGCGGTCAGAACTGGTGCCGGTACTCGGCCAGCCGCACCCGCCCGTCGACGGCCAGCACCCCCTCGGCGCGGAGCCGTTCCAGCTGGCGGGTGGCCAGGTGCGGGGCGGGCCGACCCGATGCCGTGATCACCCGGTGCCAGGGCAGGTCCGAAGAATCGGTCCGCATGATCCAGGCGACGATCCGTGGGCTGGAAAGGTCTGCGGCATCGGCGATGTCGCCATAGGTCGACACCTTGCCGGACGGGATCGCGGAGACCAGCGCCCGCACGGTCTCCACCTGTTCCTCGGTGACGGCAGCCATGTCAGCCCAGTTGCTCGAGGATCAACTTCGCGGTCTCGGCGGGTTTGGCCTGGGCCACCATGTGGTCGCAATCCCAATCCAGCAGCGTGAAATCCGGGCCGAGATGCGCACTCAGCGCGCTGATGAGACCGTCACGGGCGTACGGCGGGCTGGTGCGGGTGGCGCGGACCAGAACCGTGGGAGTGCCCTTGCCCGGCAGGGCAACCGGGCGGGCCAGCTCGCTCCAGTAGGACATCATCGCCGGGATGCTGATCCGCCACCCGAAGCGGCCGCCGGGCAGTTCGACGAGGTGCTCGTCGAGGTCACGGTCCAACTCCTCCGGTGCCACCTCGCCCCACGAACCGTTCGCTTTCTCGGCGCGCGCCTCGGCGCGGTCGGGATAGTCGGGCGAGGCCATCATGCTGTCGGCGATCTCACGCATCCATTCGCCGTCGAGTTCCACCGCGGGGTCCAACAGAACCAGCCCACTGACCAGATCCGGATGTGCGGCAGCGAGATTGAGGGCCACCGCACCGCCGAACGAATGCCCGGCGACCAGAGTCGGGCCATCCAGCAGCGAGGCCAGGGCCTCGACGTTGGCATCGAGCGTCCACGGGGCGGCCCACGATGTGCGGCCATGCCCGAGCAGATCGGGAGCGAGCACCGCCAGCTCGGGCAGGTGCTGCTCGGCCAGTGTCTTCCAGCGTTCACCATGTCCGGTCAACCCGTGGATCAGCAACAGCTTCGGGGGCTGGTCGGGGCCGTAGCGGTAGACGTGCAACTTCTCGGCTGACATCCGTTCATGCTGCCAGAGCAGCTACTTGCGGGCTATTCGCTCCAATCCGCTCCGCTACTTGCGGGCTATTCGCTCCAATCCGCTCCGCTACTTGTCGGTCCCTTCTGGTGTCATTCCCCTCATGACCGCACAACACGTCCAGCCCGCCCTGACCGGCACCGAGCTGCTGGCACCGGGGCGCAGCGGTGTGGTGCGGGTGCTTGGCGGTGCGGGCACCGGCAAGAGCTCGCTGTTGATCGGCACTGCGGTCGAGCACATCGCCTCGGGCACCGATCCCGAGTCGGTGTTGTTGTTGACCGGTTCGGCCCGGTTGCGCTCGGAGGCCAGGGCCGCCATCACCGCGCGACTGCTCGGGGCGGGCACCCATGGCGTGGTTCGCGAACCTCTGGTGCGCACCGTGCACTCCTATGCCTTCGCGCTGCTGCGGCTGGCGGCCCAGCGCAACGGTGATCCGCCGCCGCGGCTGATCACCACCGCCGAGCAGGACGGCATCATCCGCGAGTTGCTGGCCGGCGACCTGGAGGACGGTGCCGATTCACCCGTGGGCTGGCCCGAGCAGCTGTGGCCCGCGCTGAGCACCGCGGGTTTCGCCACCGAGCTGCGTGATCTGCTGGCCCGCTGCACCGAGCGCGGTGTGGATCCGCGTGCCCTGCAGCGGCTGGGCCGCTCGGCGGGACGCCCGGAATGGTTGGCGGCGGGCCGGTTTGCGCAGGCCTATGAGCAGATCATGCTTTTGCGGTCGGCGGTCGGTATGGCCGCACCTCAGGCCACGGTGCCGGCACTGGGGGCGGCCGAACTCGTCGGGGCGGCGTTGGACGCGCTCGGGACCGACGCCGACCTGCTGGCCGGCGAGCGCGCGCGGATCAGCCTGCTGCTGGTCGACGATGCACAGCACCTCGACCCGCAGGCCGCCCTGTTGGTCCGGGTGTTGGCTGCCCGGGCGGGGCTGACGGTCATCGCCGGCGATCCCGATCAGGCGGTGTTCGGTTACCGCGGCGCCGATCCGGCGTTGTTGCGCGATCACGGCGACGAGGACGCCCCGGCCCTCACCCTCACCCGGTCGCACCGCTGCGCCCCCGCCGTGGCATCGGCGATCTCGGGTATCGCGCGCCGGCTGCCAGGAGTCGGGCCCGGCCGCGTGCTGGAGGGCAACCCGGAGCACGGACAGGGCGAAGTGACCCTGCGGATGGCGGCCACGCCGCACGCCGAGAACGCGTTCATCGCCGATGCCCTGCGGCGCGCCCATCTGGTGGACGGGGTGCCGTGGTCCGAGATGGCTGTGGTCGTGCGCTCGATTCCGCGGGTGGGGGCGGCGCTGGCGCGGGCACTGAGCGGCGCCGGCGTGCCTGTGCAGGCCGCGGGCCCTGATCTGGGGCTCGCGCAGCAGCCCGCGGTCGCCGCCCTGCTCACCGTGTTGGAGGTGACGGCGACCAGGCACCTGGACGGTGACAGCGCGATCAGCCTGCTCACCGGCCCGATCGGCCGGGTCGACCCGGTGACCTTGCGGCAGTTGCGCCGGGCGCTGCGCCGTGCCGACGGCTCCACGCCGCCACGGGATTTCACCGACCTTCTGGTCGCAGCGATCGATGCAGAGCCGGCTGGGCTGTCGGCCGAACACGCCAAGCCGCTGCGTCGGCTTCGGTCGGTGCTGGCCGCCGCCCGCCGCAGCGAGCGTGACGGTTCCGATCCGCGCTACACCCTGTGGCAGGCCTGGAACGCCTGCCGGTTGCAGCCGCGCTGGCTGGCGGCCAGTGAGCGGGGCGGCACCATCGGGGCGCAGGCCGATCGGGACCTGGACGCGGTGACGGCGGTGTTCGATGTGGCCGACCAATATGTGAGCCGCACGGCGGGGGCGTCGCTGCGGGGGCTCGTGGACCACGTGACGACCCTGGGCACGTCGATGTCGGCATCGGATGCGAGCCCGCAGACCGAGGCGGTGGCGGTGCTCAGCGCGCACGCCGCGCTCGGTCGCGAATGGGATTTCGTGGTGATCGCCGGGGTGCAGGAAGGGTTGTGGCCCAACACTGTTCCTCGTGGCGGCATCCTGGGTACGCAGAATCTGGTGGATGTGCTCGACGGGGTGGCCGCTCCGGACGACCGTGCGGTATCGACCCGGGCACCGCTGCTGGCCGAGGAGCGTCGGTTGTTGATGGCCGCCATGGGCCGGGCCCGGACGCGGCTGTTGGTGACCGCGGTCGACAGCGATGGTGGCGACGAATCGCTGCTGCCCTCGCCGTTCTGTGCCGAACTGGCCGAGGTGGCAACTGAATCCGTGCCGCTGCCGCCATTGGCCGCGCCGCGGGTGCTGCTGCCCTCGGCGGTGGTCGGTCGGCTGCGGGCCGTCGTGTGCGCGCCCGAAGGTGCCGTCGATGACGAGTCTCGGTCTTGTGCGGCAACTCAATTGGCCAGGCTGGCCGCCGCAGGGGTGCCCGGGGCCGACCCGTCGCAGTGGCACACCATGACCGCACTGTCCACCGAGGATCCGCTGTGGTCGGATCCCGAACACGTGGTGAAGCTGTCGCCGTCGACGCTGCAGATGCTCACCGACTGCCCGCTGCGGTGGCTGCTGGAGCGGCACGGCGGCAGCGACGGGCGCGATGTGCGCTCGACGGTCGGGTCGCTGTTGCATGCGCTCGTCTCCGACTCCGGCAAGACCGAGAGCCAGCTGATCAACGACCTGGAGAAGGTCTGGGAAGATCTGCCTTTCGAGGCGAAGTGGTATTCGGACAATGAGCTGTCGCGGCACCGGGAGATGCTGGAGACCTTCACCCGCTGGCGCGCGGACTCCCGGGGCCAGTTGACCGAGGTAGCCACCGAGATCGACGTCGATGGCGTGATCATCGAACCGGGACCTGATGGGCCGGGCGTTCAGGTACGGGGCCGGCTGGACCGCCTCGAGCGCGACCAGGCGGATCGGCTCGTCGTCGTCGACCTCAAGACGGGCAAGAGCCCGGTCACCAAGGACGACGCGCAGAAGCACGCCCAGTTGGCCACCTATCAGCTCGCGGTGGCCGCGGGGTTGTTGCCCCACGGTGATGAGCCGGGCGGGGGACGGTTGGTATACCTGGGCAAGGCGGGGGCGGCCGGCGCCACCGAACGCGAACAGGATCCGATGACACCCGACACTCGTGCCGACTGGTTGGGCACTGTCAGCACCGCCGCTGCTGCCACGGCCGGGCCGCAGTTCGCGGCCCGGGTCAACGATGGTTGCGCGAACTGCCCGGTGCGTACATCGTGCCCGGCCCAGGCCGTCGGGGACCGGTCATGACGGAAACCGCCCCGGCCGGCGTGCGGTACAGCCCGGCCGAGTTGTCCACCGCGCTGGGCCTGTTCCCGCCGACCGAGGAGCAGGCCGCGGTGATCGCCGCGCCGCCCGGGCCTGTTGTGGTGATCGCCGGGGCGGGCGCCGGTAAGACCGAGACCATGGCGGCCCGGGTGGTCTGGCTGGTGGCCAACGGCTATGCCACGCCATCGCAGGTGCTGGGGCTGACCTTCACACGTAAGGCCGCCGGCCAGTTGCTGCGCCGGGTCCGCACCCGGCTGGCCAGGCTCGCCGGTGCCGGTCTGGCTCCGGTCGCCGGTGGCGCCGACGAGGTCGCCACGGTCAGCACCTATCACGCGTTCGCCGGCACGCTGCTGCGTGAGCACGGGCTGCTGCTCCCGGTCGAGCCGGACACCCGGCTGCTCAGCGAAACGGAGCTGTGGCAGTTGGCTTTCGACGTGGTCTGTGCACACCCGGGGGAGCTGGCGATCGAGAAGACTCCGGCCGCCGTCACGGACATGGTGCTGCGCCTGGCCGGTGCGCTCGCCGAGCATCTGGTGGACACCGACCAGCTGCGCGACACCCATGTGGAGTTGGAGCGCCTGGTGCTCACCTTGCCCGCCGGTCCATATCAACGTGACCGTGGACCCAGCCAGTGGCTGCTGAAAATGCTGGCCACCCAGACCGAGCGCACCGAACTGGTGCCGTTGATCGATGCGCTGCACCAGCGGATGCGTGCCGACAAGGTGATGGACTTCGGGATGCAGATGTCCGCGGCGGCGCGGCTCGCGTCGAGATTCCCTCAGGTCGGTGAGCAACTGCGCCAACGTTTCCGGGTGGTACTCCTCGACGAGTACCAGGACACCGGGCATGCGCAACGGGTGGCGTTGTCCTCGCTGTTCGGCGGCGGCGTCGACGAGGGCCTGGCACTCACCGCGGTGGGTGATCCAATCCAGTCGATCTACGGTTGGCGGGGCGCCTCGGCGACGAACCTGCCCCGGTTCACCACGGACTTTCCGCTCGCCGACGGCACGCCGGCCCCCACGCTGGAACTGCAGACCAGCTGGCGCAACCCGCCGAGCGCCCTGCATCTGGCCAACGCGGTGTCGGCCGAGGCGCGCCGCCGCTCGGTGACGGTGCACGAGCTGCGGCCCCGGCCTGACGCCGAGCCGGGCACCATCCGGTGTGCGCTGTTGTCCGATGTCGAGACCGAACGTGATTGGGTGGCAGACCATCTGGCCCGGATGTATCACGGCGCGGTGGCCCAGGGGGCGGCCACGCCGACCGCCGCGGTGCTGGTGCGGCGCAACGCCGATGCCGCGCCGATGGCCGAGGCGCTGAGCACGCGCGGTGTGCCGGTCGAGGTGGTCGGGGTGGCCGGACTACTGGCCGTGCCCGAGGTGGCCGATCTGGTCGCGATGCTGCGGCTGGTGGCCGATCCCGCCGCGGGGTCGGCGGTGATGCGGGTGCTGACCGGACCGCGATGGCGGTTCGGCGCCCGGGACATCGCCGCGTTGTGGCGGCGTGCCAGGGAACTGGACGACCGGTCAGTGGGGGAGCCCAGCCCCGCCGAGATCGTGGCACAGGCCGCCCCGGATGCCGATGCGGCTTGCCTGGCCGACGCGATCTGCGATCCTGGTGCCGCCGAACACTATTCGCCGGCCGGCTATCAGCGGATCGAGGCCCTCGGGCGCGAGCTGACCATGCTGCGTGCGCATTTGAGCCACCCGCTGCCCGAGCTGGTGGCCGAGGTGCGGCGCGTCGCCGGCCTGGATGCCGAGGCGCGTGCCGCCCGCCCGGTTGCCGCGGGCTGGACGGGGACCGAGAATCTCGACACGTTCTGCGATATCGTGGCCGACTTCGCCGGGCGTCCGGGCGGATCGGTGCTCGCACTGCTGGCCTACCTGGACGTGGCGGCCGACGTGGAGAATGGGCTGGCCCCTGCCGAATTGACGGTCTCGCACGACCGGGTGCAGATCCTCACCGTGCACGCCGCCAAGGGGTTGGAATGGCAGGTGGTGGCGGTTCCGCACCTGAGTGGCCGGGTGTTCCCGTCGACTGCCTCGGCGCGCACCTGGCTCACGGATCCGTCGGATCTACCTCCGTTGCTGCGCGGCGACCGCGCGACCGAATCGGAGCTGGGTGTTCCGGTGTTGGATACCTCCGACATCAACGACCGGAAGATCTTGTCGGACAAGATCTCCGATCACAAGCGCAGCTTGGAGCAGCGTCGCGTCGACGAGGAGCGCCGGCTGCTCTACGTCGCGATCACCCGGTCCGAGGACACCTTGCTCATCTCCGGGCATCATTGGGGTGCCACCGAGAGCAAGCCCCGCGGGCCGTCGGAATTCCTGTGTGAGATCAAGGAGATCGTCGAGGATGCCGCCGCACAGGGCCATCCCTGTGGGGAGATCGAGCAATGGGCGCTCGATCCGCCGGCCGGTGAGGTAAACCCATTGCGGGACAAGGCTGTCGAGGCGATCTGGCCGGCGGTTCCGGCCAGGGCTTCTGATGTCGACCGGGGCGCGCAGCTGGTGGCACAGGCGCTGGCGGGCGACGGTGCCCGAGAAGGCAGCGCGCAAGAAGGCGACGCCGCCGACGAGGAGGGCTGGGCCGCCGACGTCGATGCCCTACTGGCCGAACGCGATCGTGCACCGCGGGTCACCCCGGTCGAACTGCCCGGCCAATTGTCGGTCAGCACACTGGTCGAACTCAGCCGTGATCGGCAGGCCGCGTTGCAGCGTCTGCACCGGAGGCTGCCGCAGCGTCCGGATCCGCATGCCCTGTTGGGCACCGCATTCCACGAGTGGGTGCAGCGGTTCTTCCACTCCGAGCGGTTGTTCGACCTCGACGATCTGCCCGGCGCGGTGGACAGTGACAGCGGCCGTGCCAATGCCGCCGAACTGTCCGAGCTGCAGGATGCGTTCGTCATGTCGCCATGGGCCGCGCGCACCCCGATCGAGGTGGAGGTGCCGTTCGACATGGCGATCGGACGGACGCGGACCACCGTCGTGCGTGGCCGCATCGATGCGGTGTTCGCGCAGGAGGACGGCACCACGACCGTGGTGGACTGGAAGACCGGCGAGCCTCCGGCTACGCCGGAAGCGCTGGCGCAGGCGGCGGTTCAGCTCGCGGTGTACCGGCTGGCCTGGGCGTCTCTTCGGGGGTGTCCACCGGAGTCGGTGCGTGCCGCGTTCCACTACGTGCGGTCGGGGCAGACCGTCAGCCCCGAATCGTTGCCCGGGGAGGATGAACTCGTCGCATTGCTGACCGACCCCACGACCGCCTCCGCGGACCTGGCGCAGGAGTCCTAGCCGTCGCCGGCAGACGTCAGGTTCGCGATTTCGGATCCCCAGACGGCCCGTGCTCCGAGATCACCGACGCGGTAGATCTGAATGATCGAGGCCGCGCCCACCAGGACGGCGACCACCGCGACAACGCCGTTGTAGATCAGCCGCCGGCTGCTGTCGCGCCGTTCGGCGAAATGCAGTGCCACCAAGGCCAGTGCGACGACCAGTAGGGCGAGCGAGAAGTAGATCATGGTGTCGCCGCGCTCGGCGTGCTCTTCCAGCACGGCATCGTGAGCGGGTCGCAGGTCGTAGAGCCATTCGCCGGCGTACGTCGTGAGCGGCGTCAAAACCGTTGTCACGACGGCCAGGATGAGTGTCAGCCACAACAGATGGCCTCGGCGGGCGGAGGGCCACAGCGCACAGAGCATCTCCAGTGCCGCGGTCAGCGGCACGAGTACCACCAGAGCGTGGACGAGCAGAACGTGGGCAGGCAGGCCGTTGACGACGGTCACGGGACTCCTTGGCTGGTCGGGATGATGCGAGGCGGTCAGGTGATGGTGGTCCCCACCACAAGGCCGATCAGATAGGTGATTGCCAGGGCCAGGCCGCCACCGATCACGTTGCGCAGCACCGCGCGGCCCTGCGGTGCCCCGCCCAGCCCGGCCGACACCGCCCCGGTGAGCATCAGCGACACCAGCACCGCCACCACGGTCACCGGGATCCGCCATGTCGTCGGCGGGACCAGGATCGCGATCAACGGCAACAGCGCACCGATGGTGAACGACAGCGCAGAAGACGCGGCGGCCTGCCACGGGTTCGTCAGGTCCTTGGGATCGATGCCCAATTCGACCTCGGCGTGCGCGGCGAACGCATCGTGGTCGGTGAGTTCCTCGGCCACGGTGCGCGCGGTCGCTGTCGACAGGCCCTTCGCTTCGTAGAGCGCGGACAACTCGTCCAGTTCGGCGTCCGGGTCGTCACGCAACTCGCGGCGTTCCTTGCGCAGCAATGCGCGTTCGGTGTCACGTTGCGTGCTCACCGAGACGTACTCACCCAACGCCATCGACACCGCTCCTGCGACAAGGCCGGCGATACCGGCGGTCAGAATCGGCGCCGTCTCCACGGTGGCGGCTGCCACGCCCACGACGATGCCGGCCGTGGAGACGATGCCGTCGTTCGCGCCCAAAACCCCCGCACGAAGCCAGTTCAGTCTCGACGACAGTGAACCCACGTGCGGCTCGGACGGATGGCTGGGATTCGTCACGGTCCGACGATATCGGCCAAAACCACATGCCACCAGCAACGATAGCCTTGCCAAACTTGGCTCTGTGCGGGGTTCAGGCCGAGTCGGGCAACGAAACAGGCTGCCGCCCAGGAGTTCTGGTCAGCCGGTGAGACCAGGAGTATGCGACTACGAGTTGCGATACACCCGCAGGGCCCAGGTGATCATCGGGATCTGCAGTGGCAGCCGGGCGATGGCGACGATCCGCATGGGCCATGGCTTGTCCCACCACAGCCGGACCATGTTCAGGTTCCCGGGGAACACGGCGATGAACAACGCCACGGCGGCCAGCGCGCCGAGCCGCCGGGTGCGGGGCACGGCCAGCAAGGCGCCGGTGGCCAGCTCGCCCACCCCCGAGGCGTAGGTGTAGAAGCGGGCGCTGCCGGGCAGCTCGGTGGGGATGATCGAGTCGAAGGGCTTGGGTGCGACGAAGTGCAGCGTGCCCATGCCCAGAAGCAGGGCCGCCATGCGTTGGGCGGCGGGTGCGGCGGAGATCCGCTGAGGCTGGGGTGCGGTCATGGTTACATTGTGGCGTGCGTCTGATCAGATTGATCCCGGCGCGTCCCGGGGAGCTTTGCTCGATGATGGGGTCGCGTGGCTAAAGGCAGGCTGCGGCGCAGCCTCGCCGCGATCGACTCGAACCTGACTTCCCGCCCGGATGCCGCGCTCGTCGATGTGTTGCGCATCCCCGAACCGTTCGTCAGTCCGGCGCGCAAGATCTTCATGCGGGTGCTGTACGCGCTGGGGGCGCTGTTCGCCGCGGTGCTCATCGTCTACGCGGATCGCTACGGCTATCGGGACAACGACAGCGCCCCGGATGCCAACAACCCGCTGTCGTTCCTGGACTGCCTGTACTACGCGACGGTGTCACTGTCGACGACCGGGTACGGCGACATCACGCCGTACACGGATTCGGCGCGTCTGGTCAACGTCGTGGTCATCACGCCGCTGCGGGTGGCCTTCCTGATCGTTCTCATCGGTACCACCGTGGAGACCCTGACCACCCAATCCCGGCAGGCGCTGAAGATTCAGCGATGGAGGAACAAAGTGCGTAACCACACCGTCGTCGTCGGATACGGCACCAAGGGGCGGACGGCGGTCGCCGCGATGGTCGGCGATGAAGTCTCCCCGGCCGACATCGTCGTCGTCGACGAGAACGCGGCCGCACTGGAACGCGCCAAGGCCGCCGGCTTGGTGACTGTGCACGGCGACGCCACCAATTCCGGTGTCCTGCGACTGGCCGGTGCCCAGCACGCCAAGTCGATTGTCGTCGCAGCCGACAACGACGCCAGCGCGGTGCTGGTGACGCTGACGGCCCGGGAGCTGGCGCCCAAGGCCAAGATCATCGCGGCGGTGCGGGAATCCGACAACCTGCATCTGCTCAAACAGTCCGGTGCGGACTCCACCGTGGTGTCTTCGGAGACTGCCGGCCGGCTGCTCGGCATTGCGACGCAGACCCCCAGCGTGGTGGAGATGATGGAGGATCTGCTGACCCCCGATGCCGGCTTCGCCATCGCCGAGCGTGAGGTGACGCCCAAGGAGGAGGGCGGCTCACCCCGGCATCTGCACGACATCGTGCTGGGCGTGGTGCGTGAAGGCCGGTTGGTGCGGGTCGACGCGCCGGAGGTGGATGCTCTGGAGGCCGGGGACCGGCTGCTCTACATCCGCAGCGCGGACACTGAGCGATGACCGAACGCCTCACCTTCGGACTGCGCAACGTCCCGCTGCTCTCGCGGGTCGGTGCCGATCGTGCCGATGCGCTGCGTACCGATATCGACGCCGCGACCGAGGGCTGGCAGGACGCGCTGTTGCTGCGGGTCGACCGACGCAACCAGGTGTTGATCTCGGGTGGCCAGGTGGTGCTCGGCAAGGCCTCGAGCCTGGGCACCGACAAGCCACCGGAGCACGCGGTGTTCCTGGGCCGGCTGGGCGACGGTAGGCACGTGTGGGGCGTCCGCAGCGCGCTGGAGGCGCCCGAGGATCCCGAGGCACCCGCCGAGGTGCTCGATCTACGCCGGGCCGGCGAGGTCTTCGACGACGTCAGCGCCCAGCTGGTGGCGACGGCCACCGCGTTGCTGAACTGGCATGACAGAGCCCGGTTCAATGCGGTGGACGGCGCGGCAACGCGGTCGGCGAAAGGCGGTTGGTCGCGGGTCGATCCGGTCAGCGGTCATGAGGAGTTCCCGCGCATCGATCCGGCGGTGATCTGTCTGGTCCATGACGGCCATGACCGCGCGGTGCTGGCCCGGCAGACCGCGTGGCCTGAGCGGTTGTTCTCGATCCTGGCCGGATTCGTCGAGGCCGGTGAATCCTTCGAGACCTGTGTGGTGCGGGAGATCGCCGAGGAGGTTGGCCTCACGGTCACCGACGTGCAGTACCTGGGCAGCCAGCCGTGGCCGTTCCCTCGGTCGCTCATGGTCGGATTCCATGCCATCGGCGACCCGGAGCAGCCGTTCTCGTTCAACGACGGCGAGATCGCCGAGGCAGACTGGTTCACCCGGGCGGAGGTCCGCGAGGCACTGGATCAGGGTGACTGGAGTGCGGCCGACGGCGATTCGCGGTCGAGGCTGCTGCTGCCCGGTTCGATCTCGATTGCCCGCGAGATCATCGAGTCCTGGGCGGCCCTGGACTGACGGTCCGCGCCTGATCTGGCTGTGGAGCGCTCAGTTGAGCTTGGCCTTGACCTGCTTGATGGTGGGGTTGGTCAGCGTCGACCCGTCGGCGAACTTCAGGGTCGGGACCACGTGGTTTCCGCCGTTGACGGAACCGACGAACTCGGCTGCGGCCGGATCCTGCTCGATGTCGACCTCAGTCCACGAGATGCCCTCTGACTTGAGCGCCATCTTGAGCCGCGAGCAGTAGCCGCACCACGTGGTGGTGTACATCGTCACAGTCGGTGTAGCAGTCATAGTGCACATAACGTAGCTGAACCGCCGCCTCATGCCCGCAGTGACGCAGGTCTCCGGCCTGCACCGGTAAGTTGCTAATCCGCAGTGGACGGAGCTGAACATGACCAGGTTGGTGCCGCCGGTGGCCGGCGACCCGCATGCGCTCGACGAGTTGCGGTTGCAGGTGCGGCAGTTTGTCAGCGAGCAACAGGAGGCCGGCACGATCGGCCGGTACGCCGACAGCTGGCTGACCGGTTGGGACGAGGACTTCAGCCGGGCGCTGGCCGCCCGCGGGTGGCTGGGTATGACGGTGCCCGTCTCCTACGGCGGGCACGGGCGCAGTCACCAGGAGCGATTCGTGGTCACCGAGGAACTGCTGGCCGCCGGGGCTCCGGTGGGGGCGCACTGGATCGCCGACCGCCAGATCGTTCCGTCGTTGCTCAAGTACGGCACCGAGGAGCAGCGGCGAAAGTTCTTGCCCGCCATAGCCAAAGGTGAATGCTATTTCGGAATCGGCATGAGCGAGCCGGATTCCGGATCCGATCTGGCCAGCGTGCGCACGAAGGCTGTGCAGGTCGATGGAGGCTGGGCGATCACCGGCGCCAAGGTGTGGACGTCAGGGGCGCACCTGGCGCACGCGTTCATCTGCCTGGCCCGCAGCGCGCCCGTGGATCCGGCGCACCGTCACGACGGCCTGAGCCAGTTCAT
Source organism: Mycobacterium sp. NPDC004974 (assembly GCF_053600815.1). NCBI lineage: Bacteria > Bacillati > Actinomycetota > Actinomycetes > Mycobacteriales > Mycobacteriaceae > Mycobacterium > Mycobacterium sp. NPDC004974. The sequence goes on along the minus strand of NZ_JBSGAQ010000004.1, from coordinate 82,529 downwards.
CGTCGATCTGCGCGCACCCGGCGTCGACATCCGGCCGATCATCTCGATGAACGGCAAACATCATTTCAACGAAGTGATCCTCGATGAGGTGTTCGTGCCGGACGCCATGGTGTTCGGCACCATCGGCAACGGCTGGCAACAGGTGACCTCCGAGCTGAGCTTCGAACGCAGTGGGCCCGAGCGCTTCCTGTCGACGTTCCCGCTGCTCGCCGACATGGCTACGCACATGGGTGACGGATCTCTGCCCCGTCACACCGATCTGGGGCGCTACCTGGGCCGCATCACCGGCCTGCACCAGATGTCGATGGCGGTCGCCGGTGCGCTGGAGCGGCACGAACCGGCCGATACCGCGGCCGCCGTGGTCAAGGTGCTGGGCACCGCCACTGAAGGTGACATCGCCGATTTCGCCGATGTCCTCGGTGAGACCGATGACGAGGATTACCGCTCGATGCTGGCCGACGCGGTGGTCCAGCGCCCGGGGTTCACGCTGCGTGGCGGTACCAACGAGGTTTTGCGTGGTGTCATTGCGCGGGGATTGGGGATGCGCTAGTGGACGCTGTCGACGCCGAACTGGTCGAGATGATGTCGGCGGTCTTCGCCGCACACCGCGAGCAGCACCCAACAGGTGAGGTCACCACCGAGTTGTGGGACCGGCTGGTCGAACTCGGCCTGGTCCGGCTGACCGGGTCCGAGGAATCCGGTGGTAGTGGCGCCGGCTGGGCCGAGGCCGTCGAGCTGCTGCGCGCCGCCGCCTGGCACGGAGTGAGAATCCCTCTGGCCGAACATGATCTGCTGGCCTGCTGGTTGTTGGAGACGGCGGGGTTGGGGGTCGATGACGCGCGACGCACCGCATGTCTGCTCGACGACGACGGTGTCGCGCGTGGCGTGCCATGGGCGGCCGGCTCGGAGCGGGTGGTCCTGCTCTGGCGCGACGGCACCGGTTACCTCGTGGCCGATGTGGACACCGCGTCGCTGTCGATCACCGCAGGGCGCAACAATGCGGGGGAGCCGCGCGACGAGGTCCGCGCGGACCTCGCGTCTTTGACCGGAAACCCGGTGCCCGACAACGTGGTCGAACAGATCAGGCGGCGGGCCGCCCTGGTGCGCGCCGTTCAGGTGTGCGCCGCGCTGGACCGGATCCTGGCGCTGTCGGTGGCGCACACCGGCGAACGCACCCAGTTCGGCCGGCCGTTGGCCAAGTTTCAGGCCGTGCAGAATCTGGTGGCCGACATCGCCGCCGAGTCTGCGCTGGCCCGGGCGGCCACCGACGGTGCACTGGCCGAGGCTCTGCGATCGGACTGGTCCTCGGCGCACCTCGATTTCTTTGTCGCCGTGGCACGTTCGTGCGTCGGGCACGCCACCTCGGTGGTGGTGCGCAACGCCCACCAGGTGCATGGTGCGATCGGCACCACCCTTGAGCACCGGTTGCACGAGTTCACCATGCCCGCGTTGTCCTGGCGTTCGGAGTACGGCTCGGTTGCGCACTGGGATCAGGTCCTCACCGAATACGCCATCGCTGCCGGCGCGGACGGACTGTGGGCCCTGGTCACTGCCGCCGGTGTCTGAGCGGCTCGCCGTCGACGATTCGGAATGTCGACGATATGACACTTGCTGTCCTATGGGACCATGTATGCGGAGCGTGCGTTGTGATCAGGAGGTGTCATGAGTGCTCTGTTGCGTGCTGTGCGTCAACAGCGGGGCATGACCCTTGAGGAGCTCGCCGAAGCGACCGGATTGACCAAGAGTTACCTGTCCAAGGTCGAACGTCAGCGTTCCACGCCGTCGATCGCGGTGGCGATGAAGCTGGCGCGTGCGCTCGAGGTCGATGTCGCACAATTGTTTTCCGAGGATCCAGCGGTCACGACGTTGTCGATTGACCGCGCGGGCGAGCGCGGCAACAACCGCTATCAAGCCGTGGCGGCGGGGATGCTCGGGAAGTCGATGTCGCCGTTCATCGTTCGGCCGACCCTCAAGTTCGCCGAGCATCCGCATCCGGAGCACGCCGGGCAGGAGTTGGTGTTCGTCCATGCGGGCGTGGTGGAGCTGCGCTACCAGGATGATCTGGTCACCCTGGAGACCGGAGATTGCGCGTATTTCGACGCCTCGTTGCCGCACCAGCTGCGGCAGCGGGGGAGTACGCCCAGTGAGGTTCTGGTGATCACCCACACCGAGTACGGCCGCAATCGTTGACTTGCGCTCCTGTGCCCCACGGGCCGTCAGCATTTCAGGTTGACGTGCACTGTGGGGATGGGTTCGAAATCCGGTAGGCCGTGAATGGTGACGGTCTTCGCTTGCGGGCGCACGACGACCGTGTGGACATTGGTCACCGTGCACTGACTGAGCGGACCGCTGCCGACTTTGTTGATGATCACCCGTTTGCCGTCGGCTTGTAGGCGCGCGATGGTTTCTGCTGCCGACGGGCCGGTGGGGGCCGCCGCGGCAACTGCGGCTCCCGCGGTGAGCCAGCTGATGACGGCGCCAATAGAAAACGCCGTGGACATTGCGATGTGCTTCATGGCTTCTCACTCCTTCTTCGATGATTCGATCAGTGCACCTCCAATCCTATGACACAAAGTGTCCTAATGGAAACCTAATTGGGGCGGGCTCGAGCCTTCCCTAGGTCGACGTCCTCGACTGCGCGCCGGCGACGTTGCGTCGGTACCAGGGTCGGCCGTGCCAGCGCTGGTAGTGCCAGACTGCGCTGGGTAGGAGGCCCCGCTTGTGCAGCCAGTAGCCGGCGGGGGCGTGGAGCTCGGCGTCCTGCCGGCCGGTGGTGATTTCGCCGAGCACCACACCCTCTCCTTCGTCTGCACGCCGCTCGGCGACGATCTCGCCGGATGCGGTGGTGATCATGGTTGCGCCTTCAAACCGGCCGCGATATTCCATCGGCAGCCAGGGCATCGCGCAACGGAGATCGCCTGCGTGGCCGGCGTGGACGCACGGGGCGCCCACGTACCTGGAGAACGAGGCTGCCGCGGTGTGCGCGTTAATCCGGTTGTTGTGTTCGGGGCGGTCGAACAGGGCGTGCGGCCGCCACCGGGGAATCGACCACCACCCCGATCCGGCCATCACCAGATCGACGCGACCTCGTAGTCGTCGGACGGTCTGCGTGCGCATCAGTTCCCAGCACACCGCGGCTCCGACCTGGTAGTCGCCGGCGGCGATGACTCCGTCGTCGCCGCCTCCCACGTAGAAAGCGTTCTCCCACATGGTGGGGAGATCCTTGTTGTGCCGTCCGATCACTCCGTTCGGGTCGGCGAGCAGGTAGGCGTTGCGCACGTGTCCGTCGGGATCGCGGCACAGGAACGAACCGCCGACAAGGGCGGCGTGTCGACGGGCGAGTGTTGTGAGGAGTTCTGTCGCGGGACCGTCGGGAGGTAGCGCCGCCGCGGCCAGCGAGTCCGCGAATCCGATTCCGGTGGAGAAGAACTCCGGTAACGCGATGATGCGCGCACCCGCATGTCCTGCCTCATCGCCGAGCCGTTCGCAGGCCGCGAGGTTGGTCGGAACATCGGCGAGTACCGCGTCCAGTTGGATGGCAGCTGCCAGAACCATGATCGAGCCCTTCCTGATGGTGGACACCGAGTGTCATTCGGTAGAGAGCGTAGCGCGCACCGCAAGACGCCGGTTCTCACACGATCGGCTCACCTATGTTGACGGAAGGACACAATGTGTCCTATGGTTCGAGTTGTGTCGCCGACCCCTCAACACGGAAAGGTGGGCCGAGATGACCACCACGCTTGGTGATTCGAAGCAGGTTCTGATGCAGCGTGCCCTGGATGGGCTGTCTGTCCACATCGAGGAGTCCACGCTGACGACGCGGCAGAAGTTGGCCCTGACGTGCCGGGCGCTGTTCGATGCGGGCCACGACTCGGGTCTGGCGGGCCAGATCACCGCGCGGGCCGAGAAGCCGGGTACGTACTACACCCAACGGCTCGGGTTGGGCTTTGACGAGATCACCGAAGGCAATCTGCTGCTCGTCGACGAGGACCTCAATGTCCTCGAAGGCGGGGGAATGGCAAACCCCGCCAATCGATTCCATAGTTGGATCTATCGAGCGCGCCCCGACGTGCAGTGCATCGTGCACACTCACCCCTTCCACGTAGCGGCGCTTTCGATGCTGGAAGTTCCGTTGCAGGTGTCGCAGATGGACATCGCGCCGTTGTATGACGACTGCGCCTTCCTGGCCGACTGGCCGGGCGTTCCGGTCGGCAACGAGGAGGGCGAGATCATCAGTGCCGCGCTGGGGGGCAAGAAGGCCATCCTGCTGGCCCACCATGGCCACGTGATCGCCGGAGCCAGCATCGAGGAGTCGTGCTCGTTGGCGATGCTGATCGAACGCGGCGCCGAACTGCAACTGGCCGCCATGGCGGCGGGAACGATCGCCGAACTGCCTCCGCGACTGGCGCGCGAGGCCCATGACTGGACGTTACGGCCCAAACGCAGCCAGGCCAACTTCGCCTACTACGCCCGGCGTGCGCTCCGTAACCATCCCGATGCCCTGACCAGCTGACCTCTCGAACCGGCCCTCAATCCGCACCGAAAGAAGGACAACGAAACATGCCGTCCAACACTGAGATCCACGGAATTCTCGCCTATCCGGTGACACCCTTCACCGAAGACCACCAGATCGACACGGGCAAGCTTGCCGCCCTGGTCGACCGGTTGGTGAGCGGCGGTGCGCACGGGATCGTCCCGCTCGGCAGTACCGGTGAGTCGGCCTATCTCACCGAGGCCGAGTTCGACGCCGTCATCGACACCACGATCGGCGTGGTCGACCGTCGGGTGCCCGTCATCATCGGCGCGTCAGACCTGACCACTGCCAACACCATTCGCCGGGCGCAGTACGCCGAGCGGTCCGGCGCGGATGCGGTGATGGTGCTGCCCATCTCCTACTGGAAACTCTCCGAACGGGAGATCGTCCAGCACTACGCGGCGATCGGCGCCGCGATCGGCATTCCGATCATGGTGTACAACAATCCGGCTACCAGTGGCATCGACATGCGGCCCGAACTGCTGGTTCAGATGTTCGAGGACATCGACAACGTCACCATGGTCAAGGAATCCACCGGCGACATCACCCGTATGGAGCGCCTGTCCGCGCTTACCGACGGCCGACTGCCGTTCTACAACGGCAGTAACCCCATGATTCTCAAGGCCTTCAAGGCAGGGGCCAAGGGCTGGTGCACCGCGGCGCCGAACCTGTTACCGCGGCCGTGCCTGGATCTCTACGCAGCGGCACAGGTCGGAGACTGGACGAAGGCCGAGGCCATCTACGCCGAAGTCAAGCCCTTCCTGGAGTTCATCGTGGCCGGCGGCCTGCCCACGACGATCAAGGGCGGACTTGAGCTGCTCGGCCAGGGTGTCGGGGTGCCGCGGCTCCCGTTGCTTCCCCTCGACGACAGCGGCCGCGAGGAGCTGCGCCGGCTCCTCGCCGTGTCCTGAAGGAGGCGAGATGGATTGCAACACGCAGGTTCTGGAAACCGCCACCGCGACGACGTTGCTCGCGGCCGGGTTGATCTTCCTGCTGGCTCTGGCGCTCGGAGTGTGGAAATACCGGCAGATGGTCACCTCCGAACACCATGTCGCGCATCCTTATGTCGACATCGCTCACCGCGCATCGTTGCTCTACGCGTTCGCCACGTTGCTGACGGCCGTGTTCGTCGAGCTCAGTGCCTGGCCGAGCTGGGTCAATCTGACCGCGGCGTTGGTCCTGGTGTTCTTCTTCCTGGCGGCGATCCTGAGCTACATGGTCCACGGCGCCCGGCGGGATACCGCCAATCAATTCGAATTCCCGAGTCCGGGGCTGCACATCTCGATGGCGCTGCTCATCGCGGCGGAAATCGGCGGATTCGCGGTTCTGCTCGTCGGCTTCGCGGTCGGGCAGTGGGGCTGAGCCGCGGTGCGGCTGATCCGTTCGAGGCCCTCACCTACCCAACAACTTCCGGGTGCGCGCCGGCGCCGCGACGGGCAGATCGGCGAGGATGCCGGCGAGGGTGACGCCGTCGAGGCTGGCTCGCCAGGCCTGGTGTGCGTCAGCCATTTTCACGGCCAGGATGCACTCGTGCCGGCACCAGCTGTCAGGTAGTGCGCCACGGCCCTGCCGGCGGATCTCGCGGCATTCGTACGGCGGGGACGCACCGTCGACGGCCTCGACGATCTGCAGCAGTGTGATATCGGCGGGTGCCCGTCCGAGTCGGAAGCCGCCGCGCGGGCCGGTCGTGGCGGCCAGCACACCCGCGCGGGTGAGCGCCTGCAACTGCTTGGCCAGATAAGGGGCGGGCAGGCCGAAATGCTCCGCGAGGTCGGCGGCCGATGCGGTGGCCCCGGGTTCGAGCTGCGCCAGCGACGTCGCGCAGTGCAGGGCCCACTCGGTGGCCACGGGGAGTTTCACAGCCCGTAGTTTATTACAGATATTACGGACCTATATAGTCCGAGATATCTATCGGCCGGGACGGGAGACACCATGCGAATCGCAGTTGCCGGGGCTACGGGAAACATCGGGGCGCGCGTGGTCGCCGCCCTGCAGGGTGCGGGACACGAGGTGGTGCCGATCAGCCGCTCGGCCGGGGTGGATCTGTCCACCGGGGAGGGGCTCGACGCGGCTCTGGCCGGGGTACAGGCGGTGGTCGACGCGATCAGTGCCCCGCCCGCCGATCGGGACCGCACGGTGGATTACCTGGGCACCGCCACCCGCAATCTGTTGGCCGCCGAGGAACGGGCCGGCGTGGGACACCATGTGCTGCTCTCGATCGTGGGGATCCACGACATCGAGGGCAATGCTCACTACGCCGGAAAACGTGAGCAGGAGAAGCTGGTCGAAGGCGGGCCCGTGCCGTGGACGATCGTGCCGGCCACCCAGTTCCACGATTTCGCCGAGATGGTGGTGAGCTGGACGGCGCACGATGGCCCCGACGGGGTCACCGCCGATATCGCCCCGCTTCTGGTGCAGCCCATCGATCCCGACGACGTGGCCGCCGTGCTCGCCGAGGTCGTCGTCGGCAACCCGCAGGGCCGCCATGTCGACGTGGCCGGCCCGCAGACACAGGATCTGGTCGACATGGCCCGGCGGTCCCTGGCGGTGCGCGGCAAGGAGGTGACGCTGGTGCCGACCTGGTCGTCGATCTTCGGCGTGTCGATGTCGGGCAATGCGCTGCTGCCCGGCGACGGGGCGCGCATCGCGCCCACCACCTTCGAGCAGTGGTTGAGCCGGCAGCGGTAGGCCGGGGCCACGCCGGGCCCGGGACTGTCACCGGTCCCTGACATCATGGACCGCATGCCGTTGGAGGCTCCCTCGCCCGCGCTGGGCGATCTGGATGATGAGCAGCGGGAGGCCGTCCTGGCCGCCCGCGGCCCGGTGTGTGTGCTGGCCGGCGCGGGTACCGGCAAGACCCGCACCATCACCCGCCGGATCGCGCACCTGGTGGCCGGCGGTCACGTCGCGCCCAGCCAGGTGCTCGCGGTGACGTTCACCGCGCGGGCCGCCGGCGAGATGCGGGGCCGGTTGCGGCTACTGGGCCAGGAGTCCGGGGTGAACACCGCTGCGGTGCAGGCGGTGACGTTCCACGCCGCGGCGCGCAGGCAATTGCAGTACTTCTGGCCGCGTCTGGTCGGCGACACCGGGTGGGAGCTGCTCGACAGCAAGTTCGCCGTGGTCGCGCAGGCCGCGAACCGGGCCGGGATGCAGACCAGTACCGACGACGTCCGTGACCTGGCCGGTGAAATCGAGTGGGCCAAGGCGTCTTTGATCACCCCGGAGGCCTACAGCACCGCGGTGGCCAAGGTCGGGCGGGACATCCCGTTCGATGCCGCGAAGGTCGCGGCCGTCTACTCGGGGTACGAGGCACTCAAGGCCCGCCGGGACGGCTCGGCGCTGTTGGATTTCGATGATCTGCTGCTGCACACCGCCGCGGCCATCGAGAACGACGCGGCGGTCGCCCAGGAGTTCCGCGACCGCTACCGCTGCTTCGTCGTCGACGAGTATCAGGACGTCACGCCCCTGCAGCAGCGGGTGCTCGACGCCTGGCTGGGGGAGCGCGACGACCTCACCGTGGTCGGTGATGCGAACCAGACGATCTATTCGTTCACCGGGGCCACCCCCCGTTTCCTGTTGGACTTCTCGCGGCGCTTCCCCGACGCCGCGGTGGTGCGGCTGGAACGTGACTATCGCTCCACGCCGCAGGTGGTGTCGTTGGCCAACCGGGTGATCGCGGCCGCACGCGGCCGGATGGCCGGCAGCAAGCTGCATCTGGTGGGCCAGCGTGACGCTGGTCCCGAGCCGTCGTTCTCCGAGTATCCCGACGAGGTGGCCGAGGCCAAAGCCGTGGCCAGGTCGATCAAGAAGCTGATCGAAAACGGAACGGAGCCGGCCGAAATCGCGGTGCTCTACCGGATCAACGCGCAGTCGGAGGTGTACGAGGAGGCGCTCACCGAGGCTGGGGTCGCCTTCCAGGTGCGCGGCGGTGAGGGCTTCTTCAGCCGTCAGGAGATCCGTCAGGCGCTGGTGGCCATGCAGCGCTTCGCCGAGCGTGACATTCCCGAAGACAACCTGCCCGCACTGGTGCGTGAGCTGCTGGAGCCGCTCGGCTTGACCGCCGAACCGCCGGCCGGCACCAAGGCTCGCGAGCGCTGGGAGGCGTTGACGGCGTTGGCCGAGTTGGTCGACGAGGAGGTTGCGCTGCGCCCGGAGCTGGATCTGCGGGCACTGGTCGCCGAGCTGCGTCAGCGGGCCGACTCGCGACATCCACCGGTGGTGCAGGGCGTGACGTTGGCATCGCTGCATGCGGCGAAGGGCCTGGAGTGGGACGCGGTGTTCCTGGTCGGCCTGGCTGACAACACGCTGCCGATCTCGCATGCGCTCGCACACGGGCCCGACAGCGAGCCGGTGGAGGAGGAGCGCCGCCTGCTCTATGTCGGGGTGACCCGGGCCCGGGTGCACCTGGGCCTGAGCTGGGCGCTGGCCCGCACTCCAGGCGGGCGCCAAGGCCGTCGGCCGTCGCGGTTCCTCAACGGCATCGCACCGCAACTGCAGAATTCGGCCGGTTCGGGGCCGGATCGGACGCGTCGTCAACGCGGCCCGGCGCCGCGCTGCCGGGTGTGCAATGCCGCCTTGTCGACGCCGCCTGCGATCATGTTGCGCCGCTGCGAAACCTGTCCGTCGGACCTGGATGAGGAGCTGCTCGCCGAGCTCAAGGACTGGCGGCTGCGCGTCTCCAAGGAGATGAAAGTGCCGGCCTATGTGGTGTTCACCGACAACACGCTGATCGCGATCGCTGAGTCGATGCCGGCCGACGAGGCCGCGCTGGTGGCGCTCCCAGGAATCGGTGCGCGCAAGCTCGAGCAGTACGGCCCGGACGTTCTCGAGTTGGTCCGCGGCCGCCAAAATTCGTAAAGATCGCGCCAAAACCGCAGGTAGAAAATAGGTTGTGCGAATTGGCTGTTAGGCTTTAGCCTCGTAACACAGCTCTGGTGACGAGACGGAAGGAGGGTGCCCGCAATGGATAACAACATCGAATTCAGCGGTGTAGCGGTTGCTGGCATGCCGTCGTCCGTGTTCGCCGTCGCCGCTGCCGCGGTTTCCCCGGCAGCTCGCCGGTACGCCGCACCCGCTGCCCCCGCCGCCGGATGGCTGGCCGCCGCTGCTGCTATTGCACCGCAGCATAAGCGCCGCCCCGCCGCCGCGACTGGCGCGTCCGTGGATCGGAGCCCCTACTAGGTAGAGCTCCCATCACAGCCAAATGGCCACGGACCCGCAGTCAATCGGATCCGTGGCCAATTTTTTTGGGAGTCGTTCTCCACCCCCAGAAACCTGGTCGCAGATCCATCGAAAGACAGATCGCAACTAACTACGACCAGGAAGTAGGGGGATAAGCACATGTCCATTGCGATGACCGCTCCGGAGGTGAGCGTCGCGCCGTTGACATGCGAGGAGCGGCTGCCGGCGGTGCCGTGCCACATCGGGAATCCCGACCTGTGGTTCGCCGAGAGCCCAGTCGATCTGGAGCAGGCCAAGGCACTGTGCGCGGATTGCCCGATCCGCAACGCGTGCCTGGCCGCCGCGCTGGAACGACAGGAGCCGTGGGGCGTTTGGGGCGGCGAGATCCTCGACCGCGGAAGCATCGTGGCCCGTAAGCGGCCGCGTGGGCGTCCGCGTAAGAACGCCGCGGGTAACCCGGCCGCCGCGTGATACCTGAAGACACCGACGGCGCCGAGTGCGAGACACTCGGCGCCGTTCGGTCCTTCGGCGTGCAGCGAAATCCGTTGCGCTAGGCCGCTTCCTCGGCGAAACCCGGAACCAGTTCGGTGGCAATGGCTTTCACCGGCACATGGGCATCGAGCTGGCAGCACATCGCGATCGTCGAGGCGATCACACGCAGCGGGATGGCCAGGTTCGGCGGCAGGTCGAGCTGTCGGGCCGTCTTGATCTGGGCCACCCAGTTGTCCATCTGGCCGGCCGCCATCTTCTGGATCCACCGGCGGTTGTAATGGAAGACGTCGACCTCGATCGGCTCGACGTACTGGCGCAACATGTCGTCGACTTCCTCGATCGAAACCTGTTGTCCCTTCTGGATGAAACCGGCTTCCTCCATGGTGGGCAGCAGGTCGTCGTAGTTCTTGTCCCGGGCCAGCCGGATGCACTCGCCCAAGGAGGTCGGGAAGCCGTCGGGCAGCGGTGCGACCGCGCCGAAGTCGATGACGCCCATCCGCCCGTCGGGCAGCAGCATGAAGTTCCCGGGGTGGGCATCGCCGTGCATCATCTGCAGCCGCTTGGGCGCGTCGAAGGTGAGTTCGGACAACCGGGTGCCCATCAGGTCGCGCTGTTCGGGGGTGCCCTCGCGGATGATCACCGACATCGGGATGCCATCCATCCATTCGGCGATGACGACCTTCGGTGCGCTGGCGACGATCGCTGGGACGCAGAAGTGCGGATCGTCGCGGTAAGCCTTGGCGAACGCACGCTGATTCTCGGCCTCAAGCCGGTAGTCCAGCTCCATGTCGGTGCGTTCGATCAACTCATCGACGATGCCCTGGATGTCGATGCCGGGGGCCAGCTGCTTGAACACGCCGACCAGACGCTGGATCGTCTTGAGGTCGGCGCGCAGTGCTTCGTCGGCGCCGGGGTACTGGATCTTGACGGCCACCTCACGCCCGTCGGACCAGACCGCCTTGTGCACCTGACCGATGCTGGCCGAGGCCACCGGGGTGTCGTCGAACGAGGTGAACCGGTCGCGCCATTTGGTGCCGAGCTGCGCATCGAGCACCCGGTGCACCTTGGGGGCCGGCAGCGGCGGAGCTTCTCGCTGCAATTTGGTCAACGCCTCGCGATACGGCTTGCCGTACTGCTCGGGGATGGCCGCCTCCAGCACGGACAGCGCCTGGCCGACCTTCATCGCCCCGCCCTTGAGCTCCCCGAGCACGGCGAACAATTGTTGAGCGGCTTTGTCCATCAATTCGGCAGTGACTTCGTCCTTGGACTTGCCGGTCAGACGCTTGCCGAAGCCCAGCGCTGCCCGTCCCGCCATGCCGCCGGCCAGGCCGGCGAGCTTCGCATTCCGTGCGACGCTTCCCCGTTTGATGTCGGTCACCAGACCATCATCCATGACTCGGCCGCACCGCCCACACCCAACTGGCAACAATCGTTTTCAACATGGGCAGTCGGGGTGCCGGGACCAGCGCCGCGCGACGATCGAGTAGCCCTCGATATCGAGTTCGAGGGTGGTGTTCAGCGTCGGCGGTGCCTCGGGCGCCGGCTGGTCGTCACCGGTGTGCCCGACAGCCCGGATCACCAGGTCCACCTGGTGCATCGCCAACGCCGCGGTGGCGAGGATGGTCGCCCGGCCGGCACTGCCGACTGCGCCCCGGAGTTGGGTGGCCACGGCCGGCCAGGCCGCATCGCGATCGGTGCGGTGCAGGTCGGCGCAATGCAGGCAACTCGTCAGCCCTGGGATCACCAGCGGCCCCACCAATCCGGCGCCATCGCGGACACACACCGACAGGTGGGCGATGCCGTCATGATGCAGGTCCTGCAGAAGCCGTGGGTCGGTGATCTGATCGTCGGCCAGCACCACCAGGTCGGTGGAGGCTGCCACGTTCCTGCTGTGCGGGTTCGTGCTTCGCCTCACCTTCGCGCCCGAACAGCGGAGGCCGTTGGCCAGTAGATCCGACAGGGGTCCGCGGCCGTGGACGCGGATGGAGGCCGAGCGGGTCCGCCGAGAGCCCGCGCCCGCCGTCGTTGTGAGCATTCCCGTCTCGGTCAGCGCATCGAGCAGCTCATCGATGGCTGCGGTGTCACCGAATGATTCTGTGGCCGTGAGCAATTCGTCCCGGGTGGCCCCTGCCTGCAGTGTGCGCAGCAGTTCGGCCAGTTGTGGCTGGGTCATCCCGTCCGGGGGACGGACCAGCATCGCGCGCCGCGGGTCCCAGCCCAGCTGAACCGCCTCGTCGGGACGCAGCAGGATCGGCCTGCCTGCGGCGAGCACAAAGCGCGTCATGCGATGACTCTGCCACGGCGGCGCTGACCGCCGTTTCAGTTATCCACAGGCCGTGCGGGGGTCAATTGCCGCCGTCGCCACCTTTGTCGCGGCCCTCGCCCTGCTCCTTCTCCAGGTCGGCGATGGCCTGTTCGAAGGCACTGTCGAGGCCGCTGGTGTCGCCGCCGATCATCCGGTCGATGAAGCCGGCCGGCTCGTCGAGATCGGCCGCGCTCGGCAGCAGGTCGGGGTGCTGCCACACACCGTCGCGGGCATCGGTGCCGACCGCTTCGGTCAGCCGTTCCCACAGCACCGCGGCCTCACGCATCTTGCGGGGGCGCAGTTCCAGGCCGACGAGCGTCGCGAAGGTCTGTTCGGCCGGCCCGCCGGTGGCGCGCCGCCTGCGCAGCGTCTCGGCCAGTGCCGAGGTGCCGGGGATGCGTTCGCCCAGTGCTGCGGTGACGACGGTCTGCACCCAGCCCTCGACCAGCGCGAGCAGGGTTTCCAGCCGTTCCAGGGCGGCTTCCTGCTCCGGGGTGGCTTTCGGTTCGAAGATGCCCTGGTTGAGCAGTTGCTCCATCTCCGACGGGTCGCCGAGGGAGGTGGGGTTGAAGCCGCGGGCGAAATCTTCGATGCCGGTCATGTCGACCTTCATGCCCTTGGCGAAGGCCTCGACCGCACCCAGCAGCTGACTGGACAGCCACGGCACGTGGCTGAACAGCCGATGATGCGCGGCCTCACGGGCGGCCAGGAAGGTCAGGATCTCGCTCCGCGGACGCTCCAGCCCCTCTGTCAGCGATTCGATCGCCTCGGGCATGAGGGCCGCGACGCCCTTGGGGCCCAGCGGCAGGCCGATATCGGTGGAGGTCAACACCTCGCGGGACAGCTTGCCCAGCGCCTGGCCCAGCTGGGAGCCGAACGCCATGCCGCCCATCTGCGACATCATCGCCAGCAGCGGACCGGCCATGCTCTTGGCCTCCTCGGGGAGCGCCGAGGCCCACACCGAGGAGATCTGCTCGGCCACCGGGTCACACAACCGCTTCCAGGTGTCCAGCGTGTTGTCCAGCCAGTCGCTGGGAGTCCACGCCACCGATCGGGTGGTGCCCGCGGGCAGCGGGGTGACCCCGTCGAGCCAGGTCTCGGCCAACCGCACCGCGTCGGCGACTGCGCCAGTGGTCTTTTCCGACACGGGGGCGACGAACCCGATCGAATTGGACGCCAGCTGCCGGGCCAGGTCGTAGTTCACCGGACCGGATTGTTTGCCGCCGGCCATCGCGCTGCCTGCGCCGCTGAACATCTCGCCGAGCTTGGTGAAGATCTGCCCGAGGTCGCCCATGTCGAAGTTGGCTCCGCCCATGCCGAAACCGAACGGATCCGAGCCCGGACCTGGTCCGGAGTTGCCGGAACCGGACCCCGAATCGGGGTCCTTCTTGTCTTTGTCTCGGTCGGGGTCATTCCCGGCGGAGAAGCCGAAGGGCAGGTCAGCCATACCCATAACGGTACTCATGCCCGGGTGCCCGGGTGTGGCTGTGGGTCACGCTGTGGGTGAACATGGCGGCAAAGGCTTTACTGTGGGCGGCGTGAACAGGCGGATTTTGACGCTGCTGGTTGCGCTGGTGCCGATCGTGGCGTTCGGCGTGCTGCTGTCGGTGGTGACGGTGCCCTTCGTCTCATTGGGTCCCGGTCCGACCTTCAACACCCTCGGGGAGGTCGAGGGCAAGCAGGTGGTCGACATCCACGGACCCGACGCTGACGTGCACCCCACCTCGGGGCATCTGAACATGACCACGGTGTCCCAGCGCGACGGCCTGACTCTGGGACAGGCGATGGCGTTGTGGATGTCGGGCCGTGAACAGCTGGTCCCGCGCGACCTGGTGTACCCGCCGGACAAGTCCAAGAACGAGATCGACGAGGCCAACAACTCCGACTTCAAGAAGTCCGAGGACAGCGCCGAGTACGCGGCGCTGTCCTTCCTGAAGTACCCGGTGGCGGTGACCGTGCAGAGCGTTACCGACCCCGGTCCTTCGGCGGGCAAGCTGCGCGACGGCGACGCGATCGACGGGGTGAACGGCATTCCAGTGGCCAACCTCGACGAGTTCCAGGCCATCTTGAAGAAGACCAAGCCGGGTGACCAGCTGGTGATCGACTTCCGCCGCAAGAATGCGCCGCCCGGGGTCGCGACCATCACGCTCGGCGACAACCCCGACCGGGACTACGGATTCCTCGGCGTCGGCGTGCTCGACGCCCCGTGGGCGCCGTTCGACATCGACTTCAACCTGGCCAACATCGGCGGCCCGTCGGCGGGGCTGATGTTCAGCCTGGCGGTCGTCGACAAGCTGACCACCGGTGACCTCAACGATGGCAAGTTCATCGCCGGCACCGGAACCATCACCGGCGACGGAAAGGTCGGGTCCATCGGCGGCATCACGCACAAGATGCAGGCCGCCAAGGAGGCCGGGGCAAGCGTGTTCCTGGTGCCCGCCGACAACTGCACCGAGGCGCGCTCGGCGCCCCAGGACGGCATGGATTTGGTGAAGGTGGACACGCTGACCCAGGCGGTCGACGCGTTGCACACGATTTCTGCCGGTGGCGAACCACCTCGCTGCTAGACCGCACGCAGCCCGTGGATGGCTAGAGTTATAGAAAATCGGGCGGCCCCATCGGGCATGTCACGAGTCCACCGAGGCTGAAACGGGAGTTCACGAGTGGGGATGCGGCCCGCGGCGAGGATGCCGAAGCTGACACGACGAAGTCGGGTGCTGATCGGCCTGGCACTGGTGGCGGTGCTGGCGTTGTTGATCGGACCTCGGGTGGTCGACGGCTACGTCGACTGGTTGTGGTTCGGCGAGTTGGGGTACCGGTCGGTGTTCACCACCGTGCTGGCCACCCGGCTCATCGTGTTCCTCGTGGTGGGGCTGCTCATCGGTGCGGTGGTGTTCGCCGGGCTGGCGTTGGCGTATCGCAGCCGTCCGGTGTTCGTCCCGGCCGCCGGCCCGAATGATCCGGTGGCGCGTTACCGCACCACGGTGCTGGCCCGGTTGCGGCTGTTCGGGATAGGGGTGCCGGTCTTCATCGGCCTGCTGGCCGGCGTGATCGCGCAGAGCTACTGGGTGCGGGTGCAGTTGTTCTTGCACGGCAGCGATTTCGGGATCACCGATCCGCAGTTCGGCCGGGATCTGGGCTTCTACGCGTTCGACCTGCCGTTCTACCGGCTGGTGCTGACGTACCTGTTCGTCGCGACCTTCCTGGCGTTCGTCGCGAATCTGCTGGGGCACTACGTGTTCGGCGGGATCCGGCTGACCGGTCGCAGCGGAGCGCTGAGCCGCGCCGCGCGCATCCAGCTGATCAGCCTGGTCGGCTTCCTGATCCTGCTCAAGGCTCTCGCGTACTGGCTGGACCGCTACGAGCTGTTGAGCAACACCCGCACCGGCAAGCCGTTCACCGGTGCCGGCTACACCGACATCAACGCGGTGCTGCCCGCCAAGCTGATCCTGTTGGCCATCGCGCTGATCTGCGCGGTGGCGGTGTTCTCTGCGATCGTGCTGCGCGACTTGCGGATTCCGGCCATCGGTGTGGTGCTGTTGCTGCTGAGCTCGATGGTGGTGGGTGCGGGGTGGCCGCTGATCGTCGAGCAGTTCAGCGTCAAGCCGAACGCCGCGCAGAAGGAAAGCGAGTACATCAGCCGCAGTATCACCGCGACCAGGCAGGCCTACGGGCTCACCAACGACACGGTGACGTACCGCAATTACGAGAGCAACGGTCAAACGACGGCCGCGCAGGTGGCTGCGGACCGGGCGACCACGTCGAACATCCGGCTGCTGGATCCGACGATCGTCAGCCCCGCATTCACCCAGTTCCAGCAGGGCAAGAACTTCTACTTCTTCCCGGATCAGCTGGCCATCGACCGCTATGCCGGTCCTGACGGCGGTCTGCGCGACTTCGTGGTCGCCGCACGCGAACTCAACCCGGACCGGTTGATCGAGAACCAGCGCGACTGGATCAACCGGCACACCGTCTACACCCACGGCAACGGATTCATCGCGTCACCGGCCAACACGGTGCGCGGTATCGCCAACGACCCCAACCAGAACGGCGGTTACCCGGAGTTCCTCGCCAGCGTCGTCGGCGCCAACGGCAAGGTGGTCTCACCCGGACCGGCGCCGCTCGACCAGCCCCGGGTCTACTTCGGGCCGGTGATCGCCGATACCGCGGCCGACTACGCGATCGTCGGCAAGAACGGTGATGTCGACCGCGAGTACGACTACGAAACCAACACCGACACCAAGAACTACACGTACTCGGGCACCGGCGGTGTGTCGATCGGCAACTGGCTGGCCCGGACGGTGTTCGCCGCCAAGTTCGCCGAGCGGAACTTCCTGCTGTCCAACGTGATCGGTGAGAACAGCAAGATTCTGTTCAACCGTGATCCGGCCCATCGGGTGGAAGCGGTGGCGCCGTGGCTGACCACCGACACCAGTGTGTACCCGGCGATCGTCAACAAGCGCATGGTCTGGATCGTCGACGGCTACACCACGCTGGACAACTACCCGTATTCGGAGCTGACCACGCTGTCGAGTGCGACGGCGGATTCCAACGAGGTGGCGGTCAACCGGCTGGCTCCCGACAAGCAGGTGTCCTACATCCGCAACTCGGTCAAGGCCACCGTCGACGCCTACGACGGCACCGTGACGCTGTACGCCCAGGACGAGCAGGATCCGGTGCTCAAGGCCTGGATGAGCGTGTTCCCCGGCACCGTCAAACCGAAGGCGGACATCTCCCCGGAGTTGCAGGCGCACCTGCGTTATCCCGAGGATCTGTTCAAGGTGCAGCGTTCCCTGCTGACCAAGTACCACGTCGACGATCCGGTGAAGTTCTTCACCAACGCCGATTTCTGGAACGTGCCGCTGGATCCCAACCCGACGGCAAGCAGCTATCAGCCGCCGTTCTACATCGTCGCCAAAGACCTCGTGAACAACGATGGTTCAGCGTCGTTCCAGTTGACCAGCGCGCTGAACTGGCTGCAGCGGGAATTCCTGGCCGCCTATGTCAGTGCCAGCTCGGATCCGTCGACCTACGGCAAGATCACCGTGCTCACCATTCCGGGTGAGGTCAAGGGTCCGAAACAGGCATTCAACGCGATAAGTACCGACACCGCCGTCACGCAGGACCTCGGTGTGATCGGACGCGACAACCTGAACCGGATCCGGTGGGGCAACCTGTTGACCCTGCCGGTGGCCGATGGCGGGTTGCTGTACGTGGCACCGGTTTATGCATCGCCGGGAACCAGTGACGCGGCGTCGACCTACCCACGCCTGATCCGGGTGGCCATGCTCTACGGCGACAAGGTCGGTTACGGTCCGACCGTCAGTGACGCGCTGACCGAACTGTTCGGCCCGGGGGCGGGTGCCACCGCCACCAATGTGGCTCCTACCGACGGCAAGCCGCAGGCTGCCGGTACTCCGGAAGCGCCGCCGGCCGCTCAGCCGCCGGTCAGTCCGGATGGTCAGGCGCCACAGGTCGTCGCGCCGCCGGCGGCGATCCCGCCCGGTCAGCCCATGCAGCTGTCACCGGCCAAGTCCGCCGCGCTCAAGGAGGTCGAGTCGGCCCTGTCGGAGGCGCAGGATGCGCAGCGCAGTGGTGACTTCGGCAAGTACGGGCAGGCGTTGCAGCGTCTGAACGATGCGATGAACAAGTTCAACTCGTCGAAGTAGCGGAGCGGATTGGCGCGTCGCCGGGCCGGTCCGGTGGGTGACAATGGGCCAGTAGTTCGGCGGACGGGGGGACTCGTGAGGTCGTGTCTGGCCGTGTTGTTGACCCTGCTGGTGGCGGCGGGGCTCACCGCTTGCCGGACCGGGGACCGCCCGTGGTCGGATGCGCCGTTCGCCGCCCCGATGAGGCCGGCGTTCGGCGCGCGGGTCACCGATGGCAAGCTGGAGATCTGGGTGCCGCCGGGCTGCGTCGGGGTGCGGTCGGTGGAGATCGGGTTTGGATTTGGCCCGAAGCTCGTGTTGACCGATACCTCCGGTACGGCGACTCTCGACCGGTTCAGCGTCGGTGGACCCTATCCGGGTCTGACCGTGACGGAAGCGCCGCCGCCTGGCTTCGATTGGCGCACAGAGGAATATTTGTTTCTCAATGTGCAGTCCACGCCCGGGGGGTACCCCGCTACCGCTCGGACGGCCGAGGTCGTTGCCGGATCGAACAGTCACCCGGCCGACACCTTCTTCTTCGACGGCGTCGGTTGGCTCGATCCCGCGGGCGTCGCCGAGAAAGAAGGCAAGGAGTTTCGCAGGGGTGTGCACGCCGCAAGAGAAATGAGCAGTGCCTGCTCGCCGGTTTGCGGTGCCGACAATTAAGCTGCGTCGGTGCACTTTCGTTTGCTCGGACCGCTGCAGGTAGTGCACGCCGGTGCGACCGTGGATGTCGGCGGACCCAAACAGCGCACGGTCTTGGCGCTGCTGTTGCTGGCGCACGGCCGGGTCGTCTCGGTCGACCGGCTGATCGACGCGGTGTGGGGTGATGATCCGCCGGCCAGCGCTAATGCGAGCCTTCAGGTGTACATCTCCAACTTGCGCAGGGCCCTGCGGGACGGTTCCCCGGTTGCTTCGCCGATCGTGCGTCAACCGCCGGGCTACTACCTCGATGTGCCTGCCGATGCCGTCGATGTCACGGTGTTCACCGCCGGATGCGCGCGGGCCGCGGCGGCCGCAGGCCAGGCAAGCTGGACAGAAGCACTGACAGTTGCCGATGAGACGTTGGCGCTGTGGCGGGGAGATCTGCTGAGCGATCTGGGGGATCAGCATTGGGTCACCCAGGATGCGGCACGTGTACGGGAGCTGCGCTCCGAATGTCTCGACCATCGGATCACGGCCCTGCTGGCGTTGGGGCAGGTACCGGCGGCGGTATCTGCGGTTGCCGAACTGCGTTCGGCTGAACCGTTTTCCGATCGCGGTGTGTGGCTTCAGATGTTGGCGCAGTACCGGTCGGGCCGGGCTTCGGAGGCGTTGGAGATCTATGCCCGCTATGCCCGCCTGCTCGATGAGGACCTGGGTCTGACGCCGGGGGCCGAGCTTCGGGAGCTACAGACAGCCATCCTGCGTCAGGCACCGGAACTCGCGGCCTGGCCCCGCTCCCCGGAGTGGTCGGGTGCCGGCGAGGTGCCCACCCCGGCGGCGTTTGTGGCCCAGGCCCCGGTACCGGATCCCGGCGGGGCCACGCTGATCGGGCGTGACCGTGAATTGAATGTCGCGGCAGAGCTTCTCGCCGAAGTGCGGGCGGGGGAGACGCGGTGGCTCGTGCTTTCCGGCCCGCCGGGGATCGGCAAGACCCGTCTGGCCGAGGAGATCGACCGTCGGTTCTACGGCGAAGCCGTCTGGGTGAGTTGCCCCGACGAGCAGGCGACCCCACCGTGGTGGCCCATGCGGCAACTCGTTCGGGGGTTGGGTGGTGACGCGGACGAGGTGCTCGAGGTGCCTGCGGACGCCGACCCCGACACGGCGCGGTTCCGGGTCTACGAACGGGTGCAGACTCTGCTGGAGTCGGCGCGCGGGCCGCTCATGGTCGTGATAGACGATGTGCAGTGGGCTGATTCGACATCGGCCGCCTGTTTGGCCTACATCGCCGGTGCATTGTGGGGCCATCCGGTCGCCGTGGTGCTCACGGTCCGCGATGGTGAACACATCACCGACGTCGCGCGCCTGCTCGCGACGGTGGCCCGCGGCTCCGGCAACCGGCAATTGGAGCTGGCCGCGCTGTCGTCCGAAGATGTTGCGGTACTGGCCAATCAGATCGCCGATGATTTCGTCGACGACGCCGAGGCGGGAGTGCTGGCCGAACGAACCGGCGGCAACCCCTTCTTCGTCTCCGAGTACGCCCGGCTGCCTCGGTCCGAACGCGGTGAGATCCCGGTTGCGGTGAAGTCGGTGCTGGAACGCCGGCTGGCCGGGTTGGGGCCCGAGGTGCTGGGGTTGATGCGAGTGGCCGCGGTGATCGGTGACACCATCGACGCCGACGCGGTGCCCGTGCTGGCCCGGGTGGCCGGGCTCGACTTCGACAGCCTCGCCGACCATCTCGACGTTGCGGCCGACGAGCGGATCGTGGTCAGCGCGCATGCCGGTGACGGTTATGCGTTCGCCCACGGGCTGCTGCGTGACCACCTGATCGCCGGCCTGCCGGCGATGCGCCGTCAGCGTCTGCATCTGCAGGTGGCGGACGCGTTGGCCGACAGTGCATCCGAGGAGGCGGTGACCCGGCGCGCCCAGCATCTGGTGGCGGCCCAACCGCTGGCCGATCCGCAGGAGGTGGTGGCGGCGTGCCGGTTGGCCGCAGAGCAGGCCACCCAACGGTGGAGTTCGGATATCGCGGCGCGGTGGTGGCAGGCGGCGCTCGATGCCTATAACCGGTTGCCGGGTTCCGCGCGCCACGATGCCGAGCGAGACGTGTTGACGGTGGCCATGCTCGACGCGTATTCGCGTGCGGGCCGGGGACGATTGGTGCTCGGTGCCGTCGAGCGAAACCTGGCTGATGCGTTGCGCAGCGAGCGGGCCGATACCGCCGGGAGGGTGGCCAGCGCGCTACTGCGGGCCAGTGGGGGATGGCCATGGCTGGCGCCGGGGGAGGATCCGGGTCCGCTGCTGTCCTTGTTGGAGCAGGCCGCGAAGATGGCGTCCGCCCACCCGGCCGCCGGCGCGCGGGTGCTGGCGGCGCTGGCCGTAGGTTGCTGCTATCATCCGGACCCTGCGCTGGCGGCCGGATATCTGCAGCGGGCCGATCAGTTGGCCGACAGCACAGGCGATCCCGATGTCATCGCTGACACTCTGATGGGCCGGCTCATCACCTATTCCGGGGTGGCCGAGTTCAGTACCGCGACCTTCGGCTGGATCGACCGGCTGAATTCTCTTCAGCACAGCAGGTCCCGTGAGGATGCCGTCATCGCCCACTCGGTGGCGACGATGGCGGCACTGAACCTGGGCGACATCGACCTGACCGAGCGGCATCTGCGTGCGGGTATCGCGGGTAGTGAGGAGCTGCAGCTTCCGGTGCTCCGGGCCCAATTGCGTTGGATGCAGTCGGTATTGGCGATCTGGCTGGGCGACTTCGCCGAGGCGCGAGCCCACCACGCCATCGCGGCGCGCGTGCACGAGCAGACTGAACTCTACGGCGCCGGAAGCGGTCTGCTGGCCGAGGCGACCTTGCTGCACGAGACAGGTGGGCCGGTCGAGGGGCTGACTGCCACGCAGGCCGGCATCGACAGCGGGGGGCAGGGGATGGAGGCGTTGGTGCGCACCGTTCTGCTCACGGCCGTCGAGGGCTCCAGGCGCGAGGCCGTCGAGCGCCTGGACGAGTGGCGTGCGGAACTCGGCCGGGGACAGGTGTGGACCGGGTTGGGGCAGGCCGCGTGGATGGCGCATCTTGCCGCCGACTACGGGTTGGCCGACTACGTGGGCGACCTGTTGGCGGTACTGGAGCCGTTCGCCGACCGCGTCGCCGTGCTCGGCCAGGTCGGGCATGCCGGGCCGGTGGCGTTGGCCACCGCCCGGCTGCACGCGCTCCGGGGCGATCGGGAGCGGGCCCTGGCGGATCTGGTCCGGGCCGAGGACATCGCCGATCGCACCGGGGCCAAGCCAACGAAACTGTGGTGTGCGCTGTTGCGGTGCCGGCTCGACCTCGAGATCGACGCAGACGGCCCGGCACCGCGCGCGGCGGCGCGCACGCTGGCCGCCGAGGCCGGGGCGCTGGGAATGCGCGGCCTGGCGACCCTCGCGCAACAGCTGGTCTGAACTGCGGCTTGTCCCCTTCTTGAACCGGTCGCCAAGTAGATGCCAAGTGGTCCCGGTGATGCTGTGCGCCGAGAATTTGCACGGATTTTTCGAGAGGATCCCGATGACTCTGACCGATCTCGCGCACGAGGGCCTGGACGACGCACTGGAGGGGCTACGCGCCCACGTCACCGCCCCTGTCGCGCTGCCGGGGGAGGCCGGCTATGAGCGGGCCACCCCGTGGAACGTGGCGGCCACCGTGGAGCCCGCCGCGGTGGTGTTGGCGACCTCCGCCTACGACATCGCCAACACCGTGGGTTTCGCCGCCGCCCGGGGATACCGGGTGGGCGTGCAGGCCACCGGCCACGGTGCGCTGTCGGTCGCGTCCGACACGATCCTGGTGGTGACCTCCGGCATGACCGACGTCACCGTGGATCCGGTGGCCCGCACCGCACGGGTGGCGGCCGGGGCGACATGGCAGCAGGTGCTCGACGCAGCGGCTCCGCACGGCTTGGCCGGGCTGTGTGGTTCCTCGCCGGGGGTCGGCGTCGTGGGATTCCTGACCGGCGCGGGGATCGGGCCGTTGGTGCGCACCGTCGGGTTGTCGTCGGACTATGTGCGGTCCTTCGAGTTGGTCACCGGCGCAGGGGAGTTGCTGCGCGCGACCCCGGAGGAGAACGCCGAACTGTTCTGGGGTCTGCGCGGCGGGAAGTCGACGTTGGGCATCGTCACCGCCGTCGAGATCGAATTGCTGCCGATCTCCGAGTTCTACGGCGGCGCGGTGTATTTCGACGGCGCGGATGCCGCGGCGGTGCTGCGTGAGTGGGCCCGCTGGTGTGCTGACCTGCCCGAGTCCGTCTCGACTTCCCTTGCGCTGCTACAGCTGCCACCGCTGCCCGGCATTCCCGAGCCACTCGCCGGCCGGTTCACCGTCGCGGTGCGCTACACCGCCCTCGGCGACTTCGTCGAGGCTGAACGACTCCTGGCGCCGATGCGTGCGGTCGCCACCCCGGTGCTCGACACCGTCGCGGTGATGCCGTACGCCGCAATCGGTGCCGTACATGCCGATCCGGTCGATCCGATGCCGACCTACGAACACCACACATTGTTGCGCGAACTGACCGCGG
Organism: Mycobacterium sp. NPDC004974; assembly: GCF_053600815.1. Lineage (NCBI taxonomy): Bacteria > Bacillati > Actinomycetota > Actinomycetes > Mycobacteriales > Mycobacteriaceae > Mycobacterium > Mycobacterium sp. NPDC004974. The sequence goes on along the minus strand of NZ_JBSGAQ010000004.1, from coordinate 59,174 downwards.
AGACGGTTGAGGTGCTGCTGGGGGCGGCCGGGCCGGATTCGGGCTCGGTGCAGACGATCGTCGAAGTCCGGATGCTCGGTGGGGCTTTGGCATGTGAGGCACAACACCGCAGCGCGTTCTGCCATCGTGACGCCGCGTTCGCCGTGACCGTCATCGGGGTCCTGGCGCCTCCGGTCGCCGAACTGGTGGTGCCGCAGGCCGGCGCGCTGATCGTGGCGCTGTCGGAATGGTCCAGCGGCGGCCAGCTCCCCAACTTCGCGCCTTCCGAGGACGCGGGGCGGGCCGTGCGGGTCTACGACGAGGAGACCCGGCACTGGCTGGCTGCGCTGGCCGAGCGTCACGACCCGGCGGGCGTGTTCCGATGTGGTCAGGTGGTGCGTTTCATGGCCTGACCCTGGGCCGGAATATCGACCGAATTCGGCCAAAAACCGCCTCTGAGCAGACGATTTGGAGCTCTTCGTAAGACCCCGGTAATCTTGTATTTGCAACGCGGGGTGGAGCAGCTCGGTAGCTCGCTGGGCTCATAACCCAGAGGTCGCAGGTTCGAATCCTGTCCCCGCTACTAAGAGGAAATGGCCCTCGGAGATTACCTCCGGGGGCCATTTTCTATTGGGGCGGGTACGAATCCGCATCGTTGCGCGGAGACCCGCGCGCGGCCGCCAGCGACAACACCCCGGCTGACATGACAGATCCTCGCCGCAGCCAAAAACCGATTTCCTGACCCAGGGTGTCCCACCTACCCTGGGGGGCTGCACAGACGACGTCTCGGGGGAGACAGGGGAGTGGTAATGACGACGGGCCCGAGCACCGGGGAGATCGCGGCACAACCGCGTGTCCAGTCGAGCGCCAACGTCATCATCGGGCTGTTGGTCAGCTCGGCGTTCGTGATGATCCTCAACGAGACGATCATGAGCGTCGCACTGCCGGCCCTGATCGTCGATCTGGACATTTCCGCCAGCACGGCGCAATGGCTGACCAGTGGGTTCCTGCTGACGATGGCCGTGGTCATCCCGATGTCCGGTTCACTGTTGCAGCGCTTCCCGGTGCGGAGCATCTACCTGGCATCGATGACGTTGTTCTGCACCGGCACGTTGGTGGCCGCGTTGGCGCCGGGGTTCGCGGTCCTGCTGGCCGGACGGATCGTGCAGGCGTGCGGTACCGCCGTGATGATGCCCTTGCTGATGACGACGGTCATGACGTTGATCCCGGCCGATCGGCGCGGGCAGATGATGGGCACCATCTCGATCGTCATCGCCGTCGCGCCGGCGATCGGTCCCACGCTGTCGGGGTTCATCCTCGGCTCGCTCGACTGGCGGTGGATGTTCTGGATCGTGCTGCCCATCGCACTGGTGGCGCTCAGCGCCGGCCTCGCCTGGCTGCGGGTCGACGATGAACAGCAGGACCCGACGCCGATCGATCCCGTCTCGGTACCGCTGTCGGCGATCGCGTTCGCGGGCCTGGTGTTCGGGCTCTCGCTGATGGGCGAGTCCGCACACGGACGGCAGGCGATACCGGCGTGGGTGCCGATGGCGATCGGTGCGGTGGCGATGGTGCTCTTCGGCGCGCGGCAGATGCATCTGCAGCGACGCGACCGCGCGTTCCTCGACCTGCGGCCGTTCACCTATCGGCGGTTCTCGGTGTCGCTGAGCCTGGTGGTTCTCGGCTTCATGGGGCTGTTCGGCGCCATCATCATGGTGCCGCTGTATGTGCAGAACGTACTGGGGCAGAGCGCGTTGGTCGCCGGACTGACGAGCCTGCCGGGCGGACTTCTGATGGGCGTGGCGGGTCCCTTGGTCGGCCGGGCCTACGACCGTCACGGCGCCAGGGTGCTGGTTGTGCCTGGGGCGTTGATGCTGTGCGTGGCGCTGTGGGGATTCACCACGCTGTCGGCGGCGTCGCCGGTCTGGGAACTGGTTGTCCTGCAGACGATCATGATGGTCGGGTTGTCGATGATGTTCACCCCGTTGATGACTGACGCGCTCAGCGTTCTGCCCGACCGGCTTTACTCACATGGCAGCGCCATTCTCACGACACTGCAACAGGTCGGGGGCGCGGCCGGTACGGCCCTGTTCGTCACGGTCATGACCAAGGCGTCCCACTCGGGCGGGGCCCCGGATCTGCCCGGCGTGCACGCGGCATTCGTGGCCGCGGCAGTGATCAGCGTGATTGCCGTGGCCACGGCGTTCTTCACCGCGGCGCGCCCGAGTCCCGCAGGTGGTACGCCGACGCATTGAGCGTCGCCTAAGAACTTTGGCCACTTTGGTCACGTCAGTCCCAATCCGGGGGGTTCTTGTAGGGGGCCTCACCTGCCGTGACTGCGGCATTTCTGCCAAGCCCGCCGGTAGACGAGTAGTGCACTACGCGTGCGTGGTCCGCGACCGAGGCCGACAGTGGAAATGCCCATCGACCAGGGGGCGCATCGCATCGGCACTCGGCACAGGAGTTCAACATGAGCTGGAGATGGACTGGCAATCACGGGGACGCCCCGTCGGCGGCGGCCGCGGCCACCGCATCGGGAGCAGGTCCAGGCGAGGCGATCTTCGAGGTCAATGACGGCGGGACGGTCGGCCTCTATATCTTCGACAACCACACGGGCACCGGTGGCCGGTCTTGGAACTGGACAGGCAATCACGCGGATGCACCGTCGGCGGTGGCCGCCGCCAATGCGGCCGGCGCCGGCCCCGGTGAGGCCGTCTACGCGGTGAATGACGGTGGCACGGTAGGTCTTTACCTGCTCCGCTGAACTCCCTCGCCTCAGCGCAACCGGCGATCCTGGATGCGCTGAGGCGAGGTCGGGCACAATCGAACCCGTGCGGAAAGTCGTGATCATCACGGGCGCGGGCAGCGGCATCGGCCGCGCGACGGCCCGGGTTCTGTTGGACGCCGGCCATCAGGTGGTACTGGCTGGTCGCCGGCCTGAACCGCTGGCGGTCGTTGCCGACGGGAACCCCAATGCCCGCATTGTCCCGACGGACGTCACGGATTCCGCCTCGGTGCAGGAGCTGTTCGCCGATGTGGTCTCCGCCCTCGGACGCGTCGATGTGCTGTTCAACAACGCCGGGGTGTTCGGTCCGTCGGCTTCGATCGCGGACATCGACGATGAGCAGTGGCACTCCACGTGGCGCACCAACGTCGACGGCGCCGTGTTCTGCGCCAGGGAAGCCGCACGCGTCATGGCCGCCCAGTTACCCAGGGGCGGGCGGATCATCAACAACGGATCGATCTCCGCGCACCGGCCTCGCCCCAACAGCCTGGCCTACACCGTCACCAAACACGCGATGAGTGGGTTGACCGCATCAATGTTGTTGGACCTACGCGATCTCGATATCTGTGTGACGCAGATCGACATCGGCAATGCCGCAACGGACATGACGGCCGGATTCAGTCACCAGACCTTGCAGGCCGACGGAAGTCTCGCGGCCGAGCCGACTTTTGACGTCGAGCACGTGGCCCGCGCCGTCGCGCATCTCGTCGATCTGCCGCTGGAGGTGTCGGTTCCGTCGTTGACCGTGATGGCCCGGGCCATGCCGTACTTCGGCCGCGGCTGACGGTTCCACCCTTCAAAAGCAACAGAGCCGGGGCCTTCGGGCCTCCGGCTCTGTAAAGCGGAATCGTTGTTTCAGTGCTGTGCATCCTGAAGCTCGTACCGCTGGACCACTGCGATCAACTCTTCGCGAACCGATGAGTTGGGCAGTTCGTTGATCCGCGCGTAGAGGCGGCGCCGCATGTTGGCCCGCTTCTGGTTTGCACGGAATTGTGCGAACGACATACTTCTCACTCCTCAAAAGTGCCCCGGATCACGGGTACTCGTTTATTCGACATCCACATCGGGGATCGCCCGAAGATAAGGACACTTCCATGCTCCCGGTCAGCGATGATTAAAACCAATTCTTAGAGTGTGAGTTTCGCTACAGCTCAACCATTTTCACTGCTGACAAGTGCTCATCGTCACAATTGCGTATCGAGGTGACGCCGGTGACCGCCGAAAAGGAGTAAGACTGCTTCTGTGGCGCTCACTGTGCGGGACCTGGCTGAGGTCGACAGCCTCGGCCTTGTCGTGGTGGCAGGAGCGCGGGGCGCCGACCGTGAGATCTCCTGGGCGCATGCGATCGAGCTGACGGATCCGACCCCGTACCTGGCCGGCGGCGAGCTGGTGATGACGACGGGCATCAACATCGGTGCCGACGCCGCTGCGCAATCCGCCTACGTTGCGCGCCTGGCCGCAGCCGGGACGGCAGCGCTGGCCGTCGACACCGGCACCACGATCGCCGATGTGCCACCTGCCGTGCGCGCTGCCGGCGACGAATTCGGGATTCCGGTGCTCGAGGTGCCGGCGTCGACGCCGTTCATCGCGATCGCACGGGTGGTGATCGATGCGCTCAAGGCCGACGAACTGCGCTCGGTGCAGGGCGTGGTCGACGCTCAGGAGGTGTTGGCCCGGGCCACGCTGCGGGGCGGGATCCCAGGGGTGGTCGGCGCGCTGGCGGAGTGTCTGTCGGCCACGGTTGTGGTGGTCGACCCCGACGGCACGGTGTTGGCTGCCGCGGGCAGCGCGCAGGCGCGCCTGATCGCCGTACTGAGCGAGCAGGTCGACACAACTCGCCGGCACGGTGCGTACGTCACCGTCGACGGGGACGCCTATGTCACGATTCAGAACCTGCGGGCCGCCCAGCCGGTGCGCGGACGGCTCGCGGTGCGCACGCCCGGACCGATGTCCAATGCCGACCGTCTCCTGGTCGCACATGCGTTGTCGCTCATCTCGATTGCGATCGAGAAGCCGGCCCGGGTGGTCGACGCCGAGCAACTGCTGCGGATCGCGGTAACCCGCGAGATGCTCACCGGATCAGGTGCTGTCGACGATGCGGTGTTGCGCTACTTCGGTTTTGATCCCGATGGCGAGGTCGTCGTGGCGTCGTTCACCGGGGCGGGGCCGTTGTTGGCGGCCGAGCACGTACTGGGCCGCACGCTGACCTCTTTTCTGATGGCCCCGACGGGCGATGCGATTGTGATCGTGGTTCCGGCCGGTGGGAGCCGACGACGCATCCGCACCGTCGTCGACGAACTCGAAAAGCAGACGGGGATCACGGTTGGCGGCGGAATGAGCCGACCGGTCCGCCTGACAGATCTGCCCACCGCCCTGGAGCAGGCGCGCATCGCAGCGCATTCCAGCGCCGGGCGGTTCTGTGAATTCGGTGAACTCAGCCCGATGGGAGTGCTGCTCGAGGGTCGCAGCGCCGCCGAACTACGCGTATTGGCCGCACCATTGGATTCGCTGGCCGGCGGTGACGAGCTGATTCCCACCTTGGCAGCCTTCCTCGGGCGCAACGGCCAGATGGAGGCCGCGGCCGCTGAGCTCGCGGTCCATCGCCACACCATGCGCAACCGGATGCGGCGCATCAGTCAATTGTTGGGTGACGACCTGGAATCGGCCGATACCCGGGCCCAGCTGTGGCTGGCGCTCAAGGCGTGGCAGCTGCTGGCGTCTCGCCGGCCGGGCTGAGATCGTCGTCACCGCTGCCGAGCCGAGGCGGCCCGCTACGGTAGGTGACCGGTGTCGCCGACAACGTGATCGGGTTCGCCACTTGGGGTGTGGCCGTTCCAGGTACCGCGACCGTCGCCTCGATCCCGAGCCGGCGGGCGAAGGCGAAGGCCTCCGACAGGTCGTTGATCGGCCCGGCGGGCACACTCGCGGCGGTCAGCACCGAGTACCAGTGGTCGGCTCCGTGGTTGCGCAGCGCGGTTTCGATGATGGCGCACAGGGCATCCCGATGGGCGACCCGCTGTGGGTTGGTACCGAATCGGGGATCATCGGCCAGTGCCGGCTCACCGATGGCGATCGCGAAGGCCCGGAACTGCTTGTCGTTGCCGACGGCGACAGCGATGGGCCGGTCGGCGGTATCGAACGTCTGGTACGGCGCGATGCTCGGATGCCGGTTACCCATCATCTGCGGCACCGCACCGGCGCCGAGATACCCGGAGGCCTGGTTCACCATGGAGGACAACAACACCGAGAACAGGTTGGTGTCGACGCGTTGCCCCGTCCCGGTGCGGTCGCGGTGGGCCAGTGCCGCCAGGATTCCGCTCAGCGCGTGCAGGCCGGCCAGTACGTCGACCAGTGCCACACCGGCCTTGGTCGGATCGCCCGGTTCGGTTCCGGTGACGCTCATCAACCCGCCGACCGCCTGCACCAGCAGGTCGTAGCCCGGCAGTTCGGCGCCGCCGTCGCGGCCGAATCCGGTGATGGAGCAGTAGATGAGATCGGGACGGATCGCGCGCAGGTCCTCGTAGCCCAGTCCCAGTTTCTCCATGGTGCCAGGCCGGAAGTTCTCCACCACGATGTCGGCGCCGGCCACCAGGGATCGGGCGCGCTCCCGGTCGTCCGGGTCGGTCAGGTCGAGTACGACCGACCGCTTGTTGCGGTTGACGGAATTGAAATACGTTGCCACGCCTGATGAATCGTAGGGCGGACCCCAGGCGCGGGTGTCGTCGCCGGTGCCCGGCCGTTCGATCTTGATCACCTCGGCCCCGAAGTCTCCGAGCATCATGGTCGCGTACGGTCCGGCCAGCACCCGGCTGAAATCCACGACGACGACTCCGTCGAGGGCGCTCATGCTCATGCGCCGGGTCGCCCGCCACGCAGGTACACCGTGGTGGTGTGGGTGAAGAAATCGCGCGCCGCGCCGCCCTGCTCCTTGGGGCCCAGTCCGCTCTTCTTGGCACCGCCGAACGGTACGTGCGGATCGGCGCCGGCCGACTCGGAGTTCACATGCAGCACGCCCACGTCGATCTGTTCGACAGCCTGCAGTGCCCGGGTCAGGTCTTGGGTGAAAATCGCTGCCGAGAGCCCGAACTCGCTGTCATTGGCAAGGCTGAACGCGGCCTCGGCGTCGGCGGCCCGTCGGACCGCCAGGACCGGTCCGAACAGTTCTTCGGTCCACACATCGGCCGGTGCCCCGTTGAGTTCGACGATGGTCGGTGCGATGAAGTAGCCCTCGGCCAGCGGGCCGTCGGTGTAGGGGAGCCCGCCGGTCAGCACCGCGGCACCCTGGGCCGTCGCGGCATCGATACCGGACGAAATGGACTGGTGCGCTGCGCCGTTGATGACCGGTCCCATCTGGGTCGCGTCGTCGGTCGGGTCGCCGACGGTCAGCCCCGCGGCACGTTCGGCGAGGGCGGCCAGGAACTTCTCGGCGATCCCGTCGGTGACGATCAGGCGGGAGGTCGCCGTGCACTTCTGCCCGGTCGAGCGGAAAGCGCCCAGCATGACCTGCTCGAGTGCGAGGTCCATATCGGCGTCATCGAGGACGACGGCGGCGTTCTTGCCACCCATTTCGGCCTGCGCCGGGATTCCGCGTGCCGCAGCGGCCGCCGCGATGCGCCGACCGACCCCGGTGGAGCCGGTGAACGTGACGGCGTCGACGCCGGGGTGTTCGACGATGGCGTTGCCGATGTCGGATCCGCCGATCAACAGGTTGAGCACACCCGCGGGTAGGCCGGCCTCGGTCAGCGCCTGCGCCAGCCGGATCGCCAGCAGCGGAACGGTACTCGCAGGCTTCCACACCACGGTATTGCCGTAGATCAGTGCGGGCGCGATCTTCCAGGCCGGGATGGCGATGGGGAAGTTGAACGGGGTGATCACCCCGACCACGCCGAGGGGCTTGCGGGTGACCAGGATCTGCTCACCGGCCCGGGGCGAGGCGAAGATCTGGCCTGCCTCCCGATCGCCCTCGTTGCCGTAATACCGCAGGATCTGCGCGGCCCGCCGAACCTCGCCGATGCCTTCGGCTTTCGTCTTGCCCTCTTCGCGGGCCAGTTCCAGGCCCCACGCCTCGGCGTTGCGGTCGACGACGTCAGCGGCGCTCAGCAGCACCGCGCCGCGCTGATGCATCGGGGCAGCGGACCAGGCCGGCGCAGCCGCGGTGGCGGCGCCGACTGCAGCGTCGACATCGGAAGTGCGGGCGTTACTTCCCTGGGCCACAATCAGACTCGGGCGCGCCGGGTTCACGCTGAGCAGCGTGTCGCCGGTGCCGGGCACCCATCGCCCGTCGATCAGGTGCTCGATGGCGGCGGTCATCAGCGGAAGGCCGCCTGGCCGGTCAGCGCCTTGCCGATCGACAGCAGGTGCATCTCGGAGGTGCCTTCGTAGGTGAGGACCGATTCGAGATTGTTGGCGTGCCGCAACGGTGAGTATTCGAGGGTGATTCCGCTGCCGCCCAGCAAGGTCCGGCATTCCCGTGCGATGGCCAGGGCTTCGCGGACATTGTTGAGCTTGCCCAGGCTGATCTGCTCGGGCCGAACGCCCTCGGCGTCCTTGATGCGGCCCAGCTGGATCGCCAGCAGCATCCCCTTGCCGAGTTCGACGGTCATGTTGGCCAGCTTTTCCTGGGTGAGCTGGTAGCTGGTCAGCGGCTTGTCGAACACCTCGCGTGAGCCCGCGTAGTCGATAGCGGTCTCCAGGCTGTCGCGGGCCGCGCCGAGCGAGCCGAACACGATGCCGAACCGGGCCTCGTTGAGGCAGGACAGCGGGGCCGACAGACCCTCGGCCAGCGGCAGTTGCGCCGCGGCCGGCAGCCGCACGTTGTCGAGCACGAGCTCGGAGGTCACCGAGGCGCGCAGGGAGAGCTTGCGATGAATTTCGTTGGCGGTGAAACCCGGGGTGTCGGTGGGCACCAGGAAGCCCCGGATGCCGTCATCGGTCTGCGCCCAGACCGTGGCCACGTCGGCGAGGTTGCCGTTGGTGATCCACATCTTGGTGCCGTTGAGCACCCAGTCGGCGTTGTCACCGGCGCCGTCGCGGCGGGCGCGGGTGCGCATGCCCGCGGGGTTGGAGCCGAAGTCGGGCTCGGTCAGGCCGAAGCAGCCGATCGCCTCCCCGGCGGCCAGCCGGGGCAGCCATTCGTCCTTCTGTTCCTCAGATCCATAGCGGTAGATCGAGAACATCGACAGCGAGCCCTGCACGGAGACGAAACTGCGGAACCCGCTGTCGCCGGCTTCCAGCTCCATACACGCCAGGCCGTAGCTGACGGCGTTGGTGCCGGCGCAGCCGTAACCCTGCAGGTGCATGCCGAGCACGCCGAGCTTGCCGAACTCCTTGGCCAGCTCCCGGGGAAGGGTGGCCGATTCGAACCACTCGCCGACATTCGGCTTGAGCCGGGTATCGACAAATTGCCGGACCGTCGCGGCGATGTCGCGCTCGTCGGCATCGAGCAGCCGGTCGGTGTCGAACAGCTCCAGCGGCCGGTAGGTGGACTTCTTGGCAGCCGGAGCGGTGGTGGCGGTCATGAGTCAAGGCTAGATTTGCCGGGCAAATCCGCCTATGGCCGGTTTGTACAACTGATGTGGGAGTTGTTGTCCAAATGGGCGGTTATCAGCGCTCGGATGCCGGGATGGACCACTCGTTGCGGTGGCCTATGCTCGGTGCGGCAAACGGCGTGGCTCCAGGTGTTCTCGTCGTCAGTGACCGGCGAGGACAGCCCAGGGAAAGTTTGACTGTGCAGGCGATTGTTGGCGATCCGGTCCGCGTTCCCGGCGTAGAGCGGCGGGTTCGTGATGACCTGATCGGGTTGAGCGGCGTGGCCGTCGTGATGGTGGTGGTCTGCCATTTCTGGTTCGGTCGGGCGCCCGGCGGGCTGGATGTCCTGCTGGTCTTGTCCGGATTCTTCATCGGCGGTCGCGTGCTCCGCGGCATCGGTACGGCGAGCGTGACGGATCTGGCCGCCGAGTTGGGGCGGGCGGCGCGCTGGCTGGTGCCGCCGTTGGTTCTCGTGGTGGTCGTGTGTTCGGTGCTCACAACGTTCGTTCAGCCGCAGACCCGGTGGGAGGCATTCGCCGATCAGACGCTGGCCGGGCTGGGCTTCTACCAGAATTGGCAGTTGCTCCAGTCGGCGGACGACTATGTGCAGGCCGGTGAAGCGGTGACGCCGTTGCACCATCTGTGGGCCATCTCGGTGCTGGGCCAGTTCGCGCTCGCGTTCTTCCTGCTCGCCGGGGTCATCATCGCGGTGACGGTACGTCGGGGTCGCGGCGCGCGCCGCACGACCCTGGTTGCCGCTTCCGGTATCGCGGCGGCGGCATCGCTGTATTACGCGCTCACGACGCAGCCGGACAACCCGATGCTCGCGTATTACAGCACCGCTGCCCGGGCCTGGGAGCTGTTGGTCGGAGTGCTGGCAGCGGCCCTCGTGGCCGGCCCGGTGGGGCGGCGAATCCGATGGCCCGGCTGGTTGCGGGCCGGTGCGGCCGCGGTCGGCCTGGCGGCGATCCTGGTGTGCGGTGTGCTCACTGACCGCGCCGTGCAGTCCCCGGGAATCTGGACATTGATTCCGGTGGCGGCGACGGTACTGGTGATCGTGAGTGCAGCCCAGGGGCTGTCCCCGAGGACGAACGAGTTCCTGCGCAGCACCCCGCTGGTGACCATTGGGGCGGTGGCCTACCCGCTGTACCTGTGGCACTGGCCATTGCTGATCTTCTGGCTGGCCGCCGTCAACGACGATGCCGTCGGCCCGGCCGATGGCACCGCGATCATGTTGGTCGCAGTGCTGCTGGCGTTGTTGACCGCGCGGTGGGCCCAGCTGCCGTGGCGTCGGGGGCCCGGCCTGCGGGTGGTCTCGGGTGCGGTCGTCGTGTTGGTCGCGGTGGCGCTCGTGGCGGCGTCGCTGATGTGGCAGGGACATGTCGCCCTGGCCCGGGCCAGCGGCGCGGAACTCGGCATGCTCTCGATTCGCGACTATCCGGGCGCGCAGGCGCTCATCGAGCATCAACGGGTGGCGAAGCTGCCGATGCGCCCGAGCGTGCTGGAGGCCGATGACGACATCCCGCCCTCATCGCAGGATCATTGCGTCACGGGATTCACCGGTGCCGAGGTCGTCACCTGCGTGTACGGAGACCCCAAGGGTTCCCACACGATTGCGCTGGCCGGCGGGTCGCATTCGGAGCACTGGCTGACCGCGCTGCACCAGATCGGGCGTCAACACGGCTTCAAGGTGACCACCTACCTGAAGTTCGGCTGTCCGCTGACCACCAAACGTCTGCCGATCATCGCGGGATCCTTCGAGCCGTACCCGTCCTGCCGGACGTGGTCGGACAACGCATTGGCGCAGATCATCGCCGACCGGCCCGACTACGTGTTCTTCACCGCAACGCGCCCGATCCTCAACAGCCCGGGCGACTACGTGCCCGACTACTACCTGGGGATCTGGGATGAGTTGTCCGCCAATGGGATTCCGATGCTCGGCATGCGTGATACGCCGTGGATGATCCGGGACGGATGGTTCTTCTCGCCGGTCGACTGCCTGTCGAAAGGTGGTGACGCCGACTCCTGCGGGCTGCCGCGGGCCGAAGCCCTGGCCGAGCGCAACCCCACCCTCGACTACCTGGCGGACTATCCGCTGATGAAGATCCTCGACCTCAGTGATGCGGTGTGCCGGCCGACGATCTGCCGTGCCGTCGAGGGCAACGTGCTGGTCTACCACGATGCCCACCATCTGTCGGGGACCTACGTACGCACTCTCACCACCGAGTTGGCGCGGCAGATGTCCGGCGCCCTCGGATGGTGGTAGCCGTCATTCGACGATGAAGACCGGAATCTGTCGGGTGGTCTTGGTCTGGTATTCGGCATACGGCGGATAGGCCTCCACGGCCAGCTTCCACCAGTGCTCGCGCTCGTCACCGGAAAGTTCACGGGCGGTCAGCGACGCGGTCTTGTCGCCGTCCTGCACCGTCACGGCCGGGTTGGTCTTGACGTTGAAGTACCAGGACGGGTGTGCTGGATCGCCGCCCTTGGACGCCACCATCGCGTAGCGGCCGTTCTCCTCCACGCGCATCAGCGGTACGTATCGCTTCTTCCCTGATTTGGCGCCCGTTGTCGTGAACAACACGATGGGGCGGTCCAGCACCTCGACGCCGTCGGTGGTGCCTTGTTCCAGGATGCGTTGGGTCTGGTCGCGTACCCAGTCGGTCGGGCTCAGTTCGGCATGTTCAGTCACGCAAGCGGGAACACCGGGCGCCGCGCCGCTATTCCGCGGATCAGGTCAGGCATGGCGCGACGGGCTGGGGGCTTGGTCCAGCATGTTGACCCCGAACCAGCGCGGCATCCGTGGCGAACAGCGCCAGAGCACCGACGGCCAGTCCGGCGCCGATCCACGGCACTACCGGGTAACCGATCCCGGCCGTCAAGGCCATCCCGGCCAGCCACGGGCCGAAGGCGATCCCGACGTTGAACGCGGAGGTGGTTCCGGCCGCAGTCAGCGTCGGCGCGGACGCGCCCAGGGCGAAGACCCGCGAATTGAGCGCTGGGTTGGTGCCGAATCCGGTCAGTCCGAGCAGCACGCTCAGCGCGCTGACCAGCAATGCATGGTGGCTGACGATCGCGATCGCGACCAGAACGACGCACAATGCGCTGAATCCGACGAGTAGCACCCCGCGCGGCCAGCGATCGGCCGCGTAGCCGCCCACAGCCATCCCCGCCAACGCCCCGACTCCGTAGCCGAACAGGACCAGCGGCACCCATTCGGACCTCAGGCCGCTGGTTGTGATCAGCATGGCGCCGAGATAGGTGAAGGTACCGAGCAATGCCGCGGTACCGACCGCGGTCATGGCGTAGGACAACCACAGCCGGGGCACGGCGAGTCCACGCAACTCGTCGGCTATCCGCGGTGCGGCGTCAGGGCGTGCCGTCGGGACTGCCGCGAGGACTGCGCCCGCAGCCAGGGTGGACAGGGCTGCGACGGCCCAGAACGCGCCGCGCCAGCCCAGATTCTGGCCGATCCAGGTGCCTGCGGGCAGCCCGATGACCGTGGCCACGGTCAGTCCGCCGGCAACGACACTCATCGCGCGGCCGCGCCGGTCGGGGGTGACCAGTGACATCGCGGTGCCCGCGCCGACGGCCCAGAAGCCGGCGTAGACGAATGCCGCGATGAATCTCACCGCCACCAGCACCGGGTAGGAATCGGTGAGGGCACCGGCAACGTGCGCCAGGACGAAGATCGCCAGAAATATCAACATCGCCCGCCGGCGCGGCCATCGCAATGTCGTAATCGCGAGGATGGGGGCGCCGACCAGCATGCCGAGCGCGAACACCGACACCAGCAGGCCGGCTTGGGGAACCGTCACATCGAGATCGGCCGACAATTCGGGGAGTAGGCCGGCCAACATGAGTTCGCTTGTGCCCTGGGCGAATATTGCAACGCCGATGATCCAGATCGCAACCGGCATCAGAGCATCGACCCTCCGCTGGCGTCGATCCACTGGCCGGTCACCCACCGGGCATCCTCGGAAGCCAGGAACGCGACGATGTCGGCCACATCGGCGGGTTGGGCGACGCGGTTGAGCGGCGACTGTGCGGCCACGGCCGCGCGGCCCTCCTCGGAGGCCAGCCGGGCCGCGTTCATGTCGGTGTCGGTGCTTCCCGGTCCGACCGCGTTCACTGTGATGCCCCGCGCAGCAACGTGTTTGGCCAGGGTCGCGGTGAACGAATCGAGGGCGGCCTTCGACATCGCATAGGCGAGCAGCTCTGGTATCCGAGAGCCGTGGGTGAACCGCGTCGAGATGTTGACGATCCGGCCGTTGTCGCGAATCCGTGACAACCCCTGTTGGGTGATGAAGACCGGCGCGCGGGTGTTCACTGCGAAGATCTCGTCATAGGTCGATTCATCGAGGTCGTCGAAAGCGATTCTGCCGCCGAGTATCCCGGCGTTGTTGACAAGGATGTCGGGGCCGTCGGCGTGGCCGTCGAACGCCTCCCAGAGTTGTGATGCGTCGCCGGTGCCGCCGAGTGTCGCCGGTATCGCGAAGGCCTCGCCGCCGGCCTCGGCGATCTGCCGCACGGTCTGGTGGGCGGCGTCCGCTCGGTTGCCGTAGTGCACGCCGACACGGGCGCCGTCGGAAGCCAGGCGAAGGGCGATGGCCCGGCCGATTCCCCGGCTGGCGCCGGTCACCAGGGCGGTCTTGCCGATCAGTGATGGCACGTTGCCAACCTTTCTATAGCGGGCGATACAAAAATGGACGCTAGCACATTAACTAGCGGTCGCTATAGAATGGCTGGGTGACCTCGGTACGTGGACGGCCCCGCTCATTCGACCGTGACGCGGCGCTGGACAAGGCGATCCTGCTGTTCTGGGAGCGTGGTTACGAGGCGACCTCCACGCGCGATCTCAGCAGTGCGTTGGGTATCGGAATCCCGAGCATCTACGCCGCTTTCGGGGATAAGCAGTGCCTCTTCGCCGAAGCGGTGCAGGTCTATGACGAGCGGTACGGCGGGTTCATCAATGCCGCGCTGAGCGAAGAACCCACCGCCCGCGAGGCCTTTGTCCGGATTCTGCGCGAAGCTCCCGCCCGATATACCAGGCGTGGGCTACCCCACGGATGTCTCATCGTCAGCGGCGACGACGGCACCGTCGACCCGAAGGTGCGAGCAGCCCTGCAACGCATTCGCCGGCACAAAACAGGTGAGCTCGCCGACAAGGTCGGCGCGGATATCGCAACCGGGGACGTCCCGGCCGATACTGATGCGCAGGCGCTCGCCCAGTACGTGATGTCCACGCTGAGCGGCATCGCCCAAGCCGCCCGGGACCGCGTTCCGCGGGCGACCCTCGACCGGGTCGCCGCGATCGCGGTCCGGGCTTTGCGGTGAGTTCGGTTACCTGAGTTTCAGCACCACTTTGCCCTTGGCGCTGCGGTTCTCCAGTGACGCGATGGCTCGCGCGGCCTGCTCCAGTGGGTACACCTCGGGCTGGGGTGCGGGCACCGCGCCCGAGGCCAGCAGCGGCTGCAGCTCGGCCCACTGCTCCTGCAGGTATCCGGGATGGGAGAACGTCCAGGCGCCCCAGCCGGCGCCGATCACGTCGACATTGTTGAGCAGCAACCGGTTGACCTTGACCGTGGGGATCTCGCCGCCGGTGAACCCGACCACCAGCAGCCGTCCGCCCACCGCCAGCGAACGCAGTGAGTCGGTGAAGCGGTCACCGCCGACCGGGTCGAGGACGATGTCCACGCCGCGGCCATCGGTGAGTTCTTTGACCGCGTCCCGGAACCCGTCGGCCAGCACCACATCCGATGCGCCCGCGGCCCTGGCGATCCCGGCCTTCTCCTCGGTGGACACCACCGCGATGGTGCGCGCGGCGCCCAGCGCCGGGGCGAGTCGCAGCGCGGAGGTGCCGATGCCGCCCGCCGCGCCGTGCACCAGGACGCTCTCGCCCTTGGCCAGCCGGCCGCGGGTGCGCAACGCGAACTGCACCGTCAGGTCGTTGAACAGGATGCCGGCGCCGGCCTCGAACGAAACGGAGTCCGGCAGCGCGAACACCCGCTCGGCGGGCAGCGCCACGACTTCGGCCATGCCGCCGGACAACATGGTCAGCCCCAGCACGCGGTCACCGGCGCGGACATGGGCACCGGCCGGGGCACTGCGGACGACGCCAGCGACCTCGGCGCCCGGCGTGAACGGCAGATCCGGCTTGTACTGGTAGAGCCCGCGGGTGAGCAGGGCGTCCGGAAACGCGACCCCGGCCGCGTGGACGTCGATCACCACGGCGTCGCCGGCGTTGCCGTTCGGTTCCTCCACCTCGGCCACCTGCACCGCGTCGGGACCGTCGAGCCGGGTGATCTGTGCTGCACGCATCGGTGTCTCCTTCTGGTGGGGTCGCCAGCCAATTGTGACAGGTGTCAAGTCGGTGGCTAGCATCACCGGATGCTCAACGCCCGCGCCGCGGTGGTGTTCGACGCCGGAGCCGATCCACGGCTTACCGACGTGCAGATCCGGGAACCGGTCGGCGACGAAGTGCTGGTCCGCATCGAGGCGGTGGGCATCTGCCACACCGATGTGAGCGTGGCCGCGCGCTTCCGTAAGTTGCCGATGGTGTTCGGCCATGAAGGCGCGGGCACCGTCGTCCAGGCCGGGCCGGCTGCCGCTCCCGAGGTCGGCGACCAGGTTGTTCTCACGTTCGCCAGCTGTGGCACATGCCGTAACTGCCAGTCCGACGCTCCGGCGTACTGCGAGCATTCGACCGACCTCAACATGCGCGGTGGTCGTCGCGACGGCTCCGGTGCACTGCACTGCGACGGTGCGGCCATCGGGGGCGGATTCTTCGGCCAGTCCAGCTTCTGCACCTACGCGATCGCCGGCAGCCGCAATGCGGTGGTGCTTCCCGAGCCGATCGACCCGGCGCTGGCCGCTCCGCTGGGCTGCAGCGTGCAAACCGGTGTGGGTGCTGTGCTCAATGTGCTTGCGCCGCAACCCACGGATGCACTCGTGGTGTTCGGTGCCGGCGCCGTCGGGCTCTCGGCGGTCATGGGGGCCCGCATCGCGGGGTGCCGGACCATCGTCGCCGTCGACCCGATCGCGCAGCGGCGCACGCTGGCAGGTGAATTGGGTGCCACCACGACGATCGACCCGATCGCGTCCGACGCCGCTGCGGTCATCCTCGAGCTGACCGGGGGAGTGACCGCCGCGGTCGACACCACCGCGCGGCCCGATGTCCTCGCCGCGGCGGTCGGGGTGCTGCGTGAACGCGGCACCCTGGCGCTGCTGGGCCTCGGCGCGATGACCGCCGACCTGCCCGTCGCGGCCATCATGGGCAAGGGCCTGACCGTGCGCGGTGTGGTGGAGGGGGACAGCGAACCTCAGACCTTCATCCCGCGCCTCGTCGATCTGCACCGCCGTGGCGAACTTCCGCTCGACAAGTTCGTGAGCCGGTACCCGTTCGACGACTTCGACCGGGCCTGGGCCGCCGCCAAGGCCGCTGACGTGGTCAAACCCGTGCTGATCACCAGCGCGGCAAGCTCATGAATCCCCAGTTCCACCCGGCAACGGCGCCTATGATCGGAGCAGCATGACCCTTCCTCAGCTACCGCCGGGACGCAACGTCGAGGTTCGCGCCATCGACGGAGTGCGGCTGCATGCCGAGGTGTTCGGGCCCGAGGACGGCTACCCGATCGTGCTGGCCCACGGCATCACCTGTGCCATCGGGGTCTGGGCCCACCAGATCGCCGATCTGGCCACCGACTACCGCGTCATCGCCTACGACCATCGCGGGCACGGCCGCAGTGAGACTCCGCACGGGCGGCGCCGGTACAGCCTCAATCACCTCGCGGCCGACCTCGACGCAATCCTTGCCGCGACGCTGAAGCCCGGCGAAAGGGCCGTCATCGCCGGACATTCCATGGGCGGCATCGCGATCACCTCGTGGTCGCAGCGCTATCCGGCCCAGGTGGCCGCCCGCGCCGACGCTGTCGCGCTGATCAACACCACCACCGGGGATCTGGTGCGCGACGTGAAACTGCTGCGGGTACCGGCGCCGCTGGCGTCGACGCGCATCCTGGCGGCCAGTACTGCGATAAGGACGTTCGGCGGGGCGTGGGTGCCCCGGATCACCGAACGCCCCAACAAGCATTTCGTCGCTCACCTCGCGGTGGGTCACGACGCGGAGCCGTGGGTGGCGGAGTTCGTCTATCGGCTGTTCGCCGATACCCCGGCCGCCGGGCGCGGCGGTTGGTCCAGGGCGCTGGTCAACAGTCTTGGACCGCAACATATCTCGCTGCAGAACCTGACGGTGCCCACGCTGGTGATCGGTAGCGTCAAAGACCGCTTGCTGCCCATCAATGCCGCCCGCCGCATCGCTTCTGATGCCCCGAACCTGAGCGCCTTCGTCGAGATGCCCGGCGGGCACTGCGCGATTCTGGAATGCCCGTCACAGGTGAACGCCCAATTGCGCGCCCTGGCCGCATCGGTGGCCTCGCCCCGGGCGGTCAATCAGTAAGCCGGCCCGCGACTTCGGCGGCCGCGCGCTGCCCGGACCGGACCGCCCCGTCGAGGAATCCGGTCCACTCGTCGGCGGTTTCGGTGCCGGCCCAGTGGATGGAGTCCACCGGTTCGCGCAGCCACCGGCCGTACTGGGTCCACGAGCCCGGCGGCACCGCCGCTGTCGGGCCGCCAGGCGCGAATTGTTCTGTGCTCCAACAGTGGTCGATGTAGTCGATCGGCTGCAGCGCCGCCTCGCCGAACAGGGTGGCGAACCCGGACAGGGCCTGCTCGCGCCGTTGATCCGGAGGCAGCCGGTCGAACGTGCGGGCATCGGTGAACCCCAGCAGGATGCCGGGACCACCATCGCCCGGGCTGACGTCGAAGGTGATGAACACCGGCCCCTCGTCAGACAGTGCCTCGCCCGAACAGCCGTTGGCGCGCCAGAACGGTCGGTCATAGGCGGCGTAGGCCTTGCTGAGGTTGCCCTGCGGCCAGTTGTCGGCCAGCTCGGTGTAGGGCTTGGGGAGTGGCGGGTTGAACTCGATACCGGCCCGGTGCTGCGGCGGGATCGCCACGATCACCGCACGTGCGTGTACTTCGCCGGCCGGGCAGCTCACCGCCACAGTGCCTTCGGGGCGACGCTCGATGCTGCCGACGGGAGCGTTGAGCACCACCCGATCTCCGAGTTCGTCGGCCATCTTGCACGCGATCTGCTGGGTACCGCCGGGAAACCGGTCCTGCTGGGCACCGTCGCGGACGTCGAGCATGCGGTCCAGCCCGCCGGCGGCCTTGACGTAGCGGGCGGCGTGCAGCATCGACACCTCGTCGGGTTCGGCACCCCAGGTGACCCGGGACATGATCGCCATGAGGTTGAGTGTCGAGGCGTTGGCACCCGCCGAGCGCAGCCACTGCTCCAGGGTGAGCTCGTCGAGTTTCTGGGCGTTCGGACTCGTCCACGGCTCGTTGATCCGGATCGCCCGGCAGATCCGTTCGAAGCGCCACTGGATCCGCGAGACATCGAACAGTTCCATCATCGACAGCCGCGGGATGGTGCTCCGGTACGACCGCACCCGTCCGTGCCACCGGATCAGGTTCTTGCCGCGGTCATAGGTGGGCACCGTGCGGCAACCGAGTTCGTCGGCCAGCGCCAGCACCGCATCCTGGGTGGGTCCGACGAACGTCCCGCCCAGGTCGACCGGCACCTCGGCGATCGTGGCGGTCGACGAGCGTCCTCCGACGCGGTCGCGCCCCTCCAACACCACGACCTGGTGTCCGAGTCGGACCAGGGCGCGGGCGGCGGACAGGCCGGCGAATCCGGCGCCAACCACGACGACGTCGGTGCTCGTTGGGATGCTCACCTGTCTAGGCTCTCACGCGTGAAGGTCATGACAGCGTTGTTCGGGCCGCAAGACGCGATCGATCGGGCCGCGGCCCTGCGCGAGGCCGGTGCCAGTGGGGTGTTCACCTTCGAGGGACCCCACGATGTGTTCGCTCCCTTGACGCTGGCCGCCACCGTCGGGGGTCTCGACCTGATGACCAATGTGGCAATTGCCTTTCCTCGCAACCCGATTCACCTGGCACACCAGGCGATCGACCACCAGATCCTCTCCGGTGGCCGATTCACCCTCGGGCTCGGCACCCAGATCCGCGCCCAGATCGAGAAGCGGTTCGGCGCGGAGTTCGACCGCCCGGTGGCCCGGATGTCGGAGTTCGTCGCGGCGTTGCGGGCGATCTTCGCTGCGTGGGAGACCGGCGAGCGACTCGATTTTCGGGGCGAGTACTACCGGCACACGCTGATGACGCCGACGTTCACGCCACGGGACAACCCGTACGGTCCGCCGCCGATCTATGTCGGCGCGCTGGGCCCGCGGCTGACCCGGGCCACCGCGCAGTTCGCCGACGGGTTGTTGGTCATGCCGTTCGGGTCGAAGCGGTTCCTGCAGGAGGCCACGCTGCCTGCGGTGCGTGACGGGCTGGCCGCCGCCGGCCGTGACGCGGGCGAGTTGGCCATCGTCCCGGAGATCATCGTGTCGGCCGGGGACGATCACGACGCGGCACGACGACTGCTCGCCTTCTACGGCTCCACCCCGGCCTACCGGCCGGTACTGGAGGTACACGGCTGGGGTGATTTGCAGCCCGAGCTCAATGTGCTGTCCAAACAGGGCCGCTGGCAGGAGATGGGTTCGCTGATCGACGACGAGGTGCTGCACACGATCGCGGCCTGCGGTACCCCCGCGGAGATCGCCGCCCATATCCGGGACCGGGTGGGCGGGGTGTCCGACCGGATCTGTCTGTACCAACCGGGTCCGATCGGGGTGGATGCGCTTGCCCAGATCGTTGACGCACTGCGCGACTGAGCACATAGGGTGGTGGTACTGAGCGGGACCAAAGGAGGTTCGCCATGGACGGCGCTCGTCGGGCTGCGGATCCGGACTACTCGGATGTGCTCATCATCGGGGCTGGGATCTCGGGGCTGGGCGCGGCTTACCGCGTGCATGAGAAGAGCCCCGGGCTGACCTACACCGTCCTGGAACGTCGGGAGCGGATCGGTGGTACCTGGGACCTGTTCCGCTACCCGGGAATCCGCTCGGACAGCGACATCTTCACACTGAGCTTCCCCTACCAACCGTGGACCAGGCCGGAGAACGTGGCCGACGGCGACGACATCCGCGACTATCTCACCGAGACCGCTCGGGTGCACGGCATCGACCGCCATATCCGGTTCAACACCCGTGTGCTGTCCGCGGATTGGGATTCGGCCACCGACACCTGGACCGTGCAGGCCGAACAGGACGGCCGGTCGAAGACCTACCGGTGCCGCTACCTGTTCTGCGGCACCGGCTACTACAACTACGACGAGCCCTATGCCCCGGAATTCCCCGGTATCGAGAGCTTCACCGGCGACGTCGTGCACCCGCAGTTCTGGCCCGAGTCGCTGGACTACACAGGCAAGCGCGTCGTGGTGATCGGCAGCGGCGCCACGGCGATCAGCCTGGTGCCTGCACTGGCCCGAACCGCCGGGCATGTCACGATGCTGCAGCGTTCGCCGACCTACATGATGTCGATGGCGCGTATCGATCCGATGGTGCAGGCCATCCGGAAGTTCTTGCCGCGCAGGGTGTCTCACCAGGTAGTGCGGGCCCGCAATGCGACGATCCAGTTCCTGACGTACACCTTCTTCCGGAAAGCGCCCAAGGCGGGCCGATGGCTGGTCCGCAACCGCGCGGTCGCGGCCCTGCCCGAGGGCTATCCCGTCGACGTGCATTTCAAACCCCGGTACAACCCGTGGGACCAGCGCATGTGCCTGGTGCTCGACCGCGACATCTTCAACGAGATCAGCAGCGGCCGGGTTGATGTGGTCACCGATCACATCGACCACATCGATGCCACGGGCATCGTGCTGGAATCCGGTGCCCGGGTCGATGCCGACGTGATCGTCACTGCGACCGGTCTGCAACTGCAGGCGCTCGGCGGGATCAGGCTGGCGGTCGACGGCCAGGAGGTCAAGCCGACCGAGCGGTTCGTCTACAAGGAGTACCTGCTGGAGGATGTCCCGAACCTGGCCTGGTGCATCGGCTACACCAACGCTTCGTGGACGCTGCGGGCGGACATGACCGCGCGGGCATTCGCAAACCTGGTGTCCTACATGGGTGCTCATGGCTACACCCATGCGTATCCGCACAAGGGTGCGGCGCCGATGCCGGAGAAGCGGACGTGGGACCTGGAGGCCAGCTACATCCAGCGTTCCGAGCATGCGCTGCCGCGTTCAGGCACGCGGCGGCCATGGCACGTGCGGCACAACTATGTGTTGGATGCCATCGACCACCGCTTCGACCGCATCGAAGAGTCGATGGTCTTCGGCAGGGCGCCGGTCGCCGCCGAGCCCGTCGCTTGAGCATCCGCACGCTCGTCACTGTGTGCGGATACGCAATCCTGTGGTCAGCAGCTGTGTGGCCGAAAGCCCGAACGTGCTCTTGAAGGAGTCCGCCAGGTGTGACGGGCTGGCGAACCCGGAATCGGCCGCCGCTGTCGTCAGATTCTGCCCGGCCGCCACGGCGGTACCTGCTGACACGAGCCTGCTCCACATCCGGTAACGACGCAGGCTGGTCCCGGCTTCGCGGCGGAACAGATGCAGGAACCGGGATTCGGAGAGCCCTGCGGTGGCCGCGAGCTCACGCGCCGATACCGCCTCCGCCGGGTTTTCACGAATCTGCTTGGCCACCAGTTCGATTCGAGGATCGATCCGATGCGGTGTGTCCGGGGCGGCCAGGTCCAGCCAGCGGCGGGCGGCCCCGTCGTCGTCCGGCGTCATCGTCAGCGCGGGCTCGGCGGCGTGGCCGATGCCGATGTTGTCCCGGAATTCGGTGAACTGCTGTCGGCACGCCGCGCTGCGCTGCGAACTGGGATCGAGATAGCACGACACCATCGCTCCCGGCATCGACAGGTGGTGGGTCAGTCGCGGTGGAATCAACACACTGCCTGCGACGATCGCGTTTCCGGACACCGTGACAGTCAGCGGTCCGTCGACGCCGACGGCCAGGCACCACACCGATCCGGAGTGCGGTTGCAGCCCCAGGCCGGGCCCGGAGTAGAGCGCTTGTCCCGGCCACAGCCACACCGTCGGGTAGCAGGTTTGTGGAAGCGGTGGCACGGGTTCAGTCTGCATGCTGAACGGGCAACGTGAACAGGAGGCTACCGTGGCTGTTGCTGTCATCGCCGTCGTCGGCGTGTTCTTCGCCGGCATGGGTCTGTACGCGCTGGCGGCTCCCGCCGCGATTCTGCGCCCGTTCGGGTTCCACATTGAGACCGCGGCAACCCGTGCCGAAGTGCGGGCCGTATACGGCGGATTCGGGTTGGCGATCGCGGGTGTGCTGGGCTATGCGGCCGCGACACCGGGGGAGGTGCGCACCGGAATCCTCATCGCGGTGGGTGCGGCGCTTGCTGGGATGGCGTTCGGCCGCATCGTGTCCGGGGTGCTGGGGGACCGAACGGCCTTCTACCCCAACTGGTTCTATTGTCTGGTCGAGGCGATCGGCGCGGGCGCGCTGTTCTGGGCCGCCTGATTTCTCCGGCGAGCAGACGCAAACCTGCCCATTTTCAGTAGAAAACGGGCAGTTTTGCGTCTGCTCGCGCAGAGGAAGTGACTAGGGGGCGACGGTGAGCCAGTCGGCGAAGCCGGACGGGTCGTGCCGGCCGAGTGCGCCGTGTTCGAACAGACCCCAGCCTTCCACCGGCTCACCATTGCCCTCGGTGCACAGGGCCCGTCCGACGTGGTCGATCACGCCGAACGCGGTCCGGCCGACCACTGCCGGGTCGGTCATGTCGTAGGTGCGCCGTTCGGTGAACTTCTCGCCCTTCCACACGCCGTGGATCCAGTCGGTGTCGCCGCCGTAGCCGCCGCCAACGTGAATCGGCACGGGCAGTTTCGATTCCACGTCGAACCGGACGGGGGTGCCGTCGAGCGCGGTGGCCTCGATGGTGGCACCGGTCGGGATGCGGGTGCCGGAGCGGTAGTGGATCTTGATGCGCGGCCAGCCGAGCTGCTCGACGCGGCCGTCTTTCCAGACCCGCGTGCAGTCGTTGAGCGAACGGAACCCGTTGGGCTCCTCCTGGATGATGAGGACGATCGCGAAGTCGTCGAAGGCCATCGGCACATACAGCCACCACATGCCTTCGAACGGCGGGTCGGCCGGACGTCCGGCGGGCTCGGCCTCACCGATGGGCCGGATACCCCAGGACCGGTCGCGCGAGCCGATCCAGGTGTCCGGGTCGACGTCGATGCGCTGGCCGTCGATCTCCAGATAGCCACTCCAGGAACCCAGCTGGGCGAACCGCTGGGCGTCGAGGGTGACCCGGTTGCCCTGACGCATCAGGTGGGGCTGTTCCTGGACGACGTCGAACAGCCCGTTCCACGTGAGATCTGCTGCGATGCCCTCGGTTTCGTCGAGAACGATTCGCACCTTGTGCAGTGGTTCGGGGACCTCGACCCGGTAGGCGCCGACGTGCTGGTTGAGCCGGTCCTGATCGATCGCGTCGGAAAGGTGCACAGCGGTCTGCTCGTCACCGCGACGTACCAGGAAGTATGCGTCCTTCACCCCGAGGTTGGGGTAGTAGCCGAGGCCGGTGATGACGAAGATATCGCCGGTGCGGTCGTGGGCGTTGAAATACGAACGGTCGTAGAAGTTCCGGTCCGAAGAGCCGGGCCAGGCGATCGGCTGGGGGATTTGGTGGACCGGGAATTCGTCCATCGGGCCGAGCATCAGGAGTTCTCCTCAAGCAGTCGTCTCAGCAGAGATACGTGGTAGAAGACCGACTCCACGTCGTCGGGTTTTTCCATCTCGCCGAACCGTACGCGCCGGGCAGACGTGCGCATGAACACGCAGCAATAGACCACTCCGGAGTACACGTAGAACCACGTCAGGTCGCCCAGTGTGGCGCCGGTCAGCTCCGCGTAGGTGGCGCGCACGTCCTCCTCGCGCAGCACGTCCGGCAGGCCCGGGAGGCCGGCGATGCGGGCAATCTCCTCGAAGACCATGTGTGCGTAGATGATCCAGGAAACGTCGAGCTCGCGCGGCCCGATGGTGGCCATCTCCCAGTCGAGTACGGCAGACGGGCGGAAGTCGTCATAGAGCACGTTGCCGATGCGGGAGTCACCCCAGATCAGAACAGACTCCGATGCCGCCACATCCTCGGGAAAGTTGTCCTCGAGCCATTGCAGTGCCCGCTCGACCAGCGGTGACCGGCCGATATCGGGGACCGCGAACTCATACCAGTCCTTCAGCCAACCGAAGCGCCGACGCAGCGGGGTGTCGCCGGGAGGATCGATCTCGGACAGGAAACCGAACCGCTCTGCGGCGTCGGGGATCGCGTGCAGCTTCGCCAGCACCTCGACGGTGCTGTCCTGCAGCTCGCGCTGGCGTTCGAGGGGGGCATCGGCGAACCAGTTGCCGCCGAAGGTGTAGGGCATGACATCCGGCGGCACCTGGCCGTCGACCTGGTCCATCAGGAAGAACGGAGTGCCCAGCACCTCGCCGGTGGTGTCTATCCAGCGCACGTTGGGGACCGGTACCTCGGTGAGTTCGCCGACCTGACGCATCACCTCGAACTGGTGATCAAGCCGGTAGGACGAGAACACCGGGACATCGTCGGCGGTGGGGGCGACGCGAGCCACCCACTTCTGCTCCTTCGGCTCGCCATTCTCTTCCCAGCGACCGGTCAGCATGATCGTCTCCGAGGACATGCCGTTGGAGTCGACTCCGCTTTCCACGGTGATCTCGGGGGCGATGCCGCCCGGCATCAGGGTGGACAGCCATTTCGACAGCACCGATGGCAGGGTGGTGACGTCACGGCTGGAGCGTTGCAGGTGGTCGACGTTCTCCACAGGAGCGTCCACGGCCTCGTTTGCCATTCAACTGTTCCTTACGGCCACAATTACGATACTGTTAGTAGCGTTATGAAAGCAGAGCCATCACCGGTTGGCAAGAGCGCCGGAGCGGGACGTCCTCGCGACCCGCGCATCGACGCTGCCATATTGCAGGCGACCGCGGACCTGCTTGTCGAAATCGGATACGCGAACCTGACCATGGCGGCGGTCGCCGAGCGGGCGCAGACCACGAAAACCGCGCTGTACCGCCGGTGGTCGAGCAAAGCGGAGTTGGTGCACGAGGCCGTGTTCCCTGCCGCCGCGAGCGCGTTGACGGCGCCGGCGGGTGACATCGCCGCAGATATCCGGGCGATGATCGGTGCGGCCCGCGACGTGTTCACCAGTCCGGTGATGCGTGCGGCGCTGCCCGGGCTGGTCGCCGATGTCGTAGCCGACACAGACCTGAACGCCCGGGTGATGCAGCGGTTCGCCGGGACCTTCGTCACCGTGCGCGCCCGGATCGTCGACGGCATCGTGCGCGGTGAGGTCCAGGCCGATGTGGACCCGGACCGTCTTGTGGAGCTCATCGGCGGGTCGACCATGCTGCGGATGCTGTTATGGCCCGACCGTGAACTCGACGACGAGTGGGTGGCGCAGACGGCGGCGATCCTGGTGCACGGGGCCACTGTCGGCAAGTAACGTCTGACGCTTTTGCGTCAGGCTGAGGGCGCAAACATCGCCACGGTTGGTTGACATCAACTGCTCTTCAGGTTCGACACTGGTGTGATGAACGCCAAGGATCAACAGGACATCAGAGCCGTCATGAGTGCTGCCACCGACCTGTGGGTGGCCCACGACATGGACGGCTGGGGTCGGTTGTTCACCGAGGATGCCGACTTCGTCGCGCACAGTGGCCTGTGGTGGACCTCGCGCGGCACCAATGTCGATGGGCACCGCGATGTGCCGGAAGCCGTTGTCCGACAAAAGCGCAACTACACCCAGCGGGTCGAGGCCATCGCCGAGATCGTGCCGGGTGTGGCGCTTGTACACACCCGTTGGGACTGGCCCGACCACGTGCGGCCGGGAGCAGGCGCCGAAGACCGCAGCGGCATCATCAGCTACGTCCTGGTCGAACACGACGGGCGCTGGTTGATCCGCTCCGCCCACAACACGCGGGTGAGCTAGCCATGGCGGTGCAACCTTTTCCCGCAGATTGGCGGACCGCGCTGGTGTTGGTGCCGCATCCGGATGACCCCGAGTACGGGGTCGGCGCGGCGGTCGCGATGTGGACCGCTGCGGGGAAGACCGTGCATTACGCGCTGGCTTCACGGGGCGAGGTCGGTATCGCCGGCATGCCACCCGAACAGGCAGGCCCGCTGCGGGAAGGGGAGCAGCGCCGGTCGGCCGCCATCGTCGGGGTTGACGATGTGGCGTTCTGGGACTTTCCGGACAGCAACATCCGCGACACCCCCGAGCTGCGGGCGAAGATCGCCGAGACCATCGTGGCGCTGCGTCCCGACGTGGTCATCACGCTGTACAGCGGGCCGAGCTGGGCCCCTGGCGCACCCAACCAACGTGATCACATCGAGTTCGCCCACGCGGTCGCCGCGGCTTACGACACGCTGGCCGATCCGCCCACTTGGCTCTTCGAGAACGGGCCGGATCCGACGCATTGCGAGGTGGTCGACGGCTACACCGAGGTGGCGGTGAATTCCCTTGCCGCCCATGAGGTCTACCTGTCGGTGCTCGACCCGGAGACGCCCGTCGTCGACCAGGCCCGTCAACAGGTGGAGAACTCGACACCCGCGCGGCCGGGCTTCGGTGCGCGAACCGTTGGCTTCATCCTCAAGCGGCATCGCTGAACCGGCCGGGCCTCGGCCTACCATCGCACTTGTGCGTGCAGTGGTGTATTCCGAGGTCGGCGTACTGCCGACGGTGGTCGAGGTAGCCGATCCCGAGTGTCCTGACGACGGAGTAGTCGTCGAGGTGGCGGCCACCGGCGTGTGCCGGTCTGACTGGCACGCCTGGCGGGGGCATGATCCGGTTGCCTTGCCGATCATCCCCGGGCACGAATTCGCCGGAACCATCGCGGCGGTCGGTGTGAACGTGTCGGGCTGGCAGGTGGGCGACCGGGTGACGGCCCCCTTCGTGCTGGGGTGCGGGCGGTGCGAGTTCTGTGTGGCCGGTGACGCTCAGGTGTGTCCTGACCAGGTACAGCCTGGCTTCACCTTGCCGGGATCGTTCGCGCAGCAGGTGGCGGTGCCACGGGCCCAGACGAATCTCGTCCGCCTGCCCGACGGGGTCTCGTTCGCCTCGGCTGCCTCGCTCGGGTGCCGGTTCGCGACGTCGTTCCGGGCCGTGGTCACCCATGGTGAGGTGCGGCGCGGCCAGTGGGTCGCGGTGTACGGCTGCGGCGGGGTCGGCCTCTCGGCGGTGATGATCGCGAAAGCGTTCGGCGCCAACGTCATCGCGGTTGACCTGAACCAGGACGCACTGGCCGCGGCCGGTCACCTCGGTGCCGATGAACTGGTCAACAGCAGCGAAAGCGCCGACATCGCAACCGAGGTCGTAGAACGTACCGGCGGTGGCGTGCACATCGGTGTTGACGCTCTTGGTCATCCGGTACTCGCGGCCGCCTCGGTGTCCTCGCTGCGCCGACGTGGTCGGCATATCCAGGTGGGGCTGCTGCTGGGGGACGCGGCACAGACCGCATTCCCGATGGACCTGGTGATCGCCCGGGAACTGGCGATTCTCGGATCGCACGGCATGCCCGCTGTCGACTATCCGGCGATGCTCGACCTCATCGCGTCCGGAGCGCTGCAGCCGGAGTTGTTGGTCACGCGGCGGGTGGGCCTGGACGGCGCGGGCGCGGCGATGGCCGCCATGGACGCACCCACGGGGCCGGGAATGACGATCATCGAGCCCGTGCCGGCCGGCTAGCCGTCAATCTGGCCCCGGTTCCGTTGGGCCACAGCACGATAACGGTCGCCCAGGCCGTCGAGGTCGCGCGTCTGCGCACCGGCGATGGCCTGCTCGGCGGCGAGGGCCGGACCGATGAGGGGATCGCTGCCGCGGGTGTAGATCTCCTTGAGCCCGGCCATGATCGGGCCCGGTACCTCCGCGATCTGACCGGCCACCTCCAGAGCGCGGTCCAACAGTCGTTGGTGTGCGACCACCTCGGTGACCAGGCCGAGGCGTTCGGCGCGGGCGGCGTCGACCACCTCGCCGGTCATCGACAGCCTGCGCGCCATTGCAGCGCCGACCACATGAGGCAGCCGTGCCGTCATCCCGCCGCCGGGCAGGATCCCGACCCGGGCGTGGGTGTCGGCGAACACCGCGCGTTCGGAGGCGATCAGGAAGTCGCAGCCCAGCGCCATCTCCAGCCCGCCGGTGAATGTCGCTCCGTTGATCGCCCCGATGATCGGGGTGTGCAGCTCGCCGGTCTTGGTGATGCAGTTGTGGGACTGGAACTTCGCGAAATACTCCATGCCGAGCGTCTGCGCCTCTTTGAGGTCGACGCCGGCACAGAACGCGGGGTCGGTCCCAGTGAGCACGATGGCACGCACGGTCTCGTCGGAATCGGCGTCGGCCAGAGCTGCGTACAGTTCCTCGATCAACTCACGGCCCAGGGCGTTCCGCGACTGCGGGCGATTGAGCGTGAGGACCCGGACGGCGCCGTGGTCAGCGGTGAGGACGGTCGTCATGGATCGAATGTAGCCGGTCGTATCGCGTACCGGAGAGAATGCTGTCCACTTACTCGTAACTTGCTGTGAGCGTGGTCGATTGGTCTTCGGAGCAACGCGGATATTCGAGTAGTCGAGTACGCAGGCGCGCCACCGTCGGCGAATGCAGTCTAGGGGTAGAGCTGCGGATCGACCGCGCTCGACGCCGAAGGAGCCCACCATGTCGACAGTCCGTGCTTCTAACGCCGTACTCGCCGTGAATGCCTTCTGCGGCGACGCCAAGACCCTGCTGGCTTTCGACCTGACCGCCGACTCGGCGCGGGCGGGACTGGCCGGCTTCACCGTCGAGGTCCATCCGCCGGGAGTCCCGCCGTACTACGTCGACAACAACCTCCGCTTGGCAGCCTCGACCGACCATGCTCAGGTCGCGGGGCAGTCCGCGTATTCGAGTGTGAATGCCCCGATCCACAAGTTCCGCTGGGTGCATGTGCCGGGCCTGGTCCATCAAGGCGGCAGCCCCACTTTCGGCACGTACAGTTACGTCGTCACGCCGCGCTATTTCAGCGCCGCCGGTGCCCTGCAGCCGCTGGATCCGAGTCTCGGTGTGACCATCGATGTGGAAGTCGGCCCCTTCGTCAAAGGCAGCCTGACGGCCAGTTTCACTCGCGGCTATGTGCAATCTCAGGCGTTCGTCCGCCATTTCGGGCCCACCACACACCTGCGCCCAGCGGATGACTCGTTGACCTTCGATACGGCGGCGGCAGCAGCGACTGGACCTGACGGCCAAACCTACAGTTACGCACAAGAATACGAGTGGCTCGGGTTCACCGCGCGGCAACGGATCTTCGACCTGCTGACCGAAGTGCAGACCGATCCGACGCTGACGGTGGACGTATTCGCATACGACCTCAATGAGCCCGACGTGTGTGCGCTTCTGCTCAAGCTCGCCGCAAGCGACCAGGTCCGGATCATCCTCGACGACTGTCCCGAACATCACAGCACGACCAAAACCCTGCCCGAGGACCAGTTCTATGATCAATTCACCGCTCAGTCCGGCTCCACCTCAATCCTGCGCGGACATTTCAACCGCTATGCCCACGACAAGGTTTTGGTGGTCTCCGACAAGGACGGCCCGCGCACGGTGCTGACCGGATCGACCAACTTCTCGATCAACGGGCTGTATGTCAACGCGAACCATGTGCTCGTCTTCGAGGACCGGGACGTTGCCGGCACCTACGCCGCTGTGTTCAACGAGGCGTGGCAGGACGGAATCAAAGCCAAGCCGTTCGCAGCGTCGCCGTGGGCAACCCAACCGTACGTGTTCGGTGGAGGTACGTCGGCAACCCCGTCCACCTCGATCACGTTCTCTCCGCACACGGCGGACATCGCCAGTCAGATTCTGGGCGCGCTGGTCGACCGGGTGAAGGCCGAGTCGTCGGTGACGCCACCCCCGTTCGGTTCGGTGTTCTTCGCCGTCATGGATCTGGGCGGGACCTCAGCGAACCCGGTCTATGACGCGCTGAATGAAATACACTCAGACACTGCGGTATTCAGCATGGGCATCTCTGATTCGCCGAAGGGCATCTCACTGTACGTGCGAGGTCAGAAGGCGGGTCTGCTGGTCTCGGGAAAGCCCGGGCACGTCGTGCTTCCTCCGCCGTTTGACCAGGTGCCGCAAGTCGTAGGGCACGAGGTGCACCACAAGTTCGTCGTGTGCGGGTTCCGCGGTGCCGATCCAGTGGTGTACTGCGGGTCGTCGAATCTGGCGCTCGGTGGGGAACAGGCCAACGGCGACAACTTGCTGGCGATCCGGGATGCCGACGTGGCCACGGCTTTCGTGATCGAGGCCGTGGAGCTGGTGGACCACTACCAGTTCTTGGACACGCTGAGCACCAAGTCCGCAACGTCTGTGAGCGCCGCCGGCGCGACCGCCGATCGCAGGAACGCGGCCGCGGCCGCGGGCTGGTTCCTCGGAACCACCGATGCCTGGGCACAGAAGTTCTTCGATCCCAACGATCTGCACTACGCCGATCGTGAGTTCTTCGGAAGCTGACCTATTCAGATCCGGGGGCAGCGGCGATAACGACGGGGATGTCCGTGTTCTCGTCGATGTAGTAGCTCGCGCAAACGCGGTGATAGCCGTCGGCGATCTGCACCGGTATGGCCGTGGAGATCCGGCCGCGCACCAGCAGGATAGGTGACAGGGACTTGCCCTGATTCACTTTGTCCAGGTCCGCTTTGACGTGCAGGTTGTCCTGCGGGAGCAGCGGAAGCCGGGCAGCCCGCAGGATGTCTTTGGCCTTCTTGTGCACGACCGCTCCCTCGCGCAGCGCGTCGACGATGTGAGAAACGGTTTTGGCGTCGGCGATCAGCTCGAGGTAACCGGCGGCCGCGGGGTAGTCGTGTGTCTCGGGCTTCTTCAGCCAGCTGACTTCCGGCATCTTCGTGTCCCTTTCGAATTCGAGTTAGCGGGTGGACGGTGCGTCACGCCGGTCTTCCGCTATCTTGCCTACCGAACCGGGCCGGGTGATGCGTAGGACGCTACTCGAATCGAATCAGGAAAAGCGCTGTGAGACAGCCGATATTCGGCTGTGAAGAGCTAGCGCAGGAAGGTCTCGGCGCTATTGGCCAGATCCAACAGCGGTTGCGGAAGTGCACCGAGCGCGAACGTGACAGCCGCGGTGACGGTGATGACGGCAGTGGTGAGTTCGCTGGGGACGACGACCTCGGGTGCGTCCTCGGGTGGATCGGTGAAGAACATCAGCACGATCACCCGCACGTAGAAGTAGGCCGCGACGGCACTGGCGATGACGCCTACGATGACCAACGGGATCGCCCCGCCCTCACCCGCGGCCTTGAACACCGCGAACTTGCTGACGAACCCGCTCGTCAGCGGAATCCCGGCAAACGCCAACAGAAACAGCGAGAACACCACGCCGACAATCGGATACCGCCGGCCCAGACCCGCCCACTGGGACATGGCGGTGGCCTCCTCACCGGCGGCGTTGCGAACCAGACCGACGACCGCGAACGCGCCCAACGTGCTGAATCCGTACGCGAACAGATAGAACAGCGTCGAGGACACCCCGGCGGGGTTGGCGGCGATCACGCCGGTGAGGATGAACCCCGAGTGTGCCACGGCGGAGTACGCCAGCATGCGTTTGACGTCGGTCTGTGTGACGGCAGTGATGGTGCCGACCACCATGGTCAGGATCGCGATAGCCCACAGGACCGGCCGCCAATCATCCCGCAACTGCGGTAATGCGACGTAGAAGATCCGCAGCATGGCGCCGAACGAGGCGATCTTGGTGCCCGCGGCCATGAAGGCCGTGATCGCGGTGGGTGCACCCTGGTACACGTCGGGGATCCACGAATGGAATGGAACAGCACCGACTTTGAACAACACCCCGACGAGCAGCAGCGCGATACCGATCAGCGCCAGCGGCGTGTTGGGCGCCTTGGTAACCACGGCGTTGGCGATGCCGCTCAGGTCCAGGGTGCCGGCGTAGCCGTATAACATGGCCGCGCCGTACAGGAAGAACGCTGACGAGAATGCACCCAGCAGAAAGTATTTCAGCGACGCTTCCTGCGACAGCAGCCGCCGGCGGCGAGCCAGCCCGCACAGCAGATACAGCGGCAGCGACAGCACTTCCAGCGCGATGAACAAGGTCAGCAGATCGTCGGCGGCCGGGAACAGCAGCATGCCGCCGATGGCGAACATGGTCAGCGGAAACACCTCGGTCTGCATCACACCGGTCTTCGTGGCCAGCTTCTCGGCCACACTGCCCGGTACCGCCGACGCCTGCGGTGTGAAGCCGTCCAGACCGCGGGGATCGCCGGAAGTCTCTGAGGCAGGCTGGCGTTCGGCTATGAGCAGAATGCCCAGTATGCCGACCAGGGCGATGGTGCCCTGCAAGAACAACGCCGGGGCATCGAGCACCACCGAGCCCAGCACCGCGGGCCTGCCGGGGGTGCCGTGCAGGTCGCGGGCCAGCAGCGCGACCGCCACCACGGCGGCGACCAACCCACCCAGCGCGAGGGCGACCTGCGTCCCGTAACGCGCGGGCCGGGGCAGGAATGCCTCGACCAGCACGCCGGCCACACCCACTCCGAAGACGATCAGCATGGGGGAGAGCAGGCCGTATTCGATGCTCGGCGTCACCATGATCAGCGGCCCCCCTCGGCGATGGTCGGTGGTGCGCTCGGCACCGGATCGCTCTGTCCGATGGTGGTCAGGGTGTGCTGGACGGCGGGATTGATCACGTCGAGTGCGGGTTTGGGATAGATGCCCAACACCAGCAGCAGCGCGATCAACGGTGCCACCACGACGAGTTCGCGTGGTACTAGATCATGTAGGCCGCGCACACCGTCGTCGCCGTCGAGCAGCCCGTCGCGCACCGGACCGGTCATCATCCGTTGGTACATCCACAGGATGTACACCGCGGACAACACCAGCGCGGTGGCGGCGAACACCGCGACCACCGGATAGCGCGTGAATGTGCCGATGAGAACCAGGAATTCACTGATGAAGGGCGCCAGACCCGGCAGTGACAACGTCGCCAGGCCGGCCACCAGGAACGTTCCGGCGAGCACCGGGGCCACCTTCTGCACGCCGCCGTAGGCGTCGATCAACCGGGAACCGCGCCGCGACACCAGGAACCCGGCGATCAGGAACAGTGCGGCCGTGGAGATCCCGTGATTGATCATGTACAGGGTCGATCCGGCCTGGCCCTGACTGGTCATCACGAAGATGCCGAGAATGATGAAACCGAAGTGCGAAATCGAGGTGTAGGCGATCAGGCGCATCACATCGGTCTGACCGATCGCGAGGACGGCACCGTAGATGATGCCGATCACCGCGAGCGTGATGACCAGCGGACGGAAATAGGTTGAGGCATCGGGAAACAGCGGCAGGCAGTAGCGCAGCATGCCGAATGTGCCGACCTTGTCCATGATCGCCATCATCAGCACCGCACTGGCCGGGGTCGCCTGGACCGCGGCGTCGGGCAGCCAACGGTGGAACGGCCACAGGGGTGCCTTGACCGCGAACGCGAACATGAAACCCAGGAACAAGAAGTTCGCCACCGCGGGGTTGATCACGAACTCGCCCGACGAGGCCGCCGCGACGATGGCCCGGAAGTCGAAGGTTCCTGATGCGAACGCGTCGCTGCCCGCAGTGACCACGTACAGGCCGATCACCGCGGCCAGCATGACCAGGCCACCGAACAGGTTGTACAGCAGGAACTTCACTGCTGCTTTCGAAGCTTGAACTCGGTGTCCGCCAAACCCGCCGATCAGGAAGTACATCGGGATCAGCATGGCTTCGAAGAACACGTAGAACAGCAGGATGTCCAGAGCCACCAGCGACATGAACACCATGCCCTCGACAGCCAGCGTCAGCGCCAGGTAGGCCTGCACGCCCCGGCCGCCGAGCCCGGTCTGGCGGGCAGCATCGTTCCAGCCCGCGATGATCAGCAGCGGCAGCAGCACCGCCGTGAGAATGACCAGGGCCAGGGCGATCCCGTCGACCCCGAGGATGTAGCCGGTACCGAAGGACGGGATCCAGCGGTGCGATTCGACGAACTGATACTGCTCGCCGGCCGGATCGAAGCCGACGGCGATCACGCCCGCCAGACCCAGGGCTGCCAGCGAGATCGCCAGTGCCAGCCATTTCGCCAGTGTCCGTTGCGCGGCCGGGAGCAGCATCACCACCGCGGCGCCCACCGTCGGGAGCGCCCACAGCGCCGTCAGCCACGGAAATGTGCTCACCACAGTCGCACCGCCAGGATCGTCGCCACCACCAGAGCCGCCCCGCCGAGCATGGACAGCGCGTAGGACCGGGCGAAGCCGGTCTGCAACTGGCGCAATCCATTCGATGTTCGGCTCACCAGTGCGGCCAGCCCGCCGGCGGTGCCGTCGACCACCTTGTCGTCGACGGCGACCAGCGCCGCGGTCAGGGTCTGGCCGCCTCGCATGAACACCGCCTCGTTGAATGCGTCGCCGTAAAGATCGCGGCGGGCAGCCACCGTCAGCGCCGACCCGTCGGGCACCTCGGCCGGGACCGGCCGCTGCGCGTACATCCGGTAGGCCACCGCGATGCCGACCGCGACGACCGCGAGCACCACCGCCGTGACGACCCATGCCGGGATCGCATGGTGTGCCTCGTGGGCGCCGACCACCGGCTCAAGCCAGTGCGACAGCGTGCCGCCGATCGCCAGCGCACCACCGGAGACCACCGAGCCGACCGCGAGCAGGATCATCGGCCAGGTCATCACGGCCGGGGCCTCGTGCGGATGCGCCTGTTCCTCCCAACGAGGTTCGCCGAAGAAGGTCATCAGCATCACCCGGGTCATGTAGAACGCGGTGATCCCGGCTCCCAGGATCGCGGCCCCACCGAGGACCACGCCCCGCACCCCTCCGGCACCGAGCGCCGCCTCGATGATGCTGTCCTTCGAGAAGAAGCCGGCCAGGGGCGGCACCCCGATGATGGCCAGATAGCCGAGCCCGAAGGTGGCGAACGTGATCGGCAGGACCTTCCGCAGCCCGCCGTATCGGCGCATGTTCACCTCGTCGTTCATGGCGTGCATCACCGACCCCGCGCCGAGGAACAGTCCGGCCTTGAAGAAGCCGTGAGTGAGCAGGTGCATGATCGCGAACGCGTAACCGGCCGGCCCGAGCCCGGCTGCCAGCACCATGTAGCCGATCTGGCTCATCGTGGATGCGGCCAGGGCCTTCTTGATGTCGTCCTTGGCGCAGCCGACGATCGCACCGAACAGCAGCGTGACGGCGCCGACGATGACCACACCGGTCTGGGCGCCCGGGGCCAGATCGAAGATCGGACCCGACCGCACGATGAGATAGACACCGGCGGTGACCATGGTGGCGGCGTGGATCAGCGCCGACACGGGGGTCGGGCCCTCCATCGCGTCTCCGAGCCAGGACTGCAACGGCACCTGGGCTGATTTACCGCATGCGCCCAGCAACAGCAGCAGACCCATTGCGGTGAGCGTGGACTCGCCCAATGCCGGTGCGGCGCTGAAGACTCCGGCGAATGAGATCGACCCGATGGTGGCGAACATGATCATCAGGGCGATGGCCAGGCCCATGTCGCCGACGCGGTTGACCACGAACGCCTTCTTGGCCGCGGCGGCGGCCGAGGGCTTGTACGACCAGAACCCGATCAGCAGATACGAGGCCAGGCCCACGCCTTCCCACCCGGCGTACAGGCCGAGGTAGTTGTCCGCGAGAACGAGCAGCAGCATCGCCGCCAGGAACAGGTTGAGGTAGCCGAAAAACCTTCGCCGGTCCGCATCTTCGGCCATGTAACCGATCGAGTAGATGTGGATCAAGGACCCGACGCCGGTGATCAGCAGCACGAAGCACACCGACAGCTGGTCCAGTTGAAGCCCGAAATCCACCTGCAGGCCGGCCACCGGGACCCAGGAGAACAGGGATTCAACGACCACGCGGTGCTCGCCGTCACGGCCCAGCATCTGCGTGAAGAGCGCAGCCCCGAGGACGAACGCTCCCAGCGCCGTCGCACAACCCAGCAGATGTCCCCACCGATCGGATCGGCGGCCGCTCAACAGCAGCACCGCGGCTCCGGCGGCGGGGAGGGCGATCACGAGCCAAATCGGAATCGTCATGTTGCCCTTAGTGCCTCAGCAGACTGGCGTCGTCGACCGAGGCCGAACGGCGGGTGCGGAAGATGGTCATGATGATCGCCAGGCCCACCACCACCTCGCAGGCGGCGACCACCATGGTGAAGAACGCGACCACCTGGCCGTCGAGCTGGCCGTGCATGCGAGAGAAAGCGACGAACGCCAGATTGGCGGCGTTGAGCATGAGCTCGACGCACATGAACATCACAATGGCATTGCGTCGCAACAGCACTCCCGATGCGCCGATCGTGAACATCAGTGCCGACAGGTAGAGATAGTTGTCGGGATTCATCGCATCACCCCTCCCCGTTCGGCGAGTTACTCATCGTGCGCTGCGGCAGAATGGCGCTGACCGATGATGCTGCATCGGAGCCATCGGGCAGCCGCGCCGGGACGTCGACGGCGTTGTGCCGCGCGTAGACACCGGGATTGGGGAGCGGGGTCGGATGCCCGCCGGCCTGGAAGCGTTCGACCGCCAGCTCGCGTTGGGTCTTGCGGTGCTCGAACCGTTCCCGATGGGCCAACACCATCGCACCCAGGGCCGCGGTGATGAGCAATGTGCTGGTCAACTCGAACGCCCACAGGTACCGCGTGAAGATCAACGCTGCGAGCCCCTCGACGTTGCCGCCGCTGTTGGCCTGCGCCAGCCCGGTGAATCCGGCGACCGAAACGTTACCGATCCCCGCGATCAACAGGATCCCGAATCCGGTGCCTGCGGCGAGCGCCGCAAGGCGTTGGCCGCGTAGCGTTTCGGCGAAGGATTCGGACAGGTCGACTCCGATCAGCATCATCACGAACAGGAACAGCATCATCACCGCGCCGGTGTAGACCACCACCTGCACCACACCGAGAAACAGAGCGTCCTGGGCGATGTAGAGCGCTGCCAGCGAGATCATGGTGCTGGCCAGGAAGACCGCGGAGTACACGGCTTTCGGTGCCGCCACCACTCCGATGGCGCCGAGCACCGCGACGGTCCCGAGGATCCAGAACAGAACTGCTTCCGACGTCGATGTCCTCGCCGCGCCTTCCGCCGCGGCGAGCCGCGAAATATGCTCCGCGGCGAGCAGTGCGACGTCGGGGCTCACGGGACGTCCTCGGTCAGGGGGTTGATCCGGCCGAGGTAGTAGTCGTCGTCGGTGCTGCCCGGCGCCATGTCATGCGGGGGCGCCTGCATGCCGGGTTGCAGCGGAGCCAGCAGCTTGTCCTTACCCCAGATCAGATCTGCCCGGTTGTCGTCGGCCATCTCGTATTGGTTGGTCATGGTCAGGGCACGGGTCGGGCAGGCCTCGATGCACAATCCGCACCCGATGCAGCGCAGGTAATTGATCTGGTACACCCGGCCGTAGCGCTCACCCGGCGAGAACCGTTCCGCGTCAGTGTTGTCGGCGCCTTCGACGAAGATGGCGTCGGCCGGGCAGGCCCAGGCGCACAACTCGCAGCCGATGCACTTCTCCAGGCCGTCGGGGTAGCGGTTGAGTTGATGGCGGCCGTGATAGCGCGGCGCGACCGGACCCGGTTCTTCGGGATACTGTTCGGTGAGTGTCTTTTTGAACATCGAACTGAACGTGACCGCGAATCCGGCCAAGGCGTCGAGGAACTTAGGCATCGACGGCCTCCTTTCCAGCGTTCGGCAGCGGCGGTACCGGATAGGCGCCGGCGCTCTGCTGCGGTATCGGCTGAACGGTTCTGGCCCGCAGTGCCTTCCACAGCGCGACGGCCAGCACCGCGACGACCACTACCGCGGTGGTCACCAGGCCGGTGGCCCAGTTGTGGTAACCGTGCTCGCGCAGGCTGTGGGTGACAGCGACGACCATGATCCAGACCAGGGACACCGGGATGAGCACCTTCCAGCCCAGCGCCATGAACTGGTCGTAGCGCAACCGGGGCAGGGTGGCCCGAAGCCAGAAGTACATGAACATGAACGTCCACACCTTGGCGGTGAACCACAGCAGCGGCCACCAGCCGCTGTTGGCGCCGTCGATCAGGTTGAACGGGAACGGCGCATGCCAGCCGCCGAGGAACATCGTGGTGGCCAGAGCGGAGACGGTCGTCATGTTCACGTACTCGGCGAGCATGAACATGGCGAACTTGAGCGACGAGTACTCGGTGTGGAATCCGCCGACCAGTTCTCCCTCGGCCTCGGGCAGATCGAAAGGCGCCCGGTTCGTTTCGCCCACCATCGAGGTCACGTACACCACGAACGACGGCAGCAGCAGGAACACGTACCAGGTGCGGTCCTGCGCCGCGACGATGCCGGAGGTGGACATGGTGCCGGCGTAGAGGAACACCGCGGCGAACGACAATGCCATCGCGATCTCGTAGGAGATCACCTGGGCGCTGGATCGCAGGCCACCCAACAGCGGGTAGGTGGACCCGGATGCCCAACCCGCCAGAACGATCCCGTACACCCCGATGGAGGTGACAGCGAGGATGTAGAGCACCGCCACGGGGAGATCGGTCAATTGCAGTGCGGTGCGGTGACCGAACACCGACACCTCGCCGCCCATCGGGATCACCGCGAAAGCCATGAAGGCGGGGATCACCGAGATGATCGGTGCGAGTAGGTAGATCGGCCTGTCTACACCTGCAGGAACGAGCCCTTCCTTGAGGGCGAGTTTCACGCCGTCGGCCAAGGACTGCAGCAGACCCCACGGACCGACGCGGTTGGGGCCGGGTCGCAGCTGCATGCGGCCCAGCACCTTACGTTCGATCAGGATCGCTGCGAGCACGGTGAGCAGCAGGAAGACGAACACCCCGAGCGCCTTGGCCAGGATCAGCCACCATGGGTCGTGACCGAACAGGGTGGGATCGGGGTACTTCATGAGTCGGCCCGCGCGATCGAGGCCCGTGCGATCGAGACCAAGGCCCCGGCGGTCACCCCGAGTTGGCGATGAATCGCTGATCCCGGGGAATTGGTGGGCAGCCACACCACCCGGTCGGGCATCTCGGTGACCGACAGCGGCAGCGTGACGGCGCCGCGGTCGGTGCTCACGGTCACCGGATCTCCCGCTGTCGCACCGAGTTCGGCGGCGGTGGCCGGGGACAGGCGCACCACGGGGCTTACCGCGGTGCCGGCCAGATACGGTTCGCCGTCTTGAAGGCGTCCGGCGTCCAGGAGCTGGCGCCAACTGGCCAGCACGGCCTGCCCGGGGCCCGGGGTCGGGGGCGGTGTGGGCACGGCCGACGGTTCGGCGGCGCGGGGTCCGGTCCAGGTGCCGAGCCCGGCCAGCTCGCCGTCGGCGGCCTCGGGTCCGGTCAGGCCGAGATCGACGCCGATCTCGTCGGCCAGGTAGTGCAGGACGCGAAGGTCGGGGACGGCGTTGGTCTGCAAGGCCGGTCGGAACGGGCGAATCCGGCCTTCCCAGTTGAGGTATGCGCCGCCCTTCTCCACCACCGGCGCCACGGGGAAGACCACGTCGGCCAGTTCGGTGACCTCACTCTCACGCAACTCGAGGCTCACCACGAACGGAGTGGCGCGCAGCGCCGCCAATGCGGCGGCAGGGTCGGGAAGGTCGGTGACCTCGACACCGCCGACGATGAGTGCCGAGAGCGTTCCGTCGGCGGCCGCGGCCAGGATGGCGGTGGTGTCGCGGCCCGCGGTGCCAGGCAGGTCGGACGTGTTCCACACCGCGGCGGTCTGGGCCCGGGCGTCGGCGTCGTCGACGGGGCGGCCGCCGGGCAGCAGGTTGGGCAGGGCACCGGCCTCCAGGGCGCCGCGCTCACCGGCCCGGCGTGGAATCCAGGCCAGCCGGGCGCCGGTGGCCGAGGCAAGCCGCAGCGCGGCCGACAGCGCACCGGGCGAGGTTGCCAGTCGTTCACCCACCAGGATCACCGCACCGGGGCGACGCAACCGCTCATCGGTTTCCAGCGCCTCCAGCGCGCCAGCTTCGGCCCCAGGGACCGTCGGGACCAGTGTGCCCGCCATCTTGGTCAGGCCACGGCTGGCGAACGGGGCCACCGCGAGTACCTGCAGGCCGTTCTTTCTGGCGGCCTTGCGCAGGCGCAGGAAGACGATCGGGGATTCCTCTTCGGGCTCCAGCCCGACGAGCAGCACGGTCGGCGCCTTCTCCAGTTCGGCGTAGCGCAGTGTCATGGGATGCCCGGCGACGTGTGCCGCGAGGAAAGCAGCCTCCTCGCCGGAATGCGGGCGGGCACGGAAGTCGATGTCGTTGGTGCCCAGCACCATTCGAGCGAACTTCGAGTACGCGTACGCATCCTGCACAGTGCAGCGCCCGCCCACCAGCACGCCGGTGTTTGCACCGGAGGCCAGCAGGCCCGCTCCGGCCACCGTCAGCGCCTCCGACCACGAAGCCGGTCGTAACGCACCGTCTTCACGGATCAGCGGCGTGGTGATCCGGTCACCGACCGTCGCGTAGGTGAATGCCCACCGGCCCTTGTCGCAGTTCCACTCCTCGTTGACCTCGGGATCATCGCCGGCCAAGCGGCGCAGTACCTTTCCGCGTCGATGGTCGGTGCGCTGGGCGCAACCCGACGCGCAGTGCTCACAGACGCTGGGGCTGGAGACGAGGTCGAACGGCCGGGCCCGGAACCGGTAGGCCGTCCCGGTCAGCGCCCCCACCGGACAGATCTGCACGGTGTTGCCGGAGAAGTAGGACTGGAGCGGTTCCCCCGGGGCGATGCCGACCTGTTGCAGCGCACCGCGTTCCAGCAGCTCGATGAACGGGTCACCGGCGATCTGCGCGGAGAATCGGGTGCAGCGTGCGCACAACACGCACCGTTCGCGGTCCAGCAGTACCTGTGCGGAAATGTTGATCGGCTTGGGGTAGGTCCGCTTGACGTCCTCGAACCGGGTTTCCGGGCGCCCGTTGGACATCGCCTGGTTCTGTAAGGGACATTCGCCGCCCTTGTCGCAGACGGGGCAGTCCAGCGGATGGTTGATCAGCAGCAGCTCCATCACGCCGCGTTGTGCCTTGTCGGCGGCCTCGGAGCTGTACTGGGTGTGTACGACCATGTCCGGGCTGACCGTGGTGGTACACGAGGCCATCGGTTTGCGCTGACCCTCGACCTCGACGAGGCACTGTCGGCACGCCCCGACCGGATCGAGCAGCGGATGGTCGCAGAACCGGGGGATCTGGACACCCATCAGCTCGGCGGCGCGGATCACCAACGTGCCCTTGGGGACACTGATCTGCTCACCGTCGATGGTCAGCGACACCATCTCCACCGGCGGGGCGTCCTTGGTCGGCTCAGCCAATGTCACGTACGGCCCCCTTTCCTCGCGGTGAGAAATCTCGCGGTGAGAAACATCTACGCACCCACCCCTTCGGTCGCCATCAGCGTCGAAGCGTGCGGATCGAACGGGCACCCACCGTCCAGGTGCGCCACATACTCGTCCCGGAAATGCTGGATCGAGGACATGATCGGGCTGGCCGCACCGTCTCCCAATGCGCAGAAGGACTTTCCGAAGATGCCGTCGGCGATGTCGAGCAGCTTGTCGATATCGGCCTGGCTACCCGCACCGGTTTCCAGCCGGGCATAGATCTGGGCCAGCCAGTAGGTGCCCTCGCGGCACGGTGTGCACTTTCCGCAGGACTCGTGGGCGTAGAACTGGGTCCAGCGCCGTACGGCCCGCACCACACAGGTGGTCTCGTCGAAGATCTGCAGCGCCTTGGTGCCGAGCATGGACCCGACGGAGGCCATACCCTCGTAATCCAGTGGCACGTCGATGTGTTCGGCCGTGAGTAGCGGTGTCGACGAACCGCCCGGGGTCCAGAATTTCAAGGTGTGCCCGTCGCGAACACCGCCGGCATAATCGAGCAGTTCGCGCAGCGTGATCCCGAGCGGTGCCTCGTACTGGCCGGGCCGGTTGACGTGGCCCGACAGCGAATACAACGTGAAGCCGGGGGATTTCTCCGAACCCATCGACCGGAACCAGTCCACCCCGTTGACCAGGATCGGCGGGACACTGGCGATGGACTCGACATTGTTGACGACGGTCGGGCAGGCGTACAGGCCCGCGACGGCGGGAAACGGTGGCCGCAACCGCGGTTGGCCACGCCGGCCCTCCAGGGAATCCAGCAGCGCGGTCTCCTCGCCGCAGATGTAGGC
The DNA here is from genome assembly GCF_053600815.1 of Mycobacterium sp. NPDC004974. NCBI lineage: Bacteria > Bacillati > Actinomycetota > Actinomycetes > Mycobacteriales > Mycobacteriaceae > Mycobacterium > Mycobacterium sp. NPDC004974. Next base: position 16,664 of record NZ_JBSGAQ010000004.1, on the reverse strand, counting down.
GCCCGCACCGGCGTGCACGGTCAGCTCCAGATCGAAGCCAGAGCCGAGGATGTCGGTGCCCAGATATCCGGCCGCATACGCTTCGGCGACCGCGGCCTGCAGACGCCGCAGCACCGGGACCACCTCACCGCGCACGTAGATGAACGCGTGGCGGGCCCGGATCGCGTACGCCGCGATGATCACACCTTCGACCAGGAAGTGCGGGGTGGTCAGCAGGAGCGGAATGTCCTTGCACGTACCGGGTTCCGACTCATCGGCGTTGACCACGAGGTAGTGCGGCTTGGCCCCCGCGCCGTCTTCACCCTGCGGGATGAACGACCACTTGGTCCCGGTCGGGAACCCGGCGCCGCCGCGTCCGCGCAGTCCGGAATCCTTCACCAGCGCGATCACGTCGTCGGGCCCCATCGCCAGGGCCCGCTGCAGCCCGCGGTAACCGTCGTGGCGGCGGTAGGTGTCCAACGTCCACGGTTCTGGTTCGTCCCAGAATCGGCTGAGTACCGGGGTCAGTGCGGTCATTCGATCGGACCTGCCTCAGGAGCGGACATTCCGCGTTTGTGGGCTTCACGCAGGCCGGCCAGGGTCGCTGTGCCGGGGGCGCCGCCCGACACGTGCGGATTGGTCAGGCCCGCCAGGGTGCGCGCCGTTTCCCGGAAGGTGCACAGTGGTGCCCCGCGCGTCGGTGCCGGGGGCGTCCCGCCACGTAAGCCGTCCACCAGATCTCGTGCCGACGACGGAGTCTGGTTGTCGTAGAACTCCCAGTTGACCATCACCACCGGGGCGTAGTCGCATGCCGCATTGCACTCGATGTGTTCGAGGGTGACCCGGCCGTCCGCAGTCGTTTCCCCAGCGTGGATGTCGAGATGATCCTGCAGTGCGTCCAGAATCGCGTCGCCGCCCATGATCGCGCACAGCGTGTTGGTGCAGACGCCGACGAGGTAGTCGCCGGTAGGGGTACGCCGGTACATCGAGTAGAACGTGGCCACCGCGGTGACCTCGGCATCGGTCAGGCCCAACAGCGCTGCGCAGAAACCGATTCCGGCAGGTGTGAGGCAACCGTCCTCTGCCTGCACCAGATGAAGCAGCGGCAGCAGGGCGGAACGGGCGTCAGGATAGCGGGCGGTGATCTGCTCGGCGTCGGCGCTGAGCCGGGCCGTCACCTCATCCGGATACGCCGCGGGCCCGTTGATCGGCGGGCCCGCTTCATCGGGGCGCTGCCCCAGTTGAATGAATACGTCGCTCATCCGTGCTGTCTCCTCTTCGCGCAAGCGCTCCTGCCCGGTTTCCTCTTCGCGCAAGCGCTCATCAGCGATCAACTCCACCCATGACCGGATCAATCGACGCCACCGCGGCAATGGCGTCAGCCACCATGCCGCCCTCGCACATCGCCGCCACCGCTTGCAGATTCGTGAACGAGGGGTCGCGGTAGTGCACGCGGTACGGCCGGGTGCCACCGTCGGACACGATGTGCACCCCGAGCTCCCCGCGCGGGGACTCCACCGCGACGTACACCTGCCCGGCCGGTACCCGGATGCCCTCGGTGACGAGCTTGAAGTGATGGATCAGCCCCTCCATGGAGTGGCCCATGATCTTGGCGATGTGCTCGGGGGAGTTGCCCAGCCCGTCCGGGCCGAGCTTGAGATCGGCCGGCCAGGCCAGCTTCTTGTCGGTGATCATCACCGGACCGGGGCCGAGTTTCTCCAGTTTGGCGACGCACTGCTCGACGATCTTCAACGACTCGCGCATCTCCTTGACCCGGATGATGTACCGGCCGTACGAGTCGCAGCGGTCATCGGTGATGACGTCGAATTCGTAGTCCTCGTAACCGCAATACGGTTGTGCACGACGCAGATCGTGGGGGAGTCCGGTGGAGCGCAACACCGGGCCGGTGATCCCGAGCGCGATGCACCCGGTCAGGTCGAGATATCCGACACCGACCGTGCGGGCCTTCCAGATGTAGTTCTCGTTGAGCAGATCCTCCAAGTCCTGCAGGCCTTTCGGCAGTAGATCGAGTAGCGCGCGAATCTGGCTCACCGCATCGTCGGGTAGGTCGGCGGCCAGCCCGCCCGGTCGGATGTAGGCATGGTTCATCCGCAGGCCGGTGATCGACTCGAAGACCCGCAGGATCTCTTCACGTTCCCGGAATCCGTAGAACATCGCGCTCATCGCGCCGAGCTCCATCCCGCCGGTGGCCAGCGCCACCAAGTGCGAGGAGATCCGGTTGAGCTCCATGAGCATCACCCGGATCACGCTGGCGCGCGGCGGGATATCGTCGGTGATGTCCAGCAGCTTCTCCACACCCAGGCAGTACGCCGTTTCGTTGAAGAACGGCGAGAGGTAGTCCATCCGGGTGACGAACGTGACGCCCTGCGTCCAGTTGCGGTATTCCAGGTTCTTCTCGATGCCGGTATGCAGATAGCCGATGCCGCAACGGGCTTCGGTGATGATCTCGCCCTCGATCTCCAGGATCAACCGCAGCACCCCGTGGGTCGACGGATGCTGAGGACCCATGTTGACCACGATGCGTTCGCCGGCATGCTCGCGGGCCGCAGCCACCACGTCGTCCCAGTCCTGTCCGCCGACCACCACGACGGGGGATTCGGTACTCATCAGGTGTAGGACCTCCGCTGATCGGGCGGCGGGATCTGCGCGCCGTGGTATTCGACCGGAATACCGCCCAGCGGATAGTCCTTGCGCTGGGGATGGCCGACCCAGTCGTCGGGCATCTCGATCCGGGTCAACGCCGGATGCCCGTCGAACACGATGCCGAAGAAGTCGTAGGTCTCGCGTTCGTGCCAGTCGGTGGTCGGATAGACCGTATACAGCGACGGAATGTGCGGATCCGCGTCGGGCGCCGCGACTTCCAGCCGAATCCGGCGGTTGTGGGTGATCGACATCAGGGGGTAGACCGCATGGAGTTCACGGTCGGTGTCGTCGGGGTAGTGGACACCGCTCACACCGAGGCACAGCTCGAACCGCAATTGGGGATCATCGCGCAAAATGCTGGCCACAGCGGGTAGTTGAACCCGGCTGACCTCCAGGGTCAGCTCATCTCGATGAACCACCACGCGCTCGATCGACACCGCATAGCGCTCCTCGCCGAGGATTTCGGTGAGCAGGTCCACCACCTCGTCGAAATACCCGCCGTAGGGGCGCGGGGAACTACCGGGTAGTGCCACCGAACTCACCAGCCGGCCGTACCCCGACGTGTCGCCCGTGCCCGAGGCGCCGAACATGCCGCGGCGCGTCGCGATCACCTCGGGCCCCTGGCCTGTGCCCGCCCCGGTGCTCTCGGTGCTTCCGTTGGCCGTGCTCACCGCAGCAGACCCTTGAGTTCGATGGTGGGTGTGACCGCCAGCGCTGCCTTCTCGGCTTCCCGGATCGCCTCCTCGCGGTTCACCCCGAGTGGCATCTGCTGAATCTTGTCGTGCAGCTTCAGGATTGCGTGCAGCAGCATCTCCGGTCGTGGTGGGCAGCCGGGCAGGTAGATGTCGACGGGCACCACATGGTCGACGCCCTGGACCACTGCGTAGTTGTTGAACATGCCGCCTGAGGAGGCGCAAACCCCCATGGCCAGCACCCATTTCGGCTCGGCCATCTGGTCGTAGATCTGCCGCAGCACCGGTGCCATCTTCTGGCTCACCCGGCCCGCCACGATCATCAGATCAGCCTGCCGCGGCGTCGCCGAGAATCGTTCCATCCCGAACCGGGCGATGTCGAAACGCGGTCCGGCCGTCGACATCATCTCGATTGCGCAGCAGGCCAGGCCGAAGGTGGCCGGCCACAACGACCCCTTGCGCACGTATCCCGCGACCGCTTCGACCGTCGACAGCAGGATTCCACCGGGCAGACGTTCCTCTAGTCCCAATTCAGGCCTCCTCGCCGCCAGACGTAGGCGTACGCCACGAACACCGTGAGCATGAACAGCAACATCTCCACCAGCGCGAACAACCCGAGGTTGTCGAAGGCCACCGCCCACGGATAGAGGAAGACGATTTCGATGTCGAACACGATGAACAACATCGCGGTCAGGTAATACCGGATGGGCATGCGTTGGCCGGTCACGCCGGCGGCGCCGGGCTGCATCGGCTCGATACCGCATTCGTAGGCCTCGAGTTTGGACCGGTTGTAGCGGCGCGGGCCGATGACGAGCGCGATCCCCACGGAAACCACGGCGAACGCCGCCGCGATCGCTCCGAGAACCAAGATGGGCGTGTATAGATTCATGCCACTTATCGCTCCCTCGGTGGGCTGTCGATGTGAGCTAACCCACAGCCTAGCGAGGTTTGCGGCCTGCGCCACACATTTTGGTTAGTATCGTTTCATATCGGGGCAGCGTGTCGCTGCGGCCAGAGCCATGCCGCGAACAATCAACGGCAACACGGCAATTCGAAAAAGGGTTACTGGACCGGGGTGCGCAGGAGCGACACCACCGCATCGCCCAACCGGATCGGATCGATCGGGTGCGGCACGGCCGCCTCGGCCCGTGACCAGCTAGCCAGCCAGGCATCGTCAGGACGCCCGGTCAGCACCAGGATCGGCGGGCAATTCGCGATCTCGTCCTTGAGTTGTTTGGCGACGCCCATGCCCCCGGCCGGGGTGGCCTCACCATCGAGGATGGCCAGGTCGATACCCCCGGCGTCCATCCGCGAGATCACCATCGGTGCGGTGGCGATCTCCACGTATTCCAGTTCGGGCAGTTCCGGATGCACGCGTTTGCCCAGTGCGAGACGTACCTGTTCGCGGGTGCGCGGGTTGTCGCTGTACACCAGGATGTGCAGCGGCGCGGGGCCGGCCATGATGCCGATGCTACTGCGCGGGGCCCCGTAGGCCGGACAACTCAGCGAATCCTGTTGTGGGGCATCAGACTCGGGTGAACACAAGTTCACCGGACAGGACTGTGGTCGGACCGACCATCCCCAGCAGGTCTCCCGACACGCCGAAGTCGTCTCGTTGAACCTGGCACTGGCCCGACAGCCGCAGCGCGCCGTCGTCGAGGACCTGCACATCGACCGGTAAATCGATGGGCTTCGACACTCCGCGAACCGTCAGGACCGTCGTCAACTGCACCCTGTCGTCGGACGGGCCCAAACCCGTCACCTCCATCGTGATGCCGGGATGGGCCTGGGCGTCGAAGAAGTCGGCGGATCGCAGATGGTTGTCCCGCTTGCTGATCCCGGTGCGCACCGATGCCGCGGCGATCACCACCCGGCCGTTCACCCCGGCGCCGGCGGAGCCTTCACCGGTGAACTCGGTGAACCGCCCGGTGACCGTCGACAGGCCCCACAGTGTCTTGTTCCGGAACGTCACGGCGGACCGATCCGGAACCAGTGTCCAGTTCCCGGCGCTCGCGGTGAGGATGTCGCTGATCGTGGCCATGCCATCTCCAGTCTTGTCGGGCCGGATGAACGGCTCGGGTCAGGTGAGCAGCGGCGCGATGTCCTTCGGATCGAAGTACTCGTCGATGCGGTGGATCAGACCGTCGGTACCCACTTTGATCACGATGCACACCCGCAATGCGATCAATGTGCCGTCAGGTGCGCCGGCGTGCAGGAGGTGCTGCTGGACGAATCCGCCGTCGAAGAACTGCCGGTCCAACACCTCGTAGCGGCGCTCCCGGGTGGCGTTGATGAACCAGTCGATGACTTTCAACGCGCGGGGCCGGTCGTTGTCCCTGGAATCGCCGGCGTGCCATACGACGACGTCATCGGCCCACAGCTGAGCTACACCGGCCTTGTCGCCGCGCTCGATCGCGTCGAACAGTCGGTGCGCGACGTCGTCGATGAGTTCGACTTCGGCAGGGGACATCATCGGCTCCTCGGGTAGGGCTTGACCTCAATGGCTATTCAGGTTTCAGACTCGAATCATGAACTCCACGCCTGCACAGTCGCTGTTCGACGAAGCCTACGAGTCCCGGACCGCGCCCTGGGTCATCGGCGAGCCGCAACCGGCCATCGTCGAGTTGGAACGCACCGGTCGTGTGGGCGGCAAGGTGCTCGATGTCGGCTGCGGCGCTGGTGAACACACCATGCTGCTGACCCGGCTCGGGTACGACGTCCTCGGTATCGACTTCTCCGAACAGGCCGTCACCCAGGCCCGGGAGAACGCCGCGCAGCGTGGCATCGACGCGCATTTCGCCGTCGCCGACGCGACCCGCCTCGGTGCGGAGCAGGACCCGCGTTACGACACGATCGTCGACAGTGCGCTGTTTCATGTCTTCGACGATGCCGACCGGCCGCGCTATGTGGCCAGCCTGCACCGGGTAGCCCGGCCTGGTGCGACGGTGCACGTCCTGGCGCTGTCCGACGCGGGTCGTGGGTTCGGACCCCAGGTCAGCGCCGAGGTGATCCGCCAGGCCTTCGCCGATGGCTGGGAGCTGGAGGCGCTGGACACCACGACATACCGCGGCGTGGTGGGTGCGGCCCATGCCGAGGCGCTGGGGGAGCAGGTCGGAGCCCGGGTGGACGAGCCGGCGTGGCTGGCCCGGATCCGCAGGCTCTGACGGCTCCGGCGGCCTTCCCGACGCACGCCGAGTTCTACACCAGGGCTGTGCCGGCGCGGCGCCCACGACCGTGGTGTAGAACTCGGCGCGACGGGGAGTCACGGTTCGTCGTAACCCGGATGCGCGGCGGCAAGCCGTTGACGCACCAGGATGCGTAGGCAGGCGGTGACGTCGTCGGCCCGGTCATCGAGTTCGCCGGCGCGGATCGCCGCCGCCAGCGCGGCCTCATCGGTGAACCCGACCCCGGCCAGGGCCTCAGACGAGGCGGTGGCCGCAGCAGGGGTGTCGGAGGCCAGCAGTTCGCGTTCGACCATCCGTAGCGCGTTGGCGGCGACCCTGGCCTGAAATTTCACCGGAGCTGCGACCGTCTCACTGTCGCGCACCTCGGTGTCGAGAAATTCCGCGACCGCGGCGACGAGTTCGGCCGCGGTCGGCCGTCCGTACAGGTTGCTCACCAGCTGCTCCCGTCCAGCAGACACAACAGGTCCCACTCGGTCTCACAGACTCGACGCCCGATCGTCGCCAGCTCTACCGACGGGGTCTGCCCGCTCAGGTGTCGTTCTGCCTGATAGCGGCAGATGACACCCCAGCGCAGCGTGGCGAGCACCAGCCACCAGCGGATCGCGGACCTGTCGAGGGTGACGCCGCCGGCTTCCTCGTAGTCGTTCAGAAAGCTCTCGATGCTGCCAAGCCCGCCTGCCCCGAGGGCGGGCGGAGCCCCGAACCGCCAGGCCCGGATGCAGAACCAGGCCAGGTCTTCGTACACCTCGCCGAGGTGCACCAACTCCCAGTCCAGTACCGCGGCCAGGCCTGAGTCGTCGACGATCACATTGCCCATCCGGAAGTCACCGTGCACCAACCGCAGCGGCGACGCGGGCGGCCGGTTCGCGGCCAGCCAGCGAAACACCCACTCGAAAGTGGCTGTGGTATCGCACATCTCGTCGAGCTGCTCCCGCCATTGGGATATCTGGTCCTGCTCGACGAGGCCGGGTAGCGCGGGCGGCTCGGCCCGATGGATGGCAGCCAGCGCCTGTGCGCACTGAGTGAGCAGCCGGGCCCGGCCGTCATCGTCGAGCGTGCGTTGAATGCGTCGCACGATGGTCTCGCCAGCGATGAAGTCACAGATCAGGAAGGGATCACCCAGCGCGGCAACGGAATTATCGGCGATCAGTACGTGGGGGACCGGCGCCCCGGCCAGAGCCGCCGCCCGTTGAGCGCCGGCCTCCAGCTCCATCCCGGCATGTACCTCATCGGGTGCGCCGGTGCGCAGGATCAGCGGGCGCCGAGCCGAGTCCGTGATGGCGTCGAAGGACCACGTGGTGCGGCTGGCTCCGCCGGTCAGCTCACGCAGGTTCTCCACGGCCACCCCGTCGCCGAGCACGGGGGTGAGAACATCGACCAGCCGGGAGGTGAGCAGGCCGGTCTCGGTCACCGCTTGGCCTTGCCGAACCCGAACAGCCGCTGCGCCACCCGGCGCATCTGGATCTCTTCGGCGCCTTCGGTGATGCGGTAGCGCCGGTGGTGGCGGTAGATGTGCTCGAACGGTTCGTGACGGCTGTAGCCGATGCCACCGTGCACCTGCATGGCCCGATCGGCGGCTTCGCACACCAGGCGGTTGGCGCGGTAGTTGGCCATCGACACCTTGTCGGACACTTCCATGTGGTGGTTCTGGTCCAACTGCGTCGCGGCGTAACGGACGAGCAGCCTGACCATCTGGGCTTCGGTCTGCAATTCCACCAACGGCCACTGCACGGCCTGGTTCACCGCCAGCGGCTTGCCGAACACCATGCGCCGGTTGGCGTAGTCCACTGCGCGGTCGATGCAGAACTGGGCCGCGCCCAGGCTGCTTGCGGCCTGACGAATCCGGTTCTCGTGCAGGAACGTCTGCCCGACCTCCAAGCCCCGGTCGACCTCGCCGAGCACCGCGTCGTCGGGCACCCGTACGTTGTTCAACTCGACCTCGCCGTGATCGGTCGGCATGTTGAACGTCCACCAGTAGAACGGGACGGTGAAACCCGGTGAATCGGTGGGCACCAGAAATGCGCTGATGCCACGGGCCTGTCCGGGCTCGCCGGAGGTCCGGGCGAAGATCAGATCGTGGGTGGCGCGGTGTACCCCGGTGTTCCACCGCTTGCGGCCGTTGATGATCCAACCGTCGCCGTCTCGGACCGCCGTCGTCTCCAACCAGGTGGCATCCGATCCGTGGTCGGGCTCGGTCAACCCGAAGGCCATCGAACGCTTGCCGGTGAGCATCGCCTCGACCCAGTCGGCCTTCTGCGCCTCGGTGCCGAACCGATCCATCATGATCACCTGCGGGAAGTTTCCCACGATCGAGGACTCGTCCTGCAGATCGTTGTGCAGCCCGAGGCCCTTGTGCGCCAGGTGTTCCCGGATGACCGCCATATCCAGGTTGCTGCCGTCCCGCCCGCCGAACCGGGCGGGCAGACCGTAGCGCAGCCATCCGGCGGCATCGGCCCGGCGACGCATCTCGTCGAGCAGATCCTCCCAGGCCCGGGCGGGCACTCCGCCGTTCTCCCAGTCGGTGCGGGCGTATTCGCGGCGCTGGTCGAAGTACTGCATGTGCTCGCGCTCAAGCGGCTTGATCTCGGCCTCGATGAACTCGTCCATCTCGGCAAGCACAGTCGAAAGATGGTCGGGCAAAGCGAAATCCACGATGATCTCTCTTTCTCGGGTCGGAAGCTCGGGTCAGAAGCCGTACAAGGTTCTCTTCCAGATGGTGGACAGGGTGGCGATGGCGTCGGAATCGCTGATCTCGATACCCAACCCGGACTGGCCGACAAAGACCGTGGTGAAGTTCTCGAACAACAAGGCGATGGCCGCGCCGACGTGCTCTGGCTGCAGTCCCTGAGCGTGGCCCTGTCCCTGGGCGTGGTGCACCGATGCGATGACGATGTCGATACCGAACCGGCGGAACTTGTTCTGCACGTCGGCGAATCGCTGCTGGGTGGCCGCCAGTTGGGCGACCGCGATCATGATGCCGATGTTCTGTTTGAAGATGTTCCAGTAGCCGGTGACCACCGTGGTGAAGAACTCGGTGTCGTCAGGGGAGTCCGGCAGGTGCAGGTTCAGGCCGGACGGTTCGACGACGTCGTGCAGGAACGATTCCGCCAGCGCCGCCAGCAGGTCCTCTTTGTCGGTGAAATACCGGTAGAACACCGCCGGGCTCTTGCCTGCAGCCGAGGTGATGTCCGACAAGGTCGTGCCGTGAAAGCCGCGCTCGGCGAACAGCTTCCGCGCAGCCAGTTCGATGGCAGACCGCGTCTGGCGGCCTTTGGTACCCAGCTCGGCAGCGGTCATCGACGCCTCAGCCCAGGATCCGGTCGCCGGCCCGCAGCAGCGCGCTGGGTAGCTCATGGCCCACGGCGTCCTGGGCGACACGGGCCGCCTCGATGGCGGCGGTCAGGTCGACATCGACCGCGATGTCGCTGTCGCGCAACATGTAGACGAGGTCCTCGGTGGCGATGTTGCCGCTGGCACCCGGCGCGAACGGGCAGCCGCCCAAACCGCCGACCGACGCATCCAGGCGGGTGACCCCGGACTGCACGGCCGCGTAGGCACTGGCCAGGCCCGCTCCGCGGGTGTTGTGGAAGTGTGCCCCCAGCGGCAGATCACCGATCAGCGGCCGGACCTGCTCGATCAACGAGCTGACCCGGCGCGGGGTGGTGGTGCCGATGGTGTCGGCAATGGCTATCCGGGTCACGCCGAAACCGACGGCAGCCGAGGCGATGTCGAGCACCCGCTGCGGATCGGTCGGGCCGTCGAACGGGCAGTCCCACGCGGTGGCGATGATCACCTCCACCGAGGTGTCGCTGTCACCCGCGATGGCCACGATGTCGGCGATCTGTGCCGTGGCCTCGGCCGAGGTGCGTCCCACGTTGGAATGGGAGTGGGCGTCCGATGCGGACACCACGTACTCGATCGACCGTAGGCCGGCGGCGATGGCGCGTTTGGCGCCGTTGGGGCTGGCCACCAGCGCGGAGAACTCCACCTCGGGGAACCTGTGCAGTTCTTCGGCGAGTTCGGCCGCATCGGCCAGTGCCGGTACTTTCGAGGGCGAGACGAACGCCGTCGCCTCCACCTCCCGTACCCCGGTCGCGACGATGGCTTCGAGAATCGCAACTTTGGCGGACAACGGAATCGGCGTCTCGATCTGCAGGCCGTCCCGCAGGCACACCTCGCGGATATCGACCTTCGTCGGCAGGTTCATCTCACAGCACCCCCTCTGCGCGCAGGGTTTCCAGGTCTTGTGCACTGCGCCCGAGCAGGTCGCCGTACACCTCGTCGTTGTGCTGGCCCGGCCGGGCTGAGCCGGCGTTGCGGATCGTGCCGGGTGATTCGGAGAGCACCGGGACGACGCCGGGGCCTTTTACGGTCCGTCCGATCCGCTCATCGAAGTGGTCGGCGATCATCCCGCGGGCCTGCAGTTGCGGATCTTCCACCACCTCGGCCACGGTGTTGATCGGCCCGCTGATCACACCGGCCTGCGACAGGGTTTCGATGATCTCCTCCGGCTGCCGCTTGCCGGCCCAATCGCCGATGATCTTGTCCAGCTCGTCCTGATTGCGGCCGCGGGCAACGTGATTGGCGAATCGATCGTCGGTTGCCAGCTCGGGGCTCCCCATCGCCGCGCACAGCCGGCGGAACACGGTGTCCTGATTGGCGGCGATCACCACCCAGCTGCCGTTGGCGCTCTGGTAGATGTTCGACGGCGCGATACCTTCCAGCCGCGTGCCCGACGGCCCGCGTACCACCCCGCCGATGTCGTAGTCGGGGATGGTGGATTCCTGTATCGCCAGACAACTTTCGGTGAGCGCGGTGTCGACGATCTGCCCCTCGCCGGTGACGGTCCGCCGGTACAGCGCGGCCAGGGCGCCCTGGGCGGCGAACATGCCGGCCAGGCTGTCGCCCAGCGACAGGGCGAGCCGCGGCGGGGGGCCGCCGGGGAACCCGTTCATGTGCCGCAGCCCGCTCGACGCCTCGGCCACCGAGGCATAGCCGGCCTTGCCGGCGTCCGGCCCGGTCTGTCCGTATCCGGACACCCGCACCAGGATGATGCCCTTATTGCGTTCGCGCAGAACGTCGTAGCCCAGATTCCACTTCTCCAGGGTGCCGGGCCGGAAGTTCTCCACGATGATGTCCGACCGGTCGACCAGCTCGAGGAACAACTCGCGGCCCTTGGCGGTCCGAAGGTCCAGGGTGACGGCCTTCTTGTTGCGGGCGTGCACGGTCCAGAAGAAGTGGTGCCCGTCGAGCTCGGCCTGCCCCCAGGTGCGCAGCGGATCCGGGGTGGCCGGCAGTTCGATCTTGATGACTTCGGCACCCATGTCGCCGAGCAGGCGGCCGGCGAACGGACCCGAGATCAGGGTGCCGAGCTCGATCACCCTGATGCCGTCCAAAGGTCCGGTGGTCATGCCGGATCCAGCGAAAATCCGTGCCGGTGCAGCCAATCCGTGCAGATCGCGACGGCCTGGCGGAGAGTGTCGCGCTGATCCGGGCCCGAGTAGTAGTGGTTGGCTCCGGGGATCTCGTGCATCTCCTTGTCGGAATGGCCGATCGCCTCGTACAGCCGGCGGGTGTGGCTGGGCGTACAGGCGTCGTCGGCCAGATTGCCGATCACCAGGGCGGGGACCGCGATATCCGGCCCGGCCTTGACCGCGTCACCGTTGGCGTCGTCGTAGCTCCACTGCGATAGCCAGCTGCGCAGCGTGCAGAATCTCGCCAGGCCGACCGGGCTCATGTTTACCACCTGGGGATCACCCAGATAACACGTACCGGGTTGGCGATCGTTGGGGTCGACGGTGGGGTCCAGCCACCGCGGGTCCGCCATGGTGCCGTGCACGACGAAGGCGAACTCGTCATCGGGACGTCCGGCGGCCTTGAGTTCCGCCAGCTTTTCCTTGACCCACTTGGTGATTCGCCGGTTCCGGGCGATCTGGGCCTGGTGGTAACGCTCCAGGAACTCCGGCGTGTAGGGCGGCTGGTTGGGGTTGTCCGGGTCGTAGAGATCGAGTTCCGGGTCCCGCTTGGTCGGGTCGTTCTCGTCGAGGATGGACGCGTCCATCCATTCGGTCATCGTGCCGTGCCGGCTGATGTGCGCGGCCAACAGCATGATTCCGTCGGCGGGGATCAGGCCGAGCTTGGTGAGGTCTGGCCCGTCACCGGACGGGCTCGCCGTCACCGTCGGATGCTGGGCCTGCTGTTGGTAGAACACCGACAGCGACCCGCCGCCACTCCATCCGGCCAGGACGACCTTGTCGTAGCCCAGTCGGTGCTTGGCGTCCTTGATGCACTCGCCGAGATCCTCGACCACCTTCTCCATGAGCAGTGCCGAGTCGGTGCCCCGGAACCGGCTGTTGCAGTAGATGACGTGGTGTCCGGCGCGGGCCAGGGCATTGATCATGGGCAGGTACGCGCCGCCGCCGATCGGGTGCATGAACACCAGCACCGTATCTGAGGACTTCGACTTGGGCCGCAGCAGGTAGCTCTCCAGCACGACGAGTTCTGCGACGCCGCCGTACACGTCGCGCACCGACGAGTTGTTCTGGTAGGCAACCAGATACGGGATGCGGTCGTATTCGTGCTTCACAGGCGCTTCAACAGTTGTCATCTCTAGTGCTGCCCCAGATCGTTGGCGAGGATTTCGGCGGACGGGATGAGACGGCGGCGGGTGTCGATGGCGATCACCGACCAGTCGACGCGGTCGTAGTCGTCGAACTTTCGGCGGGCACGTTCCCGCGCCTTCTCCGGGGCTCCGTGGTGAACACCCTGTGGTGCATGGGAAACCAGGCCGGGCGGCATCGGGATGCCGTACAGCGAACCACCGTGGAAGAACGCGATCTCGTCGTAGTCGACGTTGCGGTGATACCACGGGGTGCGCTCGGTGCCCGGCACGGTTTCGGCGGGCTTGGGCAGGAAGTTCATCACGTACACACCGGTGGCCTGCATGAAGAGGTGCACGGTCGGTGGCAGGTGCACGCTCTCGGAGGTGATGACGGTGTAGTCCTCGATATTGAAGGTGAACGGGAAGTTGTCGCCCCGCCAGCCTTCCACGTCAAGGGGATTGTGTTGGTAGAACAGCGAAGTCGGCCCGCCTTCATGAATCAGACGGACCTCGTATTCTCCGGCGTCCTGCGGCCCGACGCCGTCGTCGATCGGCTGCGGCTCTGGAATGGTGACCTGCGCCGGGTCGAACGGGAAGTGGCGGCCCAGGGTGCCGGCCGGCGGAACCCGGAAATCGTCGGTGGCCTGGATCATGAGCCACGTGCTCTCGGTGTCCGGCACCTGGCGGAATGTGCAGGCCTTCGGGATGTAGACCCAGTCGCCCTCGCGGTAACGCAGCGGGCCGAACTCGGTCTCCAGGAGGCCCGATCCCTTGTGGACGAACAACAGTAGGTCGCCGTCGACGTAGCGGACGAAGAACGGCATCTCCTCGGTACGCCGGCTCAGCAGCACCTGGCAGTCGGCGTTGGAGAACATCAGCAGCGGGCCGCCCTGGGCATCGGTGGCGTCGCTGGGCTTGAGCTCACTGGACAAAACGTCGGTGGGGCGCAGCGGGCCGACGGTGCGGTAGGCGGTGGGGTCATTGCGCCGGTACATGTTGGCGGTCCGGCCGACGAAACCGCCGCGACCGAGTTCGTCGTCCTTGAGGCCGTCGAGGTCGGCATGCACCCGTTTCGGGGTCTTGCCTTTACGCAGGTGGACGAAGGATTCCATGCTCGACTCCTGAAAGGTGCGGGGCAAAAAACTGAAAGTGACTTTACTTTTTGTTAAAGCCGGTGACAAGGGGTTCTGCGGACTGAACTTCCGCGTTTTGGGCTCGGCTTCCCGGGGTAGCCCTCCAGCGGGCGCCCAGGCTCGATGCTGCCCGTCGGTGTCAACGAAAGGACTGTCATGAGAAAGGAATTGGAAGGCCGCAGGGTCGGGATTCTTGCCGCCGACGGTGTGGAGCGCATCGAACTCGAACAACCCCGCGCGGCCGTCGAGAACGAGGGCGGTCACGTCGAGCTGCTGTCACTGAGGGCCGGTGAAATCCAGGCTCGTGATCACGATCTCGAACCGGCGGGCACCTTTCCGGTGGACCGCACGGTTGCCGAGGCGAAGGTCGATCAGTTCGACGCGCTGATCCTGCCCGGGGGGACCGTGAATCCGGACAGATTGAGGCTCGACAAGTCTGCGGTGGCGTTCGTCCGCGATTTCGTCCGATCGGGCAAGCCCGTCGCGGCGATCTGCCACGGACCGTGGACCCTGGTCGAGGCGGACGTGGTACGCGGCCGCACGCTCACCAGCTATCCGAGTATCCGCACGGATCTCGGGAACGCCGGTGCCACCGTGGTGGACCGGCAGGTCTGCATCGACGGCAACCTGATCACCAGCCGCGCCCCCGGCGATCTGCCCGCGTTCTGTGAGGTGATCATCGAGGCGTTGGCGTGCACACCGGCCCAGACGTGAGCGCCGGTCGACCCCGTCAGATCATGGACGTTCGGGGGATCTTCATGCCCAGCGTCAATGCACCGGCCAGCTCGCGGCTGGTGTCGTAGTCGAACACCACGTGGCCGGACAGGACGTCGACGTCGCGCTTGAACCGCTGCAGCGGGCTGGACAGGAAATGGATGCTCGCGCCGCCTGCGCCCAGTAGATCGGCGATCACCGCCTTGGACTCGCTGACGATATGCGCGGCCGACAGCCGGGCCTGCGCGCGCACCGGCTTGTCCACCGAGTCTCCGGCCGCCACGATGGCCTCGATCTCGCCGACGGTGTCGGCCAGCAGGGCGCGCAACGCCCGCACCCGCACCTGCGCCCCGGCCAGATGGGCCTGAGCGATCGGCTTGTCCTTCTGTATGACGCCTTCGTAGGGCAGCACTCGTTCGCCGAGGCGCTGCGCGTAGATCTCGGTGACCCGCTCGGCGCTGCCCAGCGCGGGCATCGCTGCCAGCAGGGCCAGGGCGGGCACCATCGGCCAGCGGTAGGAGGAGCTGTCGTGTAATCCGGCGCCCGGGGCCGTGCCGGAATAGATGTCGAGCACTTTCACCAGTCGGTGCTCCGGCACGAAGACGTCGGTGGCGATGACGTCGTTGGAGCCGGTGGCCCGCATGCCATCGGTGTGCCACACGTCGGCCACGGTCACGTCGCTGATCGGCAGCAGCGCCAGCGCCGGATACAGCGCATCGTCGGGGCCGCACAGCGCGGCGACGATGATCCAGTTGCCGTGCATGACGCCGGTGGCCCAGGACCACCTGCCGGTCAGGCGGATCCCGCCGTCGGCCGGCAGCCCGCGTCCGGTCGGCGCGAGTGGGGCCGGGGCCAGGAACGGTCGGCTCGCGAACGCCTCCTCCTGGGCCTGCTCACCGAACAGCGCCAGCATCCAGTTGTGCAGTGCCAGGAAGCCGATGGTCCAGGCGCTCGACGTGCAGCCATGGGCCATTCGGCGCACGGGATCCAGGACCGCCGGGAAATCTGCCTGCTGACCGCCGTAGCGGGCGGGCACCAGGAGTTCGGTGAAACCGGATTCCACAAGTTCGGTCACCGTCGCGTCGGGAAGCCGGCGCAGCTCTTCGGCTTCAGCGGCCCGCTCGGCCAGTCGTGCGACGAATTCGGCGGTGATGGAGCGCTCAGTGATGGGGGGTGACGTCATGGTCCGAAAACTACCATACTTTTTAGTATGGTCGAGTTGGTGGCCCGGCGGAAGGCGCTGAGCGGGCATTTCGAAAACCGGTTGGCGACGATCGGATAACCCTCCGGACACCAGTTGTGAACAGAAAGGCATCGGCGTTCATCGAGTGCGGTGGGCGCGGACCGGGGGTTGGCGGCGTTTTCCCAGGTAGATCAACTGGGTGCGCGTGATAGATAAAGCCGAATTCACTTTTTTGAATCCGTAGATATGCAGTTCGGCGGCGCGCGGCGGGTTTTCCACCGTCGTGGGCCCGTGATTTACTCATGGCGCAACAACTGAATTCTTCGGTCCGCTCTTCAGAGGCACCGGCTCGGGCGAGCGGGCGTGACAGTGCAGTGACTCCGTCGCTGCGGTGTCGCTGGGCGATGCTGATCGCTGATCGCGCAAATGGCGTAATGACCGGAAGACGGATGGATTCGCAGTATGACCTTCATTGACAAGATTCGTGGCCATTGGGCCCGCCGCATGACGGTG